>JAUXUD010000024.1 GCA_030680835.1 Bacteroidota bacterium
TTTTTTGAATCTTAAAAAAAATTAACCAAAACTTTTAGCTAAAGTTGTGTATTCATGTTACCGAAAGTTGTGTAGCATTGTTGCCAAAAACTCTGCATTCCTAATTGCCAAAAATCGTGCATTATTACTTACCGTCTACAGTTTTTTCACATTCAGGCGTTAGCAGCAATATTTAATGAAACTCAAACCGACAATATTCATCTTATTGATTTTTTCGACATCTGTCGCAGTTGGACAACGACATCCTGACTGGTCGAAGTATTATTTAGGACAGATGTATACAGGACTGAATGACACCTTATATTATGGATTTGATTGGCCAGACAAGATGGAGAAAGTTTATGAGCATCCTCTGATGGTTTGGTTGACAAATAATGCCCCAAATACTCAGGACACATTTTCATTGACTTGGGTAAAATATCTAAGCAAAAATAAGTGGGTAACAATCAATCCTTATTTAGAATCGACCGAACAATGGAATATTTCAGTTGACACAACAATCAGAGCCAGACAACTTAAAGCATTGACAGATATTTTTATTGGTAGAAACAACATTATCGATACCTCGATCATGGTTTGCGGTTATAATCAATCTGGAATTATGGCAATGATTGTTAGAAAACACTTTCCGAACACTTTCCGCAAAGCAGTTGTTTTTATTGACAATAAAGAGCTGTTGAAAAAAGGTATGCCTGAAGAAAATATTGTTTATGTGATTCCAAAGCAACTTAAACGATTTGCTATTCGACAAAAACTAAAATATATTTTGGTAAATGGTATTACAGAGGCAGAAATAATTAGAATTAGTAATGATTCAAGTTTGCTTTGATACAATAAATACTGCTTCTAACAGTACATTTGCAATAGCAGGTCTGACGTGATTCCCGGACAGTATTGGTTGTAACCAAAAATTTGCTTTCTAACCGGAATTTGAGGTAACTTGCCCTGCCATCGAAAATTTGCAAACTGTTTCGCACGGAGTAGAAATTAAAAGCAACTTCAGTAATGAAAATAGAAAAAATATTCTTTACAGTTTTTTTTGTGTTTCTTAAAATTTTAACAAACGCCCAAATAAAGACTGAAATTATTTTACCTGATAGCAACTTAGTATTTAAGACAGGAAATATAGAAGGTGTTATTTTGGGTAAGAAATTTAAATTTAGAAGCCAACTCGACAGTAACTACGAAAAGAACCCATTGCATGTTATCGCTAATGACTTTAATGCCAAAAGCTATATGTTAAGCCCTTCGACAGCGATTCGAATTGAATCTGAACTAAAACAATTTATCAAAGAAAGAGACAGCTTTATCGCTAATAATTTAAATTCCTACATCAAACAATATTATGGCTATATGACATCAAATAAGGATACGATTGTTTATATAAATTGTTTTTACGACAGTAAAATTGAAAATGAGGGTTATTGGAAACGAAAGATTGTATTTGTTTATGACGGTTGGCATTATTTTTTTAATATTAAATACAACTTAACAAGAAAAATATTTTTCGACTTATGGATAAATCCAGGTTGACAAAAGTATAATCATTTGCGTTGTACTACCATCCAATAACAGGTTGCAATTTCAATGGCCACTTTTGTTCTAATTTGGTGCATTAGTTTCGGTTGGTTATATTCGTTACTGGGACTGAGAAGTGACACAAGTACAGCTGCTGCAACTGCAACCATTACAGGAGTGAGTTGAGATTCCGGCTATTTGTCAAAGCCAGAATTGGGAAAAAGATTTTGACATTTAACGTGCAGCTGGGATCCAACGAAGGAGCGAACTGCTAAACTTTTGGCCCGTGTGGCGTTGGCCAGTGCGACAAAAAAGTTTAGTAGTTGGCTTCGTTGGTGGCCTTTTTTGGTTACTTTTTTGGCCAAGCAAAAAAGTGACAAAAGCTATAACGGGACACAAAATTATTATGAACAGATACATTTTCCGGGGACACTTGTGCAGGACAATCTTAAAGGTTTGCGAAGTATCACATGTGAGGACCGCCTGGTGTAAACGCCATCCTGTAACACTGGGCAATTGTTATGGCTTTTGACATTAAATTTGATACATTTGTTTCACTAATGGATTCTGTTAAACTGATAGATTTGTGGCTTCGTTACACCACAGCAGTTGCCCAGAAAACGTCACTCCAAATGCTTGAAAATTATTCTTAGACTAGGGACTTTGATACATTCAACAACAACTCCATAGTATCCTGATAATTGATAATAATCACGTTCGGCAGTGACATCCATCATATTCTAAAAATCACTTTTCATTCAATTTTATCGTAAGCATTGAAAGTCTCACTTTACAGGCATCCTATGCGGAGAACGAAATAAAATGAAAAGATTTATAATCACAGCGGTTTTAACCGGATTATTGTTTGGACTGATGGATGGATTAATCAATGCAAATCCATTTGCCGTTAAATTAATGGAATGCTATAAACCCATTGCAAAACAATCAATAAATGTTCTTATGGGCCTTGGAATTGATTTACTTTATGGTTTCATAATAAGTTCGATTTTCATACTAATTAAACCGGCTTTACCCTCTGAGATTGGAATAATAAAAGGATTGTCATATGGTTTGGGAATCTGGTTTTTTAGAGTTATGATGGGGGCCATTTCGAGTTGGATGATGTATAATATTCCAATTCAAACATTAATTTACGTTGTATTAACCGGTTTAATTGAAATGACAGTATTAGGAATACTGAATGGACTGATGTTGAAAAAATAATTCCCACTGTACAACAGGATATATAGTTAATTTTGGTATTGTCTTTCCCCAAAGTTATATCTACTTTCGAAGTGAGTGTATGTGGCTAGCTCCGATAGCTATCGGGGTGTGGTATCAAATCCAAAACAACCCATATGCCGAAACCGTCAGGTTGTGAAAAATGTAGGTTTTCACTTTAGCTTTAACAAATAGGATGCATATTCCATCTATTAATTTTTGTTTTAAAAAATACATCAATATAAATTTGTTTTTGCCAATCATAATCGTTAGTTTCACTAACCGCTATGTGGATAGGTTTTTTTCATTCTGCCATTGAATTTAACCCAAGCGAAACCATTTCAGGAATTTAGAATCTTAATTTAATTTTTTTATTTTTGACTAAGCATACAATATTGTTAAGTATGAAATATTTTCTATTAAGCCTTCTACTTTTATTTTCATTTTTTTGTTGCAAAAAACAGTGCGATAAGAGTTTAAGAGTCGGCGAGATTGTTCAAATCCCCGTTGAATTTGTGGGGTTTTCATTAGCTGAAATTAATAGTATTTATGTTTATCGCATTGATAAATCAAACGTGACATTAATAGATACCTTTTCAATGCGTGAAATACTTTGGGCTCATGAAGCTCGCACATTTAATGAAATTATAACAGACAACACACCAAGCAGCAATTCAAGGCATTTTGGGCGTTATGATAGTTATTTTGATAATTGTAACTTGATATTTAATTGGCAAACCGACAAGGATACATTATCTGATTTTAAAATAAAAAAGTCAAAAGAGGAATCTAATGATTGCCATAGTGACGATCCAAATGTCAAAATTAATCAGTTTTCATTTTTTCATAAAGGAAAAAGTATTTCAAAAAATGAATCAATTCGAATAACAAAGTAATATAATCTTTAGGACCATGGATAAATTGGTTTTCAGATTGCTTTGGAGTATATTAAATACCTTGGAATACGTATAACAGCAGATCCAACTGAAGGCTGGATTGTAATTTAGAAAGCATATTCTTCCAAATACTTTTGTCATAAGCGCCTGAAGGACGGACTTTGAACTCTGTATTGAACAGCCTGTCCCACCATAAAGCGGGAGAACCCAGCTATTGTGTGTGTTGTAAATTGAAACTTTTTCTTTTACTTCGAATTTCGTTTCGGCTGAAAGTTTTGCGGCTTCGATTCCCAATTGCGAGGGTTGATAAAGACTTAAAAAGTAAATAAAGAAAGCATCAAAATAATTACTAAATTTGATATTATGTCCGGAAAAATTGCAGATAGAGTAGGGCACGATGTGCCGAACGATGCGCGAATAGCGAAGATGACTTTTGCTTCTGTCTATCCACACTATATCACAAAAGTGGAAACCAAGGGCAGAACCAAAGAAGAATTACATCAGGTGATAAAGTGGCTGACGGGTTTTGATGACAAAAAATTACAGGAACTGATCGATAAGAAAGTGACATTTGAAGAATTTTTCAAAAAAGCGAAATTGAATCCGAAAGCTTATCTTATCACAGGAGTTATTTGCGGTTACAGAATAGAGGAAATTGCAAATCCATTAACACAGCAAACAAGGTATTTAGACAAATTGGTAGATGAATTGGCGAAAGGAAGGAAGATGGAAAAGATTTTGCGAACAGAATAAAATAAACAACAAAATAGTAACACAATTTAGAACCAACAAACAATAAACGAAGAAAATATGACTGAAATTGATGATAAATTTTATAATCGGGCAGATGAACATATCCACCTGTCAAATGAACAACTTGCAACAGGCAGTAAGGGTGAGGTAAGTGCATCTATGATGTATAGTGTTGCTCGCTTTAATGCATGGGTGAGTGCGGCGGGTTGGAGAAATGCCAAGGAAATGCAAGATGCAAAAGAGGAAACCATTGAATATTTTGTAGCTGAATATAAAAAAAAGTTAAGCGAGAATCTTGATGACTATATTAAGAATTTCGATCATTACATGAACAAAAAATAACTGCCCAGAAAGGAATGTGTTATTAATTTGTGATAAGAAAAACTGTCAAGAGTAATAAATATTCTCAGGCACTATATAAACTGTTATATCAAAATATCTTCCCCGGGTTCAATATATAGTTGGGGTCAAAAGCCAGTTTTATTTTTCGCATCAGTTCCAATTGGTGTGTTGGCATTACAATATGCATGTATTTCTTTTGAACCAAACCAATTCCATGTTCACCGCTGATGGTGCCTTTGAGTTTTTTGCAAAGCTCAAATATTTCGGTGATGGCTTTATCCAGTTCTGTATTCCAGAAAGCTTCACTCAGTTGGTCTTTTAAAATATTTACATGCAGGTTGCCGTCGCCTGCATGTCCAAAACAAACCGTTCTGAACCCATAACGTTTACCGATTTCTTTTACACCCTTAAATAATACGGGCAATTCGGCACGGGGCACAACCGTGTCTTCTTCTTTATATGTGTTGTTATGTTTTGTAGCTTCCCCAATGCTTCTTCTCAGTTTCCAAAAATATTCTTTTTGTTCATAGGTATCTGCAAACAATACATCAAGGGCAGCATGCGCATAAAGCACTTCACTTATTTTTTCACACTCAAGCATCATTAAATCCAAATCATTGCCATCTACTTCAATAAGCAAATAAGCCTCAACTTCAGGAGCAATTTCAAAGTGCATCTTATGCATATCTGCAGCAAGCCTGAACCCATCGGGCTCCACAAACTCGCAGGCCGACGGATTGCAGCCCGCCAGAAATATGCCGTTTACTGCAGTACAGGCCAACTCAGGAGAGGCAAAGGGCGCCAGCATCAATAAAGTATTTTTGGGCAATGGGATCAGCTTAAAAACTATTTTGGTAACGATACCCAGGGTACCTTCACTGCCAATCATCAAATGGGTAAGGTTATAACCGGTTGAATATTTTAAAGTATTTGCACCGGTTTCAATGATATCACCGTTGGCCAATACTACTTCCAGATTTAATACATAATCGCGGGTGGTGCCATATTTTAAAGCCCTGGGTCCGCCGCTGCTGTGTGCAATATTGCCGCCTAAAAAACAGGAACCTTTGCTGGCTGGGTCGGGAGGATAAAACAATCCTTTTTCTTTCAATGCATTTTGCAGCGCTTCATTAATCACACCCGGTTCAACCGTAACCTGAAAGTTTCTTTCATCAATTTCAAGTATTTTATTAAAACGTTCCATGCTCAATCCAACTCCTCCAAAAATAGGAAGCGCACCTCCGCTTAAACCCGTGCCGGCCCCACGGGCAGTTACCGGAACCAGGTTCTCATTACAATACGTAAGGATACGTGAAACCTCAAGGGTATTCGCAGGCTTTAATACCACTTCGGGGAAATATTTCAGGTCCTCGGTATGGTCCATGGAATAAACTTCAGTTTCTTCCTTGCCTTTTATCACATAGCCCTTGCCCAGTATTTCTTCAAATACCTTAATTTGTTCGCTTGTAACCGGATTGTATTGCATGGCGCGAATATAATAAAAAGGCATATATCAAAGGCATGGGTTCCATCAATGCCTTTGTATTCTGAGAGGAAAACCATTCATTTGCACCTTAAATATTATTTAAAAATTGATAATTATACGGTAATGAAAAATAAATTACAACTTACGCTAGGCATTATAGCAATTACCTTTCAAATGGTTTTGGGTCAGAACACCATTACCCTCGAAGATATTTATGGCAAGGGAACTTTTTCTTCAAAAGGAGTTTCGGGATTTACCTCTTTAAACGATGGCAGGTATTATTGTAATTTAAATGATAAACAATATTTGCTGAAATATGAATTTGCAACGGGGAAATGTGTGGATACGCTCGTAAAATATCAGGATGTGAAAGATGCAAATAACGGGGTAGGTATCGACTTAAATAATTTTCATTTCAGTGAAGATGAAACCCGTTTATTAATTGGTACGGAAACCGAATTTATATACCGCCACAGCAGCCGGAGTATTTATTATGTATATAATATTCAAAACAAAAAATTGCTTAAACCCATTGCTGAAAAGGTTCGCTACGCAAGTTTCTCCCCCGATGGAACCAAACTGGCTTATGTAAAAGAAAATGATTTGTATTATTACGATTTGAACAGAAGCATAGAAGCACAAATTACCAAAGACGGTAAAGTAAACCAGGTGATTAATGGCGCAACCGATTGGGTTTATGAAGAAGAATTTTCGATGTCGAAAGGTTTTGCCTGGAGTCCGGGCGGAGATAAAATTGCCTTTTACCGGTTTGATGAAAGCAAGGTGCCTGAATATGAAATGGCCCTTTATGGTACTTTATATCCGAAGCAGGAAAAATTTAAATATCCAAAAGCAGGAGAGTGCAATTCGCTGGTGAATATATTTGTTTATGATCTGAAAACAGAACTGATTGCCGAAATGGAAACAGGCAAGGAAACAGATATCTATTTACCCCGAATCCAATGGACCCGCGACAATAATATTTTATGCATACAGCGTTTAAACCGTTTACAAAATAAACTCGAGTTGCTGCTGGCCAATACGCAAACGGGTAAGTCGGATATTATTTATACCGAAACCAATAATTACTATGTTGACATTAGCGATAACCTGACTTTTTTAAAGGATGGCAAAACTTTTTTAATCAGCAGTGAACGGGATGGGTTCAACCATTTATACCTGTTTGATATGAAAGGCAAAATGCAAAAACAACTTACAAAAGGTAATTATGATATAGATAATTTTTATGGACTGGACGAAAAAAATAAACGGGTATGGTACAGTTCATCTGAACTAAGTGCAACTGAAAGATATATTTACAGTGTGGGTTTAAATGGCAAGAAAAAGGTTCAGGTTACCCAAACTCAGGGTTGGCATTCGGCAAATTTTAACAGTGATTATACCTACTTTTTAGATGCATACAGCAATATAAATACACCTCCTTCTTATCATTTACTGGATCAAAATGGCAAATTAATTCGCACCCTTGAAGACAATAAAGCACTGACAGATAAAATGAAAGGCTATAACTTATCTCAGGCAAGTTTGAGTACCCTGAATAATGCGTTGGGTCAGCCTATGAATATGTTTACCATTTTGCCATTAAACTTTGATGCTTCAAAAAAATATCCGGTATTGATGTACGTTTATGGCGGACCCGGTTCGCAAACCGTTGTGAATCGCTGGGGTGGCGGTGGGTATTTCTGGAACCAGATGCTGGCTCAACAAGGGTATATTATTGTTTCGGTTGATGGCAGGGGAACGGGTTTTAAAGGCGAAGCATTTAAAAAATGTACTTATCTGAATCTTGGAAAATTTGAAATAGAAGATCAGATTTACGCAGCCAAACAACTGGCCAAATTGCCCTATGTGGATTCTACGCGCATAGGAATATGGGGATGGAGCTACGGAGGTTATATGGCCGGTTTGGGCATTAGTAAAGGGAATGATATTTTTAAGTCAGCCATATCGGTTGCCCCGGTTACCAATTGGCGTTACTACGATAATATTTATACCGAACGTTTTATGCGCACGCCTCAGGAAAATGGTTCAAACTACGACAGCAATTCACCCATCAATCATGTGGATAAAATTAAAGGAAACTACATGTTGATTCACGGTACCGCCGATGATAATGTGCATTTTCAGAATTCGGTTGAAATGGTAGATATGATGGTAAAGAAAGGTATTCGTTTTGATTCTGAATTTTATCCCAATAAAAACCATGGAATCAGCGGAGGCAAAACCCGTTATCATTTATACGACCGCATGACACGGTTTATATTGGAAAAGCTTTAAAGGAAAAAGGTAAGCGAAATTATTTACCTGATTCCATGCATTAACTTAACCAGCCATTTGTTGATTCCAAATAACAAAATGGCTGCTGCACCTGCCATATAAACAAAAATCATAAAGAAGTCGTACAGGTTGTTTATGGTGGATCCTAAAAATTTTGGTTTGGTGGGTTGCAGATTCCAGATCTCCACTTTTTCGGTAATGTTTTCAATGCCTTCGGTCTTCTTTACAATTTTCTTATAACCCAATAAATATTTTCCATCAGAGCTTACCACAGCGTTATTAAATTGTGAGTTTACAATCCGGATGAGTTTGATATGGTATACAGAAACTTCTTTTTTACCTGAGTCCATTTCAAGGGATACAAGTTTTTCTTTTTCAAATTTAACATGAGCCGAAGGTAAACTTACAAAATCTTTTGCGGTCATATTCTTAACATTGGTATCAATGGGGTTGGCTACAATCTGACTAATTAAACCGGGTTCAGCTTTTACAAGCGATTCCATTTTTACTTCCTGAGGATACAATGCACTTAAATTACCTGCAAATTTATTGGCCGACGAATTGCTTAAAAACCAAACACCCATCATCAGGGATGCTAATCGCACCGGGGCCATTTTTACTACCATGGATAATCCGATAGGCGACAGACATAACTCTCCAACCGTATGTATCAGATACAAACCGGTAAGCCAGAACATACTTACTTTTTCCCAGGGCTGAATGCCTTTTACTCCCAAAGCAATAAACCAATAACCTAAAGCAAGCATCGCAAGTCCTATTGCCTGTTTTACAGAGAAGATGGGTTCTTTACCCCGTTTATCCAAAAACGACCAGATGGAAACGAGAATGGGTGCAATGATGATAATGAATACAGGATTAACTACCTGGAAAAAACTTGCAGGTAGCAGAATCCCGAAAATATTCCGGTCGGTTTGTTCATCCGCAAAAAAGGTGAGCGATGAACCGGCCTGTTCATAAGCACTCCAGAAAAAGATTACAAAGAAGGCAATAATATAAATAACCAGGATCCTGTGAATTTCAATTTTTGTTAAGGATGGATCAAAAAGAATCATTACCGGCAGCACGATGCAACTGGAGAATATAATGGAACCAATGATATCGGTTTCAAAAACAAAATAAAACAAACAGTATGTGAGAATAAATGCAGCTATTCCCATTGCAATTCTTAATGGATTCATAGGAACTTCAACCTTGGCTTCGCCTTTTCTTTCCCTTACTTCCTTAGGGGAAACACCAATGGCATGGCCTTCCGGTGTTACCAGGAATTTATTTTTCAGAAAAATAAAACCTGCCATGCTGATGGACATACCCACAAAAGCTGCGAAAAATCCCCATTTAAATGCGGTAGGAATTACGGCGCCTGCGGCGTCATACCGTTCACCCAGGCCACCACAAATCAGCGGTGCCAATAAGGCGCCGATATTAATGCCCTGGTAGAAAATGGTAAAGGCAGAATCAACGCGGTGGTCGCCTTTTTCATAGAGTGAACCCACCATGGTTGAAATATTCGGTTTAAAAAATCCATTTCCCAGAATGGCTATTCCCAAACCGGTATACATAAGGGTATGCGCCAGCTCGGGCGACTGGTAATACCAACCGCTTAAGAACATAAAGAACTGACCAATGGCCATTAAAACGCCTCCCGAAATAATGGAACGACGGTTTCCCCAGTAGTGGTCGGCTATATAACCGCCCAATAAGGGTGTTAAATAAACCAGACCGATAAAACTACCATAAATTTTTGATGCAAACTCTTTATCAATAAGGAGTGCATTTACCATATATAACATGAAAATGGAACGCATTCCATAATAACTCAGGCGTTCCCACATCTCTGTAAAATAAAGAAGGTATAAACCCTTCGGGTGTCCTTTTTGACTCATTTTAAGTTATATTAAGTGTTTCGGGTGTGCAAGATATAAATAGATGCCGTATTTGCAAACATTGGTTAATGGCATTCCGTTTTTTGTAAAAACTACCGTAAAATTCATAAAAACCTGAGCATCTTTTGAAAGCCATAGTATGCTCTGAACCAATAAAAAATAATATTTATCAGGCTTTCTGAACTTGCATACTATTGTAAAAAAAATATATTTGCACATACCTAATAAAAATTCAAAATGCAACAGAAAAAATTTGTACCGTTTGTTTCACCCGAAACAAATATGGCTGAGTTTACGGTGAGGGCTTTGGTGATAGGCCTTTTCATGTCGGTTATTCTGGGAGCTGCCAATGCGTATCTTGGCTTAAAAGCCGGGATGACCATTGCAGCGACTTATCCCGCTGCCGTAATCAGTATGGCCCTTTTAAAAGCCTTAAAAGGGAGTATTCTTGAAGAAAATTTTGCACGTACCGTCGGTTCAATAGGTGAGTCTGTTGCTGCTGGTGCCATCTTTACCTTACCCGGTTTCTTTGTGGCAGGAGTATGGCCCCAGTTTTATACCCCGGGCCATTACCTAACATCAACCCTAATCTTGATTTCAGGTGGTGTATTGGGTATTATGTTTGTTGCATTGCTTAGAAGAGTAATGGTTGAAGATGCCGAACTTCCTTTTCCTGAATCGATTGCCGCAGCAGAAATTCATAAAGCCGGACGTGCTTCGGGGGGAAGCTCGAAATTTCTGTTTGGTGCAATGGCTGGGGGTGCTGTAATAAAAATCCTTGGCGATTTTAAATTATTTGCTCCCTCATGGGAGAAATTTATTCCATTTTCAAAACAAACAATTACAGGAACTCCAATATCTGGCCAGGGGGGATTATTACTGAGCTCACCGGGTATTAGCCCTGCTTATATGGGTGTGGGTTATATTATCGGACCAAAATTGGGAGCCTTAAATTTTAGCGGTGGATTAATTGCCTGGGGTTTATTGGCTCCTATTATTTTATATTTTATCGGGCCCAGCTTGGATTTAAATGCATGGGCTGCTTTTATTGTAGGCAAGGATTTAAAAGATCCTGCATTATCTGTTGCTGATGCAATGACCAAAGATGGCTGGGCCGCTGCGCTGGATAAAGTTAACAATCCTTCTTTTCAAATTGGCCAGATATGGAGATTTATTGTAAGACCGATTGCAATTGGAGGAATGCTGATGGGTGCAGGATTTACACTTTTTAAAATGAGAAAAAGTCTTAGCGCCGGTATTTCACGTTCGGTAAGTGATGTAAAAAAAGCGGCCTCAGGAACTTCTGAGAACACACCCAGAAATGAAAAAGATATTAGTTTTACCTGGATCATGATGGGAATTTTGGGAGTAGCCATTGCAACTTTCTGTATTACCTATTTTATTTTCCAAACTACTTTTATCGTAGCACTAGCCGCCGCAACTGTACTTATTGTTCTCGCATTTTTCTTTGGCGCAGTATCTGGTTACCTGGTTGGAATTATGGGATCAAGCAATAACCCAATAAGCGGACTTACTTTAACCACCCTGGTTATTACCGCTCTTATTTTAGTGGCATTGGGAGTTACCGGACAGGAAGGAGTGGCATCGGTTTTGGGTGTTGCTGCCATTGTTTGTGTTTCTGCTGCAGTAGCCGGTGAAATGTTGCAGGATCTGAAAGCCGGACATATATTGGGTGGAACCCCCTGGAAGATGCAGATTGGCGATTTAATTGGTGTTGTACTTGCAGGTTGTGTAATGTTTGGGGTATTGATTATTTTAAATGAAGGAGATATTGCCAAAGGAATAAAAGATGGTTATGAAGGAGGTTTTGGAAGCAAGAATTTATCAGCTCCACAGGCAAGTTTAATGGCCATGTTATCAAAAGGTATTGTAGGCGGACAAATGGCCTGGCCTTTAATTATTGTCGGAATGCTAATGGGTTTGGGCTTTATTTTAATGCAGGTTAAAAGTCCGATGCTGGTGAGTGTAGGTATGTATTTACCGCTTGAAACTACTTTTGCAATCTTCCTGGGAGGTATTGTTAAAGGAATCGTTGACATGATTAACGAAAGGAAAAAACACAATGATGCACAAAAAGCAAGGGTTGAAAATACAGGCGTTCTGCTTGCATCCGGATTGATTGCAGGGGAAGCCCTCATGGGTCTGGTGTTTGCATTATTTTATTTTATGGATGTTTCTATCCCCGAAATATTCAAGGATCCATCCTTCCTGGTAAGTATTTTGGTTCTCCTTATTATTGGATATATATTGGTGCAAATTCCAATTAAGAATGCTGGAAGTCCGGATGAACCCGCACCGCCTACAGCCAATTTCTAAGAGTTAAATATTTTAAAAGTGTGTTAAGCATTTTGTCTTAACACACTTTTTATCTTTTTCCCCTTTCTTAAATCTTAAAATATTGTTTCAATACAAATAATGTCTCAAACAAAACCCGAACAAAATTATCTTGATCTTACCCCCGAATGTATTCATGGACATGTGATCAAGGAGAATGGAAAAGTTTCTGTTTTGATCCCGCGGTTTACCAGCCTGTTTTTTGGCAAATATTTTTTGCCTCTGTTAAAGAATAAATACATTCCTTTAAAGTTGGATGAACTGGGTTCAGAAACTTGGCTCCTGATTGATGGCAAGAAAAATGTTCAGGCTATTTGCGATATTCTGATAGAAAAATATGGAGATAAAATTAACCCGGTTGAAGAACGGGTAACTTCTTTTTTAACACATTTATATACAAATAAATTCATAAAATTTAACGATCTAAAAAAATAATTATCATGACAAAAGTATTAGGAAACCTGAAACCTCAGGAAGTTTGGAGCATCTTTGAAGATGTGTGCAATGTTCCACGGCCTTCAAAACATGAAGAAAAAATTCGTGCCTTCATTTTGGATTTTGCCAAAACAAATGGCATAGAAGGATTTACCGATAAAGCGGGAAATGTAATTTTGCGCAAACCTGCTACTGCGGGCAATGAAAACATGAAAGCAGTAGTTATGCAGAGCCACATGGATATGGTTCCGCAAAAGAACAACGATACCGTACATGATTTCCTTACAGATCCCATCGTACCGCGTATTGTTGACGGTTGGGTTCATGCAACAGGAACCACATTGGGCTCCGATAATGGAATTGGTATGTGTGCCTCAATGGCTATCATGGCATCAAAAGATATACAGCATGGCCCGCTCGAATGTTTAATTACTTTTGATGAAGAGACCGGAATGACAGGCGCCTTTGAACTGGAAGGCGGAATTTTGAAAGCTGATATTCTGATTAACCTGGATTCGGAAGACCATGGTGAAATATTTATTGGATGTGCAGGGGGTGAGAATACTATTGCAAAAATAAAATACAATCAGGTACCAGCCGATAAAAATTCAACAGCATTCAATATTGTAGTAAAAGGTTTGAAAGGCGGCCACTCAGGTTTGGATATTAATTTGGGTCGGGGCAATTCAAATAAAATAATGAACCGGATTCTTTGGAATGCAAGCCGTGAATTTGGGTTGAGCGTTTCAAAAGTAGCCGGTGGCAATTTGCGCAACGCCATTCCCCGCGAATCAAATGCACTGGTTACGGTACCCAATGATAAAAAAGATGCATTCTTAAAATTTGCAACAGCGTTTACCCAACGCATTCAAAAAGAATTGGCTACAACCGATCCGGGATTGCAGATTACAGTAGAACCAACAACCTTACCGGAAAATGTAATGGATGCTGTTAATCAGAAGAATTTTTTAAACGCGGTTTATGCTTGTCCGAATGGAGTTTGGGAAATGAGTGCAGATATGATTGGTTTGGTTGAAACTTCAAATAATGTTGCTATTATTAAAGTTGAAAATGGAATCGCACAGGTGGAAACCTTGCAACGCAGCTCTGTTGAATCACAGAAAGAAGATATTGCGTACGCCATTGCCAGTGCTTTTGAATTGGCAGGAGCCGAAATAGAAAGAACAGGTTCGTATCCGGGATGGAAACCAAATGTGCAATCAGAAATTCTGGAAACCATGAAAACCGTGTTCAAGAATTTATATGGAACTGAACCTAAGTTGCAAGCAGTACATGCAGGTTTAGAGTGCGGATTGCTGGGAAGTGTGTATCCAAACTGGGATATGATTTCTTTTGGTCCAACCATCCGCTCGCCGCATTCACCCGATGAGAGAGTGGATATTAAATCGGTAGAAGCTTTCTGGAATTATCTGGTTGAAACCTTAAAGAATATCCCCAGGAAATAATAAACAGGTAATAATTTATCCTATATCTGGGAAAAAGCTGCACCAAAATGCAGCTTTTTTTGTGTTAAAAGTTTGTAGCCACCTAAACTTTTTGTTATTTGTATTCTTAAATTTTAGGCCATGATTAAACATCTCGATTTAACCAAAATATTGGTATTGGATATTGAAACGGTACCTCAGTATTCATCCTTTAAAGAGTTGCCTGAAAACTGGCAATATTTATGGGGTAAAAAGGCATTATTAATCAAAAAGGAAGAAGGCCAAACAGAAGCCGATGTGTATCCGAGAGCGGGAATCTATGCGGAATTTGGTAAGATCATCTGCATTTCATGCGGGTTTTTTAGCAGCCATGGTAACAGTTATCAGTTTAGGGTAAAATCATTTTATGGGGATGATGAAAAAAAACTGTTAATAGAGTTCAACCAAATGCTTGAGCGATATTATAGTGATGCAGGACATCTGCTTTGTGCCCATAATGGAAAAGAATTTGATTATCCCTATATCGCCCGTCGTTGTTTGCTAAACGATCTGGAAATTCCCGCCATGTTAAATACTGCCGGTAAAAAGCCATGGGAAGTAAACCTTCTTGACACCATGGAGCTCTGGAAGTTTGGCGATTATAAAAGTTATACTTCACTGGAATTACTGGCGGCTTCTTTTGGAATCCCAACGCCAAAGGACGATATAGACGGCAGCGTGGTATGGAAAGTTTTCTGGGAAGATAAAGATATTGAACGCATCAGAATATACTGCCAGAAAGATGTAGTAACGGTTGCACAATTGCTGCTTCGGTTCAGAAATGAAACCATGTTGGATGACGATGCGATCGTTTATTTGTAATTGTTGTTGTTAGAATAATCATTACTTTTGATTTTGAATATGATGCCCAAATGAAAAAAAAATCCATTCTGGTGCTTCTCTTTTTTCTATACCTGAGCAATAATGCATCGTCTCAGAATTTTGTCCCTTTTCAAAAAGGGTTTAGTTACTATTATACCATAAATTCAAACACAGGTTTCAGCACTTTTTTTAATTCACCCGAAATAAAAATTTATCCCTATAAAATAATTGAATCAGATACCAATCAGCAAGGAGATTCTGTTTTCATTTTTAATAAATTGCTGGACACCAAAAACCAACTGGATAGTTCATGTATCAAAAAAAATTTCCCATCAGCCTTTGGATATAAAATAACTATGAACGACAACAGGGAAATAATACTATTCAACCTCAAAAATGATAGTATCTATTTGAAATGCCTCGATTCGATTCACACAAGCTGGACAGCTTTTCAGTCAAAAAATAAACAACTAACAATTAAAGCACTAATTATAAATAAAGGCGAGATTTCAATTTTTGATGAAATAGATTCTATGGTTACTTTTGAGTTTTATGCCTATGATTCAAACGAAATGGTCATTCCCGGTCATCCTGTTAATGGAGTTATTTCTATCTTATCCCATCACCATGGATTTATTAAGATGCCCCGTTGGAGAGATTTCCCGTATGATTTTGTGAATGTAGAGTTAAAAGGAATCATCAGAGATGACTTTAAAATCAGAAAAGGTTTGACCGGATTTTTTGACCATGAAATTTGCAATTTTGAAGTAGGGGATGAGTTTCAAACCTATTATGAAAGCATGTATTTCATTGATTATTCGAAACCACCTAACAGACACACTTCCTATGTTATTTCAAAAATAATTGATAAAAAAATCAATACCGACACTACCATTTATACCATAAGCAAGCAAGTATGGAATAAGGGTAATTGGTCTAATGGTTACAGTTGGGATTCTGTTTATAATGCAGTTAACAGTTTAAAAATAGTTCCGGATTTTAGCGTTAAAACTTTTCGTAATCCGGACTCTTTAACTGAAGGAGGAAATTCATTGGTTTACTTCGTTGATTGTGGAATTTTTTCTTTTTCAGGTTACGGACCCATTTATTACTTGCAAATGGGAGGATGCTATAGCCCAATTATTGACCACCCTGGATATACCCATGAACCTTACTACACGGGAGTTTTAGGTAATTTTTATTATTACGGTGAAGGTATGCTTTCACCGTATAATTATAACAAGTTGATGTTTGTGCAAAAAGGAAATAAATCATTTGGTGTTCGATATCCATATACACTTGCAGTAAAAGAGAACCTGAATTTACAAACACCAGTTATTTATCCAAATCCTACCAACAAATATATTTCAGTTTCCAATATCACAGATCAAAAAATGGTATTAAACATTCTCAGTGTAACGGGTGAAATGGTGTTTGAATTTGTTGTTGTTCAAAACAACCCAGTGGAGTTGCCAAAATTGCTTCCGGGAATATATTTTTATACCTTATCCAACAAATCACAAAACGCAGTTCCTTTCAAAGGAAAATTATTGATAATAGATTCAAATTAGCAAAACACTTGTAAAGAAATCACAATTTTTTTTCCTATTTCCTACTTTCTACTTCCTGCTTTTTTTCTTAACCAAGCTTCTTCATCAATCGCTCAATAATAAAACCCCAGCTATAGGTTTCAAAAAAACTTTGTGGAATAATTGGTTTTGGTTCAGCAAGTTGTTTTTTGATAGCCTCTGCAAAAGCATCCCAATTGTTGTTTTCACAAATAATTAGATTGTTGCCACAAACAGTCGGGTCAATACCTTCAGCACCCGTTTTGGTTGAAATTACAACCTGACTTCTTCCCAGGGTATCAATGGCCTTGGTTTTAACTCCGCCACCGCTTAGTATCGGGTTAATCATCAAATCGGCACCGTCAATATACAATTCTATATCATCAACAAAACCCAGGTAATTTATCTCCGGTTTGTCAGCCAGTTTTTCCTTAATGTTTTCAGGTAAATTTTTCCCGCATATTAATATCCGGAACGCACTATTTAAATTGTTTTTTAAATGCGGGTAAATAAAATCTGCGATAAACTCCACCGCTTCATAATTGGGTTGGTAACTCATGGTTGCAAAAAACAAAATGATTTTTTCATTAGGTTTTATTTCATGCATTTTCTGCAGCTTTTCTCTAGCATTTGCTATCGGATCAGGCATTGTTAGCTGCGGAATGCCATAGGGAGTCAGGAAGGTGTTTTCGGGTTTTAAATCAAATTCATATATTGCTTTTTGCCGGTCAACATCACTCACAAAAATTACCAGATTGCTCACTTTATAGGTAAATTTTTCGTACATATACAAAACCGGCCACCAATGTTTACCCATACTCTTAAAACGCAGGTACTCAATATTGTTGCTTCTGATAAAAACTTTCTTGCTAGTAAACAATCTTAAAAAAGGAATCATCCACCCCATCCAGGGCTGGTCAAAAAAAATGAAATCCGTTTGGTGTTGTTTTATTAACTTGATTACCCTTGGTAACAACAAGAGATTCAAATAACGGGATGACTTGAAAGGCATTCCAAAAACTAACTCAAAATCAAACTTTAGCTTACTAATATCTGCATAAGGTTCAACCGTAAAAACTTTTACCTTGTTTACCTTTCCCAAATAATTCAGGATTTGCATGGTGGAGATTTCACCTCCTGTAGTTGCAGGTAAAAAAGGATACGAGATGATGGCAAAGATATTTTTTGAACTATCCATGGTTAGCAAATATGCAGTAATGATGTTAATTATTTCAACTATTTTTGTCCGAAATTTCAAAAATGGGAATTATCAATATACTGGACCGGCGCTTTTCTGTTCTGTTGGATGACCAAACAATCGTTGCTCGTGTAAAACAACTGGCCGACGAATTGAATGATGACCTGCACGATGAAAATCCTGTATTTATTGCAGTTTTAAACGGCTCCTTTATGTTCGCGGCAGATTTATTAAAATACATCCATTTTCCATGCCAGATTCAGTTTATAAAAGTTTCAAGTTATACAGGGATACAAAGTTCTGGGAGTGTTCAGTCTGTAATTGGTTTGAACCAAAGCATAAGCGGTAGAAATATTATTATTTTGGAAGATATCATTGATTCGGGAATTACAATAGATTACCTCATAAATGAGTTGGTTCAGCAAAAACCTGCCAGCATTAAAATTTGCACCTTGTTATTAAAACCCAAAGCACTGAAAGTAGCTTTAAACCCTGATTATGTTGGCTTTGAAGTAGAAAACAATTTTTTGGTAGGCTATGGACTCGATTACAACGGTTATGGCCGCAATTTTAAAAATATTTATGTAGAGGAAAATGGAAGCCCTTTACAAGATTTAACTTAACAGAATAAATGCATACATCTGTAAATCTAATAAACAACCATTTTCTTTCTTAAGATAGCCCCATTACATTCTACCTCAACAAAATAGATTCCTTTATTATTACTCATTTTGTCGTTATTAATAACCAATTTGTCGGTGGTAATATTTTCTTTCTTTTCAATCAGTTGTCCGTTAATATTTAAAATCCGTATTGTATAAGGCTTTCCATTGTTTTCAAATGTTAAATTAAAAATACCTGTGCTGGGGTTAGGATAAAGTATAAATCCTTTTTCATTTAACAATTGAGTTAATCCATCGTTAAGCCATGTAATCGTAAAAATAGAATCGCTCATATCACTAATCAAAGAATCACTTGCATCACTTACTTTTATTTTAGCTGAACCTGTGGGAATTGTGGGGGGAATATTCCATGCATAAGCTCCACCCGTGGTGTTAGAATTGGTTGAACCCAGAAAAACCCATGAAGCGCCATTATTCAATGAATAATTTAGCTTAACATTAGTCACATTGGTGGAAGTCCAGGTAATGGTATTTGTTTTATTGATATACCATGTTTCGCCCCCGTTTGGTGAAATTAATAAAATGCTGGTTGGGTTAACAATTGAAAATGTTGAGTCGCTTATATCGCTTATTGCAGTATCACTTATATTGATTATTTTAATCCTGCATAAATTGCTCAAAACATTTGGAACATTCCAGGTATAAGATCCTGTAATTGCCGCAGTGCTTGCTGTTATAATGTTCCAGGTACCTCCATTATCAACGGTATATTGTAAGCCAATATTACTTGCATTTGCTATATTCCATCTTATTATAAAGGGTTGGTTTTTAATAAGTTTTTCACCACCATTCGGACTGATAACAGCAAACCCCGAAGGAATTGTATAACAAATGCTTAGCTTGGGTCTTTTGGCAGCATCTGTATGATCGCTCGATGCCATAATCAGCGAACGGTATATAGATTCGGTTTTCAATCTTAACATAAAGCCAAAACTTGTTGATGGATTATTTTTCATATCAATCGCCAACTGGGTAACATCTATATTTAAATAGTCCTGGGTTTGTGAAATGCTTTGCGCCAAACTTACCTGATGGCTGTCGGTGGTTAATGGCTGGTTGTTCCATGTAACACTATCTTCTTTCCAGCTTTGGGTAATCCTTTTCAGGTAACTTTCATTTGAACCCGAGTTGAGTTGAGTTATTGAAGAAGTTGTATTACAATGTAAAGAAAGTTTGGCTTCGGTGATCACAGCATTCGCCGGAATGCCGGAAATATCGAATTGTATCAAGCTTCTGGCATATGTGGTTCCATTGTTGGTCCATGCCCAAGATGCAAAATCGGCTGAGGTTCCATAATTTGTATTGGATACGGCTGTTCTGCTATCAATTAAAGCGTCTTTTCCCTGTGCAGCATTAGGTTGAAGTACCAGGGAATTAGGACAATTTGCCGGAATTGTATATGTGTAGGTAAAAATGGGTCTTTTCGTTGAATCCGAATGGTCACTGGATGCAAATATCAGACTGCGATAGGTGGCTTCTGTTTGTAGCCGTATCATAAAACCAAAACTTCTTGTTGGATTGTTTTTCATGTCAACAACCAGTTGGGTAACATCAATATTTAAATAATTCTGGGTTTGAGAAGTGCTTTCCGGCAGGCTTACCTGATTGGTATCAGTAGTTGTTGGCTGGTTATTCCAGGTAACCGAATCCTCATTCCAGCTTGAAGTAATCCTTTGAATATAGCTGGCATTGGAACCAGAATGAAGTTGTGCAATTGATGAAGTTGTATTGCAATAAAACGAAATTTTCGCATCAGTAATTACCGCATTCAACGGGATTCCGGATAAGTCAAATTGAATTAAACTTCGGGCAATTGTAATTCCTCCGCTGGTCCAGGCCCATGAAGCAAAATCTGCTGTATTACCATGAGTTGTATTTGCAACGGCTGTTCTGCTGTCTATTAAAGCATCTTTTCCAATACTGGCATTTGGTCGGATACTAACTGTAGTTTGTGCAAGCAAAGTGCCTGTGACAAAACAAAAAAACAAGGCAAGGGTTTTTTTCATGACTAACTGATAATAAACGTGGAAACTATGTTATATACTCAAAGATATGAAATGCTAAAAAAAACAACGAGCATATTTAAATGATATAGCTATTTAGAATTATTCTTTGCTGTATTACAGGCATCAATAAATAAAATTTGATGAACCCAAACTTTCCCCTTTATTCGCAGTATTAATTTTATGATATGCTAAATCTTGTTTTATTTGGACCTCCAGGCGCCGGAAAAGGTACACAATCTGCAAAATTGATAGAAAAATACCATTTGGTACACCTTTCTACCGGTGATATTTTCAGGGCAAATATTAAAAATGAAACTGAACTGGGTTTGCTGGCTAAAAGTTATATGGACAAAGGTCAGCTGGTACCCGATGAGGTTACTATAGCCATGCTCGCTTCTGAAGTCAACAAACAAACAGATCCAAAAGGATTTATTTTTGATGGGTTTCCGCGTACTTCAGCTCAGGCTGAGGCCCTGGATGCATTGTTGGCTTCAAAAGAAACCGGAATCAGTTTGATGCTGGCTCTGGAAGTTGAAGAAGAAGAATTGCGTAAACGCTTGCTTTTACGCGGCAAAGACAG
Organism: Bacteroidota bacterium; assembly: GCA_030680835.1. Classification (GTDB taxonomy): domain Bacteria; phylum Bacteroidota; class Bacteroidia; order UKL13-3; family UKL13-3; genus B1. The sequence goes on from JAUXUD010000024.1 coordinate 21,550, forward strand.
TGGAAGAGCCGATGATCTGGACCCGGTGGTTATCCAAAAAAGAATTGACGTTTATAATAATGAAACCATGCCGGTTAAAGATTTTTATTCGGCTCAGAATAAATACAAGGGCATTAACGGAATCGGAGAAATTGACACTATTTTTAATGCACTTTGCAAAGAAATAGAACGTACCCTGTAATTTATAATAAGCGTAATTTTTTATCAAAGCCCACAAAGACTATCTTTGTGGGCTTTTTTGTGGTTCCTAATTAACCCCGAAGGGGTGATATGATTATAGGTGATATGATTATTGGGAATATGATTATTGGGAATATGATAATTGGGAATATGATTATTGATTAAGGTTTATTTATGGCTGATTCAAATTTTGTAGATTACGTTAAAATATGCTGCCGCAGCGGCAGAGGCGGACAAGGATGTATGCATTTTCACCGCGATAAACACACCACCAAGGGCGGACCTGATGGAGGAGACGGAGGGAAAGGGGGGAGCATTATTTTAAGGGGAAATTCACAGCTCTGGACTTTGCTGCACCTCAAATACCGAAAGCATATTATTGCTGAAGAGGGAAATAACGGACAAAGCGGTTTAAGGAGTGGTAAGGATGGAAAGGTTGAAATTATTGATGTTCCTTTGGGAACGGTAGCAAAAGATGCCGAAACCGGTGCGTTTATGTTTGAAGTTACACGTGATGGTGAAGAGCATGTATTGCTGGCAGGTGGCCGTGGCGGACTGGGCAATCATCATTTTAAAAACTCCATTAACCAAAACCCCCGTTTTGCACAACCCGGTGAAGAGGGAAAGGAAGAGTGGAAAATTCTTGAACTCAAAATTCTGGCAGATGTAGGTTTGGTGGGCTTTCCCAATGCAGGGAAATCAACATTGCTATCGGTTGTAACCGCAGCAAAACCAGAGATAGCAGATTACCCTTTTACAACTCTGGTGCCCAATTTGGGTATCGTAAATTACCGTAATTACCAGTCGTTTGTAATGGCCGATATACCCGGAATTATTGAAGGAGCACATGAAGGAAAAGGATTGGGAACAAGGTTTTTAAGACATATTGAACGCAATGCAACTTTACTGTTTATGGTGCCGGCAACCAGTGAAGATATAAAAGCCGAATACAATATTTTACTCAAAGAGTTAAAATTACACAACAAAGAACTGACAGTAAAAAACAGATTACTGGCCATTACCAAATGCGATTTATTGGAAAAAGAAGAATTAACGGCACTTAAAAAGATATTGCCCAAAATTCCCACTGTATTCATAAGCGCAGCCTCCAATTTTGGAATCGAAGAACTAAAAGACAAACTATGGGAACTAATTAACAAAACCACATAATTTCAAAACCTCCAAATTCATAAATCGACATCGTACATTGTACATCGTACATCGTACATCGTACATTGTACATTGTACATCGTACATCGTACATTGTACATCGTACATCGTACATTGTACATCGTACATCGTACATTGTACATCGTACATCGTACATCGTACATCGTACATTGTACATCGTACATTGTACATCATACATCGTACATCGTACATCGTACATTGTACATCGTAATTACTACCTGTTCACCTCCTCAAACGACCCTGTTTCCCTGTTCTTCCTGCAATTATCCCAGTTAAAATACTTTCCGTTCATGGCAATATATACCCCGTTTGGTAAGGTTTGCACAAAAGCCAATGCACTGCCTAAATTAAATAAACCATCGCTTGAACCAAATTTATAAGGAATCATTGCACCGGTTAATATAATGGTTTTATTTATTTTATACTGAGCCAATACCTCAGCGGTTTCGGTCATGGTATCCGTTCCATGGGTGATTATAATTTTTTCTTCCTCACAATTCCTGCAATTTTCTATTAATATTTCACGCTTTTCAGAAGTCATTTCCAAACTGTCAATTAACATTAAAGTACTAATGTTTAAATTGAGTGTACTTCTGCCTAATTTTAAAATTTCATGGATATGGGTATCTTTAAAAAAAAGTTGCCCATTTAATTCATTATACTCTTTATCAAAGGTTCCTCCGGTTACAAATATTCTGATGCTCATTTAAAAAATTATTTCTACAAATTAAGGAAAGTGAAAGCTTATTTTTAAGGGAGTTAATTTTTTAATCACTGTTGTTAGAGTAATAATCATCTTGAAGGCTTAATATATTATCTTTTAGATTGCTGATAATTAGATGAATGACTTGAAAAGAAGCATGTAAAACAAATAGTAAATCCAAAGTGTTATATATAAAATTATTAATTATGGTATGATAAAAATCTGATTTTTTTTGCTTGAACCTAACATTATTTTTCCTAATCTTGTTTCTTCTGAATTTCATTAAAATTTTTCAAATTTTGATTTATAAAAACTCATGATAAACGCTTTAGATACCGAACTCGAATCCGTCGTTATCCGATTTGCCGGAGATTCCGGTGATGGAATGCAATTAACCGGAACACAGTTTACAAACGCCACGGCATTATTTGGTAATGACCTGGCTACATTTCCCGATTTTCCCGCAGAAATAAGGGCCCCATTAGGCACTTTAGCAGGAGTTTCCGGCTTTCAGATTCATTTTGGTTCAACCCAGATCAATACCCCGGGGGATAGCAGTGATGTTTTGGTGGCAATGAATGTTGCAGCCCTGAAAGTAAATATTAAAAACCTGAAAAAGGGTGGGGTCATAATTATTAATTCCGACGGATTTGATTCAAGAAATTTGCGTCTGGCTAATGTGCCTGAAGACAAAAATCCAATGAATGACGGCTCATTGAGTGAATATGATGTTAAAATTGTTGATGTAACTAAAATCACCCGGGCTGCTTTGGCCGATAGTGGTTTGGGAATCAAAGAAATTGACCGTTGTAAAAATATGTTTGTGTTGGGACTGGTTTATTGGATGTACCATCGCCCAATGGATAATACCTTAAATTTTATTAAATCAAAATTTAAGAAAAATGAGTCGGTGATGAATGCCAATATAAAAGTATTACAGGCCGGCTGGAATTATGGAGATACCACTGAAATGTTTGCCAATAGGTATATAGTGGCACCTGCAACCATGGAAACAGGTGTTTACAGAAGCATTATGGGTAATCAGGCGGCTGCGCTGGGATTAATTGCAGCATCAGTAAAATCGAAGCTTCCTTTGTTTTATGGAACCTATCCAATTACTCCTGCTTCAGATATTTTACATGAGCTTTCTAAATATAAAAATTTTAATGCCAAAACCTTTCAGGCTGAAGATGAAATTGCTGCAATTTGTTCCTCAATTGGTGCAGCGTTTGGCGGTAGCTTAGCCATTACCGGTTCTTCAGGTCCAGGTATTGCACTTAAGGGTGAAGCAATCGGACTGGCAACCATGCTCGAATTGCCATTGGTAATTGTAAATGTTCAGCGTGCAGGGCCAAGTACCGGCCTGCCCACCAAAACCGAACAGGCCGATTTAAATCAGGCAATGTTTGGCAGAAACGGTGAGTGCCCTTTAATTATTTTAGCGGCGCAATCACCCTCAGATTGTTTTAATATGGCTTTCGAAGCATGCAGGATTGCATTGCAGCATATGATTCCTGTGTTCTTATTAACCGATGGATATATTGCCAATGGTGCAGAACCCTGGAAGTTCCCAAATGCGGATGAACTACCGGAAATAAAAGTAGCATTTGCTTCTGAACGGGCTGAAGGAGATGAAAAGTTTATGCCGTATCTCCGCGATGAAAAACTAACACGTCCCTGGGCATTACCGGGTACAAAAGGACTGGAACACCGCATTGGAGGTATTGAAAAGCAAAATATTACCGGTAATATTAGTTATGATCCGGCAAACCATGAGTTAATGGTTAAGCTTCGTCAGGAAAAAGTAGATCTGGTTGCCAATTACATTCCATTACAAACCATTGATAACGGTCCTGATTCAGGCGACATACTGGTACTGGGATGGGGTGGAACTTATGGGGCACTCAGAACGGCAACATCTTTATTGCTCGAAGATGGATATAAAGTATCGCATGCACATCTGCGTTATTTAAATCCATTCCCAAAAAATCTGGGCGAAATATTATCCAAATTCAAAACAGTAGTTGTGCCCGAATTAAACAACGGACAACTGGTAAGAATGATCAGAGACAAATATTTTATTGATGCCATTCCATTTAACAAAATTCAGGGCATGCCATTCATGTCAAGTGAAGTAGTAAATAAAATAAAAGAAATTCTGCATAACGAGGGTTCGGTTTTGGCCTCAAAATCCTGAATTATTCCAAAATAATAAAATTAACAATGGAAACAGTAACAGCAAAATTAACTTCAAAAGAATTAGCCTCAGACCAGGAAGTACGTTGGTGCCCAGGTTGCGGTGATTATTCTATATTAAAACAGGTGCAAACAGTATTACCTGATTTGGGCAGACCCCGCGAAGAGTTTGTATTTATTTCGGGTATCGGATGTTCATCGCGGTTCCCCTATTATATGGATACCTACGGAATGCATTCAATTCATGGCAGGGCTACAGCTGTAGCAACAGGATTAAAAGCAACAAGACCGGATTTGTCGGTTTGGGTGGTGAGCGGTGACGGGGATTCTTTATCAATTGGCGGAAATCACTTTATCCATATGTTACGCCGAAATCCGGATATCAATGTATTGTTGTTCAATAACCAGATTTATGGTTTAACAAAGGGACAGTATTCTCCCACTTCAGAGCAGGGTAAAGTTACCAAATCAACTCCTATGGGTTCTGTTGATTATCCTTTTAATCCGATTGCCTTAAGCCTGGGTGCCGATGCCACATTTGTAGCACGTACTTTAGACCGTGATCCAAAACATCAGCAAAGCGTAATCAAAAAAGCATATTACCATGCCGGTACTTCCCTGGTTGAAATATACCAGAATTGTAATGTGTTTAATGACGGTGCTTTTGAAGTATACACTGAAAAAGGAACCAAAAAACAAAACACCTTAATGATGGAACATGGCATGCCTTTGGTTTTTGGAGAAAATGCCGACAAAGGTGTAAAATTAGATGGATTCAAACCTGTTATTGTCGACCTGAACGAATCTACAGTTAACGACCTTTGGGTTCATGATGAACACGATTTGGTAAAGGCTACTATTTTATCCCGTTTTTATGACGATGCAAGTATTGAAGGACATTTCCCCAGACCTTTCGGTGTTTTTTATGTAAATGAAAACAAAAAAACTTTCAATGATTTGTTTAATGACCAGATAGAATTTGCCAAAACAAAATATGGTACCGGTGATTTAAACAAGTTAATAGCTGGAAAAGAAACCTGGGTGGTGAATTAATTAATTTCAATAATTATTTTAAAACGGCAATCAAATTTTTTGATTGCCGTTTTTTGTTTTTACTGGCAGTGACAAAAAAATGACATACCATTTATCATTAAAAAAGACATTTTCATCCGATATGTTTTATCATTGAATGAATATATCAAATTTTAATTGTTAAACTTTAATATCAATCTATGGAAAAAAAAATTTACTCAAAAAAAGTTTTAAAAGTTATTTTTCTTCTGGCACTGGTATCTATATCAAGCTACACTTTTACAAATGTAAATGGACCCACAGGACAATACACCAATGCACCCGGTGAAGGAAATTGTACTTCGTGTCACACCGGTTCTGCTATAGCATCAGGTACCGCCTGGAGTGCAATCACACTTTCCGGAATTCCAGTTGGAGGATATATTCCTAATTCAACTTATTCAGTGACATTGGCAGGTTCAACTGCAGCTACCAGTAAAAATGGTTTTCAGATTACAGCACTTAATTCATCAAATACGGCTGCTGGTACATTTACTGCAGGCACCGGCTCGTCTATCCAAACCCTGAGCGGTAGAAATTATGTTAATCACAATGCCTCAGGAACCTCATTAACTTCATTTACTTTTAACTGGACTGCACCCGCAACAGCTGTTGGTAGCATCACCTTTTATGTATCATTTAACGCAACAAATGCAAGCAGTACTTCAGCAGGTGATGCCATTTATGTAAAAACATTTTCGTATCCGGTGGGTAATTTGCCAACTGCAGTTATTTCACCTCCAAACGGAACCATTGTTTGTTTTGGTGATACTTTATTTTTGCAGGGAAGCGGATTAAATAATCCAACTTCATACGCATGGACATTTCTGGGAGCCGGACCGGGAGAACCCGCAACTTCCAATTTGCAAAATCCCAAAATAAAATATCTTACAGCTGGGTTTAAAACCATTCGTCTGGTAACATCCAATGCAAGTGGAAGTTCTGTTATAGCCCAGATTGTAGTTAATATTGCCGCCAAACCAGCAGCCACCATAACTCCTTCGGGTGCACAGGTTATTTGTGGTAACGACTCCTTAACCTTAAGTGCTCCAGGTGGAACCGGTTTAACCTATTTATGGAGCCCGGGAAATCAAACAACTCAAACGATAAAAGTTGGATCAGCAGGAACTTTTAATGTGAAAGTTACCAATGCAAATAACTGTTTTGCAACCAGTGCGAATGTTACAACTTCGGTAACTGCAAAACCTGTAATCAGCATTACAACATCCAAAGATACTTCCTGTACCATCGATTCTATGCAGATAACAGCAAGTCCGGCACAACTTTATTATAAGTATTATATAAATAATGTTCGTGTTGATTCTACAAATAATAATTTTATAAAACGCAAATTAGCTGCCGGTTCAAATGAAATTTCAGTCATTTCAAGTAATGGTACATGCAATAGTTTACCTGCGGTAAAAACGGTTATTACACAAAGCCAGGATCCGGCACCTATGTTAACTTGCGATACTGCCACAAGCTCTTCTGTTTCCTTTTTAATTTCAGGATCCAACCCGCAAATTAGTTTGGATACAGGCAAAACATGGCATACACCCAATGGGGGGGCAAGTCATTTATTAAGTGGTTTAAACCCAAACCAACCGATATTTGCTCAGGCACGGGTTGCAACCACGGGAGAGTGTACCTATTCTTTATCATCTTCAAAAACATGTGTGGCAAATGCCTGTCAACCCATAACTTTTAAACTGAGTTTTAAAAAGAACAATTGTTTAAACTCCGACATGGATTCAGTTTCTAGTCCGGTTATTATAACAGACCTAACAGGCAATGATTATTATGTCAGATTTAATAATTCAGCTTATAGCAAATTGTTTTCTAACAATTTAATTGTTAAAAAAGGCAATAATAACCTTGCAATTTCAATTCTTGATTCATCCAATGTGGGATGTGGCGTAAAAGATACAGTTGCGGTTTTGGTTGGGTTGAATCCGATTGCTTCAGCACCTGTTTTAATTACCGGTATGCCTGTTCATTGTACAAATGGTGACATCAGATTTATAGTGAGTACAACACCCGCCGGAGCTAATATTTACAAGTATTACAAAAACAGCGATACAATTCCTTTCGTTACCCGGACATTGGCACAGGGTGCAGATTTACCATCAGCACCGGTTATTTCTTATAACTTCAATTCAGGTGATATGGTTAAATTGATTGCCATAGATACGGTTTATGGATGCATGAAAAGCTCAAATACACAAATTCTCAATATTGTGAAACCGGCAAATGCAGGCTTTACATTTATTAAAGAAAATCTCAAAATTGAAGTTCAGGATACCGGAAGCAATTCAATATCGCGGACCTGGAATTTCGGTAATGGTACCATTATAAATACTGCACCTAAAATTCAAACCAATACCTATGCTACTGCTGGCAACTATAAAGTTTCATTAAAAATTGTTGATGGTTTCGGCTGTTTCAATTCTGATACACAAACAGTAAATATTGTTGCAACTGGCGTATCGCAAAACTTGCTTGGTTCAGGTCAAATGCGGGCATACCCAAATCCGGCTTCCGAAATTTTAACATTAAGCTGGAATAAAAATTTGGGTAATGAGGCAAACTTAATTGTATTGGATATACAGGGTAAAGTGGTAAAGAACCTAATTGTTGGTAATGATGAAACCATCAGCCTATCAGCTCTTTCAAGAGGTACTTACCTTCTTAAACTGATTGTCAATAATAATTTAGGTTGGCAAAAACTGCTTATTGAATAAATGAAACGAATAAAAAAACCGCCCTGTTTTTTAAGCAGGGCGGTTTAATATGATATCGTTAAACTTCGTAATCTACAACTCTTCTCTCACTGCGGGCTTCAGCAATAAAAGGCATTATCTCTTTATGCAACGGATGCTGCTGGTAAAAATCAAGAGCCGCTTTATCTGTAAATTCACTGTATAAAACCAGATCCATGGATTCGGGTGAATGTAAAAAATCAATCCCAACTTCAATTTTTATCAGGCCTTCAATTTTTCCCTGTAATGATTCCAGTTTTTGCTTGATAGATTTGGCGTTGGAATCCTTATCGCTGTTATTGGCAGCATCTTTTAAGTTCCAGAATACGATATGTTTAATCATAATTATTTAGTATCTGTCCTTATAGTCAGAGTCTGAGCTAGAATATTCTCTGGCGAGGTATGCGATTTCCCCAAAAAGCGCCCCCGATAGCTATCGGGGGTGCTGGTGTACATGAGCATTTTTGGGGATGAGCATAACGCTGCCAGAGGATATAATAGACAGACTCTATTTAACTTCTTCAAATTCTACATCCTGTACATTGTTGGTATTGGCATTCTCGTTTCCGGATTCTCCGTTTGGAGAACCTGCTTCCGGTCCACCTTGTGGTGGTTGTTGTGCATTGTAAATATCCTGACTGGCTTCCTGCCATGCTGCATTTAAAGTAGTCATAGCCGCATCAATTGCTTCAACATTTTTCTCGCTGTGCGCCTTTTTTAAATCAGCCAAAGCGCTTTCAATTTTTGCTTTTTTATCAGCTGGAATTTTATCACCGTACTCTTTCACCTGTTTTTCGGTTTGGAAGATTAAGCTATCCGCCTGATTTACTTTTTCAGCTTCTTCTTTGGCTTTTTTATCAGCATCTGCGTTGGCTTCAGCATCGCGTTTCATTCTTTCAATTTCAGCGTCACTCAGTCCGCTGCTGGCTTCAATTCTAATTTTTTGCTCTTTACCGGTTCCCTTGTCCTTTGCACTTACATGTAAAATTCCATTTGCGTCTATATCAAAAGTTACCTCAATTTGCGGAACTCCTCTTTGTGCAGGTGGAATATCACTTAAGTGAAAACGCCCTATTGAACGGTTTTGGTTTGCCATAGGCCGTTCGCCCTGCAGCACATGAATTTCAACGGTAGGCTGATTGTCGGCTGCTGTACTGAATATTTCACTGCGCTTACTTGGAATGGTTGTATTGGCTTCAATTAAACGGGTCATTACACCACCCATGGTTTCTATACCCAGACTCAACGGAGTAACATCAAGCAATAATACATCTTTCACTTCACCGGTTAAAACACCTCCCTGAATAGCAGCTCCAATGGCTACAACTTCATCAGGATTAACTCCTTTAGACGGAGTTTTGCCAAAAAATGCTTCAACAGCTGCCTGTATAGCAGGTATACGGGTTGAACCCCCTACCAATATAATTTCGTTGATATCACTCGTAGTTAAACCTGCACCTTTCAATGCGCTTTTGCACGGTTCTATCGTGCGCTTGATTAATTTATCAACCAATTGCTCAAATTTTGCCCGGGTTAAAGTTTTAACCAGATGTTTGGGACCGCTTGCAGTAGCAGTAACATAAGGCAGATTAATTTCTGTTTGTGTTGAACTCGACAATTCAATCTTGGCTTTTTCAGCGGCTTCCTTCAGGCGTTGCAGTGCCATAGGATCCAAACGAAGGTCAATGCCTTCATCATTTTTAAATTCATCAGCCAGCCAGGCTATAATTTCATGGTCAAAATCATCACCCCCCAAATGGGTATCTCCGTCGGTTGATTTTACTTCAAACACACCATCACCCAATTCCAATATGGAAACGTCATGGGTTCCACCGCCACAGTCGAAAACAACAATTTTCATGTCTTTCCCTTTTTTGTCCATGCCATAAGCAAGGGCAGCTGCGGTGGGTTCGTTAATGATTCTTTTTACATTTAATCCGGCAATTTCTCCGGCTTCTTTGGTTGCCTGGCGTTGGGCATCATTAAAGTATGCAGGTACAGTAATTACAGCATCTTTAACTTCCATCCCTAAATAATCCTCAGCGGTTTTTTTCATTTTTTGCAAAATCATTGCTGAAATTTCCTGGGGTGTATATAACCTGCCGTCAATGTTTACCCTCGGGGTATTGTTGTCCCCTTTGTCAACTTTATATGGTACACGTTTGGTTTCATCGCTTATTTCACTGTAGGTGTGGCCCATAAAGCGTTTGATGGAATAAATGGTGTTAATGGGATTGGTTACTGCCTGTCTTTTGGCCGGATCTCCAATTTTACGTTCTCCATCTTTTAAAAATGCAACAATGGAAGGCGTTGTTCTGCGTCCTTCGCTGTTTGCAATAACAACAGGCTCATTGCCTTCCATTACGGAAACGCAAGAGTTGGTTGTTCCTAAATCGATTCCAATTATTTTGCTCATATTATTTGGTTCTTTCTTTCCCCCTTTTTATCAATACCAATGCCAAGCCCAAAAATTGTCAGTTTTGAGTAAACATTGGCATATTTCATTAAAAGTGTATGAACCTATCTGCCCAGTTGGCAGATTTTATATGAGAAAAGGATGATTAAGGGGTAAAATTGGGCAATTCCCCTTCAATAACACTAACGGTAGTAGGCTCTAAACCCATGTTTAGCTGATTGAAATTACGGCTGGTAAAAATACCCAGCCCGTTACTGATATTACTATATTCTGTATTTTTTTGAGCAATACCAATGCTTGGTTTTGTGAGCTCAAGGTATCTTAAAAATTCCTGAGAACCACCATAAGTTTGGAAACTAATTCCTATGGTTTTTCGTTTTTTAGTATCATCTTTAAGTATCTTCAGCTTCAGAAAATCAAGATATGCTCTGCTGTTTATGTTTGAAAAGCAATTTTCATTCTGTGGGAAAATCGAACTCCGGGCTACATAATAGTCAACATTTTTAATTTCAAATATGTTTGGATCCGTTTCGTTAATATTCATTTCTTTATATTGGTACCGAACTATGAGGTCATATAAAAATGAATTTTTGCCCGAAATAAAACGGAACGAAAACGAATGGGAAGCGGGACTTAAACGGATGGTGATTTTTCGGTATTCTATTATTGCATCTTTAACCAGACTGGTTTGGGAGCTAAAAGTTTTATTGTTTTTTGGATTGGTCACCAGCAATTGATAAACCTCATCGTCATCGTTTTTTTTGGGTATGCTGGTTGCATAAATGGTGTTTCTTCCGGATGAGAAAAATCCCTCATTTTTAGGAATTGTATCCACCCGATAACAGTTGAAAGTGTCTTTTGTGACGATATTAATAATTTTTACAATCAGGGTGTCGAAATATAAGGAGTCTGTAATTTGTGCTCCTGCTGATGTGCTTGAATTAACGCTGTTTTGGTAAAGTTTTTCAATCCTGATGTATTGTATGGGTTCATTTTGATCCAAAAAACAAAAGATAACAGCCATGTCTTTGTAAGGAGCATTGATTTTTAGTTCATTTTTACATCCTAAAAAGCTAATAATCAAAGCGATATAACCAATTAATTTAATTTTCATGAATATGCGAAGCTACCAAAATATTCTGTCTTTTAAAAATTAATTGTCAATTGATTTGAGCAATTGCTTTAACCAGGGGTTTGAACTTTGCCGATAAAACATTACTTATCGGTATCGTATTGTCATAAGCTTACAAAATAAAACAAAATATTTTCGAAAATGAGAATTCTAATTGGTTTCAATATACCTTTGAAACCTAAACTTTTTGCATGAGTACCTATAAAGAAGTAAAAAAAGTAACCACCCACACAATTATTGAAATGAAAATGCGTGGGGAGAAAATAAGCATGCTCACTGCCTATGACTACAGCATGGCTAAAATTTTTGATGCTGCCAAAATAGATGTTTTATTGGTTGGGGATTCGGCATCAAATGTGATGCATGGACATGAAACCACTTTGCCCATTACATTAGACCAGATGATATCACACGCTGCATCTGTGATAAAAGCCATTTCACGAGCTTTGGTTGTGGTTGATTTACCTTTTGGCTCTTATCAGGGGAATTCGAAAGAAGCTCTGGTTTCATCAATACGGATTATGAAGGAAGCCGAAGCCCACGCGGTGAAACTGGAAGGTGGTGAAGAGGTAGTTGATTCAGTTAAAAGAATTCTTACTGCAGGTATTCCGGTTATGGGGCATTTGGGATTAACTCCACAAAGTATTTATAAGTTTGGAACCTACGAAGTAAGGGCAAAAGAAGAAGCAGAAGCTGATAAATTATTGCATGATGCAAGATTGCTGGAAGAGGCTGGATGTTTTGCCATTGTGCTTGAAAAAATACCCTCAAAACTAGCCAAAAAAGTAGCTCAAATGGTAAAGATACCAATTATTGGAATTGGTGCCGGTCCTTACGTTGATGGCCAGGTTTTGGTAAGCCATGACATGCTCGGTATCAACAAGGAATTTTCACCCAAATTTCTGCGCCGTTATTTAAACCTTTACGATGATATAAAAGGAGCTGTGGAGCAATATGTGGCTGATGTGAAGTCGGTTGATTTTCCAAATGAAAAAGAACAATATTAATGTACGATGTACGATGTACGATGTACAAT
>JAUXUD010000026.1 GCA_030680835.1 Bacteroidota bacterium
ACAATAACTGGCAAATGTAAAAAAGTTTGGCCTTGGCCCGCATCCCAAGCCGCAAGGCCAATCGTTGCGACTAATAGGCCTTGCTCAAGGTCTGCTACATTTGTGTTCATTTGATTCATTATCTACAGGCCAATCTTTTAACATTTGCTGGCGTTATTGTAATAGGTCGGTCCTGAAGAATTCTAAATTTGAACACTACCCTTTAATCAATGCATTATATGAAATGTAGAGTTATAGCTTTAGCCTAAAAAAATATGCAAATTGAATTAAATGGATTGAATTGCTTGATAGCCTAATTCTGCATGAAAATTGCAATTAATACCTCCTGAATTTTATCTTCTAAAACAAAAGCAAATTAAGGACCGACCTATTTCGGTGCCGCCAGCAATTGTTAAAAAGAAAGGTGTGCGGTGGGCTTGTGCAAGCGGCCCTCGAGCAAGGCCTACCTGTCGCAACGATTGGCCTTGCGGCTTGGGCTGCGTGGCAAAACATTTCTTTTTTACAAGTGCAAGGTGCTGAAATAAGTCTTGATTTTTTGTTTCTTTTTGATCAAGCAAAAAGAAAAAAAACAATCAATTGTAACAAATTATTCAGGGTAACCTAATGCACCCCAAAAAGCTTACAATATCGCCAAATTAATTTGTTAAGTTGACGCCTATACCCATCAGGGTCGAACACTGCTTACATTTCTCTTGACTAAACGACATTGAAAACAAAGGCTATGCAAAAACGCCCTGCTTTTAAAAAAGCAAGGCGTAGTGATAAATCTATGTAAATGTATTAAAAAACAATTGTTCCTATATCAGTAGTTATACCTTTGCTTACTGAAACATTGGTTACTGTTATTGGTTTTAAAGGCAATAACGGAGTCACAGTTACCGAGTAAGTTCCCGGAGGGAGACCCATAAGTAAAAAGTCACCTGAAGCGCTAACATTTGAAGCGTAAGTGATACTTGAAGTTGCTTCTACAAATGCTACAGAACCTACCGGTGTTATTTTACCCCTGATGAGTCCGCAATCAGCTGCAAGTATCGTTCTGATAACAGGCTTCAGTTTATACGTTCCATTGCCTTCCAGAATAATGGACTGGTTGGCATCAAAATCAAGCAAAACACTGTTCATCACACCTAATTGTAAGGTTTGATGTACCTGAAGTTTCAAACCGGATTGTTCGGCACTCGGGGTACTCAGCGGGTAACTTACATTGCCAATCAATACCGAATTGTTTGTACCCAGTATGAGTCTTATCTGTTGTACGCTGGCACTTTCCAAATTGCCTGTGCCTATAAGGGTGTCAATTCCATTTGAGTAATCAAGCAGATTATAAATGCCCGGATTGATAACCATCGTTACGGCCTTTCCATCGCCTCCCGTTACTTCTATTCCTTTTAAATCAATAAATACGGCGCTAAATGGGCCGGGGGCATCCGTCATTCTCACAGAATAGGGATAAGAGGATGCAGCGTCTGCACGGTCTTTTTTGCAAGAGTTCATCATAAGACCCAGCATAGCAAGGCCAAGTATAAAAGTTATTTTTTTCATTTTGTTTTTAATTATATTTAGTTTGATTTTATCAGCATATTACTTTGAATTGCTTCAACACAAAGGTATATAGCTCTAAAAGCTAATTATTACACAACTTTTGAATTATGTTGCATGATTTACATGTTCAGTGAACATTGAATCAGGGTGCTATTTTACTCAGAAATTCATTTGTGATGGGCTTTTCCTGGAAGGCTACAACATTTTTATCATTACCAGCCCGTGTGATATCTCGAACATCACCTGTTGAAGAGATAATAAAGGCCTTACAATGATTTTTTAACGTGGCCGGTAATTTATCATATGCGTCCATAAACTCAAAACCCGTCATGATAGGCATATAAATGTCCACCAATATCACTTCCGGTAATAGCGGCAGGTTTTCCTGGTTATCCTGAAGGTATTTTAATGCTAGTGTAGCTTCAGAAAACTTAAGAATATTTCCTCCGAAATTATTGTTGCTGATAATTTTTGAAGTAATATAAATATCTATTTCTGTGTCATCAATAATCATCACATTGTCAAATTTTGCTGCTTGTACAGGTATCATGTGATTGTATTTTTAATGGTTATTTCAAATGATGTTCCTGTTCCTGCTTCGGAGCGAACCCGAATCGAACCATCAAGTTTCTCTATGATTTCCTTTACAATATAAAGTCCGATGCCCGTGCCCGATTGCTTACCCGGTAAATGATAAAACATCTCAAATATTTTATCATGAAATTCCTGGGCAATACCGATACCGTTATCTTCAACCTTCAAATGCAGATGTTCTCTGGTTGTATTACCGGTAACTTTAATATACCTGCCTGTTTGAGGTTTCTTATGATATTTAATGGCATTGGAAATCAGGTTTTCGATTACTGTTGTAAAACGTTGCAAATCTGAATAAAAGGATTGTTCTTCATTAATGATTACTTCAAAATGAATCCCTTCTGCATCTTTTATACTGCGCAACATTTCATAGGTTTCTTCAATTGTTTTTTGCAACGGTATGAATTCCACATCTATGTCTGTTCTGTTGTTTTGAGAATAACTAAGGATTTTTTTTATAAATCCATCCAGTCGGATGATTCGGCTTCGGATCATATTTGCGTGTTCAAGAGTATCTGCTTCTTTCGATTCTCCTTCAATAAAAGAAAGCAGACCAAGAATAGAAGTTAACGGGGCGCGAAGATCATGAGAAACACTGTAAACAAATCGGTCGAGTTCTGAATTGGTCTTTGTGAGTTCCATATTGGCAATGATTAACTCCGCTGCACGATTTTCCTTCTCCTTATTTTGAAAAGCAAGCTCCTTGTTTGCAATCATTAACTCTGCTGCCCGTGTTTCTTTCTCTTCGTTTTGAAAAGCCAGCTTTCTGTTTGCAATGTTTAGTTCTGCTGTCCGTATATCACGCTCCCTGTTTTTAAAATCTATTTTCTTATTTGCAATGATTAACTCAACGTTGCGCTTTTCTTTCTCTTCATTTTGCATTGCAAATTCTTTTTTAGAAATGATTAGTTCATCCGATTTTTTTTGTATTTCCATATCAAGTTTTGATAAAATTGTCTGGTTTAAACACGAAACGGTATTTATTATATGACGTATTGATTTACTATTATACAAATTTGAATACATTAATGGAGGGATAGTTATATAACTATTGAAACAAGTTATATAATTTACAGATTATGCTAATTTCAAATGACCCACAGAACCCCGTATTTCCATATCCGGACAAATAAAATAGTTATGTGTCCATTTAGATGAACCCATAGTATAACTATAAAAAAGGATCACACATATAATCAATAAAGTACTTAAGTACCTAACTTTGATAAAGTTTTTCATTTGTATGATTTAACCATTCAGTGAGTTAAAATAACCTGACAAATGTATACTTCGGAATTGCTTAATGCTTTACATAACTATTTGAGTTTGTTACATGATTTACTTACCCGGTTGTTGGATTTTTACAATGTGTGAATTCAGTATTTTACTGATGAAGATTTCTAATTCTGTTAAACTCTTCCTTCAACTCTTTCATTGCATTTTTACAAACAGTTTCGAGCTGTGTAGCCAGCTTATTTAATTCCTGTATTTCAGACTGAACGGGTACCGTATTTTTAAATTTAAATCCAAGAATTTTCTTTGAAATCAGGTCACTACTCCCCTGAATACCCATAATAGAAAATGAAGGCATGATTTTATGCACAGCCGATTTCAATAAATTCCAGTCGTTCTCCTTTAAAGATTTGTTAATTGCGCTGATAATAGGTGGCGTTTGATTCAAATAAAGCTGAATCATTTCCATCATCAGTTTTGGATTTGACTTAGTACGCCGGTTCAAAATATCAAGGTCAACATATTGAAGTTTTTTGGCTTCTCCATTTCTTTTCAATTTTGTGTTTTTCACTTTTAAAAGTCCCGGTTTCAAAACCAAACCTACTATTTTGTTATATAATTGTCTTTCATCTATAGGCTTTGAAATATAATCATTCATACCTACAGCTTTGCATTTTGCAAGATCAACCGTGGTAACATCGGCACTTACTGCAATAATGGGTATTTTAGACTTCATTGTATTACGAATATAGTTGGTGGCTTCAAAGCCGTTCATTTCGGGCATTTGTAAGTCCATCAATACAATATCATAATTTTTAACCTGTAGTTTTTCGATGGCAACTTTTCCATTGGGTGCAATATCCCTTTCAAATCCGAAATCTTCCAAAAGGGTTTTCATGAGCAATTGGTTGAGTGGAATGTCTTCAACAACCAGAACTTTTATGTTATTAATTTCCGTATCCAGTTCTGCAATTTCCACTTCCGGTTCCGCATCACTTTTTGTTTTTTTAAAATCTAATTTAAAACTGAAAGTTGAACCCACATCTAATTTACTTTTTACATGAATACTTCCCCCCTGTAATTCTACCAGTTGTTTAAAAATAGCAAGTCCCAATCCGGTTCCACCATAAAGCCTTGAAGTGTCGTTGGAAGCCTGTTGAAAGTTTTCGAAAATCTTATCTATTTTGTTCTTGCTGATTCCAATTCCCGTATCTGATAGGGTAAATTCAATAGTAACTTTTTTATTATCAGCCGCCAGTTGACGCACAGAAATTGCAATTTCGCCTTTTGATGTAAACTTAACTGCATTACTCAGTAGATTTAATAAGATCTGGCGTAATCGTACAGAGTCGCCAACCAATATTTCCGGTATTCTTTTATCATAATCTATCACGAGCTTTAAATTCTTTTCATGTATTTTCGCTTCAAACAAATGAAGTGTTGATGATGTAGATAAAATTAGATTAAATGGTTTCTGTTCAAATGTCATTTTTCCGGCATCGACTTTTGCCAGATCAAGTATATCATTGATAAGCACAATTAACGCATCGCCACTCAATTTAATGGCTCTCAGATATTCCTTTTGCTTTAATGACAAATCTGTTTTTAACAGCACTTTTGTAAACCCGATAATTCCGTTCATTGGGGTTCGTATTTCATGGCTCATATTCGACAAAAACTGTTGTTTTGCCTTTACCGCTTCTTCTGCCTTTTTCAGCGCTTCCTCAGCTTTTTGCTGCGCAACTTCGGCAAGTATTTTCGAATCCAACAACTGCTTTTCGATACTCTTTTGTACCGTAAAATCTTCAATGGCAAGAAGTATCAATTGTTCAGTATTTGATTTTTGAACAATCAGATGGGCATTCAGCAGCATTATTTTTTCGCCAATTCCGGGGAAGTTATAGGTGACCTCAAAATTTTCGAAACTGCTGTTTTTAACTATAATATCATTCAATACATTTCTCAGTTTTGGAATATTCCATTGCTTATTGCCCAATTCAAACAAATACGTTCCTTCTGTTTCTTCTTTTTGAACCTTAAATTTCTCATAAAAGGATTTGTTTGCCGATTTTACACGAAAGTCTTTAAATAACACAAGCATGGGTTCATGTATGGTAGTAATGATAGCCTCCGAATATTCCTGTGCTTCTGTAAGAAGGTCGTTGCGTATCTGCAATTCATGATTGGCCGAAAGCAGTTCTTCATTGGTAGCCTGAATTTCTTCTTTTGAAGTTTCGAGCTCTTCATTCAGTGTCTGAAATTCTTCGTTGGTTGAAACGATTTCTTCATTGGCAGTCTGTAATTCTTCATAAGCCGTTTCCTGTGATTCAAGAATCGAATCCATTTCAGAACGCGCACTGTTCAACTCCTCGACCAGTTTTTTTATCCGGGTGTCTTTCTGTGATAAGTTTCGTTTACTGCCCGTACTGTTTTCCGGATATATTTCTACCTGTTCCTGCATGGTAAAAACACAAAGGAGTAAAGGTTCATCCCATTCTATTTTTAACGGACAAACTTCCAGGGTCATCAAACGAAAAGCAGATTCAACTTTTATTTCAATTCCGGTTTTGATTACAGGTTGCTTTGTTTTTATTACCTTTAGAATGGCATTTCTAAGTTCAAAAGCAAATTCAGGACGCGTCATTTTTAAAATATTCAGGCTTGCTTTCCCACCTGATGGATGCGATAGATACAATGATGTTAATCCTCTGAACTGAAGGATTTCCATATCTTTGTTAATAATTGCACAGGCCGGCATAAAACGGGAAAGCAAGGCCGAATCTATGGCGTTGTCAAGGGCTAAAGTATCAACCGATGCATTCTTTTTTAAAGAAGGCTTAATGTTTCTTTCATTATTCATGAGGGGAAAGCGTGGCAACAATTCAGGCACTTTGCGGATGCCCGTGTTCTTTTTTCGGGAAAATATTTTAAATTTATTATTTAACTGCGTAAAAAGTTGTGATGAAGTTCCGATTGTTTCTGATTTGCCAAGTATTAAATATTTCCCTTCATTTAGAGCAAAATGAAGCGTTGCAAGTGCTTTTTTTTGAGCAGCCGCATCAAAATAAATAAGCAGGTTGCGGCAACTGATAAAATCAATTCTGAAAAAAGGGGGATCACTCAGAATATTATGAGGTGCAAATACAAACATTTCACGAATTTCTTTGTTAATAATGTATCTGTCACCTGATTTTGTAAAAAAACGTTTTAGCAGATTTTTAGGAATTGGTTTTGTTTCGTTTTGGGTAAATTCACCTAATCTGGCACATTGAATCACGCCCTCACTGAGATCGGTTGCAAATATTTTAACCGGAACCTTCTTTGTTTTATTATACTGTAACTCTGCAATTAATAAGGCAATAGAGTATGCTTCTTCACCGGTAGAGCAGGCAGGCACCCATATCCTTAAAGTTTCGCCAGGCAGCTTGCCTTTTAAAAGTTCGGGAAGAAGTGTGGATTTTAAATACCTGAACGTTTCCATATCCCTGAAAAAGCTGGTAACATTTATCAGTAAATCCTTATAAAGAAGGTCTGCTTCTTTGCCGTCTTTAAGCAACAACTTTACATAATCCTTAATCGAATTGATCCTGCATTGCTGCATTCTGTGATGTAAGCGCCGGTTAATGGTGGCCATTTTATAATGACTGAAGTCTACTCCTTTGTCTTTATGTAATATCCTGAAAATCGTTTTTTCATCCGGGTCAGCATATTCAGTTGCCGTATCCCCCCGCTTCGGTTTTACAACCTGTTTTAAAAATCCGTTTTTGCTCAGCCTGATCAACTCATGTGCAATTTCTTCAGGGGGTAAAACATAATCAACAACCCCTGAAGCAATAGCCGATTTGGGCATGCTGCCGGTCTGGGCCGAATCATCCTGTGCAAATGTAATTCCTCCGGCATCTTTAATCGTATTCAGCCCTTGTGTGCCATCGCTGCCGTAACCCGAAAGTATTATACCAATTACCTTTTCCTTATGTGTTTCGGCAAGTGAAGTAAACAGAATATCAATGGAAGGATTTGTTGGAATATTTTTCTGGCGTGGAAGTAATTGTATATGTCCGTCAATTACTTCAATTTCCTTATTGTGTGGAATTACATAAACATTATCCGGTTTCATCAGCTCCATATCATCTATTTCCTGCACCTTCATTTTGGTTATTTTAGACAATATAGATGTCAGGTAACTCTTATGCTCCGGGTTTAAATGCTGCACATAGATATATGCCATACCCGTATCCGGTGGTAAATTCTTTAATAAGGCTGATACCGCCTCCAGTCCGCCCGCAGAGGCTCCTATGGCAACAATATGAAAAGATTCCCTTTTCGGTTTTGCCGGCCTGATTAATGATTTTTTTTTAGGTAAAGGTTTTTTATTTTTAATAATAGGACCTGATTTCATTATTTAAGTGCATTTTGTAAATAAAGAATGTTTTATTCTGTTATCTGATCGCAAAACGAAGTTACACTATATTTATAAATTCTCTATTGCAATCATTCTTTTATACTTCATTTTTTTAAAAAATGAAGGCGTTAAACCTGTGACTTTTTTAAACTGGTTGGAGAGATGCGCAACGCTGCTATAATGAAGCTTGTCAGCAATTTCAGTAAGTGTTAGTTCATTATACACGAGCAATTCTTTAACACATTCAATTTTATTCGCAATAATATAATGTTCAATTGTAATTCCTTTTACTTCAGAAAAAAGATTGGAAAGGTAGGTGTAATCATGATTTAGTTTCTCACTCAAAAAATTCGAAAAGTTGGTTTTAGGCAGTTCACCACTATAATGAATCATTTCAACAATCACATTTTTTATTTTCTCTATCAGCATTGCTTTTTTGTCTTCCATCAATTCAAGCCCTGAATTGTGTAAGGCTGCTTTCAGTGACTCATGAACTGCAGCCGAAATATTTTCTTTTATTTCCACCTCTCCCAGTTCCACAATGATAAAGTGTAGTCCGAGTTTTTGCAACTCTTCCTTCACAATCATTTTACAAGGGATGCTGACCATGTTTTTGATGAATAATTTCATTTATATTCTGGGCAAAATTTCATAACAAATACAAATAACCTGTTTACTTTTAATAAAATACAGGTCATTCATCTACATACGGTCCATATACCAGTTCAGTTCCTTTTCCATTTTTTTGTAACTAAAAATGGTTGTAACTATTTTTTGTAAACGTATAAATGCGGTTTCGCTTTTCACCACATAATCAAAAGCCCTGTGATGCATGCAATTTACCGCAACTTCAATTTTATCCTGCTGCGAAAGCATCACAACAGCAATGTCCGGGTTGCGTGCTTTTATTTTATCAAGTGTCTCCAAACCGTTCATGGCATTTTTATCAATGCCATCCAAACAGTAATCCAGGATGATTACATCCGGATTGTGCTTTAAATGCTCAAGGCAAAGTTCACCGGTGGCAAATGTTTCAATATCAAAATCAGCATGCTGAAGGAATTCAATTTCAAGTGATTTTAAAAACACTGCATCGTCATCTACCAGAAAAAGCTTAATCTTATCTTCGTTTTTCATAATTCCTTTTATTACCCTTAGTATTTTGTCCTAAAGCTTCGTATTTGTTCTTACGTCATTTTTTTGTTTAAAGTGAGAGGGAGACAACCCGGTAACTTTTTTAAACTGATTGGATAAATGCGCAACACTGCTGTAATTCATCTTCCAGGCAATTTCAGTTATGTTTAATTCATCAAAAATAATCAATTCCTT
Source organism: Bacteroidota bacterium (assembly GCA_030680835.1). Classification (GTDB taxonomy): domain Bacteria; phylum Bacteroidota; class Bacteroidia; order UKL13-3; family UKL13-3; genus B1. The sequence continues at coordinate 9,101 of JAUXUD010000026.1, forward strand.
AATGCGTTCGATTTTATGTGAAATAATAAATTGTTCTATTGTGGTTCCCTGTACTTCTGAAAACAGGTTGGCCAGAAAGGTATAATCCTGGTTTAATTTTTTACTTATAAATTCAGAAAAGTTTTTTTTGATTACTTCATCAGAATGGTAAACCATTTCAATAATAGTACTTTTAATTTTTTCAATCAAAACTGCCCGCTTGTCGTCCATTAACTCCAGTCCCGACCTGAGCAGGGCAATCTTTAATTCTCCGAGTTGTTCTGCTGATAACTCTTCCATGATGTCAACTTCACCCAGATCAACAACAACGAAATGCAGTCCCATTTTTTTTAACTCTTCTCTCACAGCCAATTTACAGCGTGTGCTCAACATATATTTAATAAAGAGTTTCAATAAAAGTTCATTTAAATCAGTTCTTACAAATTTGCACTACTTTTATCAGCTTTAGGTTGTATAATATTTTAATAATGTTACATGATTCACTGATTTGTGAAGGTATGACCCTTCGACAGGCTCAGGATGACATTAGGTTTAAGTTTAGAGGTTTTCGAGGGCTATGAGTCTTTTGTGCTTTATTTTTTTATAGCTCGATGGGGTTAATCCTGTTATCTTTTTAAATTGATTGCTTAAGTGCGCTACACTGCTGTATTGCAGTACTGCGGCGATTTTGGACAGGGTAAGTTCATTGTAAATCAGCAACTCCTTAACCCGTTCTATTTTATGGGCGATAATAAATTGTTCAATGGTAGTTCCTTTTACTTCCGAAAAGAGATTGGAAAGATAGGTATAATCGTAATTTAATTTTTTACTGAGATACGAGGAATAATTTGTCTTGGGTATATTGTCGGAATAATGAATCATTTCAACAATCGCATTTTTTATTTTCTCTATAAGCATGGTTTTTCTGTCATCCAGCAATTCGAGACCTGATTTGTTTAAAGCTTCTTTTAAGGCAATTTGTTTTTTACCGGAAATATTTTCTTTTATTACTACTTCCCCCAGTTCCAAAATAGTATAGTGCAGTCCCAGAGTTTCGAGCTCCGATTTCACGATCAATTTACAACGAAGACTCACCATATTTTTTATGAGTAGTTTCATTTTTGGTTTGTTAACCCAAACTTGTAATTGTCACTTCAAGCTCTTTGCACGCAAGCAAACATCCTTCTTCAAGTTTAAATACAAGTTTCGGAATTTCTTCTGTAAACTCATTTTTTGAAGTATGTTCCTGCAGAGTTTTTGCCATTTTCTCAAAAACAGGATCAATCCCCATCATCCAGAATGAAGGTATCATCTTGTGTACTGCTGTATTCACAGTAACCCAGTCTTTTTCTTCAGTGCTCTCTTTTATCGTATTTAGCAATTCAGGAGTCTGCTTTAAATAAAGCATAATCATTTTTTTCATTAATTCCTGATTGCCCTTGGTTTGTTTCCGTAAATAGGAAAGATCGGTGTACTTCCCTTTTTCAAGCGGCCAGGTTTGAATATTACCAACTACAGGCGCTGTTTTTACCTTTTTTGACTCCATAAATAAAAAATTCAATATGCGTTTCATTTCAATTGAGACCTTGTTCCTCAAGAATCTCTACAATAATATCGTGTATTTTTTCAAATGCAGTTTCATCTTTCATTACATATTGTTCGGCACCTTCCAGAATACTGTTGGCGGCAACCCCGTATTTTGTTTGCGAGGAAAGCATAATGGCATGAACTTTCGGAAGGTTTTTTTTCAATTCTTTCAAAATATCCAGTCCATTCGCAGCACTTTTTACGTTCGTATTCAAATGGTAGTCAAGTATGGCTACTACAGGCTCTTTGGATATTTCATTCAGGGCCTGCTCACCTGTGGAATAGAGATATACTTTTAACAATTTGTTTCGCGAAAGATACTCCATCAGCATTCCTGAGAACATCTCATCATCATCAACTATAAAAACATTTCTTGTCATTTTTTTTCTGAAATTTATTTGATTAATGCATTTTTAATCAATAATGTTTCATCGAACAAAATTGAGCATCCAAAAGTCTATATGTGTTACAGAACTATTGCAATATGTTACATTATTCACGCTTTTGGCAAATCATCTCCTTCTGCCAAAGGGAGGGCAAAGCATTGGTTTTCCCATCTGGCATGCAATGGGTTCGCCCAAATTATACATCAAACCGATGGTATGATTCCAGATTTTATTCTGATAATAATTATTCGTAGTGGCAGAAACATCACCGTGGGTAGTCCAAACAAAAGCTGATATTAAATTTAAAGAAAGCCGGTGATACAAACGTACTGTAAGTCCCAGACCTACCGGAAAATTCATTTCATATAAACCTTCCTTGTCCATCCCAAAAATTCCATTTTTCGGATCTGGCGTCTGCAATTCAATCCTTCTCACACCGAGGCCCAATGTTAGATAAGGTATTACATAACGATTGTAATTTCCTAAAAATTTCCACCTGGGTATAAATTCAAGCGCACTAACCTGATGGGTAAAATTATTTGATGAATACTCCTTGTCAAAATAACCCCACTCTCCATGATAGTATCTTAATGAAAGATCAAGAAATGTGTTCGCGCTTTTATTAACAGCCACATAAGCAATACCCGGTCTGCTGTGTAATTCTCTTCCACCAGCCGCCAACTTGTGTGATGCAAGGTCGAATTTAAAAAACCCATTCCCGCGTGCTCCGTTATATTCCGAAATGCCAATACCCATTTCAATGCTCCATGGATATACACAATTCTGCGCCTGCAGGCCGTTCATAATAAGCAGGGAAACAAAAATAAAATTAAAAATGCGGCCTTTGATAAATGTATGGTTTTTTAACATGACTTTAGTTTAATAACAAGTTTATTTTCAATGTTCAAAGCTGGGCAATTAAAAACCGGAAAATGTTATAGAACTATTGTAAGATGTTACATTATTCACACACGGGTTAAAATAACGATTATGAATTCAATCTCAGCTTCCGGGACTTTTAACCAACCTGGCAATTTTATTGTACAATAACCTTTCATCAATCGGCTTGGCCAGGTAATCATTCATGCCAACAGCTTTGCACTTGGCGAGGTCAGCGGTGGTTACATCAGCAGTTAAAGCAATTATGGGAATTTTAGAATTCATCTTACCACGAATATATTCAGTAGTTTCAAAGCCATTCATTTCAGGCATCTGCAAGTCCATTAAAATAATATCGTATTTTTTGGTTTTCATTTTTTCGATGGCGATTTTTCCGTTGTCTGCAATATCGCATTCTGATCCGATTTCATCCAGAAGCGTTTGCATCAGTAATTGATTAAGCTCAATATCTTCTACTACCAGCACCTTGAGATGACTTATATCTGTAACCGGTTCAACAATTTCTGATTCCGGCCTCACTTCAGTCAACGTCTTTTGAAAACTTAGTATAAAGCTAAAAGTAGAACCCTTGTCAATTTTGCTTTTTACATGAACACTTCCACCCTGTGATTCAACCAGCTGTTTTACAATGGCAAGACCCAATCCGGTACCGCCAAACACCCTTGAAGTGGCACTGGTAGCCTGTTGAAAATTTTCAAAAATCCGTTCCATTTGATTTTCGGGTATTCCGATTCCCGTATCGGTAACTGCAAATTCAATGGTTGCCTGTGCTTCATCTTCCTTCAGTAAACGAACCCCTATAGTAATTTTTCCACTTTGGGTAAATTTTACTGCATTACTAACCAGGTTAATAATAATCTGGTGTAAACGTACCGGATCACCTATCAAAATTTCAGGAATGTCAGGGTCATACTTTTTAATAAGTTCTAAATTTTTTTCCTGAATTTTGGTTTCAAACAAATGAAGCATAGCCGATAATGACGCCGCCAACTTAAAGGGAGTTTGTTCAAATACCATTTTGCCTGCATCCACTTTTGCCAGATCCAGGATATCGTTGATCAGCACGATTAATGCATCACCGCTTACTTTGATGGCGCTTAAATACTCTTTTTGTTTTTCAGTAATATCTGTTTTCAAAACCACTTTTGTAAATCCGATAATTGCATTCATGGGCGTGCGGATTTCATGGCTCATATTTGATAAAAACTGCTGTTTCGATTTTACAGCATCTTCTGCGATTCTTTTGGCTACTTCAGCCTTGCTCTTGGCTTCTTCGGCAATTCCTGTGGCCAATTCGGCCGATATTATTGCCTCTGTAAGTTCTCTTGCAATTATTTTTTGCTCGGTTATGTCTCTGGCTACCACAACTGCTCCCTGCACCTTACCCCGGTCGTCTTTATATACCGAACCGTTAAACAATACATCGGTGAGCTTACCCTTCTTATGGCAAAGGATTAGGGGTGAATCAATCACAAATCCTTTTGCAAATACCTCTTCGTATACCTCCCGTGCTTTTTGCTTTTCGGTAAAATAATCGAAGAAGTTGGTACCTATAATTTTTTCCCGTGAAATACCTGTAGTCTTCGTCAGTGCTTCATTCATATCCGTTATTTTACCTTCGGAGCTGATTGTAATCAAGGGATCGAGACTCGCTTCTATCAAACTTCTGGAATACTTTGAAAGTAATTTTTCACGGGCAATGATCACAACACCCATGGTATCTCCCGAATCGTCTTTATATACCGAACCGTTGCATAACATTTCAATGAGTTTGCCTTCCTTGCTGCAGAGTGTAAGTGGAAAATCAACAATTGAGCCTTTTGCAAACACTTCTTCATACACTTCCCGGGCACTTTGCGGATTTGTAAAATAATTGAAGAAGGGAGTGCCCAATAATTTTTCGCGTGTAATTCCTGTGATGTTTGACAATGCATCATTCATATCGGTTATTTCACCTTTTGAACTTACCGTTATCAAAGGGTCAAGACCAGCCTCAATCAAACTCCTCACATACTGGGATTGCTTCTGTAACTGGTCATTAAGCGTTTTCATTTGTTCCTTCTGGAACTGCAATTCACGGTTCTTTTTATACAGATCAGTAAAAATCGCCAGTTTTGCTTTTAATATTTCCGGTGAAAGCGGTTTAATCATGTAATCCACCGCTCCTGCCTGATATCCTTTGAAAATATATTCAGAGGTATCCATATTTGCAGTTAAAAAAATAATGGGGATTTGTTTGATAAGTTCATTTTGCCTGATTAATTCAGAGGTTTCAAATCCATCCATTCCCGGCATTTGAACATCCATTAAAATTACGGCAAAGTTATGTTCCTGCTGCAGAATTTTTAATGCTTCTTTCCCCGAATTTGCTTTCACACAAATATAAGTTTCATGCGAAAGCAAAACTTCCAGTGCAAACAGGTTTTCAGGCCGGTCATCCACCAGTAAAATTTTAACCGGATTATTTTCTTGCATTGTAAATAAAAATTATTTGCTCAACCATACACGCATTAAAGAAAGCATTCGATCTACATCAATAGGCTTTGTAATATAATCATTTGCACCCGCATCTATGCACTTTTGTTTATCATCTTTCATGGCTTTGGCTGTGAGGGCAATTACCGGTAAATTCCTGTATTTTATCTGGGATCGTATTCGTTTCATAGCTTCATACCCATCCATTTCCGGCATCATAATATCCATTAATACCAAATCAATATCAGGATGTGCATCCAGCATCTCCAGCGCGATTTTCCCGTTTTCTGCTTTTATTATTTCCATCCTGCGTTCAATCAATACCTGTGACAAAGCAAATACGTTTCGTGAATCATCATCAACCAACAGAATTTTTTTCCCGTGAAATAAAATTTCCTTATCATACAGGCTGTTGATCATCATTTGTTTTGATTTCGGCAAATTGCTGATGGTCCTGTGAAGGAAAAGCGCAGTTTCATCCAGCAGGCGTTCCTCCGATTTCACACCTTTAATAATGATACTCTCAGCATATTTCTGCAGTTCGTTGTTTTCTTCTTTCGAAAGCTCTTTACCGGTATATACAATAATGGGCGGAATGTGATCGTCTTTCACTTCTTTCAGTTTATGGATCAGGTCGAAACCGCTTATATCAGGCAAACCTATATCCAGAATAATACAGTCGATATGATTCTGTTTATATAAAGACATGGCCTCTTTGCCACTTGCAGCTTCAAAACATTTCACATCACCATTCCCGATGAGTATTTGCATTGCTTTCCTTGAATTTGCATTGTCCTCTACAATGAGCAGGTTCTTTATTTTTCTACTAACAAAACTTTCAATTCTGTTAAATGTTTCTTCAAGGTCTTTTTTATTAACCGGTTTAATCAAATACTCTACTGCACCTTCTTTAATCGGTTCCAGGGTACGGTCATTCGCCGATATGATATGCACTGGGATGTGTCTGACCGATGGATCTGTTTTTAATTCATGCAAAACCCTTTGTCCATTGATACCCGGCAAATCCATGTCGAGTATAATCGCCTGCGGTTTGTATTTTGCAGCAAGAATCAAACCATCTTCACCTGTAGATGCCGACAAACATTTGAATCCTTTTTTATTGGCTTGTTTTAACAGGATGGATGCGAATTTTAAATCGTCTTCAATAATAAGCACTATTTTATCCTCTCTGCCAATCACTTTTCTGTCATCCTCAATAGTAGGATAATTGAGATATTGTTTATCATTTTCGGAACGGGGTTCATAAACCACCGGTTCCTTTAATATGCTTTTTACTGCCGGCTCCTGTTCTTCATCAATTTCTAGAGGAACAATTACAGAGAAAGTTGAACCCTCATTTAATTTACTGCTCACCTGAATTTCAGCACCTAATAATCTTGCCAGTTCCCTGGAGATGGAGAGCCCCAAACCCGTGCCACCATACTTTCTTGAGGTTCCGCCATCTGCTTGCTGAAATGCTTCAAAAATAGCCATCTGTTTGTTTTCAGGAATACCAATACCTGTGTCGGTAACCGAGATAATAACAGTGCTTTCAGTATTGGGTTTAATACTGAATCCCACACTCCCGGTTTCCGTAAATTTTATGGCATTGGAGATCAGATTTTTCAAAATCTGATTCAAACGTTGCGGATCGGTCAGGATCGAATCAGGTAACGCTTTATCCAGCATACAGGTTAATTTCAATCCTTTTTGTTCTGCATTATGTTTAAAATCGCGCATCAGTATATCGGCAAAATTTCTAAGCGATACCCTTTCAACAGTGATAGACATTTTTCCGGCTTCAATTTTTGAAAGGTCAAGAACCTCATTTATTAAAACCAGAAGATCATAACCGCTCTTATAAATTATTTCAGCACTTTCAACCTGGATGCTATCCAGATTTTTCTTTCTGTTTTCGGATAAATCTTTTGATAAAATAAGTAAACTGTTAAGCGGTGTCCTTAATTCATGTGACATGTTAGCCAGGAATTCGGATTTATACTTACTGCTTATTTCCAGTTGTTTTGTTTTTTGTTCAATATCACTTTTTGCAACTTCTACTTCCCTGTTTTTCATTTCCAATGATTGCGTTTGTTCTTCGAGTTCCTCATTGGTCATTTGTAATTCCTCCTGTTGCTGTTTCAAATTCTGAGCCTGTTGCTCAAGTTCTTCATTAATTTGTTTTAACTCCTCCTGTTGCATCTGAAGCCCTTCCGCCTGAATTGCAAGTTCTTTGTTGGTCAAAACCAATTCTGCTGCCCTTTTTTCTTTTTCATCGTTTTGAAAAGCGAGCTCTTTGTTGGCAATCACCAATTCCGCTGCCCGGTTTTCTTTCTCATCGTTTTGAAAGGCTAGCTCCTTGTTGGCAATCACCAGTTCCGCTGCCCGGTTTTCTTTTTCATCATTTTGAAAAGCAAGCTCCTTGTTGGCAACCACCAATTCTGCCGCCCGGTTTTCTTTCTCATCATTTTGAAAGGCAAGCTCTTTGTTGGCAATCGCCAATTCTGCCGCCCGGTTTTCCTTCTCATCATTTTGAAAGGCGAGTTCTTTGTTGGCTATAATTAACTCTGCTGCACGCTTTTCTTTTTCTTCATTTTGAAAGGCCAGTTCTTCATTGGCAATAATCAGCTCTGCAGCGCGGTTTTCTTTCTCATGGTTTTGAAAGGCAAGTTCTTTATTGGCAATTGCCAGCTCTGCAGCACGATTTTCTTTTTCCCGGGATTGCTGAGCCGTATAAATGGAAATGGCAATACTGTCCATTGAAGCATTGATGAACTCTGTTTCGGTTTCATTGAAATCAGTAAGCTTTCCTATTTCTATTACTCCGATTGTTTTACCTTCATACAAAAAAGGACTAATGAGCAAATGTTTAGGCTTTGCATTTAAAACGGAAGATGTGATACGGATTTGATCTTCGTTAATATCGGTCAATGATATCTGTTTTTTTTCACGTGCTGCCTGACCTATTAATCCTTCATTCAGTTTAAATTTTTCTTTGATATCCTGCATTGATGAAAAAGCATATTGACCGCAAAGGGTAAGTGTATTGTCTTTTTCGTTTAGCTGGTATACCGCGCCAATATTTGCTTTCAGGTAAGTACATAAAAAGCTTATGGTATTATTTGCAAGCTCTTCAATGCTTTGATCCCCGAAGAGTTTTTCGTTAAGTTCGGTGTTACCGGTAAGGAGCCAGTTTTTACTATTGGCATCCTCTTCGGCCCGCTTGAGGGCATTTAAATTGGCAGTAATTATATAATACACAACCATTAGGATAAATAAAAGTATTACCAGTAACAGGGCAAAAACTAAATTAAAATTCGCGGCATCGTTTACACTGGCTTTTCTTCTTTCGTTAAGTATGTTGTATTCTGCTTCCTGAGCACTGCTGATTATTTTTATTATTTCATCTGCAATTTGTTTTCCTTCACCCGTAACAATAAATTTTCTGGCTTTTTCAAAATCATCCTTTCTAAAATATATTACTGTATTTAAATGGTTAAATCGCAACTTAATTTGTTGTTCAAGTTCCTGCATGTATTTTTGCTGAACCGGATTGTCTTTGGTAAGTTCAGCAACTTTATTAAGATGTTCCATAACCAAATTATGAGTAGATAAAAATGCTTGCAGATAGCTGCTATCGCCCGTAATAACAAAACCTCTTGTTCCGGATTCGGCTTTAATGGTAGATACCAGTATTTGTTCGAATTCAGATAATACCTGATTGGAATGATCCACCAAAGCACTTGAAGCAATAAATTTTTCACTGTTTTTATAGGAGTAAACTGCAACCCCCGAAAGTATCAGTGCACAGGCAATAATACCTATTAATAGTTTTTTACGAAGTGTCATTTTTCTTTTATATTTTGTTTCCCGTTTGTATCCGAAGGAACACGTGTTATTTTTAAAAGCAACTTTATGATATCCTCCAGCGGTAAAATATAATCCGGTTTTATGGCTGCAATTGCCGATGCCGGCATATAAGGAGATTCTGCTGTCTGGGGATCCTGAACAATGGTCAGGCCCCCGTATTCCTGAATTCGTTTGATTCCTTTCGTTCCGTCGTTATTTGAACCTGTGAGTACCACACCGATCAATTTATCCCGATATGTTTCAGCAGCCGATTCAAACATTACATCAATAGATGGTCTTGCAAAATTTACACGTTCATCAATGGTTAATGAAAATGTTTTGTTCTTTTCAATCATCAGATGATAATTGGCCGGAGCAACATAGATATTCCCTGTTTCAATTTTTTCCTTTTCATCTGCTTCTTTAATATGAAGGTTGGTTTTACCATTTAGTAAATTGATCCATTGGTTATCAGAACGTGCACTGATATGCTGTACGAGTATAATTGGCACACCGAAATTTACAGGTAGCAGGGAAAACAATATTTTCATTGCGTTCAACCCCCCGGAAGAAACCCCCATAACTATTGCCTCATATTTCATTTAGAATTTTGTTTTTTAGAATTTAGTCCCGATAGCTATCGGGATTAGAATTTAGAATTTTGATTAATATTTCTTTTTATAAATCCGGTGCTTTTTATCCATCTCGGTATATTCCTCGTAAATATCAGCAAATCGCAAACCTTCTTTGGAACCCAGACATAATATCCCGCCATTCATGAGGCTGTGATAAAAAAGATCCTGAACTTTATTTTGTAAAACCTTGTCAAAATAAATAAGCACGTTTCTGCATAAAATCATATTTACCTCAGCAAACACTCCATCCGTTACCAGATTATGATTTGCCCAGACAATATTTTTTTTCAGGGATTGATTCATAATCACATGATCATAACTGGATGTATAATAATTTGAAAAAGACTCCTTTCCACCTGAAAGCTGATAATTGGTAGTATATTCTTTTATCATTTTGTTGGAATAAATACCATCTTTTGCCCGGTTTAAAGCATGCTGATTAAAATCGGTAGCATATATTGTAGTCCGGTCGTACAAACCCTCCTCCTGCATCACAACAGCCATAGAATAAGCCTCTTCACCTGTTGAACAGCCGGCATGCCATATTTTTATAAAAGGGTAGGTTTTTAAAACCGGTATTACATTATCCCGTAACGACCGGTAAAAGCCCTCGTCGCGAAACATTTCGGTTACCGTTATCGAAAGATCCTGCAGGAAGCTGTAAGCAAATGCTTCATCACCCAGAACCCTATTATGCAATTGCGTTATATCTGCAATGCCCGACATGAGCATCCTGTTCATGATTCTGCGCCTGATATGAGCTCCCGAATACTGTCTGAAATCATAACCATATCGTATAAAAACGGATTCCAATAACAATGCAATTTCCAGTTCTGTGATGTCTTTAATTCTCATAGTACAGCGTTCAAATACACTTATTGGTATCCAAATTGCCGGTTCAAATCCATCTCAGCTTTTTGATAACTCAGTATTTTTTTTATAATTTTATTTAACCTGACCATGGCTGTTTCACTTTTCTCAACATAATCAAATGCACGGTGATGCATACAATTCACAGCAACATCGATGTTATTCTGCGAAGAAAGTATCACAATCGGAATATCCTGGTTGAATGCCTTTATTTTATCCATTATTTTTACCCCATTCATGGCATTTTTATCTACACTGTCGAGCAAATAATCTAAAATAATCACATTCGGATTATGTGTTAAATTCTGAATACAAAGTTCGCCGGTAGCATATGTTTCTATAATAAATTCTGTTTGTTCTTTGAATTCAAGTTCCAGCGATTTTAAGTATAGTGCATTATCATCTACCAGGAAAATTTTTACGTTTTTATTATTCATCTTGAAATGCTGCTTTTAATTTTTATTAACTCTTCCTCTAATTCTTCACATGCCTGCATGCAAACATGCTCCACTTGTAAAGCCCACTCAGATAATTCCTGCCGGCCCTCTAAACTTGTATCTGAATGTTGTTGTAAACCGGCATATTCCTGAATTTTTTTTGCTGTATTTTCAAATTCCTGATCAATCCCCATGATTGAAAATGAAGGAATCAATTTATGTATGGTAGCATACAATAATTTCCAGTTCTTATCTTCCAGACTTTGTTTCAATGCCTTGATTGAAGGCGGAGTTTGATCGATGTATAATGAAATCATTTCCATCATCAGTTCCGGATTTGATTTTGTACGTTTGAGCAAATAACTCAAATCAATGCATTTTAACTTTGTATCCTGACCGTGTTTTTCAACTTTATTTTCTGTAAACAATACCGGCATGGGTTTTTTTACCAAACCAACAATTTTACTGTACAACAATCTTTCGTCAAGGGGTTTTGCCAGATAATCATTCATTCCAACGGCTTTGCACTTTGCCAGGTCAACTGTGGTTACATCCGCAGTTAATGCAATTATTGGAATTTTAGAATTCATTTTGTTACGGATATATTCAGTTGCTTCAAATCCGTTCATTTCTGGCATCTGTAAATCCATCAATATAATATCATAGGTTTTGATTTTCAGTTTTTCTATTGCAATTTTTCCGTTGGAAGCGATGTCTCGGTCAAAACCAAAATCATCCAGAATCGTTTTCATCAATAACTGGTTCAACGCAATATCTTCAACAACCAATACTTTAATATTTTTTATCTCTGAGTCTAATTCCATCAAACCTGCTTCTGATTCCGCTTCGGCTTTAGTTTTATTGAAACTTAATGTAAAGCTGAAGGTAGAACCTTCATCAATTTTACTTTTAACATCAATGCTCCCGCCCTGCGGTTCCACCAGTTGCTTAACAATGGCCAGCCCCAAACCGGTACCTCCGTATAACCGTGCCGTACCACTGGAAGCCTGCTGAAAATTTTCAAAAATATTTTTTATCTTGTTTTCAGCAATCCCAATACCTGTGTCGCTAACGGCAAATTCAATGGTAACTTTTTCTTCATCCTCATTCAACAAATGAACACTAACGGTAATTTTTCCACGGGTTGTAAATTTTACCGCATTACTCACCAAATTTAAAATAACCTGATGTAAACGCACCGGATCTCCTACAAGTACTTCTGGAATTCTTTTGTCATATTCCTTTATCAGTTCCAGATTCTTTTCACGGATTTTTGTTTCAAATAAATGCAGCATCGCAGATATCGATGATGCCAATTTAAACGGGGTTTGTTCAAAAGTCATTTTTCCGGCGTCGACTTTTGCAAGATCGAGTATATCATTAATAAGCACAATTAGTGCATCACCACTTATTTTAATAGCTGTTAAATATTCTTTTTGTTTTGCCGTAAGTGCTGTTTTTAACACAACCTTGGTAAATCCAATAATTGCATTCATGGGCGTGCGGATTTCATGACTCATATTCGACAAAAACTGCTGTTTGGCTTTTACGGCATCTTCTGCAATCCGCGTGGCACTTTCAGCTTTACTTTTGGCTTCTTCTGCGATTCCTGTTGCCAGTTCCGCCGATACTTTTGCTTCTGTTAATTCGGTTGCAATTCGTTTTTGTTCCGTGATATCCCTTGCCACTAAAACAGCACCCAGTACATTTCCCCGGTCATCTTTATATACCGATCCGTTAAACAACACATCGGTAAGTTTACCATCCATGATGGTTAGCGGATAATCCGCTACAAAACCTCTTTCAAAGATCTGCCGGCATCCTTCCCGGGCTTTATCAGCCTCGGTAAAATAATCAAAAAAATACGTTTCAATTAACTGCTCACGCGACTTTCCTGTTACCCGCACCGTAGCCTGATTCATATCGGTAATTTTTCCTTCAGGACTGATTGTAAATAAAGGATCAAGACTGGCTTCAATTAAACTTAAAGAATATTGAGAGGCTAATTTCAGGGAGTAACTGAATGCCTCAAGCTCTTTATTTGCAATCTCTCTTTTTTCTTTCTCTTTGTTTTGAAAATCAAGTTCTATATCGGCAATAACCAGTTCGGCGGCCCGTTTTTCTTTCTCACCGGTTTGAAACAGCAATTCTTTGTTTGCAATAAACAGCTCTGCTGCCCGCTTTTCTTTCTCTTCATTTTGAAAAGCAAGTTCCTTATTGGCTATGATTAATTCTTCGGCCCGTTTTTCTTTTTCATTATTTTGAAAAGCAAGTTCTTTGTTGGCAATGCTTAATTCTTCAGCCCGTTTCTCTTTTTCTTCGTTTTGGAAAACAAGTTCTTTATTGGCAATGCTTAACTCGGCGGCCCGCTTTTCTTTTTCATCGTTTTGAAAAACAAGTTCCTTGTTGGCAATAATTAATTCGGCGGCCCGTTTTTCTTTCTCATTGTTTTGAAAAACAAGTTCTTTATTGGCTATTATTAATTCGGCTGCCCGTTTTTCCTTCTCTTCATCCTGGAATGCAAGTTCAATATTTGCAATGCCCAGCTCTGCTGCACGCTTTCCTTTTTCTTCATCCTGAAATGCAAGTTCAATATTAGCTATTCCCAGTTCAGCAGCACGCTTACCTTTTTCTTCATCCTGAAAAGCAAGTTCAATATTGGCAATGCCCAATTCGGCAGCACGTTTTCCCTTTTCTTCATCCTGAAAAGCAAGTTCTATATTGGCAATACCCAATTCGGCAGCACGTTTCCCTTTTTCTTCATCCTGAAAAGCAAGCTCAATGTTTGCAATGCCCAATTCAGCGGCCCGTTTCCCCTTCTCTTCTTTTTGATAGGCAAGTTCTTTACGTGCAATAATTAACTCTGCCACAAGTTTTTCTTTCTCCTCTTTTTCAAAAGCCAGATCTTTTAGGGCAATTGTTAACGCATCTGCATCTGAAATTTTTATTTTGCTCATTTTTATCCCGGTATACTGGTTAAATTAATTTTAAAGATGTTCATTTTTTTATCTGGTTGATATTCCAACTTCCGGTATGAGACTTAAATTGTTGGATTTAAAAGAGAATATATGAGATTTGTTTGCACTAAATTTTTTCAATTGATACATTTCCTTTATAGTTAATTAATTCAAATCCTGTATTGTATAAAGTTTTTCTCAACTTCTTTATTTGTGCATTTGAAATATTTTGCATAATTTTAACTATTCCCAAATCAACAACCATAAAATGCAGGTCAAGCTTTTGGAGCTCGTTAATAACCGCCATTTCAGACCGGGTGCATAGCATATATTTTGTAAATCGTTTCAATTAAATTATTATTTTAAACAGAACGGACAAAGTTCCATACGTTAATATCCGTATGTGTTACACAACTTTCTGAAAAAGTTATATAATTCACACTTTTAAAAATTTTAAATACTCTAATTATTGCAACACTTTGTGCTTGAAAAAAAATTACAGTGAATATTGTAACATTTTGGAAAAGTTATGTAACAAGTTTGTTTTTTATTGAAACCACTTTTGTGCCCAATAATTATTGAACCGATTATATAAAATTGCAATTATCCATTGCATGTCTGCATAAAATGTCCAATAAAAATAAACAATTATTAAATTATGAAAAATAAATTACTCTTGAACATTGTAGTATTTGCATTGTTGTTTCTTCCGAAACTAAATTCTGCACAAGCTCCGCCTTTAGGGCTGGCTTCCGGATTTGCGTTATTCACCGGTGTAGGGGGTGTAACCAATGTAAATGTTCCCCGATCCCAAATCACGGGAAATGTGGGCACCAATGCAGGTGCTTTTTTAGGATTTGGAAACATTAACGGACAGATGCAAAATGGAAATGCCATTACCCTGCAATGTTCCAGCGATGTGGCTGCTGCTTATTCATATCTGGGAGCAACCATTTCAACTTATTTCCATGCACCACTTTTAAACGGTCAGACGTTTTTAGCGGGTGTCCATGCAATAAGCGGACCATCCACCTTAACAACAAACCTGAACCTGGATGCGCAAAACAATGCAAGTGCGGTATTCGTTATTAAAATTCCCGGCACTTTTGGTACGGGAGCCAACGCAACGGTTACTTTGTTAAATGGCGCTCAATCATGTAATGTATTTTGGAAAATTGATGGTGCTACCACCATGGCAACCAATACATCTTTCAAAGGAACCATTGTTAGTAACAGTGCCATTACGCTCGGGGTACTGAGCACAATAGATGGCAGGATGCTTACAACAGTTGGACTCATTTATACAAACGGAGTTTCTGTAACTACACCCATTGGTTGTGGTAGTCCGATACTGATGGGCCCCGCAGCACCTAATATGGGAACCGTGGGTTGCTTTGAACTTTTTTCAGGAATCGGACAATTAACAAACCCTGGTGCCTCAGCAAATATTACCGGTAAAATAGGAGCTAACGGAGGCGGTGCACCAACAGGTTTTGGCAGCGCTCCCGGTCCTGTTGAATATAATAATCCGGTGACCGCACAGGCTACCACGGATCTTACTGCGCTTTATAATTCATTAAAAGCAGGTTCACTGCCTTATGATATTCAATTGCTGTATCCAGCCCAGTTTGGTAACAATCAAACATTAACCCCACATGTATACAGAATGAATACAGCGGCAACGCTTACCGATTCACTTACGTTGGATGCAAGGGGAAATCCTTCAGCCATTTTTGTAATTCAAATCAATGGTGGCTTTAATACTGTAAATAATTCGAAAATTAAATTAGCCGGACAAGCCAAAGCCAGTAATGTATTTTGGGTTGTGGAAGGTGCTACTACTTTAGGCACGAACTCAATATTAAAAGGAACCATCATTTCCAATAACGGTGCCATCACGCCTGCAACAGGAGCAACCATTGATGGGCGCTTACTAACCACAGTAGGTGCTATTGTTTATTCAGGCTCTGCTGCCGCACTTCCTCTGGGAAACGGTCCATGCGGAGGACCCTTTATCGTTCTTCCCATTGCAGTAAGAGACACCATAAGTACTTTAATGAATACCCAAAAAACCATTGGGGTTCTTGCCAATGACATCAATATTAATATGAGTATCAAAACGCTGACTATTAAAACACAACCTGCTCATGGTACCGCTGTTTTAACTGCTGGTGGCGACAGTATCCGTTACACACCTGCAATTAACTATACCGGATTGGATTCTCTTTATTATAAAATATGTACAGGAACTCCTTCCCGTTGCGATTCAGCATGGGCTGTAATTAATGTGTTGGCTCCTGCGAATTTAAAACCTATAGCCAACAGGGACACTACAAGTACTCTTAGAAATATTCAGAAACGGATAGGTGTATTAAGAAATGATTTAAATATTAACTACAGTTCATTTATTTTAAGCATAAAAACCGCACCGCTGCATGGCACTGTTGCATTAACCGCCGGAGGAGATAGCCTTGTTTATACACCTGCAATTAATTATACAGGTATGGACTCCATGTATTATAAGATCTGTACCGGTATTCCTTCACAGTGTGATTCGGCATGGGTTGTTATAAATGTACTGGTACCGGCGAACCCGAAACCTGTTGCAGTAAGAGATTCTGAAAACACATATAAAAACACACAAAAGAAAATTGCTGTACTTAACAATGACTTAAACATCATTTATAGTTCATTTAATTTAAGTATTAAAACATTGCCTTTGCACGGAACGGTTGCTTTAACCGCAGGTGGCGACAGTGTTGTTTATACGCCTTCATTAAACTATCTGGGATTGGATTCCTTTAATTATAAAATATGCACCGGTGTACCTGTTCAGTGTGATTCAGCCTGGGCTGTTATCAATGTGGTAACACCTCCCAACATCAGACCGGATGCAGTGAACGATATAAGCAGCACCTTTAGAAATACTTTGAAGAAAATCGGAGTGCTTGCCAATGACAATGACCCTGACGGGAATACACTTACAGTTAGTTTGATTACCTTACCTCTTAATGGTTTGGCTGTTTTAGCAGGTGACAGTATCAGTTATACACCCAATCCAACTTTCAGGGGAAAAGATTCTCTGCAATATAAAATCTGTGATAACGGGATTCCATCTTTATGTGATTCGGCATGGGTTTTCATTACCATTACCAACAGAAGACCTGTTGCATTAAACGATACTGCAGCCACATTCAGAAATACACTGAAGAAAATTGCAATACTAAATAATGACAGCGAACCTGACAACGATCCGTTAACCATCAGTGTGCAAACCCCTCCACGACATGGTAGTGTGAACTTTATTAATGATACCGCCAACTATATGCCAAATCCAAACTTTGTAGGACTGGATTCATTACGTTACAGAATTTGTGATAACCAAACTCCTTCACTTTGTGATTCAGCATGGGTATTCATCAGAGTGCTTCCTGTAATCCAGGGTGGCGGTGGCGGACTTCTGTTTGCTGACGGGAATATTTCAATTTGTTATTCAGTATTTACTGCATTGGGAAATATTACCAATACGGGTACCTCAACAATTGTTGGAGATATTGGAACCAATTACGGTACCATTTCGGGTTTCACACCTGCAATGGTTAGTGGTGCAATCCATTCAACACCGGATAGCTCAACTTCACATGTTGCCGGAGATATCAATACGAGTTATGCGCATTACAGCAATCTTACACCTCAGGAAACCTTAACTCCATCCCAGTTTGGAAACAACCTGGTACTGGTTCCGCGTGTATACAGAATTAACGGTTCAACAACTTTAACCGATTCAGTTACTTTCAGTGCACAGAACAATCCTGATGCATTATTTGTGATTCAGATAAATGGAGCCTTTACAGCAGCTATCGCTTCAAAAATTATTCTAAAAGATTCGGCACGGGCTTCAAATATCATCTGGAAAATTGATGGTGCAACAAGTTTGGGTGCAGGTGCTGTTTTCAAAGGAACCATTTTTGGAAATAATACAATAACAATTGGTTCAGGAACCAACATCGATGGAAGAGCTTTCACTTCCAATGGCAATATCACACTGAATGTTTCAAATGTTCACCTGCCTAAGGGCTTGGGACCATGCGGAGCTCCAACCACAAACTCTGCTCCGTTTGCTGTAAATGATACGGTAACCACACCAAAAAATGTTGCAATAAATATTGATGTAACCGCAAACGACTGGGATCCAAACGGTGATGCATTAACCGTAAGCTTGCGTGTATTACCTAAAAATGGTACCGCAGTGTTAAGTGCTTCCAACCATGTTTATTATACACCGAATACTGGTTTTGTAGGACTTGATTCATTAAAATACAGAATATGCGATGATGGTACTCCTGCATTATGCGATTCGGCATGGGTATTTATCACTGTAGGACCAAACATACGCCCTATTGCTGTGAATGATACCGCCAAAACAAATAAAAACACACTTGTAACAATAAATGTGAGTGCCAATGATTTTGACGCAAACAATGATCCGCTTATAGTAAGTATCCTTACTGCACCTTTACACGGAACAGCTGTTATGGTTGGCAACAATGTGCGCTATACGCCCAATTCGAACTTTACAGGCTGGGATACTTTAAGGTATAGAATATGTGATGACGGCATACCCGTTTATTGCGATTCGGCATGGGTATTTATTCATACCGTTACCAACAATGCACCCATTGCAGTAAATGATACCCTGACAACCCTGTTTTACATTCCTGTAAATATAAATGTAACTGCAAACGACAGCGATCCGGATGGTGATTCATTAACCGTGAGTCTGCTTGCTTTGCCTTTGCATGGAACAGCCATTCTTGCAGGAAAAAATGTAATCTATACACCTGACTTTTTCTACTTTGGACTGGATTCATTCAGCTATAAGATTTGCGACAGTGGCATACCTACATTATGTGATTCGGCTTGGGTATTTATAAACACAGTAACCAACAGACCTCCGGTTGCAGTAGATGATTATGTTAAAGCACTTAAGAATTTTGCACAAACTATAAATGTAACTGCAAATGACAGTGATCCTGACGGAAACCTGTTAACGGTAAGTATTACTGGTTCACCCAGACATGGTACCGTAGTACTTGTTGGAAATGACATACGTTATTCACCTGACTTTAATTACCTGGGTATAGACTCATTTTCTTACATGATTTGCGACAATGGTTCGCCCGTATTATGTGATCAGGCTTGGGTTTATGTAAACATTGTTACCAACAGGGCTCCGGTTGCTGTTGATGACCATGTAACCACGCTAAAAAATACACAGATTACAGTGAATGTTACTGCCAACGATTCTGAACCTGACGGTGATGCATTAACAGTAACAATACTCAGATATCCAAATAATGGCAGTGCCATCGTGGTTGGAATTAATGTACGTTATACTCCAAATATTGCATTTGGTGGAAAAGACTCATTGCTTTATCAGATTTGCGATAACAGAACCCCTTCATTATGTGATTCGGCATGGGTATTTATCAGTGTAAGCGATAACAGGGCTCCACTTGCTGTTGATGATTATACTTCCATGTTTAAAAACACCATAGCAAATATCGATGTTACTGCAAATGACTTTGATCCGGATGGAGATCCGTTAACAGCAAGTATTCAAAGTTCACCCATGAACGGTGTAGCTATTATGGTTGGTAACAATGTACGTTATACTCCAAACACCAATTTTACAGGATTCGATTCGTTAAGTTACGTGGTATGTGATAACCAAAGTCCATCGTTATGCGATTTGGCATGGGTTTATATCAATGTACTGAATAACAGACGTCCGGTTGCTGTCAATGATTTTGCAATCACTCCAACTAATTTCCCGATTACAATTAATGTAACTGCCAATGATTCAGATCCCGATGGAGATGCATTAACAGTAAGTATTCTGGGTGCCCCGGTACATGGCAGTATCATTCTTCTTGGAAAAAATATCCGTTATTCACCCAATTCCGGGTATATCGGATCCGATTCTTTCCCTTATAAAATCTGCGACACCGGAAGCCCGTCATTATGTGATTCAGCATGGGTATATATTGATGCGATTTCATTATCAACAAACAGACCTCCGGTTGCAATCAATGACCAGATAAATATTTGTAATGATGGCGGAAGCGTTACCGTTTATGTACAATCAAATGACAGCGATCCGGATCTGGATTCACTGGCCACCGGTATTGCAGCAGGACCTTATCATGGTACTGCAATTTTGAATGGGAATGCCATTAATTACAAACCCAATGCAAGTTATAGCGGAACCGACACCATTACCTATTATGTGTGTGATAACAGGGTTCCATCATTGTGTGCTACTGCATATATACTCATAACTGTTAATCAGCGTCCGGGTGCATTATCAGTAGCTACACAAAATATCTGTGCGGGTTCTGGCGTTGTTATCGGGAAACCTTCTGTTGCCGGAAATACTTATCTCTGGACTCCTATCACAGGATTAAGTTCACCGCTGATTTCTCAGCCAACTGCGAGTCCTGCTGTTACAACCGACTATGTGTTAACCGAAACCATTACTGCAACCGGATGCTCGAATTCAAGCACTATAAAAGTAATTGTGAATCCTGTGCCTTTAGCCATAACTGGTCCGAACCAAAGTATATATGATGTAAAGAGCGCAACTATTGGGGCCGCTCCTGTAGCAAACCATACCTACAGCTGGTCACCTGCTTTGGGATTAAACTTCCCTAACATTTCAAAGCCGGTTGCCAGACCTTTGGTTACAACTACTTATACTTTAACCGAAACCGATACACTGAGTGGTTGTACCAAATCAAATTCGGTAACTATTTTTGTTGTAGAACTTGAGTTCTATACCGGATTTTCACCTAACGGAGATGGATCGAATGATTTCTGGAAAATACCTGTTCTTGATATTTATACCGATAACCAGGTGTCTATTATTAACAGATGGGGTAATGAAGTATGGCATACTGCACACTACAGTAATACTACTAATTTCTGGGATGGTAAAAACAATAACGGTGTTGATTTACCTGATGGCACCTACTATTATATACTCATCTTTAACAATGAAGAAAAACGCGGTTGGGTTGTTCTCAAACGCTAACAAAATCAAAATGAAATGAACCCGGTCTCCCTGGTTTGCCGCTAAACTAATTTGGCTGGAAAAACAAACCAGGAGACCGCGATTCATTCATTCAATTTTTAAAAAATAAATTACATTCAAATGAAAAAAATAATTTTTACAACACTATTAAGTGCATTGTTTTTCACCAATGCCTGGTCACAACAGGATGCAGGATTCTCTCAGTACTTTTTTAACCAGGTTTTTGTAAATCCTGCCTATGCAGGCAGCAAAGATGCACTGGTTACTACATTGGTTCACCGGAGTCAATGGGTAAACATGCCGGGTGCTCCTACAACCCAATCATTTACCATGCATATGCCGATAGCACACACCCGGGCCGGAGTAGCGTTACAGATATATAACGACAAAACAGGCCCATTAAGCAATACGGCAATACAGGGTACCTATTCTTATTATATACCAATGGGATCTTACAAACTTGCAGCCGGACTTTCAGGTGCGCTGCATAACATGCGTGTGAACTGGGATGAAATTGCCATAGATGACAAAACAGATCAGTCGTTTCTTGGAAATTCTTATAGCTGGGTACCTGATGCCAGTGCAGGATTCTATCTTTATAAAGATCGTTTTTATGCAGGCCTTTCAGCAACACACTTTTTACAATCCAAGTTAGGTCTTGCCAATGCAGATGTTAATAACCCTGCAAAATTTTACAGGACTTATTACTTCACTTCAGGCGTTGTTATGAAAGTGAATGACAAGATAGATTTCAGACCTTCAACACTGGTAAAAGCAATCCAGGCCTCTCCGATTACCATTGATTTGAATGCCTCATTTATTTTCAACCAGAAATTTTTTATCGGGGCTGGTTTCAGAACCGGTAAAAGAATCAATATCGACGGACTCGATAACCAGGTTATTGGAATTCTGGAGTATCAGTTCAACAATAGTTTCAGGGTTGGGTATTCATATGACTGGTATTTAAACCGCACCGGTAAATATAACAGCGGAACGCATGAAATTATGCTTGGCTTTAATATCAATCTCAGCAAAACCAAAATGTCAAGCCCAATATTCTTCTAAAATTAAATATTAATAAAATGAAAAAAATAATTG
Source organism: Bacteroidota bacterium (assembly GCA_030680835.1). Taxonomy (GTDB): domain Bacteria; phylum Bacteroidota; class Bacteroidia; order UKL13-3; family UKL13-3; genus B1. Next base: position 31,367 of record JAUXUD010000026.1, read on the forward strand.
TTACCCTTATTACCGTGATGTTTTTTGCAGGTGCATTTGCCCAGGAAAAAAAAGCGGACCGGCTTTATGCAGAATGGGATGATGCCCATGCAGCAGAACTATATGAAAAAGCAATACTAAAAAGCCCTTCAACCGAATTGTATTATAAACTGGGACTCTGTTACCAAAATGTAAAATGGTATGATAAAGCACTTATGAATTTTGATAAAGTACACAAGGCTGGACCTTATAAGGATGCGGCGTTTTATCTGGAATATGGCCTGGCACTTAAAAATGCAGAACGGTATAAAGAGGCCAAAGAAGCATTCAGAACCTACGACAGGTTAAACCCCTCCGATAAAAGAGGAAAGTTTTATATGGCTTCATGTGATGTTGCAATAGAGGACCGTAAGTGGGATGAACCTGTTATTATCACGAATGTAGAAGCATTGAATACCAAAGCATCAGATTTTGGTGCCGTTACCTATAAAGACGGAATGGTATTAACTTCTGACAGGTATTCTGAAGACCATGAAAAGATTTACGGTAAAACAGGTGGGTATTATTTAAATATCTTCTATGTTAAAAATGGAGGAACCTGTACCGACTTCAGTAAAGCGGTTCTTTTGCGTGATTGCTCCGGATTCAATGAACCGGCACCCTTACAGGGTAAAGACATCAATCTTGCGTATCATAATGGTCCGGTGAGTTTCTCCAGAAACTTTGATACAGTATTTATTTCGCGCGTAAAAAAAGACCTCAGCGGTGAGGCTAAAACCACTTTAAATATTGAAAGAAACAAAATTTATTCAACCCGGATGGTTGATGGAAAATGGACTGACATAGAGCCTTTTTATCTGAATAATGACAGCTTTTCTGTTGCACTTCCCTTCCTTACTGCTGACGGTTTAAAATTATATTTTGCTTCCGACATGCCAGGTGGATATGGAGAATCAGATATTTATTATTGCAACCGTGAGGGCAATGGCTGGAGCAAACCTGTGAATATGGGACCTACAGTAAATACATTCGGCAGGGAAAAATTCCCTTATATTGATAAGGAAGGAAACTTCTTTTTCTCTTCAGATGGTTATATGGGATTTGGCGGACTTGATATATGTGTGGCAGAAAATGTGAACGGCAACCTGGTTCAGGCCAAAGTATTAAAATGCCCTGTGAACTCATCTAAAGATGATTTTGGTATGCTGGCATTGAACGGCAAAACAGGTTATATTTCTTCTAACCGAGGTGGTGGTGTTGGACGGGATGATATCTACTTCTATGATTTTGGTGTAAACAACGATATTTTTACTAAAATATATACCGTTGGTTACAGGCCAAAACCTGATGATACAGCCCGGCTTAATATTTCTTTCATTGACGCTAAAACACTGCAACCTGTTGAAAAAGGACATTTTTATGTAACCAACAGCAAAACCAAAAAAATCACCGATGTTGCATTTACAAACGGAACTCTGAACATGCCGCTTAAGGAAAGATCAAAATCGTATTTCAGGTCCTGGTCTGAAGGTTACAATATGAAGTTGGATACATTCTATATTGGTGCGCTTTCAAAAGATACAAGTATCAATATGTCAATCGCATTAACAAAGCCTTCAAAAATGATTGTTATGCGCAGTCAACCGGGTAATGCACTTTTTGATTATGATAAATTTAACATCAGACCCGACGCCATTTTGGTATTGGATAGTGTGGTACAATACATGAAAGCAAATCCTGAAAAATATGTAACTATTGGAACTCATGCTGATGTGAGGGGAACAGAAGCTTATAATGCTGCTTTAACCAACCGCCGCGCCGCATCAACTGTAAACTATCTTAAATCAAAAGGTATCAGCAGTAAAAGAATTCAGTCTGAAGGTTTTGGTTTTTCGCAGGTTATCAATCGCTGCCTGAAAGGGGTTAGCTGTACTGAAGAAGAACATCAGCAAAACAGACGCGTAGAATTCAAATTCGATGACGACTCGCAAAATGCTCAAAATCATTAAAAGAAACCAGGCTTTTAATTAAGAAAAATTTACAGAAAAGCCCTGCTTATTTTATTAGGCAGGGCTTTTTAATTTAAGTGATATGAAAATTAAATATTTAATCCTGTTCATTTTTTGGCAATTTGTTTTTAAATGGTCGAATGCACAATTTGATACTGCTATTCATTTTAACAAATACGCATTTGAAGAAATATTTGCCCGGTCTCATGAAACTTCCAAACCCATTATGTTGTATTTCCATATTGATGGTTGTGGTTCCTGCATACAATTGGAAAGAGGCGCATTTTCACAGAAAGATATTTACACCTTTATTAATTCTAATTTGATTGTATACAATATCAATACCCAAAAAGGAGAAGGTATCGCCATAAATAAACAATATAATATTGTGATCAACCCAACCATTCTGTTTCTTAACCAATTGGGAAAAGTAACCGACCGGGTAGAAGGATACCAGGGAATTTATCATGTTTACGGGCATTTGAAGCGGGCAGTTGAAAAAATGAATATTTATCGTGAAGCTAAAATTGAATACGTTAAGGGCAACAGGAAGCCTGATTTTCTATACGCATATACGTATATTTTAGACGAACAGGGTGACCTCGATTCGGGGGCAGTAGTTGCAGAATATCTGGCATTGCTTGATAATAAAGAATTGCTCTCTGAAAAAAATATCGGATATATCTACGATTTCGCATTTTACAATAATGTATTTTACATCAATCATAACAGCAGTGCATTTAAAATGATGTATCATAACAAGAATGCATTTGCCAGATATTTTAATATGAACCAGATTGATGCCAGGATAATCCTTACCCTGTATGCCGAAATTCAAAAATCAATAAAAACCGGTGGTAAAGATTTTGAAGAGCTTTATGACCTGATTAAAATCTATCATGGGAAAAAAAATATAGGGATGGAAGATACTGACCAAAAAAAGCAGGTTTTTATGATTCATCAAATCGACAGCAACATGATCAGAGCTGATTTTAACAGAAGTCAGATTAAAAGATAAGTTTGATTAATCAGTATCCATTTAGCCTTTAACCTGATGCCCTAATTTTAATTCTACATTTTTTTGTATTTTAAGATAGCGCCTGCTTTTCTCTCCCTGTCCTTCATAATTGCTTACTCTATAGGTATAAACCGGAAAATTTTTTGTTTGTTGCGAAGTCCACACTTTATGACGCCTGATATTCAGATCTATTTGTAATCCTTCAACATATCGTGTAATTTCAAATTTGAAACGCCCCTGATCGTATTGCAGTAATTTGTATTCCATAAATTCCAGGATAGCCTTTATCATGTTTGTATCATTTTTATAAATTGCACCTTTCTCCTCCGTAAACAAATTGAAATTTTTTTTCTTTATCTCCAGTACCGAGTTAAAATTCAGCGATCCCTCAAGATGGGTTATGTTAAAAGGTATATTTACTTCCACGGCATGAAATTCTCCACCTTTTGAAATAGCAGATAATGCAGGACTTTCCAGTTGAACCTTTAGCAACGTTGCTTTAATACTGTCGGTAACAATTAATTCAAATGCCCAGCTCCCTTTTACAATAAGATTGCCTTCAGTGAGTTCCTGCCTGTTAAAAATCACATAAATCGTTCCCGGTACAATTAACCTTCCGGTACTATCAAATTTAAGGTTAAACAACAAACGGTTGTTTAAGTCCAGTTCATTTTGATAACATAAGGTGTATAATCTTCCTTTTGCTTCTGATAATTTTTCGCACCTGCTGTTGAACGCTGTCTCCCTGTATTCAAAAACCGTTTGTGCTGTGGCGGCAGGATTGCTGTACTTTATCGGATTTTTCATCGCCTCCTCAAATAAAAACCAGATTGACATAGCAATTGTATTCATGTTTTTTTCATTAACAGAAGGTGCCTGTTTAAGTTCGTTGAGCTCAAAAACCTGTGCGCTCATGTTAAAAGTAAGATTAAATACAATGAACACCGTCAAAACTATTTTATTAATTATTGCTCCCATTATTTAAGAATTAGCCTGCTTATTTATTTTTAATAAATGTTGTGTAAAGATACTGATTAAAGTAAACGGAATATTAAAAGAAGTAATTATATAACATAAAAAAATAGTTGTATAACAAGGTTTATATGTAATTGATGGAACTTTGTTTAATCATCTTAAATTATTATGAAGTTTATCCTGGCTTTTCTACTCCTTTTTATTAATTATAATCAGATTATCGCTCAGGATCAAACTCAGGAGGAAGTTATTTCCGAAGGAATTAAACTCTATAAAGCGGAACTGACTTCCTGGAATGCCACAGATTTGTTTTCTGAAAAATATGCCGAAAAAAGTGACCTGGCAGGAGGCAGTTTTTCGTATGCCAAAGGTGCAGAAATGATATGTGTATTTTTTTCAAAAGCAAGTAATCCCACTGTAATCGCAACTTTTGTGTTCGACAGCAATGTAAGCGTTAAATCAGGCCAGGTCGATAAAAAGGAAAGAATGTTTACAAAATTTGAATCCGAATTGTATATTATTCAGTATAAAACCATTGTTGCGATGGCAACAGATATTGATTTTTTTAAAAGATACAGCAATACCAGTCTGGTAATAGTGCCATTAATCGACTCCGTCTCTAAAAAGGTCTATATCATTACCGGGGTAAAACAAAGTTGTATGGTGATATTTGGCAACGATTACCTGATAGGATTTGATTCCTATAATAAAATTATTTATAAAAAATACCTGCATAAAAATATCATGCCGGTTGAATGTGCCAAAGACATAAATGTTGATGTTAACAATATTCCGGGTACCATGCATTTACATAATGTGGAAACCGGAAGTTTACCCACCCCTACTGATATTTGCAGTTTATTGTTATACTCAAAACAGGCAAACTGGAAAAAGCATACCATTTTTTCCCCAGAAAGCGTAAGTATATGGAATTGTGAAACCAGTCAGCTTAGCGTAATGACCAAAGAGGCATGGCGCATTAAATATGGAGTTAAGAAATGAATTAAGAAATGAATTAAGAATTAAGAATTAAGAATTAAGAACCTCATAACTCATACCTCATACCTCATACTTCATACTTCATACTTCACATATTTTCAAGATTTTCTTTACGTTTTTGCCCCAAATTCTTAAAATATGAAGGCGAAAGACCTGTTACTTTTTTAAACTGATTTGATAAATGTGCAACACTGCTGTAATGCAATTTATATGATATCTCAGTAAGGTTAAGTTCATCATACAACAGCAATTCCTTTACTTTTTCAATTTTATGCTGGATGATGAAATGCTGAATGGTTATGCCTTTAACCTCCGAAAACAAGTTGGACAAATAAGTATAGTCGTAATTTAATTTTTCACTGATGTAATAAGAATAATTTACTTTAGGGACTTCATCCGAATAATGTATCATTTCGATAATCACATTCTTTATTTTATCAATCAGTATACTTTTCTTATTATCCAGTAATTCCAGGCCAAAAACAAGCAGATTTTCTTTCAACTGATCATGTTGTTCTTTTGTTATATCTTCAAGAATTTCAACAACTCCCAAATCAACAATTACATAATGAAGTCCTAGTTTTGACAACTCTGCTTTTACAATCATTTTGCAGCGCAGGCTAACCATATATTTGATATACAACTTCATATATCTTTATTTAATAATACAAAGTTAAAGTTATAAGAAAAAAAAACAATTAAATTTATGTTGTCAGGGTTTTTATTTTATAAGCTCTTATGGTACACTTCCGTATCATTTAATTTTAGGATTTTCTTAAGTTGATCTTTATCCTTCATTCATCCTGCTATTAGCAGGAATCATATTGAAATTGCAGGCTTTTGTGGTAGTTTAAACTACAGTTTGCTTGTGTGAATAATGTAATAGTTAAGCAGAATTGTATAAAGGTTTACACTCTGATTAGAATTTCCTTTGTTCCCGAGTAAATCTCACAGATTTTATAAATATACCAAACATGAAAACAAAAAGAAAAGGATTATGGATATCCATCGTCACAGCATTATTCCTGACGGCATTTATAGGAAGTTGCAAAAAAGACAAATTCGTAGAAATTACGGGAGTTTGCCCAATTGTTACATCAACCAGTCCCATAGGCGGCGCTGTTGCCGTACCCCTCAACCAGGTGGTTAAAGCGCGCTTTAACGAAGGCATGAACCCGGCAACAATTACACAATCATCGTTTAATTTATATGCATTGAACAAGACCAAAATTACAGGTACAATCACATATAATGAACTGGACTCTTCATTAAATTTCGTACCCACTTACAAATTTACAGCCAACACTACTTACACAGGAACTGTTGAAACAACTGTTAAAGATTTAAACGGGAATGCTTTGCAAACACCCTATATATGGTCGTTTAGTACCGGTGCGGTCATCACTCCAACAGTTCTTTCTACAGATCCGTCTCATAATGACACGGGGGTTGCGCTTAACAAAATAATTACTGCAATCTTTAGTGTCCCAATGGATTCATCTACAATCAATACAAGCACCTTTACCATCAATCAGGGCCTAACACCGGTTGCTGGAATTGTTACCTATACCGGCACAACTGCTACTTTTAATCCCACCGCAGCGCTTTTAGCAAATGCTACTTATACGGGAACAATCACTACAGGCGCAAAAAGTAAAGATGCCGTTGCACTTTTGGTTAATTATGTATGGACATTTAAAACAGGTTCAATTGTGGCTCCCCGGGTTATATTAACTGATCCATTAAATCTGGCTACCAATGTTTCGTTAAGTAAAGTTATTGGTGCTACTTTCAGTGAAGCTATGGATCCTCTTACAATTTCCACTTCCACATTTACATTAATGAATGGGGTTACTCCTGTTTCAGGAGTTGTAAACTATTCGGGTGTTTCTGCAACTTTTACCCCAACAATCAATCTGATTGCCGGTATTACGTATACCGCAACCGTTACCTCCGGAGCTAAAAATGTTGCAGGTGTACCTATGGCAAATAATCACGTGTGGACATTTACCACGTTATCGGCTCCTACCGTTATTTTAACCGACCCGTTAAATCTGGCTTCAGGTGTAGCGCTAAATAAAGTAATCGCGGCAACCTTCAGTCAAACAATGGATCCGGCAACAATCACTACTTCCACATTTACTCTGATGGCAGGTTTAACACCTGTTTCAGGCGTAGTTGCTTATAGCGGAACTACTGCAACATTTACACCAGGAACCAATCTTTTACCCGGTGTTGTATATACAGCTACAGTAACCACTGGTGTTAAAAATCTTGCGGGTATTGCAATGGCAAGTAACCATATATGGACGTTTACCACACTAACCAGTGCAGCTCCAACTGTAATTTCTACCGACCCGCTGAATCTCGCAACCGGTGTAGCACTCAATAATGTAATTGGTGCAAATTTTAGTCAGGCGATGGATCCTTTAACAATTACTACATCAACTTTTACTTTAATGAATGGTTTAGTACCTGTATCGGGTGTCGTAAGTTACTCAGGCATCACAGCAACTTTTACCCCCACTGTTAATCTGCTTCCGGGCATTGTGTATACAGCAACCATTACAACAGGTGCTAAAAATCTTGCAGGAACTTCTCTGTCAAGTAATTATGTATGGACATTTACAACATTGGCAGGTGCTGCGCCTACGGTAATTTCAACAGATCCGGCCAATCTTGCAATTAATGTTCCCCTCAACAAGGTAATCGGTGCAACATTCAGTCAGGCAATGGATCCTGCAACCATTTCTACATTAAGTTTCACTTTGAAACTAGGATTAACACCCATAACAGGTGTTGTAAATTATTCGGGTGTAACCGCCACTTTTACTCCAACAGGTAATCTTATATCAGATAATACCTATACAGCAACCATCACCACTGTGGCAAAGAATTTGGCAGGTACTCCAATCGCAAGTAACTATGTTTGGACATTCAGCACCGTAGCGCATTTAGGTCCACAACCACCTGTAATGGGTGCAGCTGCTCCTTTTGGTGCATTTGGCGGAAGTGCCGGCGTAACCAACCAGGGTATTAATACAATTATTAACAATGGAGGCATTGGTACAACAGGTGCTTCAACGTTAATTACAGGATTTCATCATTTGTTAACGGTTTATACAGAAACTACTTTAAATATTGGAAACTCAACAGGTGGAATTTTTACGGCTCCGCCTCTTCCCGGAACAGCAACTTCATTAGCTACAGCACAGGCATGTTCACTTGCTGCTCAGGTTGCTTACTTAAGTATTTCTCCAGCATCAAAACCCGGTGGAATTGATCCGGGTGCAGGCGAACTGGGTGGATTAACATTGGCTCCGGGTATCTATAAAGCTGCAAGCGGAACCTTTAATATTTCAAATGGTCCGCTTACCCTCGATGCGCAGGGCGACCCAAATGCAGTTTGGATATTCCAGACAGCCGCAGGATTAACTGTGGGTATTGCTGGCCCGGCCGGCGCGCGTAGTGTGAATATGATTAACGGTGGCTTGCCTAAAAATGTGTTCTGGTATGTTGGAAGTACTGCAATTATTAATGGAGCCGGAGGCGGTATTATGGTAGGAACCATTATTGCCAATTCAGGAGTTACATTTTCTACTGCCGGTAACGCTTTACAAACCCGTCTTAATGGAAGGGCGCTTTCTTTGATTTCTTCTGTTACCATGGTAAACACAACGATAAACGTACCCAATCCTTAGCATCAAATAAACAATTATATCCCGCCTGTTTTCAGGCGGGATATTTAAAAAATTAAACAATCCATTGGATCATAAAATTATGAAATCTAAAACAAATATTAGTAAGAGCTCACCCTTTAGGTGGCCTCTTGATGTCCTTAACTTAAAAATCGTGGTTTTTATCACATTGGTTTTTACGGGTTTTCAGATGTCTCTGCAGGCACAGGTGACGCAAACTCAATACACAAAACCATCCTGGTTTTTCGGAGCTGCTGCCGGTGCAAATTTTAATTTCTACCGAGGCTCTACCCAACAATTAAATGCAGATTTAAAAGTTCCTACTGCATTTCACAATGGTTTTGGCACCGGACTCTATGCTGCTCCCCTGCTGGAATTTCATCGCCCCGATTCGAGATGGGGCATTATGTTACAAGCAGGTTATGATAGTCGTAAAGGTAAATTTAATACGGTAATTTCACCTTGTAATTGCCCTGCCGATTTATCTACGAAACTGAGTTATATTACCATTGAACCCAGTTTACGTTTTGCACCCTTCAAATCAAATTTTTATTTATTTGGAGGCCCACGTATTGCTATAAATCTTGATAAGTCATTTACCTTTTTGCAAGGAACCAATCCCAATTACCCGGAACAAATTGCAAGCCCTTCTGTTCAGGGAGATTTTAGCGATGTAAACCAAACACTTATTTCCATGCAAATTGGGGCAGGGTATGATATGTATCTCTCAAAACAAGACAAGCAAACTCAGTTTATATTCTCCCCCTTCATTTCCATTCAGCCTTATTTTGGCCAGTCTCCTCGATCCATTGAAACATGGAATATTACAACTGTGAGAGTGGGAGCGGCACTTAAATTTGGCCGAGGTCAGAAAATTATTTCAAAAGGAGATTCAACTCCGGCAGAAGTGGTTGTGCCTGTTATTGCAAAAGAAGTTATCGCTGAACCCACTGTACAATTTTCGGTTCAATCTCCAAAAAACATACCTGTTGCACTCCGGGTAAAGGAAACTTTCCCGCTTCGTAACTACGTATTTTTTGACCTGGGATCCACAACGATACCAAACAGATATATATTGTTGAAAAAAGATCAGGTACAAGCTTTCAAAGACGAACAGGAATCGGGTTTACATGCAGGTAACCCTTCAAGCCGTTCTGAAAGACAAATGATTATTTATTATAATATTTTAAATATCCTGGGCGACCGCATGCAAAGAAGTCCTTCATCAACCATAACCCTCGTAGGGTCATCAGAAAACGGTCCGGCAGAAGGCAGGGCAATGGCAACCTCAATTCAGGTTTACCTGGTTGATGTTTTTGGAATTGATGCATCCAGAATAAAAATTGAAGGAAGAAGTAAACCTAAAGTTCCATCTTTAAACAGTGCTTCCAAACAAGACCTTACTTTGCTTCGTGAAGGTGAGAACCGGGTTTCTATTGAAAGCAATTCTCCTGCTTTGCTGGCTGAATACAGCAGCGGACCCAATGCTCCTTTAACTACCGATGAAATGAATACAAATCAGGTTGCTCCGATAGAAAGCTATGTTACATTTAGTGTTGAAGGCGCAAAAGAGGCATTTATATCCTGGTCGGTTGAGATAACAGATGATAAAGGCAACTTGCAAAACTTTGGACCTTATACCGCAGAAAAAATGGAAATCCCAGGGAAAGATATTTTAGGTACCCGTGCGGAAGGTGATTATAAAATTACTATGATTGGAACCACAAAAAGCGGAAACATCATTAAAAAAGAAACAACCATGCATGTGGTACTCTGGACACCTCCAAGAACTGAGGAAGGTAAGCGGTTCAGTGTAATTTTTGAATTCAACCAGTCAAAAGTATCCTCTGTTTATCAGAAATATCTGACCAATACGGTTGTTCCAAAAATACCTGCAGGCGGAACCATTGTACTACAAGGTTATGCAGATGTTATTGGAGATGAAGATCACAATAAAAAATTATCTCTGGCCCGTGCTAATGAAGTTAAAAACATTATAAGTAAAAACTTGCTTAAGGCAGGCAGAAATGATGTTAGATTTCAAATAAGCGGGTATGGCGAAGATCCTGGCTTGTCTCAGTTTAAAAACAATTATCCGGAAGAACGATTCTATAACCGTACGGTAATTATTGATTTGGTTCCGAATAAATAAAGCTCTCAATTAATAAAAACTTATACAAAGAGGCTGTCTCAAAAGGGCGGCCTCTTTTTTTATATTTTCGATTCACAGGAACCTAAATTATAACGAAACACAAATCTTATATTCTACTGTGAAAATCAGGGTTTAAAGGAAATGTTGTAAAAAATTTGAAAAAACGTTTGCTTACAAGCGTTCCCTGCTTATCTTTGCCATCCCCAAAAGGGAAATGCTGAGATTGGCAACAGGCGGAAATAGTCCTCCTTCGCTAAAGCTACGGCGGACAAGCGAGAGTAGCTCAGTTGGTAGAGCGCAACCTTGCCAAGGTTGAGGTCGCGGGTTCGAGTCTCGTCTCTTGCTCAAAATGAGCAAAAAATATGTCCTGAGGTCGCGGGTTCGTCCCGATAGCTATCGGGACGTCTCTTGCTCCATTGGTGAAGAAGTTATTTGTGAATGTTATTGGAAATTGATACCCATAACCAATGGCACGAATAAATAACTTCTTTTTTTTGAATGCTCGGGTGGTGGAATTGGTAGACACGCAGGACTTAAAATCCTGTATCCTTTAAAGATGTGCGGGTTCAAGTCCCGCCCCGAGTACTTTAAGCCTTGTAATCAATTGATTTACAAGGCTTTTTAGTTTATAAATTTAATTGCGAACAATATTTGCGAACATTTTTGTGTAAAAAAATCATGATTGTTGGAATATTGTAGTTATCGGCTTCCTTTCCGGGTAGATTGAACCGTTAATTATTTGAACTAGTGTTTTCATTTATTGAATCAATTATTTGTTCTGTTTCATGAAAGTCAATAATTCGTTTATCTGCGATTATATCTTCTTTCCGCGGTTTCCTCTTTAAAGTTATTCCGTTTAATGATCTGCATCTATTCAATGTAGTGTAGATTTGTCCGTTAACAAATGCACCTGAAACAAGATCAATTATTACATTGTCAAATGTTAAACCTTGACTTTTATGATTGGTAACACACAACACAACACAAAATGTCAATGGGATTTTAAACTCAAGCTTATTGGGAGCTTTAACAATGTTGAATTGTTGGTTCTGTTCAGAAGTTTTGTGATGAATTCAATTTCTTCATCTGTAAAATTTGAAATGGCTTTACTATTTCCTTTTGATTTATGTATTACTTCTCCAAAATTATTCAAAACCATATTTACTATGTAAAATTGTTTGTCAAAGGGTTTCCCAAATATCAACTGGTTGATTTCTGAAGACACTTTTAATGCATCGTAATGGTCTAATCCAGCAAATTGTATATCAATGTTGAATATACTGAACTTTATTGCAGCTTCAATTTTAAATGTGAAGGCCCCATTATTTTGTAATAAAGACGATGTGCTTTCATTTCCACAATTTTTACATTTATAGGAAAACTTGTAGTCAGCATCAATTTCATTTACATCAGATTCATACATTTTTCCGCAACTATCACATTTTGGAAAATAAAGTGTAGGAATGTGGTTTTGAAAACTCTTTATTTTTTCCATTGCATGAACTTGCTTTTGTAGTAAGCCAGTAAAATACGTCGTAAGGTTTTCCTTTTTATATAAATCGCTAACATGTTTGATTTCATCAATAGTTAAATTGAATTTATTCAAAGAATTAATAAAGTCAGAAGTAAAAAATTCTAGATAATTTTTGGTGTTGTCATAAGGCGACTTTACGTCTACTAGTTGTTTGTTGTTTAACGCTTCTTCCGCATGGAAATGATTGTTACTTTTTATTGTATATCTGTCCTGAATGCCAATAATCAATTTTGCTTCAATTCCCAATGATTTAAGTCTATTCTTAATCTTGTTCATTGAAAACAATACTCTTATTATTCCAACATGAATAAACCCTGATGGAGCAAATTCAAAATAGAGGTTGTAAACCTTATCTTTTTGAACCTTATAATGCTCAAATATTATATTTTCAAAATCCCACATTATTATTTAAATATTTTTTGATTATTGTAAACACAAGTGGCATAGCAGCAGCGATTAAAGAAGCAAATACACTTTCTGCAAATGCTCTCCCAATTACGAAATAAATAATGCATCCAATAGAAAGAAAAATTATTACTGAAATAAGTGTCAATTTGAGTATTGACATAATCTTTCTGTTTCTAATTTCGAAAAGACTAACTTCCTTAAAATTTTCCCCAAAAATATCTTTGTAAATAGTTGTATTTGAATTTGCAATTGCGGCCACAAGTCTGATAAATAATATTGTTGTATAGACAGAACTCGTGCTTTTATAAGCTGCTATTTTATCTGGTAGGATAGCCCCCTCTTTGTCTTGCTGAAAGTAATATAGTATTGGTTTTATAAGGGGTATAATGGAATGTTGGTCTTGAACAGTATTCAATAAATTTATGAGGACATATGATGTCTTCCCATAACTATTCTCCCAGCAAATAGAGTGGTTTTGACTGGATACAATTTTTCTTACTAGCACCCAACTAATACACTTAGCTATTGTGTCTTTGTGTTTGTCAATATAGAAGGTTGAAAGAAATTCACAATACAAACTTGTTGTATTTGTGCTATTTGAAAAAGACAATAAGGAATTTCCTTCATCTCTTAATGTATTTAAGACAGAGAATTCCACTTTGTCTAAGCCTTCAATATTTATTTTGTGCTTTTTAAGTTCAAGAATTATAGCGACTTTAAATGGTAAAACACCAATTTTATCATCAGCGATAATTCTTTTTAAATTTTCAATTTCTCCGTTTTTTTCTAGCTCATTTTGAAACCCCAATGCTAATAGTGGTGGTATCTTTAAATACCATTCCTCTTCATTTTGACTGTAGGCGTTAAGCCATTTTACAGATTTAGTGATTGGAGTGTAGTCAGAATTAAATCCCAATTCATGCATGGTAAGCAAGGCATTAGATGTCCAACGAATTTTCTCAATGGAAGAATTTCCCCATGAACCGTCCTTGTTTTGTTTAGCTAATAACCACTTTAATGAAGATAAAGCTGATTTTATTTTTGCTGATTCTATATTCATGGCTATAGGATTTTAATCAAATGGAGATTCAATAAAATTGATAGAATTATCCAAAGATGATAAGGATAACATGCAACCAATAGGAAGCGTTAAAATAGGAGAGATATGTCCGAAATCTGCAGCAATTACAATAGGGAATGAAAATTCTTTTGTCTTTTGGAGTAATAGATTTTTTAACTCGTTAATATCGCTTTCCTGCCAATTTTTCTTCCCGAATACTAAACCGTTTATTTTTTCAAAGACTTTCATATTTATGAGGTCTGATAACTGTGCAGCCAAATAAGGTAGATTTGGTCTGTCAGAGGATGTTTCAATAAATAAAATGCTATTTGTAAAGTCAGGCATGTAAAGAGTTCCTTTTAAATGAGAGAGTGCTTCTATACAAGCGCATATTAGAAGTCCTTCCCCATTACCCTCTTTAATGAAATGAAATGCTTCTGTTTCTATAATTCTCCTTTTCCTTTGCTGGTCATCAATTGATCCCCAAGATATAAATTCATCAGCGATTAGTTTTGAAGAAGATAATTTTCCAATCGGTCTATCAGACATTAGGGTTTTGCAAAACCACTCCTTTGTAAAAGGTAAAATTCCTCCAAACTCGCTAAACTCTGTCATTAGTGTAGGTCCATAAAAAGTTGGCATTTTAGTTTTTGTCCAAATTGAAAGTAGTAATACTGTAATATCAGAATATCCGACTATTATTTTAGGATTTGCCTTTATGGTTTCAAAATTTATATATTCCAATAGTTCACATGAGTGTTCGCCTCCAATAGCACATATAATTGCCGAAATCTCTTTGTTTAAAAACATTTCCTGCAAATCAGTAGCCCTGTCTTTTGCCGTGCCTGCTGAATAACCTGTGATTTGAAGAGCACTTTTTCCTATCTCAACTTTGAAACCTAAATCATAGAGTTGTTTTATGCCTCTTTCAAAACGATATTTAAAAATACCTGCTGCTGGTGACGATGGACTTATAACACCAATAGTATCTCCGTATTTTAGTGGTTTCATGATACTTAGTTTAAATATGTTCTTGCGTCAAGTATTAAATGTGGTTTAAAGATTTCAAAAGAATTCATTATGTCGGTATTCAAGAGCTTAGAACTTTGGTGTAGAAATTTATCAAATTCAACATATAGTGAGAATGGATAGTTTTTGTTAATTTCGATAAGATTATTTTCATCAAAGCCAATATTCTGATTAATAATAAATTTTAAATACGGCTTCATTGATGCAAAAAGATTTTTCTCTATATTTTCAATCATATTAACAGATCGATATAGTTGAACGATTGCCCTTAATCCGTCTTGATTAATCAAAGCATAATACCCTTTATAACATTCCAATATGAATCTTTGTTCAAACTCTGTATCCGCCAATTCCAAGATTTTATTGAGTCGAAATTTTTCCAATTCTATATCCTGTTCCAATAGATTATCAGAAAGGTTTTTAAAATTCCTCCTTACTCTGTCAGCCCAATTAAATTGATTGGAAAATGATAAAAGCTTGAAATGATGATTCATTAGAAAGGTGTTCATTTCTTCCCATCTCTTTTGAGATTTTTCATTTTTTAGACTTATTAATTCTGCTAAACATGCAGCCTCAACAAAACGACTTTGTTCTATTTTCTTCTTAAAGAAAGCTATTTCATCCATTTTTATATGTTTTTTGTTATGCTACAAAGTAAAATATAGATTGCGTTTATTTTTAGTAATTGAAGATTTTTTGTCAATCATTTCATGAAGGCTCTGAAATTCAATTTTATTTTGAGTAGATTTTCTCATTTAAAGCGGTTTCAAGTTGTTTGGTTTATCATAAAAAGTTAGTTCATAGCTCGTCAATTTAAAGTTGCACAGATGCCAATAGGGTTTCCGGTAACGTTCGAGGGTATGCGTTGTTTTGGATGTGATGCCGCAAATCTGTCCCCCGAAACCGCTTAAACGAAAGTAGGTAATTTACCGGGAACAACAAATTCCAAAATGACTTTTGTACGCTGCTGGGCTCCCCCATAGCAATGGCTTTGAGGGTCATGAATCTTTTATTTGTCGTAATTTTGAAGCAATGTGCATAAATATGGTGAATTTTAAATTAGTAAAATTGTCGAGTTAACAATAATTTTGAAGACTGAAATTTATTGAAATGAAAATGCTGTAGACGGTAAGTAATAATGCACGATTTTTGGCAATTAGGAATGCAGAGTTTTTGGCAACAATGCTACACAACTTTCGGTAACATGAATACACAACTTTAGCTAAAAGTTTTGGTTAATTTTTTTTAAGATTCAAAAAA
>JAUXUD010000027.1 GCA_030680835.1 Bacteroidota bacterium
CCAATAGCTGCGTGTGGTATTGGTGCTGGTTGAAACCAGGTTATAGGGGCTGTTTATCCAAACCGTATCGCTGGGTACTGAGGATGTGGTTGCCTGACTTGGGAAAAAATTTGCTATCGGGGGCAGAATGTTTACTCCACCCGTAGCGGGAACAATATCAATTCCAAAATCAGGCGTATTCCCATCTGCACCACTTGGAGTGCTGCTTGCCTGCATGCCATAAGAGCGCCCCGGATTTAAAGCGGCAATAGGTTGTTGATTAATAGCAAACCCACCTGCACTTGTGCCGCTTGAAGAAAAATCAATAATCAGGTATTTGGTATTATCATAGTAAAATGGGGTTGTTAAAATTAACTGACACCACCCATTTGTAGTAGTATTGATGGTGTAACTGGGGCTATTTACAACAGTAGTAGTTGGAAACCATGCAGAGGCACTTATTGGATTTGAAATTGATGTGGCTAATCCAATAATGCAGTTGGTAAATACAGAACTGGTAGTAGAAGTTGCGTAAAAATACACTTTGGTAATATTTCCGGAAAAACTACCGGGAAAACTGGCAGGATTCCAAACAAATTGGGCCCTTTGAAAAGTAGTAGAAATATTGGGATTAAACGGAATGGAGTTTGCACCCCCAACATAGGTACTGTTATAAAACATGGGCGTTTGCCCAAACGACATAAAAGAAAAGAGTAGCAGAACAATAGTAGTCTTCAATTTTTTACCTAAATCAAAGCACAGAGAAACACATTTTTGTAAAAATAGTCTATTCATAATAGTTATTAATTTAATATTTAAAAACCCTTATCAGTATAGAAAATGTATATGTTTTGTAAAATATCTATTATTCACTTTTTATTTAAAATACCAGAACGTAATTTGAGAATCCCATACTATTTCTTAAAATATAATTTGCACGCTTCCTCTTTTAAAAAGCCCATACAGATTTATAAATTTAGCTATCGCTTTTTTCAAATCTTTTACTAAGGTAGAAATTTTTAAACTTCTGTTTCTCAATTTTTTCTTAATATTTACATTTGCTAATAAAATCAATGGTATTTTCGAAAAAATAAACGTAACAAGGCCGGAAAATCTCATTTAGTTTTCCGGCCCTTTCGGTTTAGTTTTGTTGTAATTTAGATAGGGCGAATGCGATTCGCCCGTACCCGGTGAAAATTAAAAGATTTAGTTGTCGTAACCGAGATTCGGCGCCATCCATTTTTCCACCCATTCAATGCTTTCACCTTTGCGGCTGGCATAATCCTCCACCTGGTCTTTGGCAATTTTACCTACTGCAAAATATTTGCTTTGGGCATTTGCAAAATAAAATCCACTTACTGCAGCTGTTGGGTACATGGCAAAATTTTCGGTTAAACTGATTCCTGCTAATTTTTCAGCGTTCAGAATTTCAAATAATTTTCCTTTTTCGGTATGGTCGGGACAAGCCGGATAACCCGGAGCCGGACGAATTCCATCATATTTTTCCTTGATGATTTCCTCTTCTGTTAAGTTTTCTCCTTTGGCATAGCCCCAATATTCGGTTCTTACCAATTCGTGCATTTTCTCTGCAAACGCCTCTGCAAGTCGGTCGGCAAGCGCTTTAATCATTATGCTGTTATAATCATCATGGTTTTTCTCAAACGCTTCAATTATTGGTTCAATACCAATACCTGCAGTGACTGCAAACATGCCAATATAATCCTGGATGCCGCTTGTTTTAGGGGCAATAAAATCGGCTAAACAAAAGTAAGGCTGATCGGCTGCTTTTTCATTTTGCTGACGCAGGAAATGGAATGTTTGTGTTTTGGTTGCAGCAGTTTTTTGGGACTTTGGGGACAGGTGGGACTCTGGGGACGGATTATCGAAGGTTTCGATAATGATATCGTCGCCAACTGCGTTGGCCTTGTAAAAACCTATTACTCCTTTGGCTTTTAATAATTTTTCTTTGATTACTTTATCCAATAATTGGTTGGCATCAATAAATAATTTTTTGGCTTCAACACCTATTATTTTATCTTCTAAAATTGCCGGATATTTACCTGCCAGTTCCCATGTTGAAAAGAAAGGCGTCCAATCTATTCTTTTGCGCAATTCTTCCAGAGGGTAATCTTCCAGTACTTTATTTCCTAAAAATGCAGGTTCAACAATATTGTTAAATGTTGCTTTAAATTTATTCTCTCTTGCTTTTCTTAAGTCAACAAAGTTTTTATCTTTTCTTCTGTTTTTATAGTCAATTCTAAATTGTTCGTATTCGGCTTTAAATCTTTTTTTGGTGTCTTCTCTCAACTCCGGGCTTACCAAACTTTGAACCACCGGAACACCTTTACTTGCATCCAGTACATGCACCACCGCACCGCTGTATACGGGATCAATCTTCACTGCGGTATGGGCACGCGAAGTGGTAGCACCGCCAATCAACAAAGGAATGGTCATACCCAAACGCTCCATCTCTTTTGCTACATGCACCATTTCATCCAAACTGGGGGTAATCAATCCGCTTAATCCAATCACATCCACTTTTTCGCGAACAGCAGTTTCCAATATTTTTTCAGCGGGTACCATCACCCCGATATCAATAATTTCATAATTGTTACAGGCCAAAACAACACCCACAATATTCTTTCCAATATCATGCACATCGCCTTTAACCGTGGCCATTAAAATCTTACCCTGAGAAGTTGAATGATCGCCGGATTTTCTTTTCTCCTCCTCCATAAAAGGCATTAAATAAGCCACCGATTTTTTCATAACCCGTGCACTTTTTACTACCTGCGGTAAAAACATTTTTCCTGAACCAAATAAATCGCCCACAACGTTCATTCCGGCCATCAGCGGCCCTTCTATGACTTCAAGTGGCTTTGCATATTTCTGCCTGGCTTCTTCTGTATCTGCCTCAACAAATTCAACAATGCCTTTTATCAGTGCATGACTTAAACGCTCTTCAACCGGCTTCTTGCGCCACTCATCATCAATAACTTTTTCCTTGCCTTTGCCTTTAACTTTTTCGGCATATTCCAGTAAACGTTCCGTTGCATCTTCCCTCCTGTCTAATAATACATCTTCTACATGTTCCAGTAAATCCTTGTCAATTTCATCATATACTTCCAACTGACTCGGGTTCACAATACCCATGTCCATTCCGTTTTTTATGGCATGATATAAGAAAGCCGAATGCATGGCTTCACGCACTTTATCGTTGCCTCTGAATGAGAATGACACGTTAGAAACACCACCACTAATTTTTGCTCCCGGTAAATTGTCCTTAATCCATTTTGTACCTTCAAAGAAATCAATTGCATTTCTCCGGTGCTCTTCCATACCTGTTGCAACCGGAAAAATATTGGGATCAAAAATGATATCCCCTGCCGGAAAATGTACTTTCTCTGTAAGTATCCTATAAGCACGCTCAGCAATTTCAATCCTGCGTTCAAAATTATCTGCCTGTCCTACTTCATCAAATAACATCACGATAACCGCAGCACCAAAACGTTTTACAATTTTTGCCTGGCGTACAAATTCTTCTTCCCCTGCTTTCAGCGAAATGGAGTTCACTACGCATTTACCCTGCACACATTTTAATCCGGCTTCTATAATTTCCCAACGTGATGAATCAATCATAACTGGCACTTTAGAGATGTCGGGTTCTGAACCGATTAAATGCAGGAACCGCACCATCGATTCCACCCCATCAATCATGCCTTCATCCATGTTGATATCAATAATCTGCGCACCTCCTTCAACTTGTTGACGTGCCACTGCCAGTGCCTCCTCAAAATTGCCTTCACGGATCAATCGCAAAAACATTTTTGAACCTGTAACATTGGTTCGTTCGCCAACATTTACAAAGTTGGTTTCTTTTGTAATAACTAATGGCTCGAGTCCTGATAATCTTAGTGTATAGTCTTTGTTCATTTGTTAATTAGTGTTTTTTGCTACAAAGAAACAAAGGAACAAAGGCTTTTTGTTTCTTTGTTTCTTTGTAGCTATAAAAAATCAAGCTGTAACTGAAATCATTCTCGGTTTATAGTTTTTAGCCATATCAGCAATTGCCTTAATATGATCGGGTGTCGTTCCACAACATCCGCCAAGTATATTTACAAGGCCTTCCTTGCAAAACTCTTCCACCTGCTTTGCCATTGCATGCGGACTTTCATCATATTGCCCGAACTCGTTGGGCAAACCGGCATTTGGATATGCACTCACAAAATAGGGAGAATTCGCTGCCATTATTTGCAGATACGGACGTAAGGCACTTGCACCCAATGCACAGTTTAATCCGATACTCAGCAAAGGAGCATGCTGCATACTGATTAAAAATGCTTCGGTAGTTTGACCCGATAAGGTTCTTCCTGAGGCATCGGTGATGGTGCCTGAAATCATAACAGGATAATGTTTACCCAATTCTTCAAACAATAAATCAACTGCATACAATGCTGCTTTCGCATTCAATGTATCAAAAATAGTTTCAATCAATAATACATCAACCCCACCTTCAATAAGTTTTGCTGCCTGTTGTTTGTAGGCTGCCACCAATTGATCAAAGGTTACAGCCCGGTAACCGGGGTCATTCACATCCGGACTTAAAGAAGCGGTTCTGTTGGTAGGACCCATGGCGCCTGCAACAAAACGGGGTTTATGCGGTTCTTTGGCAGTCATTTCATCCGCTACTTCGCGGGCAATTTTGGCGGAGTAATAGTTAATATCATCAACCAGATGTTCAAGATGATAATCAGCCTGAGCGATTGTGGTGCCGCTAAAGGTATTGGTTTCAACAATGTCTGCCCCTGCCTCAAAATACTGGCGGTGAATGTCTTTGATAATATCCGGCCGGGTTATCGACAATAAATCGTTATCCCCTTTTAATGGATGCGGATGATCTTTCAAAGCCTCATTCCTAAAATCAGCTTCTTCCAAAGTATGGCGCTGTATCATGGTTCCCATTGCTCCGTCGAGTATAACAATGCGTTGTTTTAAAATGTCTGTTAGGTTCATAATCGTTCTCCTTTCAAAAATATATGGCCCTTAGCTTTTAGCCTTTAGCTATTAGCAAAAACCTGCGTAAAAAAATTTAACGGCTATTAGAAATCAGCTAAGGGCTAAAGGCCAATGGCTAAGAGCTAAAAAGCATCATCCAAAAAGATTTTCTGAAGTGTTTGAGAGCTTGTTTGAATTGAAGCATTCATTCACTTATCAGCTTTCGATTTTCATCGAAATAGGTATTAGCACTATTGCAAAAGCTGCAACTTGCCAAGACATCATAGGGCCTAATCCCTCCGTCTTTCTGGATAAGTAGTGCAAATATAGCAAAATGCTGTGCTGGAATGCAAATTTTTTTTGCTCCTTGACTCTGGCCTCTGGCAGAATGCAATCATAGGTAATAAATTTATCCATTAAACTAATATGCCAAGGGCCAGAGGCTAAGAGCCAGAAGCCTTACACCAACTGAAACCAACAATAATTCAGCACTTTAGCAATTATCCAAGATATTTTACTTGCATCGTTAGCAAAATTTTGATAATGAGATCGTTTTGATTAATTTTGATTAAAATCTTATAATGCAATTTAAAATTTTAATACAGAAAGAGCCCGAAGGTGCTTATACTGCTTTGGTTCCCCGCTTACCCGGTTGTATCACTTATGGTGAAACCATTGATGAAGCTTTAGCTATGTCGAAAGAAGCTATTGGTTTGTATATTGAAGAATTAAAAAGTCGGGGTGAAGGTATTCCTGATGATTCTGAAACTTTGGAATACAATCTCACGTTGGAAGAAGTATGAGCTATTCTCCAAAAGAATTGATCCGGGTTCTCGAATCCAATGGATTTTTTTCAAGCGTTCAAAAGGTTCTCATCAAATCTACTTCAATTCAATTACCAATAAAACTGTTGTTGTACCTGTTCATGGCAACAGAGATATGCCGAAAGGCACTTATTTGGCTATTCTAAAGCAGGCCGGAGTGGAATAGTGTCAATAGACCATGGTCAATAGTCTATAACATTTGGTTATGGTCTATGGACTATCGATTATCGACTCACCCCAAAACCAACAATTTTTCAAGTAGATTTTGCTATGGTCTATGGACTATCGACCATGGTCTTGCTCACAAAACCAACAATAATTCAGCACGTTAGCAATTATTCGAAAACTAATCCGTACCTTTGCGCCTCAATTTTAATAATGTACTTTGAAAAATTTTAGTGATCTAGGCGTAGAACAGTCCATCTTGAATGCGATTCAAGAACTGGGTTTTGAGAACCCAACGCCGATACAGGAACAGACGATTCCTGTTTTTTTAGAAAATGGACGCGACATTTTAGGTCTAGCCCAGACGGGAACCGGAAAAACAGCAGCTTTTGGCCTGCCTATTTTACAGTTGCTTGAAACCAGTGCACGGCACATTCAAGCCCTGATTATTTGTCCAACCCGCGAACTTTGCATGCAAATTTCCCGAGATTTAGTCACCTACAGCAAAAATAAACCAGGCATTAATATTGTCTCCGTTTATGGTGGCGCCAGTATTGACCGTCAGATTAGCGAAATTAAACGCGGAGCACACATTATTGTGGCTACGCCGGGTCGTTTAATGGACTTGATGAGTCGTAAGGCAATCAACATTAACAATGTAAATTTTGTGGTGCTTGATGAAGCCGATGAAATGTTAAACATGGGCTTTGAAGAAGATGTAGAATACATTCTTTCTCATACCCCTGAGCAAAAACGTGTTTGTTTGTTTAGTGCTACCATGCCTAAATCTATTCGCTCCATAGCTAACCGCTATATGAAGGATGCAGTAGAAATTTCGGTAGGTAAATCCAATTCGGGCAATGTTAATATTACCCATCAGTATGCCGTTGTGCATGCCCGGGATAAGTATGCAGCATTAAAACGTTTTGTTGATTTCAATTCCGACAATATTTATTGCATTATCTTCTGTACCACCAAAAACGAAACACAGGATATCAGCGATAAATTAATTAAAGACGGTTACAATGCCGATTGTTTGCATGGCGATTTAAGCCAGGGTCAGCGCGAAAAGGTAATGGGTCGTTTCCGCCATCATGCCATTAAAATTTTACTGGCAACCGATGTGGCAGCACGTGGTATTGATGTAAGTGGTTTAACCCACGTAATCCATTACCATTTGCCCGATGATATCGAAAACTATGTACACCGCAGCGGACGTACAGGCAGGGCTGGAAAATTAGGAGTTTCCTTTACCTTACTGCATATGCGCGAAGGGGGCAGGTTAAAAGATATTGAACGCATGAGCAGTGTAAAATTTGAAAAAGTTTTGATACCCAGTGCTCAGGATGTACGCGATAAAAAGCTGATTGCTTTTACCGATACCATCATCAATACCGAAATTGAGGAATCTATTTTTGATGCGCATGTAATGGAAGGTATTAAGCCATTAATGGAATTAGAAAAAGAAGAGTTATTGCAAAAATTCCTTTCTCTGGAATTACGCAGATTTTCTGTTGATTTTGCCAACGAACCCGATTTAAATATCGGTGCCGGTGGAGAACGCGGCGGAGAGCGTAGCAGTAGAGATTCTGCCAGCAGAGGCGGTTCACGCGGTGGTACCAGAATATTTGTAAGCCTGGGTAAAAAAGATGGTTTTGATATCCGCAGTTTTAAAGACTGGGTAGCCGATTCCTCTAACGTATCCTGGAAAGATTTACATGTGGATGTGAGTGGCGTTTACAGTTTTGTAGATGCAAAAACAGAGCATGTGGATTCGATATTAAAAGCATTGAATGGCACTACTTATAAAGATCGTCCCGTACGTGCAGAAGTATCGGGCGACAGAAGCAATGCAGGCGAAAGTGCCGGCGGAAGCGGCGGTGGAAGTCCAAGACGCAGCTACGGCGGTGGTGGTGGTTATAGCGGAGGCAGAAGCAGCGGTGGCGGTGGAGACCGGCGCAGAAATGATTCCGGAAGAGGTTTTGGCGGTGAAAGAAGAAACAGCAGTGAAGGCGGTGACCGTTTTGGTTCAGAAAGAAGAAGCAGCGGAAACAGTGAAAGCGGTAGCGGTTTTGGTGGCGAACGCAGAAGCAGCGGCGGCGAAGGCGGCAGCAGCTTTGGCGGCGAAAGACGCAGAAACAGCGGCGGTACCGGCGAAAGAAGAACGGGCGGCAGCTTTGGCGGCGAAAGACGCAGAAGGAAGGAATAAGAGGTCGTTGGCTTTTAGCTATAAGCAGTTCTGTGCAAGTGAAAATTTGCATTTAAAAATAAAATAAATTTATCAAGGGTAATAAAGATTTCACAAGAAGCTTTGTTACCCTTTTTTTATGCCTGTCTGTTCGGGTAAACAATTTTTGCGCCACAAACCAATTTCTTTGATTGAAATTATCCTGTAATACACTATCAAATAAATCTGGTGTATTCCTAACCGCGTCAGCGGTGTCATCTCAGTAGCAAATACATTTGCAATATTAAAATTGAACAGCGTAGCTGTGGCATCTTTCTTCTTGAGAATGAAAGCAAAATTTATTTTTTGTAGGAAACAGAGAACACCTCAATAAATTAATATTAAGGGTTTTTAACCCCTTCAATTACGTGAAAAATCCTTCCAAGAAATCCTTCTTCTGTTTTGATATAAATAGAATCTTTGCCAAAAAAAGATACATGAATATTTCTATACAATCCACTAATATAACGAGCACTTCCTTGAAAAGCTAAACTTGAATCAGGTGAGCAAGGAATATTTTCATAATGGAAACCCGATAAATAAATTGCATCATTATTTGCGTCATATTTTTTCCTGAAAACGTTACAATTAATGGTATCTTCAGGAACTAAAGTAATAGAATGAAGACTATCATTCATAAAGCTCACACTATATTTAATACATGAATAAGTTCCTAAATATTTATCTGCAATACTGGGTAGGTACGGATTTGATGCTTCCTTTTTACAAGCAATGGATATTGTTAATAAAAATATAATAATATAAATCCGCTTCATCATGATTCAAATTATGATATTAAATAACTTTCTGTAAATTCAATTTTCATATACAATTTATTAATAAAATTCAGGAACAACATTAAAAATCAATATTCCGCTTGGTTCCTTCCTAAAAAATACCCTTGAGAATATGTATAAAACGGATGAAAAATATTTTGTTTTCATCATAAGTTTACTAATTATTCCTAAAACGAACCTAGCTCTAATTTATTATGCCATTGGTAACATGGTTCAACATAAAAAATTAACCTTATATTTGTATGTTAGGAACACAATAATGATCAGTGAAAAAAACATCTGGGATGCTTTAGAAACCGTGATGGATCCGGAAATCCCAACCATTTCGATGGTGGATATGGGTATTATTACCGGTGTAATTTTAGCATCCGATAACAGCAAGGTATTTGTTGAAATGACCCCCACATTTTCGGGTTGCCCTGCTATCAGACAAATGGAACAAATGGTGCATACCCGATTAATCGAACTTGGAATTAAAGAAGTAGAAGTGCGCACAACTTTTAACAAACCCTGGAACAGCAATTTAATTACCGAACGCGGACGGCAGCATTTGTTAAAACACGGTCTGGCGCCTCCACCCAAACATCACGGAGAAATTACAAGTGAACTTCTTGAAAATATTGTTTGTCCGTTTTGCGGCAGCCATAATGTAGAAATGAAAACGCCTTTCGGTGCAACGCTTTGCAGAAGCATTCACTATTGCAATAATTGCCTGCAGGGGTTTGAGCAGTTTAAGCCCGTGGTATGAAAAGCAGAGGGCATGGGGCAGAGGGTATGGAGGAGAAGTGATCATGGTATTTACCGATAAACATGTTGAAGATTTTCCGCTGATTAATTTTAGCCGTGAAGAATTTCTGGTAATCGCATTTTTGGCAAGCAGGAAACTAAATTGGGAAATAATTCATATCAGCTCCAACGGGATTATTGCTCTGGCCGGAGAAGCCGGTGAGCATGGGCGTGCAGAGATTAAAATCAAAATTGAAAAAGGCCATGCCATTCTAAGCAGCTCTTCAAATATTGACAAGTCTGCAAGGAATAAACAAAATATTCATGATTTTCTATCGGCCGTTGAGGAAACAAATCCGTCCCTGACAGTGGAGCATGTGATATCCGTTTACCAGCAACTGCAGCCAAACTTTGTTTATGGCAAAGAAGATCTCCTCCAAACCCAACCTTTGTCAGTTAGCGCGCAATTGCGCGGTCTGTTTGCTATTTTTATCCCCAAAGCAGGCTTTACCATTACTCCTTTATTGCTTGATTTAAATTTGTTTATTTTCATCATGATGGGTATAGGTGGTGTAAACATGATAAGCCCTGATCAGGAAAGTCTGCTGCATTGGGGTGCCAACTTTCGACCTCTAACCATGGAGGGGCAATGGTGGCGACTTCTAACCTGCTGCTTCCTGCATATTGGCATTGTTCATCTCCTCCTCAACATGTATGCGTTGCTTTTTATCGGCTATTTACTGGAACCTCTCTTAGGGAGTTTGAAGTTTATTGTTGCCTATCTGCTTAGCGGAATAATGGCAAGTATCACCAGCTTATGGTGGCATAACTTAAGCATTAGCGCTGGCGCATCGGGTGCTATTTTTGGAATGTATGGTGTTTATCTGGCCTTGCTTACTACCAATTTGATTGAAAAATCGGAACGCAAAACATTGTTAATAAGCATTGGAATTTTTGTAACCTATAATTTACTGAATGGCTTAAATGGTGCTGTAGATAATGCTGCACATTTAGGTGGTTTGCTTAGTGGGTTTATTATCGGTTATGCGTTTGTTCCTGCATTAAAGCAAGGGAAACGTTGATTAGTAAATCAACTTCTATTTGTTAAAATCAATTACTTTAACATGTGTCCCTACGCTCTATGTCCCAAAGGCCCTCTGCCCCATGCTTCCCTACCTTTCAACCACAAACATAAACGGTCTGAACCCAATGAAAGGTCCGCCCAAAATTTCTTCTTTAAACTCCGGTTCATCGGTATCAATTAACAGGTAATAACCCGGACTGATATAACTTCCTCCTTTTGTTTTACCTTCTTCCAATATCAATTCGCTAACATTGCCGGCCATATGATATAACCCGTATTCATTTGGTTTGTACACATTTTTGGGGTTTTTAGTACAAGGTGCCTGATATATAAAACCGTCAATTCCAATGGCTGAAAAATGTATGGAGTCAACCACTTTTAAGTAGTAGTTGTCGTCTCTTTTTATAGCATTATCCAATAATGGTGCATAATTAGCCAGGTAGTTTCCTTTTTTATCTCTAAACCGTAAACCATCCCAGGGTAAAATTCTCTTTTCAAACGGATAGGCATTTTTGGGCATAATTCCTTTGGCTGCAAATTTCCACTCATCGGCATCAGGCAACCTGAAAACAACTTTTTTAAATTTTCTGTTGCTGCTGGAATTATATTTTAAAGTGAGCCAATCACAATATGCAATTGCACTGTAAAATGAAATATTTACAACAGGATAATTTGCATATTTCTGATGCCAGCCATAAACTGCTGCAATGGGTTCATTAAAACTCTGACTTTTTGGAAAAATCATTCTGAAATTCCATTTCGTTGAGTCGGGTCGGTGGGTTAAATAATTTATTTTATCCCCCTTTTCGAGAAACGAGTTTAAGAATAAACGGTATTGAGAATTTGAGCATTCGCACATGCTTGCAAATACCGAATCACCCTTGATGGGTTTGTATTGGGATTCAATTTGCTTCGCGAAATTTTTCGGATCCTGGGAATAGCAAAATGAATAATGAAATATTAAAAACAGGAATATTATTTGTGGTTTCATGGCGGTTATAAATGAAAACAAATATAATAAAAATTCCTGTCGCGTGTAGGGACAGGTCGCGACCTGTCCCTACACGCGACGGGAATTTTTATTTCCGAACAATCCGTTGGCTGATAATGTCTCCTTTATCGCTTTCGATAACCAGCAAATAAATACCGGGGGCAAGGTCGTTGATACGGGTTGCATGTTTATTTGAACCGCTTTCAAAAACCTTTTGATTCAAAATACTTTTTACCAATTGCCCGTTTACGGTATATAAATTTGCAGAGATTAATCGTGCATCGCTGAGTGTAAATTCTATCTGCAAATCATCATCGGTTGGGTTTGGAAAAATATTATACGATTCAATTGCCCCTGGTTTATTTTTACAGGCTTCGAAGAATTTGCAGTTTGCACCATTGCTTTCTTTTTGCACAAAGATGCTTTGATACTCGGCGCGTAATTCATTTGCAATGCGGGGTGGTAAGGTCTTAAATAATAATTCTGTGGGTTCATACCAGATGATGATATCGGCTCGCCACAAGTTGTTTTTGTCATCATCTTTGTTATTTATATCTCCCGATCTTACCAGTATAGGAATATATCCACCGAGATTCGCTATTAATTTTCTTTCTCCTTCTTTCATGCCATTTGCCGATTTCTCCCAAGTAAGCGGGTTCAATTGATTTTTACGCATATATTCCCAGTCCTCTTTTGTAAGACCATCATCAACCTCGTACATACGCCATTTTTGGCCAAGATCATCTGTGATAAGACTATAATGAGGGAGTTCAAAAGTGGAATCCGGAGCATCATTAAAATCACTGTAATCAATAGTGTTAAAAGAATCTGAAGCCAATTTTATTTTGAACTGATTTTTAATTGACGAATTGTCATCAGGTTTCAAGTTAAAAGTAAACGATGATCCTTCCTTATTGTAGTTCGAATAAAATGGTTTTAATTTAACGCCTGGGATTGCATGTCCCCCTGATAACAAATGCACTGCTTTATCTGAAACCGTAATTCCAAACTTTTTAAGTTCAGCCGGTGTTAACTCAATCACTTTAATATTCCTTAAATCAATACTTCTATCAACTACTTCAGGCAATTTAGGTTCAGCCTTTACCAGCGGTAATTTATCTTTAGGCAAAGCCGCTAAAAATTCCGGAGTGGGTTCAAACCAAAATATTTTGGTAATAGGATTTGGTTTGGCCTTGGGTAAATGAATCTGTACCGGAATTAATTTTTCCCTCATCCTATAAAAATAATGTTTTGCCTGATCATAATGATTAAAGCCCCTTATGTCCTCAGGTAAATTGATTTCTTTTATAAACATTTCAATGCTTTGAATTTTTAAATCGGTAGCAAACATGGGAGAAAAACTTAAGCTTGTATATTTTCTTCTCTCATAAAAAGGAACATGATCCAAATAAGCAACAGAAATATAATATTCATTTCTTAGATCCATTTTTAAATATTTTTTTTCATCATATTTATTGGCATAATGCATGCTTTTTCCTTTACTCGAAAACCCTAGATTTTTAAGTTCCTTATTTGTGCATACCAATGTTCTTTGTAATATTTGTTTTGCCTGAATTGAATCAATATCAATGGATTTATTTATTTGCTTTCTTTCCTGAATCAATCTGGCTATAGTCGTTTCATAGATTGCCGCATCAAATTTACCATAGTATCTTGTAACCCAGTCTCGTTTATCAATGGGAAGTGCTTTTAAAAACTCCTCAGTTGGTTTGAACCAAAAAATCAAGTCATGATCTGTCCTTCCATAAATACTCTCTCGTCCAATCAAACTTATCTTTATAGGAATTAAAAATGTTTTTGCTTCGGAAATATAGTGCTCACGCACACATCTATTTGCATTATTATCACAAAAATAAATCACATTTTCTCCAACTTTATGATATTTTTCTTTTTTCTCCGAAACATAAGTAATAATTCTTTCAACCATGGATGGTTGTACTTCCAATAATCTTTGATCTTTTATACTTGTATCCAACGATGCGCTTGTATAAGTAACACTTCCTCCTTCATAAGTCATTTTCAAATAAAAATAATGTGGAACCGTACTTAATTTCTTACGTTCAAATAATGTGGAATCCTTAGTGTTAATATACATCAACACATTCCCATCCGTATAAATATGCAAACCTCTTAGCTCTTCATTAGTTAAAATCAAATAAGGCTTTTCACCTTCCTGATCAACTTTAGGTTCAGTAAATGCAATAGAAAACTGCGTTGGAAACAATTGAGGATCGGAAGATGCAAACGGGTTTGTGAAAGAGTTATTTGCATCTGGTTTGGCTGCAACAAAGTTTGTTGCCTTCTTAACATTTACTGCTGCTAATATCGGATCAGCAATAATTTTCTTATCAGTTAATTTTTCAATTTGTTTTACAGGTTCAAAAACCTGTTCAGTTTTATGTAAGGGTAGCCAAAAAAATAAACTACTAAAAAATACAATTAATATGCTCATGATCAATACAGTTTTTAGGTTAAATAAATTAAATCTTTTGGGTGTATGAATCCCTTTAACCTTTAGCTGTAACTCAATATCCTCGCTCGATAACAGCGGTTCTGCATGGCGCGCAGTCTCAAACAATTTGTTTAAGTATTGTTCTGTGCTCATAACATTTCTCCTATTTTTATGTCGCTGCCCTGCCCCATTTTTTCTGCTTTTTGTAGTCGCATTACATCTTTTTCCAGCAAGGCTTTTAACGATTGTCTTGCTTTAAATATGTGCGACTTTACATTACTCAAATTTGTTTGTTGTATGCCTGCTATTTCTTCATAGCTAAATCCTGCCACTTCATATAAGGTGATGGCTTCCTGTTGGGCAGGTTTTAATTTGCTTAACAGAGTTGCTAACTCACGTTTCTGTAAGGTTTCATCTGCCTCAATGGATCCCTTTATCTCCTCCATGCTATCCGCATTCCAGGGAAGCTGGAATTTTTGCCTACGCAGTTTTTTTAAATACAAATTGCGGGCAATGCCAAATAAATAATAAACAAAGTGATCGGCTTGTTTCAGGCGTTCAAAATTTTCAAACGCATTCAGGGTAATATCACTGATTAAATCTTTTGCATCATCGGGCTGCCAAACCAGCGATTGCACATACCTGCACAACCTTGCATGCACAGGTTTATACAGATTCATGAATTGCTCGTTTTTATCTAAAGGCACCAAAACACGTTCAGGTTAAAGGGCTCATACATCAGTAAGTTCCACGGGAAGGTATAAAAGTTATCGGATGAAAGATAAATAATTACAGTTAATTGACTATCAGTTCATAAAAAACATTTCCTGCTTTTCATTGTATTGCTGCCAAAAGTCAAAAGATAGCTGTAACCAAACCTTGTTGCTTTTAGGGAAGCTTTTTACAAATTGTTTTTCCTGAACCCAATTAATTTACGGTTTTTATCATTTTCATGAATAAACTGGTTCAGGTAATCAAAA
Organism: Bacteroidota bacterium; assembly: GCA_030680835.1. Classification (GTDB taxonomy): domain Bacteria; phylum Bacteroidota; class Bacteroidia; order UKL13-3; family UKL13-3; genus B1. The sequence goes on from JAUXUD010000027.1 coordinate 15,242, forward strand.
ACCAACTGGATATTCTTATCCTGCTTGCCAATCTTCTTGTTCATTTCTTCCATCTTCAATAATATATCTTTATGGGTATAAAGCATTTCACGTAAACGTGTATAAATACGCATAATTTGAATATTTACCTGTATTGCACTTTGGCTGTTTAAAACACTTGAAAGCATAAGCACTCCATGCTCAGTGAAAACAAGCGGAGCTTTCCTCATACCCATATTTATGGAATTGGATATCACAAATTGTGATTTCCAATTTTTGAATTCTTTGTCTGATAGTTGAAACATAAAATCCCCAGGAAACCTGTCCGGGTTTCTCCTTACTGCCTGATTCAAAACCCTTGTTTCCACACCATATAGTTCAGCCAGATCCCGGTCTATCATTACCTTTTGTTTTCTGATCAGGTAAATCTTGTTCATTACAATTTCATCAGGATGTGTAACCTGATTGTTCCTTTTTCTGTTTGCCATCCAACGAATCTACTCTTCACTTTACTAATGGCATATATGCTTGACCCTCTATTGAGAGTCATCAGTATCATTTTCTGTGAAATAAAAAGTGATTTCCCCAATGGTTAAACAGGCTAACAACCATTGAAACTTTTTCCTATTTATAGGATTTTATTTTAGAGTGTAACTGTAAACATATGCTGGATTGCCGGCATTTACAAAATTGGATATCACAAATTGTGACCTCCAATTTTAAATTATACGATCCCAAGTTCCTTCTTCAAAAACATCCCTGTATAGCTCCGTTTCTCTTTGCAAATTTCTTCCGGGGTTCCTTCGCATAATATTTCGCCTCCGTATTTGCCCCCTTCCGGTCCAATATCTATCACATGATCGGCTACTTTAACAATGTCTAAATTGTGTTCAATTACCAAAACGGTATTGCCTTTATCAACCAGCTTTTGAAGTACGCCCAGCAATACATGAACATCTTCAAAATGTAAACCTGTGGTGGGTTCATCTAAAATATAAAAAGTATTGCCTGTATCGCGCTTGCTGAGCTCGGTGGCAAGCTTTACACGCTGCGCTTCTCCCCCGCTTAAGGTAGTGCTTTGCTGACCCAGGGTAATATATCCCAGACCCACATCATTTAATGCCTCAATTTTGCGGAGAATCTGCGGGGTATGTTCAAAAAACTTAACGGCATCTTCAATAGCCATATCCAACACATCATTGATGGACTTTCCTTTAAAACGAATTTCAAGAGTTTCGCGGTTATAACGCTTGCCATTGCAGGTTTCACATTTAACATACACATCGGGAAGGAAATTCATTTCAATGGTACACATGCCTGCGCCCTGACAGGTTTCGCATCTGCCTCCTTTTACATTAAATGAAAATCTGCCGGGTTTATATCCTCTTATTTTCGATTCGGGCAAACCCACAAAAAGATTCCTGATATCGCTGAAAACTTCTACATAGGTGGCTGGATTGCTGCGTGGGGTGCGGCCTATCGGACTTTGATCAATTTCTATCACTTTGTCAACATGCTCCAATCCTTTTATTTCTTTATATGATAATGGCTTTTGAATGGAATGATAAAAATGCTGCCGCAAAATCGGATACAAAGTCTCATTGATTAATGAGGATTTACCGCTTCCGCTTACACCGGTAACACAAATAAATTTTCCCAGGGGAAAGTTTACCGAAAGGTTTTTTAAATTATTTCCACTGGCACCTTTCAGACTTAATTTTTTTCCATTGCCTTTTCTTCGAACTTTTGGCACTTCAATTTCTTTGGTGCCATTGAGGTATTGGGCAGTAACTGAATCGGAGCGAAGTATATCATCCAGGGTTCCTTCTGCCGATATATGTCCGCCATGCACGCCTGCACCATAGCCAATATCGAGTATCCAGTCGCTTTCGGCCATCATGTCTTTATCGTGTTCAACTACAATCACGCTGTTCCCAACATCTCTTAATGTTTTCAGCGAATCAATCAAACGGTGGTTATCTCGCTGATGCAAACCAATGCTGGGCTCATCTAAAATGTATAATACACCCACCAGTTGTGAACCAATTTGAGTAGCCAGACGAATCCTTTGTGCTTCTCCGCCGCTTAATGTTTTTGCCGGAGAATTCAAGGTTAAATAATCAATTCCTACCCCCTGCAAAAATTGAATCCTGCTTCTGATTTCTTTTAATATTTCGGTCGCAATAATATTTTGCTTTTCATCCAGATGTTTTTCAATATCCCTGAACCAATCGCCCAATGCGCTTATTTCCAATTGGGCCAGATCGGCAATATTCTGACCTCCGATTTTATAATGAAGCGATTCTTTTTTGAGTCGGGCTCCATTGCATTCGGGGCAAGGCAAAACCTGCATAAATTCTTCTGCCCAGCGGTATATGGCATCATAACTGCGTTCGTGATAATGACGTGTGATAATAGGTATCACACCTTCCCAGGTTGAATTGTAATTTTGTGTATAACCACTGCTGTATTGATAGGGAATCACCAGAGGTTCATCATGTCCGTGTAGGATGGCCTGCAATGCTTCATCCGATAATTTCTCTATAGGATCTGCAAAACTGAATTTGAAAATTTTACCAATTTCACGCAATTGTAAAAAGGTCCAGTTGTCTCTAACCTCACCTAAGGGAACAATGGCACCTTTGTTAATGTTTAATTTTTTGTCGGGTATAACAGCATCTTCATCAATAATACTTTTTACCCCCAAACCGTCGCATGCCGGACAGGCACCGTATGGCGAATTAAATGAAAAACTATTCGGCTGCGGTTCATCATAGCTGATGCCGCTTTTGGGGTCCATTAAAAACTTGCTGAAATGAAATGCCTTATTTGTATCATTCTCTAATAAAACCAATGTGCCTTTTCCCATTTTAAGTGCATTTTTTACACTTTCGGCAATCCGGAAGCGCGCATCTTTTTTAGGTTCAATGCGATCAATCAATACCTCTATATCATGGATTTTATAACGATCCGCCTGCATTTTGGCGGTTATTTCTTTAATCTCACCATCCAGACGAATTTTGGTATATCCCTGTTTCCGAACCTGCTCAAACAATTCACGGTAATGTCCTTTTCTCCCTTTAATTAAAGGAGCAAGAATTGAAATTTTCTTATTTTCAAATTGCGAAATGATGGTAGAAATAATTTGCTCTTCCGAAAATTTAACCATTTTATTTCCGTTCACATAACTATAAGCATCTGCAGCCCGTGCAAATAACAAGCGCATAAAATCATAAATCTCGGTAATGGTACCAACGGTAGAACGTGGGTTTTTATTTACGGTTTTCTGCTCAATAGCAATTACCGGAGAAAGGCCATTGATTTTGTCCACATCGGGCCGCTCCATATTGCCTATGAATTGCCGGGCATAAGCCGAAAAACTTTCCATATAGCGGCGTTGCCCTTCCGCAAAAATAGTATCAAATGCAAGTGAAGATTTTCCGCTGCCACTCAATCCGGTAATGGTAACGAGCTTGTTTCTCGGTATTTTTACATCAATGTTTTTGAGGTTGTGTTCGCGTGCCCCCAATATCTCTATATATTCATCTTCGGCCGATGTTTGAGTTTCCTTAATTTTCTCTGATTGTATTTGTGACATATCCGGCTTTTAGCTATCAAATGCAGACCTTTCGCAACTGGAATTCCCAAAAGCAATGTGGAACAGCAAATAACATTTTTTCTTATTTCGCAAAAATACGTTCTTTGAATTAAAAAATTATGGAAACTTTACCTTTAAGTCTGACGGTATTATTTATTTTAACAATAATAATTACTGTAGCGATCTTCTATAAAGCCTGTAATCAGTCAAAAGTTTTTTTGATATTCATTATAGGATGGCTTGTTATACAATCCCTTATTTCGTTAAGTGGTTTTTATACAGTAACCGACAATTTGCCACCCCGTTTTGTTTTGGTTCCTATTCCATTATTTATCTGCATTCTTTTGCTGTTTTTCACTCAACCGGGTCAAAAGTTTTTAGACAGCTTAAACATAAAAATACTTACGCTTATACATGTAATCCGGATTCCTGTAGAGCTTTGTTTATTCTGGTTATTCACCTATAAAACAATCCCGCAGTTAATGACATTTGAAGGTCGTAATTTTGATATTATCTCAGGAATTTCAGCTCCCTTCATTTATTATTTCGGTTTTGTAAAACCTTCCATCAGCAGAAATATAATATTGCTTTGGAATTTTATTTGTTTGGGATTACTTTTAAATATAGTAATTCATGCAGCCCTTTCGGCTCCATTTCCCCTCCAGCAATTTGCATTCGATCAACCCAATATTGCTGTCCTCTATTTTCCCTTTGTATTTTTACCCGGATGCATTGTCCCACTGATATTACTCTCTCATCTTGCATCCATCAGGCAATTACTGAAAAAAGAAACGTTGCAGTAAATTTTAGATATATCCTTTTATTTTATATACCGCCAGTCCTATTAGCTCCTTTAATAAATAAGTCCAGTTTTGTACGCCTCCAAAACCCGGTAAAAAAGTATTAATCACATGGTCTTTACTTCGTATTGAACGCAAATCAGTTGAGTAAGGATATACCTGAATTCCCGCTTTGGTAAAGCACGCCAAAGCCCTCCGCATATGAAAGCCCGAGGTTACCAATAAGTATTTTTTTGATTTCCAGGCCGGATCTTTCATGTCAAGCATTTTAGCAGTAAAGGAAGCGTTTTGGTATGTGTTAACAGATGCCTTTTCAATCCAGATACATGAATCGGGAATGCAGCATTTAAGCAAAAACATCCGGCCCAGTTCTGCCTCAGCTTTATAGGTTCCAAAAACGGTATCGGCACCTGCTGTATAAATAATCCGGTTTGAAACACCCCTTTTAAACAAGTCGATGGCCTGCATCATTCGGTCGTTTCCATCCGAAAAATTAACACGCAGCTGTCCATCAATCGTGTAATTGGTAACAAAACCTCCGGGAATTATGATTCCGTTAAATTTTTCATTTTTCTTAACGGCTACAGGGGCTACTTCATACCAGCCCATTGCCAGCTGACTGATATACGGATTCGAAAAAAATATCAGAAGACCCATACCCCACCATAAATATTTCTTTATTTTGGTAATGGAATACAACACCAGAAGTATAATAATCATACTAACGGGTGCTACCATTGCATATAATATTTTTGATAATAAATAAAACATATTTAATGGTTAAAATATTGATAATATACTGCACATAATAGTAATCCGTAAAAAGTAATTTCTTTCAGTATCCATCTTTTTTCACTTATAAAAAAGTTAGCCATCACAAAAGAAAGGGAAACCGACAGAAAACACAAGCCATACATAAAACTCTGATTCTCGGCAAACACAGAAATGATACCAAATAACAACATGATTAACAGGACGAGCTGAATGCGCCGGGTTTTTACTTTATGCCGGTAAAAGTTTAATTGAATATCGATAAAAGAAAAAACAAAAACAGGAATAATCAATATCCAGATAACACCCTGCTGAAACTGAATTCCGATTGGATTAAAATAACTTTTATTAAACGAATACTGAAATGAAAATATAAAATCATTAAGATGATTTGTTAAAAAAAATATGACACCCAGAAAATAAACCGGAAGTACAATACCAAAAATGGCAACCATCCAGTAACGTAAATTAAAGGAAGTCATGTAAAGTACGCTTATCAGTATAAATGGAAGGTAAATAATGAGATCGTAACTGAATAATAATCCCAAACCCAACAGCATTCCTGCGTCAAACACCAGCAATAAAGGTAATTTTGATTCGTATAAATAACACAAGCGGTATAACAATAAAATAATAAATGTATTGGCCAATATTTGAGGAGATAATACAAGTTGCTGGGGATAAAGACTGTTTAATAAAACAAAAAACAAGGCCGGTAAAAGATTATCCTTATACAATATGGAATGGGAGGAGCTGATATAATTTACCAGCAATGCCTGAAAAAAAATAAATACAGACGCAATCAGGTATGATTTAAATTCATAGCCGCCAAATGACCGGATCCAGTCAAAAACCAATTGTGCAAAAGGAGTATTTATATTTGGTTCAACAGGGCTTGAATAAAATATTGTTGATAAACGAATGAGAATGGTAAATGCCAGCAGGCATATTATGGAAAAAATAGATTTGGATCTGAATATACTTAGCAAAACTTAACGATTAAAAGGTAACACGCATCAGGGTAAATTGTTTATCACGAATGGTACTGAATATTGCCGAGTTTGCAGAAATTTGTTTGAACTCTCCCGGTATAATTGCAGCATTAAAGTTATTTGATTTGATTAAAATTTTACCATCCGATTTCCCCTGATAATTCGTGTAATTCAGCATAATATCACTCTCTTTATCCAGATCGCTGTTGTATAAAATATAAATAAAATCGGTTGTTATTACCGGAACAACAGAGGATAAATAACCGCCGTCTCCCACCGAATTCTGACGTTTTTTAATGAGTTCTGTAAAATGAATTTCCCCTTCTTTATTTAGAGAAATCAATCCTACCTCATCATAATTATAAACTATACGCGTTGCTGTTTGCGGAAAATTATTTACATAATAGGTATAGGTTTGCTTGGTTTGATAAAATTTTTCCGCTATCAAAAAAATGCCGCCATCGCTTCTCGGGATCAACTTCCGGATATAATAATCATTCAAGTCCTGCTTGCCCCGTTCCAATCGGGTAGAGGTGAGTTTTTGGATAACACCGCCATCAAAATTCGAGATGTAATTAAGTTCTTCCGTGCGGGTATTAAAACCAAAGCGCCTAAAAAAGTAACCGTTAACATCATTGTTTTTATTCTGAGAATAAAATCCAACAACCGTAATGGTATGGTTAAAATTATTCACCGCCATGGCCAGTTCTTCAATAAAAACAGAATCATTATCCAACTGATATTCCAGTATTTTGTCACTATTCTGGTAATAACCGTAAAGGAAAAATTTCCTGGGATCAGCACTTTCATCTTTCTCCTGAACTTTGGGATAATCGATCAGTAAGAATATATCTCCTCCATTATTTAAATCAAAAGCCGTTACAAAAACCGATTGTTGCCTGTATGCAAGATTAAACTGCTTTCCATAAATTTGTTGAAGCTGGTTGTTGAAACAATATAAATTCAGGCTTGAGGAGTTTTTATCGTTCCCCAATGTAAAATACATAATCCCAACATTGGTTTTTTCGGCATTGGTTTTTATCTGTATTTTTCTTTTTTCAATAAACCTGCCCTTTTCTATGGTACAAATCACAAATGGTGAGCCGCTTACTTTAAGGTTTTCATCCAATTTCTGAACCAATAAATCAACTTTTCCCGTATTGGTATTTCGCGCGCTGATAAAAATAAAGAGCGCATTATCAACCAGCAATACCCGTTCAACCAACCCATTTATGCTAAGTGGCAAAGGAACACTTGACTCAAGCGACAGGTTCTGTTTGTATTTTTCAATAATTACATCCGCAGCAAAATCATTGTCTTTACAGCGCAATAAATAAATCCCGGATGGGGTTTCACCTATAATCTGCGTATACAAATTTTTCTGTTTTATTTTTTGCGGATTCCCCCATTCCACATTTTGCGCACGGGCCTGTATCCCCAGCACACATAAAACAATTACTAAAAGCTTGATAAATGGCATTAACTTGCAAATAATTTTAAAAAAACGAAGATACTTTTTTCGAAGTATTTGTTTGAACACAATTTTAAGTAATGACCCGATTTAAACTTTTAGAAACAGCAAAAAAGCAGGAAACCGCAGTGATGGTGGCCGTTATTACTCAAAACCAGCGCCCCGAACAGGCCGAAGAATATTTGGATGAACTGGCATTTTTAGCCCATACCGCCGGGGCAAAAGTGCTTAAACGATTCACTCAAAAGCTCACCTACCCCAACCCGAGAACCTTTATCGGCGAAGGAAAACTCGAAGAAATTTCGGAATACGTTGTTGCACACGAAATTGATATTGTAATTTTTGATGATGAACTCAGTCCCTCACAAATCAGAAATTTAGAGGGTACCCTCAAATGCAAAATACTCGACCGGAGCAATATGATTCTGGATATTTTTGCAAGCAGAGCCAAAACTGCCCAGGCAAAATTTCAGGTAGAACTGGCTCAGGCCCAATATATGCTGCCCCGCTTAACCCGCATGTGGACGCACCTGAGTAAACACAAAGGCGGCATCGGAATGAAAGGTCCGGGAGAAACGGAAATTGAAACCGACCGCAGGGTACTGAGAGAGAAAATTACGAAACTGAAAGAACGCCTGGACCTGATTAACAAACAAGCCGATACCCGCAGAAGAAACCGCGATGAAAAAGTAAGGGTTGCCCTGGTGGGTTATACCAATGTGGGCAAATCAACCTTGATGAATGTATTAACCAAAAGCGATGTTTTTGCAGAAGACAAATTATTTGCCACCCTCGATAGTACAGTAAGAAAAGTAGACTGGGCCGGCTGTAGTTTTTTATTGAGTGATACCGTTGGGTTTATCCGTAAATTACCCCATCAACTCATCGAATGTTTTAAATCAACACTGGATGAAATAAGGGAGGCCGATATTTTATTGCATATTGTTGATATCAGTCATGCCAATTTTGAAGAACAGATCCATGTGGTAAGCGAAACCCTGAAGGAAATTAAAGCCCACGACAAAAGGGTATTACTGGTTTTTAATAAAATTGATAAATTAAAGGAGCCCTTTATTTTGGATGAGGAAACCATTGAAAGCAAACAGGCTTATATCGAACAATTAAAAAACACATGGATGGCAAAAGAAAACTTGCAGGTGGTATTTATTTCCGCCGGCAAAAAGATCAATATAGATGAGTTAAGAGAGCTGCTTTCAGAGCAGGTAAAGGAAGTGGTAAAGGAGTATAAAAAGAGTTTGCCTGTTTTTGAATAAAATTAATTTGCCCTTTTGTTCCTTAGTTCCTTTGTAGCCTAAAATATTTATTGCTACAAAGAAACGAACAACAAAATTTTAACTGCTCCTTTCAACAAAACTGTCAAAAAAAAACAAAATTATAACACCAATTTTCCATAAAATTAGGCGAAGCCGGATAATTCATTATTTTCGCAGTTACCCAAAAATGAAGTCGGAAGAAACCAATATAGAATTAAGCATTGTAATGCCCTGTTTAAACGAGGCAGAGACCATTGAAACCTGCATAAAAAAAGCATTTCATTGGCTAAAAACCAACGGGGTTTCGGGTGAAGTGGTAATTGGAGATAATGGCAGTACCGATGGTTCCCAAAAAATGGCTGAGGCCCTGGGTGCCCGCGTTATCGCCATTCCCCGCAAAGGTTACGGATCAGCCCTGATGGGTGCCATTGAAGCCTCCAAAGGAAAATATGTAATCATGGGCGACAGTGATGATAGTTACGATTTTAGCAACTTAACCCTGTTTGTAGAAGCGCTCAGAAAAGGCAATGATTTGGTTATGGGAAACCGTTTTCTGGGTGGCATTGAAAAAGGTGCAATGCCTTTTATTCACCGATATTTAGGCAATCCGGTGTTGTCGTTTATTGGCCGCTTATTTTTTCATTGTCCGGCCGGCGATTTTCATTGCGGATTGCGTGGGTTCAGACAAGATATTGTGAGCCTGCTCGATTTAAAAACCACCGGTATGGAGTTTGCCAGCGAAATGGTAGTTAAAGCCACTATTTTTAAACTGAAAATAACTGAAGTTCCAACAACTCTTGCCAAAGATGGCAGAACCCGTCCACCCCATTTGCGCACCTGGCGCGATGGTTGGCGTCATCTGCGCTTCCTGCTAATTTATAGTCCGCGCTGGTTGTTTGTAATTCCCGGTTTAATATTAATACTTGCCGGTATGATATTAGGGTTAATGATTATCCAGGGTCCTGTAGGTTTGTTTAATCAGGTTTATTTTGATACCAATACGTTATTATATGCAGGAGCCTTTGTAATCGTTGGTTTTCAGGCAGTAAGTTTCGGCATTTTTACACGGGCCTATGCGGTGCAGGCCGGATTTTTACCCGCTAAAGATTCACTAACCAAATTGTTTGAATTTATTACTTTGGAGGCCGGACTGTTAATTGGCCTGGGATTTTTTCTGGCTGGTTTGGGAGGTACCTTTTATTCGCTGCATATCTGGGATTTAAGTAATTTTGGTCAGTTGGATTACCCCCGAATTTTAAGAATTGTAATACCCAGTGTGGTTGCGCTGATTATCGGACTTCAAACCATGTTATCAAGTTTCTTTTTAAGCGTTTTGGGAGTGAATAAAAAATAGATTTTTAATTAATAATATATTGAATGCATTTGCATTTGTTCAATGAAAGGATTAGACAGGTACCTGCAAAATGTAAGGATAAAAAAAGCCGCAAGCTTTATTAAAAAAAACGATACCGTTTTGGATATTGGAAGTGTTGATGGGGTAATGTTTGAAAAGTGGCGGGGCATAATTGGTAAAAGCATTGGCATTGATCCAACTCTGAAATCAAAAATTGAAACGGATTTGTATACTTTGTATCCCGGGTATTTCCCCGAGGCATGTCCGCAAAATCAAACGTTTGATGCAATTACTTTACTTGCGGTATTGGAACATATCCCAACAAATGCACAGGCTCAACTGGCACTTGACTGTCACAAATTCCTTAAACCCGGTGGAAGGCTGATTATCACGGTTCCCTCTCCGCAGGTTGATACGGTTTTGGCTATTTTATTGAAGCTTAAATTAATTGAAGGGATGAGTTTGGAAGAGCATTATGGATATAAACCCGAACATACTGAAAAGATTTTCACCAAGCCCGAATTCAAACTCCTGCACAAGGAAACTTTTCAATTTGGACTGAATAATTTATTTGTTTTTGAACGCGTTGAACCCAACATGAATAATTGAAATATGGATATTAACACTTTAGTGGAAACAAAAATCAGTGTGCTTATTGATGCACGTGAAGCCAATAAAACTTTTTGGGATGCTATTACACAATACTTGCTTAAAACCAAAACCGATACAGAAATTATTTGTCTGGTTAAGCAGCTTTATACAGATAAAATTGTGCAGGACTGGACACAAAAAAATAAAATTCAGCAGCATGTTTTCGATTCGGGTTTAAGTATGGCCAAAAATTTTGCAAGCCTGGCAGATAAAGCAAGCGGTTCTAATTGTATTCTGTTATTCAATGTTCTGATTCCTGTTGGCAATTTGGTTCAGGTTTTACAAACCAATAAAAAATTAATAGTAAGCGATACTCTGGTAATTGGCAACCAAAACAATAAACCCAAAGGAAGCAAAGTAAAAATACCTTTTGGGGTAAAAGCATTTAATTCATTAACCCGTTTGTTTACCCCTATCAATTTAAGGGATGCAAATAGCGGCGTTGTTTTTGCAAAAACACAAACTGCATTGAATTTGCTTAATGATACGCTTTCGGGTGCACATAATTTTACGCAGGTATTATACCTTAGTGAAGCCTATAAAATACCGGTATTGGAACTCCCCATTTCTGCCGAAAAAAGAGTACCCGTAAATTTGGGAAAAGCGTTTTCTCAAATATTCAGTTTACGGTTCAACTATTTTGTAAAAGATGCTTTGTGGCAAATCAAACAAGGCAAAACTAGTTTATCGGATGGAAATAATCCGATTTACAGAATGGCCTATTTTGTTTGTTTTTTGTTGGCTATATTTTTTATGCCTGTGATAAGTCAGGATTACGGGAGTACCTGGGATGAAAAAGCACACAACGAATATGCGCAATTATCCTATAATTACTTAACCAGTTTTGGAAGCGATACGGCCGCGTTGGCTGAATCGACCAGTGGTAGTGATTATGTGCGGCAGGCATACCGTTTTTATGGGGAACAATTAAACACCATTGCTGCATTTGTATACAATTGGGCAGGAACCGGAGTTTATGAAACCCGGCATTTTATCAATTCAATTTATGGATTAATCGGTTTGATATTTGCGTCGCTGATTGCATTTGAACTGGCAGGTTGGAGAGCGGCAACCCTTGCCATATTGTTTATGTTTTTTAATCCGGGCTGGCTGGGGCACAGCATGAACAATCCAACAGATATTCCGTTTGCTACCGGCTTTGCCTTTGCAGGTTATTTTATGATAAAGGTGATGAAGACCCTGCCCAAACCAAAATTCAGCCATGTACTTTGGATGGCAGTTGGTTTGGGAATTGGAATTGCCTCAAGGGTGGGTGCCTTTTTAATTGTTGCTTATTTTGGTTTGTTTTTAGGTGTAAACTGGCTTGCCAAATTTAAAGACAAACAAAAGAACCTGGGTAAATTAATTATGCCTTATGCAAAACTGCTGTTAATAGTTACGGTTATTGGTTTTATACTCGGAATCCTACTCTGGCCCTATGCTTTAAACAGTCCGATTAAACACACAATTGACTCTTTTTCAAAAGCATCATCTAATGCATTTTATACCAATAATGTGGAGTTGTTTGAAGGAAAAAGAATGTATATGCTTACGGATGCACCCTGGTATTATGTTTTTAAATTTTTGGGTATTGGAAATCCCATCTATGTTTTATTGGGTGTTTTATTATCTCTGTTATTGATTAAACCTTTGAGCAAAAAAGTTGGATTGGGGAATTTATGCATGTTACTGTTTATGGTTTTTTTCCCGATACTATACGCCGAATACAGCAACCTCAATTATTATAACGGATGGCGTCATTATCTTTTTATTTTACCTTTTGCCATCCCATTGGGTGCAATCAGTTATGATTATCTGTTATCTCAAAAAAAGTTTATTGCAATCGGTTCAGCATGTATACTTTTGGTATTATTTGCCAAACCTACCTATTGGCTCATAAAAAACCACCCCAATGAGTATGTTTATTTTAACGAATTTACCGGTGGTTTGGCTGGAGCTTACGGAAATTACGAAACCGATTATTACAGCAATTCATGCAGGGAAGCTGCAGAATGGATTGCCAACAAACATCCCAACGACAGCCTGGTAATTGGAATTAATAATGAAGTTACAACTGCTGCTTATTGGGCTCATCAAATAAATCCGCGTTTAAATTTTGTGTGGACACGTGAAAGTGAAGAACAAAAGTTAGGCTGGGATTATTTGATATTAACCAGCAGAACCTTTTCAAAGAATGAATTGGTTAATGGGTCCTTCCCCCCAAAGGGAACCGTTTATACCGTTGAGGCCGATGGTATTCCACTGGCAGCTGTGGTTAAAAGAGAAGATTGGAATATGCCCAGAGGCTATAATGCCCTGGACCGGCAAAATTTTGATTCGGCAATTGTTTACTTTGAAAACGCCACAAGATACGCCCCCAAAGATGAAGAAACCTGGCGCATGCTCGGCTTCACGCTAATCAACAGGGGAAGACTGGACAGTGCTGAAAAAATGCTGAAGAAATCCATTGAAATTTATCCTGAAAATTTTTCGGCATATAGTAACCTGGGATTGGTTTATTTCAACAATAAGGAATTCAAGAAAGCCACCGAAGCATTTGCACATTCAACCACCTATAAGGAAAACATGACTGAAAGCTGGTATTACAGTGCCCTGGCTTATCTCAATCTGGGTGATTATCCGAATGCAATTAAACAACTGGAAATGGCTGTTAAACACAATGCAAGCATTCCCGAAGTTTACTATTACCTGGGTAAAGCGTATGATGCGGTTAATAACCCGCAAAAAGCAGTTGATAATTATCAGATCGCAGTTTCTATCAACCCAAATATGGTACAGGCATGGGGTGATATGGCAGCAACTTTTAACAAGCTCGGAAAAAAGGAAGAAGCAAACTTTTGCATGGGCAAGTATACTGCATTGGGTGGGAAATAAACAATTAACCGCACGGATTTAAGCATTTATTAACAGCCTTTTTCAGGTCTGTCTATTTTTATCAAAAAGCCAGGTTCCTTTAGTAATAAGCCCTGCGGCAGTTTTATTAATCTCATTGCATACATATTACACGTAATCCACCACCTTCAATTGAAGCAGCACTGAAAAGGCAGCCCAAATACATTGTAGTTTCGTACTTGATGATATTGATTAACAAATACGAACCCATCATTTCAATTGACGAAGCATTTATACAATGTGTGCATGACCATGTTGAGCTTTGTAAAATATATGAGTTTATTGATTTACCCGATCAAATCAGAATCATTGAACAACAGAACAGCAGCATCCTTCGCAATTATTATGCAAATGCACTGGATAATAATTTACTTGAAATAAAAACGGTAAAATATTTAATCAACAAAAATTTAAGGCCTGCCACACTCCAGGAAAAAGCAGTAGAACAATATCAAAAAGCCGAACAATTTATAAATGAGCAGTTACACGAACAACTAAGCCTTCCATTTTTATACCAGCTCCAAAAAATCATCATAGAAGATTTATACCAAAACAATGGTGAAATCAATTTATTCTCTGCACAACCTGCAAGAATGCCTGAAAGATTGAGCATGGAAACAGAAATTGAGCTGGATGGCTTGTTTGAATTTTTAAATAACGACAACGAATTTCATCCGATTATTCAATCGTGGATGTTGCATTTTCGCTTGATTACATTGCCCCTCTTCAGTGAATCGAAAAGTAAATTTGCAAACCTGATGCAATACTTCTGGCTGCGAAAACATAAAATGGAAATGTTTGGCCTCTTAAGTATTGAACACGAAATCTATATCAACAAACCAGAATATGAAGAGTTGATTAACAAAGTTGAAAAAGGTTCTGAGGTAAGTTTGAATGACCAGATTGCATTTGGTTTGCAATTACACAGAATTCAGTTAAGCCGGCTCAAAGACCTGTTTAAATCTTACTTTAGAAAACAGGTTGATTTCGAAAAACTGAATGCCCGCCAAAAAAACATCATGAATTATGTTTTTGAAAGGGGCTATAAGTTAAAAGAAATTGATGACAGTATCTTAAACAAACGTCAGAAGCTCATCATGTATATTATCCAGCATCGCGGCTTTATATCAACCAAAGAACTGGTTAATGAATTTGATTGCAACAGAAAAACCATTCAACGCGATTTTACCCTTTTGCTTGAACTGGAGCTGGTACGTTCCATTGGAGCCGGTGCAGGTTTGCGCTATTGCATTAACCTGCATGAAAAAGGAAATCCGCAACTGGAAAAGTACCAGGCGGATTTCGTGAAGATTGACAATTCCTTTACCGAAGAAAACTTCGAAGATGAATTATAACTCGTCTTCGTTGTAAAAATAATCTTCATTGGTGGGATAATCGGGCCATATTTCATCAATGGTTTCAAATGGCTCTCCATCATCTTCAAGTTCCTGTAAGTTTTCTATCACTTCCAAAGGTGCTCCCGAACGGATCGCATAATCTATTAACTCATCTTTGGTTGCAGGCCACGGGGCGTCATCTAAATAAGATGCAAGTTCTAAGGTCCAGTACATATGTAAACATTTAAATTTACGCGAATTTAAAAAAAGCTAACACTAAATAACGAAGTTTTTATAAAAGTTCAAACATATAATCAAATTGACTGATTATCAATCAATTCCTTTATTGCTTTTCGATTCGTTTTGCCATTTTCGGTAAATTTCCATGTATTTAAATGAACCATTTCCCTGGGAATTTGATATTTCATTAATTTCTGACTCAACAATTCCTGCAATTTCTGAAATTGTTTTTCATCTGTTTTCTGACTTACAACACAAACACATTTTTCACCCCAAACAATATCTTTCATCGAAGAAATTATAAAATCTCCATGTATAAATTTTTCATTTTCATTTAGTTCCTCTATCACTTTTTCTATCTGCTCAGGATGAATTTTATAGGCTCCGCTATTGATTACAAAATCGGTTCTGCCTAAAATTTTAAAACTTCCATCATTCAATAATTCTGCCATATCGTGGGTATTAACCCAGGCACTGTTGAATACGGTTTTTATACAAATGCAACCCGCCTCATTTATTTTCAATTCGGTTTGCGGTAAAAGTTTAAATGCGTTTTCTGTTCCTATCCTCCGCAATGCAACATGCGAAAGGGTTTCGGTCATGCCATAGGTATGATAACATTGTGGTGCAACATGCTCAAGCTGCATTTCCAAAGCCCTGCTCACATGAGCTCCCCCAATTAAAACATGTTTGAACCGGTTAAATTTATTTGTATCGAAACCTGGGGATAATAACTGGGCAGGAACAAAAGAAGCAAAAGTATATGAATGATCCGGTTCGAGTAATTCGATTATTTTAATGTTGGGTTCCAGCAATGTAATTTCACAATCCAGCTCAAAAGCCCTGGCCAGCATCATGGCCCCGCCCACAAACTTAGGATTCAGACACAACAGAATATGCTGGTTTTTATTTCGCAATCCCAGTGCATCAATAGTTAATTGTGCACCTGACTGCAATTGTTCTTTTTTAAACTGAAACGATTTGGGCTCACCCGTACTGCCTGAAGATAAAAAAGCAAAAGGCAAATCATAAATCCACTGCTTTATAAAATCAGAGGCATTTATAGCATATTCGTGGTTTAAAGGCAATTGGGTGAATTCATTTGCCGTATACGAATGCTTGTTATAATGAATGATAAAACTCACGACGCAAAGGTGCTCAATTCAAACACAAATGTTGTACTTTATTACTGAACCCACATTTTTTTATGAACCACCTGATCTTCTGTTTCAATTCTTAAAATATAGATCCCTTTGGTTAAATCGGGCAGTATATGGCTTTTGATGTGTATCCCTTCAGTTAAAAACTCATTCCCAAGCTCTGTTATATCTCCGCTTTTTATCTCTGTTAATTTAAGGTTTACCTGCGATGGTTTTTTTAAATTAATTTCCAGGTTAATCATTTGTGAACTCACTGGATTGGGGTAAACGCTTAATAAGTCCGATGAATTAATTTCCTTAATGCCAGTAAAGTTGTTTTCAGCAATGGTTATTTTTTCGGTATAGGTTGTTTCCCGGGTTACAGCAAAGGCTCCGTAAAAATCAACCGGACCCGAGCCTGCGGGAGGAGCAATCCATTGAAAGTTCCAAACACCCGGATTTGCAATTTTAGGAGAGGTATGTGTAACATATTTAACATTGGTAACTGCATTTCCACTTCCGTTAATCAGGCTTCCCATTAAGGTACCATCTGCTTTTTGCGGGGAAATGCAAAATCCCTTTTTATTTGAATAAGGCAGACTTACTGTTACCGTATAAGTAACACCACCAATATATCCACCATCGGGTACATTTGTTGTAATTACACCGCTGATGGCGGTGGGTGCTCCCGAATGACAACCATAGTTATAACAGGTTTTGCCACCATCGCCCGGTGAACCGGTTCTGCCATCAGAGGGTGCTCCCATAGGTGTGGAATTCAATGACCGGGTACCTATTAATAACATGCTTGCAATCACAAAAACAAAGAGGTAAATTCTTTTCATATATGAATGGTAAATACATTAAGACGGTAAAAGAACAAAAAAGGTTTGCTTTGTCCTAATTAAAAATCTTTAAAGCCCTTTTTTGATCCATATCTGGGGATTTTGCAAAATCCTTTGTTTATAGATTTCAAAATGTAAACGATTGCTGCCGTCTTCTGCATTTGTTGCAACATTACCTAATAGTTGTCCGGTTTCTATTTGCTGCCCAATCTTAACATTAACTGTAGAAAGCCTCGCGTAAACCGAAAAATATTCACCATGGTTTACCAATACAACCCGATCCATTCCAGGTATTGAAAAGGTTGCCTTAACGGTTCCTTTAAATACCGCTGTAACCTGTGAGTTGGGTCGAACCGAAATATCAATACCATTGTTGTTGGTGAAAACCCCTTTAAGAGTGGGATGCGCATGTTCCCCAAAGGTCCCGCTTATGGTTCCGTTATCGAGCGGCCAGGGCAATCTGCCTTTATTGGATTCAAAATCATTGCCTAGTTTTAATGCTTCAGGCGTCAGGTAACTGTTGGATGTCCGGTTATCCTTTTCTGCAGGCTTCGGTCTGTTTTTAGAAATTGCATCTTTCTCCGCTTTTCTTGCCGCTGCACGCATTTTTATTTCTTCCGCTTTCCGGGCCTCTTCAATTTCTTTTGCAATTAAATCTTCAATTGCTTTATTGAGCCGTTTTGCGGCTTTCTCCTGCTCTATTATCTGTTTTTTCAGGTCACTCACTTTTTGCTGTAATTTGGTAAGCAAAACAGCCTCTTCTTTTTTATCGGTTTCAAGTTCGAGCTTCTCTTTTTCTTTCTCGCTCATCAGCATTACCTTTTTTTGCTTGATGCTGATCATTTCATTGATCTCTGCATTGATTGCCTTTTGGGTATTTAATATCAGCAGGCTTTGCCGTTGCCTGAACTGCCCATACTGATTTAAATACCGTATGCGGTTAAAGGCTTCATTAAAATTTTTAGAATCAAAAATAAACAGGAGTCCATCATTTACATTCCGCTTTTTGTAAGTTGCAACGATACTTTGCGCATAATCCTGCTTCAATTTCAACAGGTCGTTTTCAAGCGTTTGTATCGACTTGCGCTGACCTTCAATTTCAAGACTCAATTCAAAAGACTCCTGCCCTATATTGTCAATAATTTTTACGCGGGTAGTAATCTGACCTGAAATAGCTTTTAAATGGGTAAGGGAATTGCTTTCCTTTATTTTGGTCTGTTCGAGAATTTTTTTGCTTTCTATTATTTGTTTTTGCAGTGCCTTGCGTTTTGCTTCCAGGTCTTTCCTTTTGGGATTTGCTTTCTGAGCATATACAATACTGATGCAAAATACGGCAATAACACCTATTATAATAAGTTTAAAATACCTGAACTTTATATGATTTTGGAACAACAAATTGTGGATCGCGCTTTAATTCGGTTGCAAAGTTGTTCAGGGTAAATTTACAATCAACTTTTTTTTCACCCTGAATGTTAATTACAATCTGTTGTGGAAATGAATTATTCCCCTGAATTAAAAAATTTCCATAATTTACAGTCATCTTCTGGTTTTTTCCCTGTTCAGTTAAGGATACAGTTTGGGTTTTAAATAAATTATTATGTGCACTTATTTGTTGGGTTGAACCCAGATTCAGCAAAATGGTAATCATGCGGTTCAGCGAATCCAGAGTTGCATTCGGTGCCTTAGGATCAAATGTTGCATTTCCCCAGGCCATGTTTTGCAATTGCTCAAATTGTATGGGCGCCTTTGTAAACGACTGCATAAAATTATAAGAAGCCGAAATATAAATTTTCCGCTGCAAATCCAAAATCCTGATTGAATCCGGTTTGATGAGAACCCGGGCAACATTTAAAAAGCCCAGTGCCTTTGCATTGATCCATATATACTGATTGTGCAATGCCTGCACTTCAAGGTCCAATGTGATTTCATAATTATTGTCTTTATAGTCGGCATCAGCCTTAAAATAAATGGCATTTGAATAATTTTTGCTGTTGTTAACATGATCTAATAAGAGTTCCAGAGAATTTGATTTTTCTTTCGTATCACCTGCCTTTTCAGCTTCCTTTACGTTCAGTTTTTTTGTTTTACAAGCCGGTAAAAACAATCCGCTTATTAAAACAAATAATACCCATTTAAAAAGAAGCTGCATGTTCATTTTTTATTTTCAGTTTTCAAAATTATTCCGGTATGAATAGCTGCTTTTACAACTTTTTATTATTAATTTTCCTTAGTAGTTCTTCGCTGTCGGCGCCCAGCGATTTGGCCTTCTGCCAGTGTTCTACTGCCTTTTCATATTGTCCAAGCATATACAATACGTCGCCCATATGCTCTACAACTTCGGCATTTTGAGGCAAAATTTTCAATGATTTCTCAATATAAATATACGCCTTTTCATATTCTTTCTTTTGAAATAAAATCCATCCATAAGTATCCAGGTTCGATGGGTTTTCCGGATCGAGTTCAATGGAACGCAAACTCATACTGTCTGCCTTATCCAAACGGGTTTTTCTCAGACTCAGAAAATAGGCATAATTATTCAATGCATTGGAGTTATCGGGCTCTAATTGTAAGGCCGCTTCATAGGCCGAATCGGATAATACATATTGTTTAGCATAATGGGCAATATCTCCCAGATTGTTTAACATCTGCACCATCATTTCTACATTTTGAGAAAAATTTAAACCTTCCCTTGCAATAGATAGGGCCTTGTCATATTGCTTTAAATGCTTGCTCGCCATACTAAAGTAAAAATAGCCTTCATAATTTTCCGGGAACAACTCAATCAGCCTCAAACAATCGCTTTGCATCAAATCATAGCGCGCCAATTGCTGATCACAAAAGAGAATCTGCTCCCACGTTGATACAGAAGTTTCATTTCTTTGTGTTGCCTGTAAATAATAGTTCCGGGCTTCTTCAAAATTTCTTTCCTGGATATACATATCCCCCATAAACAAATAAGGGGTTTCTATATCCGGGTTTGTTTGTATAAACGCTTTAATCAGGTATTTGCATTTCTCTTTATGGCTTGAACCAAAATCGTTTGAAGGAATCAGTTTTGACAGCATCTCTACTTTTATTTTCGGATCTGCATTGCTCAAAAAACCCTTTTCAAGAAACTCGAAATATTTTTCGGTGTTGTTTTTTATTTTGTAATATTCCGAAAGAGAAAAAGCGGCATAACCGTTTTGGGGGTCTTTTTTAATGATGTTGTTATAAATTTCCAGAGCTTCCTTTTCATTTCCATCAGCCAGAATTAAATCGGCCAGCATACCCTGATAGGATAATTCGAGCGGAAAAGCTTTGCATAATTTTTTAATTTCTTTTATCGCCTTTTTAAGCTTGCGTTGCGACAAATAAAGTTGCTCCTTTTGTCGGCTCAACTGCTCATTCACACCTACCTTTTTCTCGATTTCATT
The DNA here is from genome assembly GCA_030680835.1 of Bacteroidota bacterium. Taxonomy (GTDB): domain Bacteria; phylum Bacteroidota; class Bacteroidia; order UKL13-3; family UKL13-3; genus B1. Next base: position 36,022 of record JAUXUD010000027.1, read on the forward strand.
ATATATTTTTATTGCATTTGCAGGTTTGTTTAAAGCCAGCTCCAAACCGGCTTGTTCATATAAAAATTTTATATCACCCGAAATTTTATAATAATCTTTGCAAAGCCTGGATGCCGGTTCATATTGCTGCTGCTTTTTATAAAGTTCTATTAATAGTTTTGTATACCACTCATTGGCAGCATCCAGTTTTACAGCCCGCTCGGCTTCAAACATGGCTTCCTGATTCTTTTTTTGTGAATATAAAACCGTTGCAAGCTGAAAATGTGCATTGGCATTCTGGTCGTCTATTTGTAACGCTTTCCTGAATCCAGTCTCTGCATCCTGATAATTATTAATAATTTTTTCTTTCATCCCTGCAAAAAACTGCAGGTCGAATTCCTTTCGTTGTTCTTCAGTTAATTTATCGGGTTTGCGCTGCGCCATTGCACAAAACGAAACAAACAATCCAAATAAAAGAAAGAAAATTTTATGCGTTTTCAAATTAAAATATTTTTTACTTAACGTAAACCAAAAGTCTGCATTATAAATTAGTAGTATAATCGCCAATACTCAGATCTTTCACTTCACCACTATAATGAACGTGACTTCCTATCATGGCATTGTCAATAACGGCATTTTTAATGTGGGTATGCGTTTGAATCATGCAGTTGCCTATTACCGAATTTTCTACTGTGCTATCGTCTCCAATGCTCACAAAGGGTCCCACAACGCTGCGTTTCATTTTAACATTTTTGCCGATAAAACAAGGCGGAATAATGGTAACCTGATCCAGTTTTACCGAATCATCAATTAATTTTTCATTAGCATCATGCATAAACTGAAGAATTCGTGAATTTGTAAAAACGGTGGAATTTTTATTTCCGCAATCGAGCCATTCGGTAACCTGTCCGGGTTCAAATTTCAAACCCTTTGCCTTCATGTTTTCCAGGGCATTTGTTAACTGATATTCTCCTTTATCACGTACATCGTTATCCAGTAAATATTGCAACTCCTTGCGTAGGTTCAAACCATCCCTGAAATAATAAATGCCAATAATCGCCAGATCCGATACAAAGTGTTCGGGTTTTTCAACAAAATCAGTAATAATATTATCCGAATTTACTTTAACTACCCCAAAAGGCTTTGGGTCTTCAACTTTTTGAACCCAGATAATTCCATCTTTGCTGCGGTCGAGTGTAAAATCAGCTTTAAACAAGGTGTCGGCAAAAACTACCAAAACATTTCCATCCAGACTCTCGCGGGCACACATAATTGCATGGGCAGTTCCAAGCGGCTCCTCCTGGTAATATATACTTCCTTTGGCTCCGAGCTTTTTGGCTACAGCAATTAATTCTTTTTCTACCGCGGCACCAAATGATGGGCCAATAATAAATGCAACTTCTTCAATTCCGGTTCCACAAACTTTAGCAAGGTCTTCAATAATTTTTTGAACAATGGGCTTTCCGGCAACCGGAATAAGTGGCTTGGGTACGGTTAAAGTATGTGGACGCATGCGTTTTCCCATACCGGCCATAGGAACAATAATTTTCATGTATAATTTTTTAATTTTTCAAGGTTTGGGGAGATTTACACAACTTATATTTTACTATGGTTCGTCATTCGCCCCCGTTATTTGTCTAAATTAGTGAACTTAGGGGTTGCAACCTAATACAATGCCATAAATTTTCAAAACATTTACTTTCCGGTGCTGCCATAGCCGCCTTCACCCCGGTTGCTTGGAGCTAAATCCGCAACCGGTTTCCACAAAATGGTTTCATGCCTGCTTACCACCATTTGGGCAATGCGTTCTCCATTACTAATTATAAAAGATTCCTCACCAAAATTAATCAGGAGTACCTTAACCTCACCCCGGTAATCTGCGTCAATGGTTCCTGGAGAATTAAGCACCGTAATGCCATGCTTTAATGCCAAACCACTTCTGGGTCTGATCTGGGCTTCGTAATCTGGTGGAATTTCAATGAACAATCCGGTAGGTATCAAGGCTCTTTGCATGGGTTCAAGCACTATGGGTTCAGGCAAAAATGCCATTAAATCAATCCCCGCTGCATGTTCGGTTTGATGCAGTGGCAGCGGGTTCGGCGATTGGTTTACAATTTTAATTTCTATCACTTTATAAATACGCTTAAATTTTTTCTTTCTGTTAAAAACCCGGTCAGGATAAATCCGGCTAATAAAACCGTATTCAGCAAAACCCCTGTTATTGAGATCGGATCAACCCACTTTTTGAGATATAAACTGCCGGCATAAATAACAATGGATAAAAGTCCGTACGCAATTAATTTTGTGGTTTTATAGGGAATGGGGTACACTTTTTGACCCCATACATAGCCAATTACCAGCATGGAAAAGTAACAAATTAATGTGGCATACGCACAACCCAGATAACCCATTTGCGGTATCAACAAGATGTTTAATACAATGGTAATCACGGCCCCAATCACCGAAATGATAGCTCCCTTATTGGTTTGATCCGATAATTTATACCAAATGGAAATATTATAATAAACGCCCAAAAATATATTGGCCCAAAGTAAAATAGGTACAACAACCAATCCTTCATAAAAATCTTCCCCGATAAAGTGTTTAAAAAAATCAAGAAAGAGGGTGACCATTAAAAAAATAGAAAGACAAATCAGCACAAAATAATTCATCACATCGGCGTATATTTCGCGTTTGTCGCTGGTTTTGGCATGTGCAAAAAAGAAGGGTTCGGCAGCATATTTAAAAGCCTGAATAAACAAAGTAATTAAAATTGACAACTTATAATTGGCTCCATAAATTCCATTCATGGCTTTTGCTTCTTCTGCATTTGGCCATATATATCTCAATAACGCCCGGTCTAACGTTTCATTGATCATGCCGGCAAAACCAACAAATAACATAGGCAATGCATACAAAAACATTTTTTTCCAAAGTGCCTGATCCAATCCCAGTTTAATTTTTAACAGCTCTGCACTCAGCATAAAGGCAGTAATTATACTTGCGCATAAATTGGCAATAAACACATACGATATGCCCAGGTTTTCAAAGTAAAAAGGTAAAATCAGGTTATTGTTTGATTTTAAATATGGACATAAAACCAAAAAATACAGATTTAAAGAAATGTTTATCAGGATATTCAGATTTTTAATGACGGCAAAGCGAAGAGCCTTGTTTTGCTGGCGTAACAAGGCAAAAGGAATGGCCGAAATGGCATCAAAGGCCAAAATAAAAACGGCATACCACAAATACTCCGGATGATTGCCATACCCGATTGCATTTGAAATGGGATTGCCTGCAAAAAACATGATAAACAGGAATAGGAAAGAAGCTCCTATTACCGAAATTAATGCATTGGCAAAAACCTGCATGCTGCTTTCTTTTTGGGCAAACCTAAAGAAAGCCGTTTCCATGCCATGGGTAAGTATGATATTAAAAAATGAGATATATGCGTAAAACTCAACATTAATCCCATATTCGGTTTGCGTAAAAACCCGCGTAAAAATGGGGACCAGTAAATAGTTTAAAAACCTTCCGGCTATGCTGCTTAATCCATATACCGCGGTTTCACCTGCTAATTTTTTAATCTGACTCATTGATAATTTGCATCTGCAAAAAACAAAAAAAACAAATGATAATGCTTTTAGGTTATTCACAATACCACTAATAAGCTTATTTTCGTTAACTATTTTAACTCAGACTAAATAAAAATGTTGCGAAACAGAAAAATATTTTTCCTCTTTTTTGCCCTTTTTGGGGCATTTCATTTATATGCCCAATTGCCCGATGAAGAACTGGCAGCACAATTTCTTGGTAACCAGGAATTTAACAAAGCAGCGGATATGTATGAGAAACTGCTCTCTAAAAATCCGCGTTCGTTTTATTATTACGACAATTTATTGCGCTGCTATATAGGTATGAAAGATTTGGAGTCGGCTCAGAAAATGGTTAAAAAGCAAAGCCGGAAATTTGATTATAACTATTACTATCAGGTAGATTTGGGCTATATCAGTAAATTGCAGAATCAGGAAGAAAAAGCCATTGCCATTTTTGATAATTTAATTCAAAAGCTTCGTCCGGATGAGATACAGATAAACGAGTTATCAATGGCATTTCAAAAAAGAAATGAGAAACAATACGCCATAGAAACCTATTTAAAAGGAAGAAAATTGTTTAAAAATGAGGAAGTGTTTGCCGGGGAACTGGGGGGTTTGTATGCCGAAACCCATCAAACCAAAAACATGATTGACGAGTATTTAAATGTATTGGTAATGGACGAATCGCAGGCAAGCGAAGTACAAGGCTTTTTACAAAACAACTTAAAAGACAATGGCGAGTTTGAATTGTTAAGACTGGCTTTAAATAAAAAAAGCAGGCAATATCCTGAGCGGGCAACTTTTCCCGAAATGTTGATCTGGTTGCACGTTCAAAAAAACGAGTACGACAATGCATTAATTTATGCACGGGGATTAGATAAAAAACATAAAGAAGAAGGCAGGCGCATGCTTGAACTGGGCTTTTTAGCCATTTCAAATGGGAAATACGATGCCGCCATAAATATATTTAAACAGATTCAGATTCTGGGTAAAGACAAGCCCTATTATTCACTGTCAAAAAGTTCGGAAGTGGAAGCAAGGGCAAAAAAATTACTCACCGGAAATTATACCCCGGCTGATTTAAAAGCTTTGGAAAATGAATACCTATTAATACTTCTGGAATTTGGAAGAAATGAGCTCATGGCAAAAACCATGAAAGACCTGGCCCATTTACTGGCTTTTTATGAAAACAACTTCGAGCAGGCCATACAGCAATATGAAGAAATTATTAATTTACCCAGGGTTGACCGGTATTTTAAAGCCCAATGCAAACTTGAGTTGGGTGATTTATATGTACTCAAAAATGAGGTTTGGGAGGCTATGTTATTATACGGACAGGTAGATAAAGATTTTTTGGAAGAACCCATTGGCCAGGAAGCCAAATACAGAAACGCGCAGCTTAGCTATTATATTGGAGAATTTGAATGGGCCAAAGCCCAGTTGGATGTGTTAAAAACTGCCACCACACAATTAATTGCCAATAATGCGCTGGAACTTTCCTTGCTCATTCAGGATAACACAGTTGACAGTATTGAGGATGCATTATTGCTTTTTTCGAAAGCCGATTTAAACTACCATCAAAACAAAACAGATAAAGCTTTGGAGTTGCTGGATAGTATTCAATTGCTCTTTCCAAAACATGCTTTAAGTGATGATATCGCATTTAAAAAAGCTGAGATTTATTATAAGCAAAAGGATTTTGCAAAGTCGGCCTATTATTATCAAATTGTAGTAAACGAATACGGCAGCGATATTTTGGGTGACAATGCACTGTACCAACTAGCCCGCCTGAACCAATACCAGTTAAACAATTTAGATGAAGCCAAAAAACTATACGAAAAGTTCATACTCGAATATCCGGGAAGTTTCTTTTTAACCGATTGCCGCAAGCAGTTCCGACTGTTAAGAGGCGACCAGATGAATTAGTAATCTAAAATCAATGATCATATACAACGTAACCATCAATATTGATGAAGAAGCACATGAACAGTGGCTAAACTGGATGAAACAAAAACATATTCCAGATGTAATGGCCACAGGTTTGTTTGTTTCCTCAAAAATATTACGTGTGCTCAGCAAGCAGGAAGACGAATCGGGATTTACCTATGCCATTCAATATACCTGTGCGGATATGGAAACTTATGAGCGTTACCAAAAAGAATTTGCGCACGCATTACAAGCCGAAACGCAGCAATTGTTCGGCGGCAAATTTGCTGCGTTCAGAACCCTTTTGGAAGAAGTTTTAGTATAGACATTTAGGTAATAGCGATCACAAAATCGATGTTATTACTTTCCAAAATATCAGGATTTCCTTATACCGGAATTCGGTTAAAAGCATCTTCTAACTTATCCACATTTATCACTTCATGATATTACAGCTTAAATAAAAATACAACAGTTTAAATAAATTTTATTCCTTTGGTTTTATTTCTATCACGCCGTTCACATAAATATACAGCAATTTAAACGTGCTTTAAATGTCTTAAAATTTCGGATTTTCGCTATTTAAACGGTTTTTTACTCCATTTAGATAAAATATTTTGTCGCATTTCAAAATTAATTCTCCTTATAATCAGCTATTTACCTTTTTAATGTCGCACTTCGCTACTTAAACAGTTTTTTACGCCATTTAAATAAATATCTTTGAGTGTGGATAAGCAAAGATAAGCGTCCAAAATAATAACCTTTATTTAAACAAGAAGATCATGAAAGCTACTTTACATTTGGAAAAATCCCCATCAGGATTGTTTCACAATTACCCAACTTTTACATCTAAGGATAGAATTACACACCACTTATTGCAAAGCAAAAAACAAATCGTTGAATTTGCAAAATTCAGTTATCTGGCAATTGTTTTAATTTTATTGCTTTGTGCCGTGGTTGAACTCAAGCATATTTATAATGTAGATATTTTCCCTGGCATTGATACTCCATTTGATAATGCGTATTTTGCAGGAAAAGGTGCCATAGATAATAGTCTGTTATAAAATTTATAGTCTCATTCTAATCTTCAACTATGACCAGTCTGACCTTAATCTCCGTTCAGTTAGTATTTGCTTGTTTCCTTGCAGGTATAATTTACCTGTCAGTACGTTTTTTATTGAAAAACTTCAGCGGGAAAAGCGGTACTGCAACAAATATCAAATCGTCGGATAATCTTCATTTCGCGGTAATTTTTAACGATTTTATCAGCGAAAAGCATTTGATACATCAGATTCAATTTCTCACTAACCAGGGCTACCCGAATTTTACAGCTTATTTTTTTATTGATACCCCCTATGTGGCAGTAAATAATTTGCAAAATATCCGTATCATTCGTCCTTCACAGGAACAGTTCAGCAGATATGGAGTATTGAATTTATGTAAAAAGCATTTTCACATTAACCATAAGGCTGTTTTGGTTGTGGAACCCAGTGTAAATCTCGGTGCCAACTATTTTCACGAAATGAATGATTATTTATGCAAAGGTTACAAGAATTCAAATCAACTTCCTTTGTTTTATTTGCTTGCTAAAACCAAAAATCCGATCTCATACTTTAACACATTTAAAGCCTGGCTAATGTCTTTTATTACTATAAATAGAAATCAGAATCTCAGGCATCCATCCATAAGTAAAGGGGGTCTGGATTCTTGTAATAATACTTCATTAACTAGTTATTAGGCAGGTATTCAACCTGATCCTAACTCAAAAACACTATATTTCTTTCCTGAGTCTGGCAACCGGAATGTTCATCTGTTCCCTGTATTTTGCAACCGTTCTGCGGGCAATATTGTATCCCTTTTCTTTTAAGATATCCATCAGCTTTTCATCGGGTAATGGTTTGTTTTTTTCTTCCGCTTCTATTGCTTCTTTCAGAATTTTCTTTACTTCCCTGCTGCTTACCTCTTCCCCATCGTCGGTTTGAATGCCTTCGCTGAAAAAATATTTTAAGGGATAAGTGCCCCATTCGGTTTGTACATATTTACTGTTGGCAACCCGGCTGATGGTTGAAATATCCAGCTTGGTAATTTCGGCTATATCTTTTAAAATCATTGGCCTTAAAAAAGATTCATCTCCCTCCACAAAAAAACGATATTGAAACTTAAGGATTGCATTCATGGTTACCAATAACGTATTGTGACGTTGTTTGATACTGTCAATAAACCATCTGGCTCCATCTAATTTTTGTTTGATAAACTGGGCCGTTTCTTTTTGTTCCCGCGTGGGTGCTTTTGCCTCATCATAACCTTTTAGTGTTTCCAGGTAACTCCTGCTTATGCGTAAATCGGGTGCGTTTCTGGAGTTTAAATGTACCACCAGTTTGCCCATTTCCTCTATCAAAATAAAATCGGCGGTAATATATTGTGTAGCTGTATTGTCAATGGCCTCGCCGGGTTTGGGGTTTAACTTGGTTATTACATATATAATATCCTTTAAATCGGCTTCTGTAATTTTTAGCTGCTTGATTAGCTTGTCGTAATGCTTTTTGGTAAAATCATCAAAGTAATCTTCAATAATACTGGTTGCATATTTAACAAAAGTATTGTGCTGGTCTTTACGTTTGAGCTGCAACAGCAAACACTCCTGCAATGATGTAGCTCCAATGCCGGCAGGTTCCAGATTTTGGATTTTATGGAGAACCTTTTTCATTTCTTCCATACTGGTTTCCACATTTATAGAAAAAGCCAGGTCGTTAGAAATGGCTTCCAGTGGGCGGCGTAAATAACCATCGTCATCAATGGTTCCAATAATCTGGTTTCCTACAATCAACTCTTTCTCCGATTCGGCAATGGCACTATATTGTTCCATCAGCTCTTCATGGAAACTATGCGACTCTGCCAAGGGTCTTTCTTTTTTCTCTTCGTCGCCTTCGTCACTTAAATGAAATCCTTCCGGATCATATTCATCATTCACATAATCCTTCACATCAAACGACTCGTCGCTCAAATAATCATCTACCGAAAGGTCTTTGGGTTCTTCATCAGCAGCGGTTGTGTCTGTTTCTTTCTGCTCACCACTTTCATCGGGTGCCGCGTCACTGTCTGCTGCCTTTAATAAAGCCGGATTTTCAATTAATTCCTGGTCTATTCTTTGCAAAATATCTACAGAATTCAATTGCAATAATTTTATGAATTGAATTTGCTGCGGTGATAACTTTTGAAGCTGACTTTGTTGTAATCCCTGTTTTAACATTTTTTATACATTGCGAATTTATATTAATTTAAACGCTTTGTATAAAAGGTTTTTAATCCTTGCGGTTTTTATTATTCATCCTCCTCAGTATTACGAGGTTTATATACAGGGATTACCTCCTCACCGGTCCGGTTAATCATCCCCTCTAATCTTTTGATTCGAACTTTAGCCAGTCCTTTGCTGTTGAATTCACCAATGGCGTCATAGATCGGGATTACAATTTCAGCTCCGGTATTATCAATTATACCTACTTTTCCTTCTAAAGTTACAATGGCAAATCCATTTTTAAACGGACCAATATAATCATACTTAATCGGGATCAAAATTTCATCTGTTATACTGATATATCCATACTTTTTTTGAATAGAAACTTTGGCTGAACCATTTACAAATTCGCCAATATAATCGTATCTGCATGCAATCACTTCTTCCCCTTTTTCATTAATAAAGCCCACCTTTTGATGATTGTAAACTTTAGCCATTCCATTTTTATAGGGATCAATCCGGTCGTAACCTTTTTGCCCGTAACAAGTGCTTATGGCAACATATACCATGATTATCGGAAGGCAATATTTTTTATAATTCAGAACCATTATTCTTCAATATCAATTTATTATAATTAATATCTAGTCTAATTTAACGCCTCAGTGCTTCTTTTTAGCAAACACAACCGGGATAATACAAATTTGGTTGTAGTTTCTATTTGAAGTGTAACCAAATTTACCACTTGTCCACAAAAAAAACAAGAAAATGTCCAAAAAACTGTCAATTACATAATTTTTTTACATTATTGTGTAAATTCAGTATTAAATTTAATTTAATGTAACATTTACATGGTTTTGCAGGTGAACGCAGCATGAATCGTTGATTTATATAAAATACTGATTATCTGCAGATAACTTTAAATATTGAAAATTGGTTTACATTTTTTATCTTGCGTCATTTAAAACCAGTTATAATTTAAATTTAATGAAATATTTATACTTCTTATTATTGGCTCAGCTGTTATGCCTTCCGGGTAAAGCACAAACCTATCGTTCCAATTGTCCGGCATTTCCACTGGCAAATACCCGTCAGTTTCCCGATGGCAGTTCACTTACCCTTACTGCAACAGGTAATGAAATGGTAAATTACCTGGAAACCATGGATGGGTATACAGTTTTGGAAAACAAGGAAGGTTATTTTGAGTATGCAACCCTCAGCAATGAGGGTCATTTGGTAAGTTCAGGAATTATTGCAAAAAACGGAAATGCAAATCTTCAAAAAAACGGAATTCCTCATTTAAGATACAGTGAAATGCAGTTAAATATATTGGCGCAAAATTTTAACGAACAAACCCCTTTTTCAGGCAAAAAAGCAGGAGGCAAACCATTCCCATCAAAAGGCGTACGCAACGTATTAACACTTTTGATCCAATATCCGAATTTAATGGCTACATTTCCAAAAGCCAATTTCGATTCATTAATGGTTAAACCCAATAATACGGGAACAGGTTCTTTTAAAGATTATTACTTAAAAACTTCATACGGACAGTTAACCTTAAATTCGGATGTTTACGGCTGGTACACCGCTGATAGTGGTTACATGTATTATGCTAAATCAAACAGCAATTATATGTCGAATGTAGGGAAATTGGTTAAAAAGGCAATATTATCTGCTGATGCCGCAGGAGTTGATTTCAGCAAATACGACAATGATAATGATGGGTATGTAGATGGGCTGATTGTAATGCATGCAGGTATTGGTGCAGAAGAGGTTAGCGCTCCGAATTCGGTTAATAATATTTGGTCGCATCGTTATAATATTTCCTATACCGTTGGAGCTGTTTCTGTAGATGGGGTATTGGTTGATGCATACGGTATTTTTCCGGAGAAAAGGTATAATGGTGGTTCTTACTCACAGGTTGGAATTGGCGTACTTACCCATGAATTTGGACACTTATTGGATTTACCCGATTTATATGCCACCAACCAAAATAGTGAAGGCTCAGGGAATTATGCGAACATGGCCGGTGGCGCATGGTTAAACGGAGAAAGAACTCCCTGTTTACACGATGCATGGACCCGAGTGAGTATGGGCTGGTTAACGCCGGTTGTTATTAATTCAATTGGAACATTTACCATCCCTAAAACTTTGGCTGACAGCAATTTTTGTTACCGGATCAACACGCCCGTTACCAATGAATATTTTTTACTTGAAAACAGGCAAAAAAGAGGATTTGATCTTTACCTGCCTTCAAAGGGCCTGGCTGTTTGGCATATTAACAGTAATAAGGCCAGGCTGCTGAGCCAATCGAGCGGCAATAATGTAAATAACGATACCAGTAATTATGGGGTTGGCTTGATACAGGCAGATGGAAAAAGGGATCTGGAAAAAGGAAATAACCGGGGTGATGGGGGCGATTTGTATCCGGGAAGTACTGTTAACAGAAATCTGACACCTTTTAGCAATCCGGCGACTACCCTGTATTATAAAGTAAGTGGAATTAAACAGCCTTCAAATATTACCATTTCAAATATCAGTCAAAACCCCGATAGCTCAGTAATTTTCACAGTAGGAAATAAACCCAGTGCAGGTTTTGACCCGTCGGTAAACAAAGGTTGTGCGCCTTTAACGGTTTACTTTAATAATGGTTCAGCATTTTCAAATAAATATTTATGGAAATTTCATGATGGAACCAGTTCCGACAGTGAAAATGTAACGCGTACTTTTACGGTGGCAGGTAATTTTCCGGTCACTTTGTTTATTTTCGATTCCATAAATAACCCGATTGATTCGGTTACTCAAGTGATAACTGTTGAAGAATCACCCATAGCAAACTACCAATTGGTTAGAGATGATAGTAACAATTTTGCCTTAACCAATTTATCAAAAAATTATCTTTACGTTATATGGAAATTCGGAACCAACCAATCATCAACAGCACCCAATCCTACATATAAGTTAACTACACCTGGCAAATTACCCTTTATGCTCATCGCATATTCTCAAAATATGTGCACAGATACCGCATTTGGAGAGATGGATTATTGGCCTACCGGGGTTCAGGAAACAGGAAACCTGATTCGCTCAAACTGCTACCCGAATCCATTCCTCAATGAAATAAAACTGCAGATTTTCCTTGCCAGAAACGAAGAAGTTGAAATTGCTTTATATAATTTATTAGGTTCAAAAATAGAAAGTTACCCAATAAGCAGGCTCGAATCAGGAGAAAACAATATATCGCTGATTCCGAAAATTCAGGCTCAGGGCGTTTATTTTCTGGAATTGAAAGGAAATGATTTTAAGAAAATATTAAGGTTAATTCGTCAGTAGTTTTCTTAATTTGCGATTTGAATGTTTCAAAGTTTATTGCATTTATTTTATCCCAACCTATGCGTTACCTGCAATAAAAGCTTAGTGGGTGCTGAGAAGCATATTTGTTTGGGTTGCAGGCTGAAACTGCCCGAAACCAATTTTCATCTGGAAATAGAAAACAAAGTAGAAAAAACCTTTTGGGGAAGAATACCTGTGGAGCGTGCATTTGCGTTCTTATATTTTAACAAAGCAGGTCTTACCCAACAATTACTGCATCAGTTAAAATATAAAGGAAATGAAGAACTGGCTGATTTTTTAGGGGTAATTTATGGCGAAAGACTCCTAAAAACTGTTGAAAATCATAAAATTGATGCAATTGTTGCAGTACCTTTGCATAGTAGTAAGCAGCGAAAACGCGGTTATAATCAAAGTTTGGCATTTGCAAACGGATTGGCCAAAACCTTAAAACTGGAAAATTACAGCAATGTAATTGTTAGAAAAAAGGCAACTGAAACCCAAACCAAAAAGACGCGTTTGGAAAGATGGCAAAATGTGAATTCGATATTTGAGGTTTTAGAACCTGAACGATTGAAAAATAAACATCTTTTGCTGGTAGATGATGTGATTACTACAGGTGCTACTCTTGAAAGCTGTGCAAAAGCAATTCAGTACCAGAGCAATTGTTTGGTAAGTATTGCGAGTATTGCCTATGCTAATTGAAATAAAAATTAAAGTACCCCAACTTTAAAAATAAAAATGAAAAAACAGATATTATTACTTGTTACATTATTGGTGATGTTGGGGACGCATTTGGTTTATGGCCAGTTTCAAAACGGAATTTTTAGCAGCAGCAATTCGGGCGTATTAGGCGTTACCATAAACCCGGCAAACTCAAACCTGCTAAGTAATGGTACCGATTTCATGCCTTTTTTCTTCACGACTTCTGTATTAAACAATGACTTTTACTTACCTCCAAAGCCAATAACCAGTGTATTAAAACCTGAAATTTTTACCGCGTTTCAGGAAAACGAAACTCTGGGTGGTGAAACAATCAACCAAAAATTCGACCGGCTATTCGATTTACAAAGATCATTAAAACCAAAAGGATATATTTTTGCTGATTTTACCATTTACGGCCCCTCTTTTTTAACCAATATCGGAAGACATTCATTCGGAATTCAAACCTCTTTTAAAGCAGCAGAATCAACTGTGAATTTGCCAAAAGAATTAGCCACTTTCCTGCAAAAAGGTTTGTCAACAACAGAATTGGTACACAAAACATTTTCCTTAAATAAGGTACAGGCAGCAACAATTGCTTACAGAGACATTGCATTTAATTATTCTTACAATATTTATGAGTCATACACTTCAATGCAAAGACTTGGAATTACTTTACAGTATTTAAGCGGTGTAAATTCCATGATTTTTCAGGATAATGGAGGCACTACCTGGGATGTAGGGTCCGATTCCTCACTGGTAATGTATCGTGGAGATTTTCAATATAATTATGCAGCTGTAAATTCAAAAGATTTTGGCACATTAATGCAAAAAAGAGGCACAGGATTTGGAGTTGATTTGGGTTATATTTATGTTAGAAAAAAAACGAGCAGGCCTACACGCACCACGTATTGCCCAAATATAAGGGGCGGTGGTAAAGTTCGTGAATACCAAACTTTCAAATGGAAATTAGGTGTAGCTGTTATGGACATAGGTTCAATATATTTTGACAAGGAAACAGTTGCCAATCACTATACAAATGCCCTGGGACGGCTAAAAGATTTGGATGCAGAATTTTATAAAGGGGTATTTGCTTTAAACCGGGCCTTTGCTGCCGGACTCATTCAAATTGGCACCAAAAATGATTTAAAAACCAGTTACGTGCATTATCTGCCAACACGTGTAAATCTGCAGTTTGATTATTTCTATAAGAACTACTGGTACTTTAGTCTGGCACTTAGCCAACGTACTCCTTTAAGTAATAATGTAACTATGCTTGCTCCGAACATTGTTAGTTTACAAGCCCGTTACGAAAAACTGAGATATGAAATCGGGGTTCCAATAAGCCTGGTCGAGTATCAGTATCCGGTACTCGGTTTAAACTTTCGTTACGGCCCTTTTGTAATTGGTTCAAACCAAATACTTGAAATGGTTGGCTTACGCAAAATTTTCGGTGTTGATATGTATCTGGGACTGAAGTTTAATATTTCAAATATCGGAATGAAAGGGATTTAGTTTATTCGGCAGTACCCTGGGCATTTAATAAAGAAGTTATTTCTTGTCCCATCGGCTCAATAGCTGAAGCAAAATGTGCAACCCAATTGCCGTTTTCATCAATTAAAAACTTATTGAAATTCCATTTAACTTCTGCATCCGATTTGCCGTTTACGGCTTTATGCGTGAGCCATTCATATACCTGATTCTGGTCCTTTCCCTTCACATCAATCTTTTCGGTTAAAATAAATGTAATCCCATATTTTTGCCTGCAAAATTCGGCTATTTCACCTGCAGCACCTGGCTCCTGTCCCCCAAACTGATTACAGGGAAAACCAATAACCACCAGTTTATCTTTATAAGTATCTGCGAGTTTTTGCAGTCCTTCATATTGCTTGGTATATCCACATTCACTGGCAACGTTTACACAAAGTATTTTTTTTCCTTTAAAATCACTCATTTTAATAATTCGACTTCCATCCAAACTCTTAATATTTAAACTATAAAAGGATTTTGCTGTCTTTAATAATAAATTCTTTTTGGCAGTAGCTTCCGAAAAACTATAAATATAAACCCCTGTAAATACAAGCAGAAATATTGAGTAAAAGTATTTTTTCATTGAGTTTCTCATTTTTTACTGATTTGAATTGAACTGCTAATAAAACAAAAAAATAGTTAAAAAGGAAATTAAATTTTCACCAATTTTCATTTATTTTAACGCAATTTAAACCTGCAATATCAGAATTTTGTAAAAGGAAAACTCAAAGCGCTTCAATAGCCCTTTTTACCTCTTCCATTTGCCATTGTGGGGTTGAAGTTGCACCACAAATTCCAATCAGGTCGTTTTCTTTAAACCAATCCCTGTTTATTTCGTTTTTTGAACTCACAAAAAAAGTATGTGGGTTATTTTCTTTGCAAACATCAAAAAGTACTTTTCCGTTGGACGATTTTAAACCTGCTACAAAAACTACCTTATCAAATTTTTTTACAAAATCCCGTAGTTGTATATCCCGGTTACTCACCTGACGGCAAAGGGTATCATTAAAATCAACCGTTACACCTCTTTTTTCCAGTTTATCTTTGAGGGCATAGAGGTTTTTGGTACGTTTGGTAGTTTGACTGAATAATTGCACTTTTTGGGGCAATTCATGCTGATCCAATTCTTCAAACGATTCAACCACAATGGCTTCACCATTGGTTTGACCCACCAGGCCTTTTACCTCCGCATGCCCGTGCTTACCGTAAATAAGGATCTTTTCCTGATCATTAAATGCATCCCGCACCCGGTTTTGAAGCTTTAATACCACGGGACAACTTGCATCTACCAGTTCAATATTATTTTCAAGCGCCAGTTTATACGTTTCAGGAGGTTCACCGTGTGCCCGTATCAATACTTTGGCATTCCGTAGTTTTTTAAACTGTTCATGGTTAATAATTTCCAGCCCTTTGGCATTCAAGCGGGCAACCTCTTCATCGTTATGTACAATGTCTCCCAAACAGTACAAATGCTGTTCATCATTTAAAATATCTTCGGCCATCTGAATGGCAAAAACCACTCCAAAGCAAAAGCCCGAATTATCATCTATTTCTACTTTTAAATTCATTGCTATGCAAACTTAACTCTTTTTTATGAATTAGGTTTTGAATCAGGTAAAATTGGGTTTATTTTGCGGCAAATTTTTTAATCATGACAACAGTTGACAACCTGAATTTTGCCGGTAAAAAGGCATTGGTACGTGTTGATTTTAATGTACCCATTGATAGCAAAACTTCCATGATAACTGACGATGCCCGGATAAGAGCAACGATTCCAACACTGAAAAAGATATTAAATGATGGGGGTGCATGTATATTAATGAGTCATTTGGGCCGGCCCTTAAAAAAATTAAAGGAAGATGGTACGGTTGATATTGAAAAAAACACGTTAAAAAAAACGATCACAACCATCAGTGAGTTATTAGGAGTATCCGTAAAATTTGCACCGGATTGTATTGGTACTGAGGCTTTGCAAATGGCGGCTGAATTAAAACCCGGTGAAGTATTATTACTTGAAAACCTGCGCTTCTATAAAGAAGAAGAAAAAGGAGATGAGGCTTTTGCCGGTAAATTATCAAAACTGGGTGACATATATGTGAATGATGCTTTTGGAACGGCACACAGGGCACATGCATCCACTTCGGTTATTGCAAAATTTTTTCCTGAAGCAAAATGTTTTGGTTATGTAATGGCAAAGGAAATAGCCAATGCCGATAAGGTTATTAAACATGCAGAACGACCATTTACCGCAATTACGGGAGGCGCCAAAGTGTCTGATAAATTGTTGATTTTAGAAAATCTGATTGATAAAGTAGACAACCTGATCATTGGCGGTGGAATGGCCTACACGTTTTTAAAAGCACAGGGTTACGAAGTTGGTTCAAGCCTTTGCGAAGCGGATCGTTTGGACTTATGCCTGGCTTTACTCAAAAAAGCAACAGACCGTGGTGTTAAAATGTTTTTGCCGGAAGATTCGATTGTTGCCGATGCATTTTCAAATGATGCCAATAGCAAAGAATGCGACAACAAGCATATTGACAAAGGATGGATGGGGCTGGACATTGGGCCGAAAGCTGCTGCTGAATTTGCTGCAGTAATAAAGAATTCCAAAACCATTTTATGGAATGGACCCATGGGTGTTTTTGAAATGCCAAAATTTGAAAATGGCACCAAAACTACTGCCATGGCGGTAGCTGAGGCAACCAAAAACGGAGCATTTAGTTTAATAGGTGGTGGAGATAGTGCAGCGGCAGTTGCAAAATTTGGTTTTGAAAATAATGTTAGCTATGTAAGTACTGGCGGTGGTGCTTTACTGGAATATTTTGAAGGAAAAACACTCCCCGGAATTGCCGCAATGCTGTCATGATAAAAACGTATCGGTTTGCTATTTTATGGGCGCTATTTGTATTGTTTTTATGCGGAATTAATGGTTCCAATTTACCCGATCTGCATTTTGATTTTGTATTGGGAATTGATAAAATAGCGCATATGTTTTTGTTTGGATTACAGGCCTGGTTCATTTTAAAGGCATCCTATAAAAACCATGATAAATCGTATTTCGTTTATGCTGTTACTGCAACTGTAATAAGTTCTCTTTATGGTATTTTGATAGAAGTATTGCAGGGTGTATTATTTATTAACCGAACATTTGATTATGCCGATATGCTTGCGAATGCAATGGGTGCATTCCTGTCCATCCCATTTGGTTATTTATTGTTAAAAAAAAGGTAATTCCCAATTATTTCGAGGGGTGTAAATTAACCTGCCACGATGAACGCTAAGGGGTGATTTGATATTGTTTGTGTATAATGAACCGGTACCTAAACCCTGAGGCAATTTAATGTTTTTTGTTGAACACCATTGTGCAATGGCATTCAGCCCGATATTTGATTCCAATGCAGAGGTTGCCCACCAACCAATGTGATTTTGAGTAGCTAATTCCAGCCATTTGTCAGCCAATGAAAAACCGCCCAGCAATGTGGGCTTAATAATAATAAATGCGGGCTTAATACATTGCAGTAATTTTTTCCCCTCTTTCAACACGTCAACACCTATTAATTCTTCGTCCAAAACAATTTTAATACTGCTTTTTGCACAAATTTCCTGCATCCAATCGGCTTGCCCGGGTGCAACAGGTTGTTCTACAGAATGGATATTAAATTTGAGCAGCTCTTTTAATTGGTTCAGGGCTTCATTATTTTTCAAAGAACCATTTGCATCCAAACGAATTTCAAGATTATTTAAAGAATATTTCTTTCTCACATGTTCCAGCATCCTGCATTCTTCGTCAAAATCATGTGCTCCGATTTTAAATTTAAGACAGGTAAATCCTTCAGCTATTTTTTTGTCCACTTCTTTGAGCATGGTTTCAATATCCGACATCCAGATTAAACCATTTATTTCAATGGGCATCGATTTTATAAAAGGGGAATCGAATAATTCCCTTTTGCCGCCATTTGTTAAATCGAGCAGCGCCATTTCAAGTCCAAAATGAAGCGCAGGGTATTTTATTAAATCCATTTGCTCAGTACTTTCACCCACGTTTAAGGCTTCGAGTACCTGAATCAAAATGTGCTCAAAATTTTCATCTCCGTCAACACTCAGTCCTTTGAGTGGCGACGCTTCACCCCACCCTGTAATTGCAGGATTAACATGGTCATACACCTTTATAAAATAAGCATCATGTGATTCCAATGTGCCTCTGGATGTACGTGCGTTAAAGGCAAGTTGCAGGCTATACTTTAAATATGAGAATTTTAGCATTAAATATAAAGCGTGAAATAAAATAATATCGTGATGAGAAAAGTGCTGAAGGAAAGAAACTTAAGCAAAGGGTCAAAATCTGCAGGCGTATTTGCATCAAAAACAGCCTTAATATTTAAATACAATAATGAATAAACGGGAAGTAAAAAAAGCCAGTTCAAATCCATTTTCAACGTATAAACAGTAAAACAAATAGCTGCGCCCAGCAACAATGAATAATGATATATTTTGGCTTTCTCCAATCCAAGTCTAACCGGTATGCTGTTTTTACCTGCTGTTTGATCCGATTCTATATCACGCATATTGTTGAGGTTTAAAACGCCCACCGATAACAATCCATAGGCTATTGCCGGAATAATACAAACTATATTTGAATAGCCGGTTTGCAGATAATAGGTGCCCATAACCCCCAGTAAGCCAAAGAAAATAAACACAGACAAATCACCCAAACCCATGTAACCATAAGGCCTGCTGCCATTGGTATAAGCGATGGCTGCAACAATACAAAGTAACCCAAAAATAAAAAGAATCCCAGCTCCCAACATACCAATTGTTTCAATAGCACAATACAATAAAAGCAAGCCTGATAACAAGGAAAGACCACTGCAGATAATAATTCCGGTTTTCATTTGTTCTTTGGTAATTACACCCGATTGGACCGAACGAAGCGGACCTTTTCTTCCACTATGGTCGGCTCCATGAATACTATCCCCGTAATCATTTGCAATATTGGATAGTATTTGCAAAAACAAACAGGTTAGCAGCGTAACCATTGCCAGCAGCGGGTTATTGTATCCATCAATCATTGCACAAATTAATCCCCCACCAATACAGGAAAGGGAAAGAAAAAGCGTTCGTAAACGAAATGTACGGATCCAGTTACGATAATTCATTATCTTTGGTTTTGAATGATTCAGCAAATTAAGTAATTTGATATCTGTTAAAGCATTCTGTGTATAAATATTTAGATTGTCAATGAAATATAAATCAATTGCTTTATTGGAATCGATTATAAAGTGGATACAATTGCGTTTAACCAAAAAGCAATTTATTTTACTTTCAAGTATTCTTATTGGATTTACCGTAGGATTGGCAGCTATTACATTAAAAACCTTTGTTCATTATATTTTTATTACCGTTACGTATAAAGAATTTAACAGTTTTAATTATTTGGTGCTTTTCTTACCGCTTACAGGAATATTTTTAACTGTATTAGCTGTAAAAAAAATATTAAAGGGAAAACCGTATAAAGGGTTATCGCAAATTCATTATGCAATTGCAAAAAGATCAAGTAATGTTCCGAAAGATCAAATGTATGCGCAGATAGTAACCAGTTCTTTAACGGTTGGTTTTGGCGGTTCTGCCGGACTTGAGGCACCGATAATAATTACAGGTGCAGCATTTGGAGCAAACTATTCAAAGACCTATCATTTAACATACAAAGAAAGGACTTTACTTTTAGCCTGCGGAATTGCAGCCGGTATTGCAGCCGTTTTTAATGCCCCGATAGCCGGTGTATTGTTTGCATTAGAGGTTTTGCTCATTGATATCAGTATTACTGCATTTACACCGCTTATTATAGCAGCAGCAACAGGTGCATTAATTTCGAAAATAATTCTTGAAGATGATATCCTGTTATCATTCAGGTTACAACAACCATTTAATTACAACAACGTTCCCTTTTACATACTCCTGGGATTAGCAGCAGGAATCGTTTCCGTTTACCATTCGCGCGTGTTTAATAAAATTGAAGAACTTTTCAGCAAGTCTGCAAACAAGATTTATTTTAATGTGATGGTAGGTGGTGCAATACTTGCGGTACTTATTTTTATTTTCCCTTCACTATTCGGTGAAGGCTACCAAAGCATTAAAACACTGTCAACACTACAACCCGAAATTTTGCTCGACAACAGTCTTTTTCAAAATTATAAAAGCAACGAATGGTTTGTACTTGCTTTTATCGGCGTTCTGATATTTATCAAAGCTATAGCCACTGCAATTACTTTAGGTAGCGGTGGAAATGGGGGAAACTTTGCTCCGGCTCTTTTTGTAGGTTCATACCTTGGATTTTTTATGTCGAGGGGATTAAACATGCTCAGCCTTACCAACTTACCGGTCAGTAATTTTACAATAGTAGGTATGGCAGGGATATTAAGCGGACTTTATCATGCACCATTAACAGCAATATTCCTTATTGCTGAAATTACAGGCGGCTACACTTTAATGATTCCTTTGATGATTGTGTCATCAATTAGTTACGCCATTTCAAAACACTTTGAACCCTTTTCAATGGACACTAAAAAGCTTATTCAAAGCGGAAAGGTTTATACATCTGACAAAGACCTTAATATTTTGGCAACAATAAAAACTTCCAATTTAATAGAAACAAATTTCCAAAAGATTTCACCTGACGACAAATTGGGGAAAATCGTTGAAATAATATCCAAATCCAGACGGAATATTTTCCCGGTAACCGATTCAGATAATAAATTACTGGGTATTATTGTTCTTGACAATATCCGGGAAATTATCTTTAAAAGAGATTTGTACGATAAAATAATTGCCCATGAATTAATAACAAATTCACCTGCCACCATTTTGTCAAGTGAAACGATGGAAGAGGTAATGAAAAAATTTGAGGAAACCGGAGCCTGGAATTTGCCTGTGGTTGAGAATGAGAAATACCTTGGATTTATTTCAAAGTCGAGTATCTTTTCAAGCTATCGAAATAAATTAAAAGCAACCAGCATTGGATAGTTTAACCCGCTTTTATTGGGGGCTGGATTTTGCATAATTCAAAAACTTCGTTCATCATTTCTTTAGAAAGCGGTTTGATAAAAAATCCGGAAAGCAATTTGTTATTATTCGCCCTTTTTTGATCATTTGGATCTAAAGAAGACGTTAACATTACGATAGGCATGTCACGGTTTAATTCCTTGTACTGATCCAGAAACTCCCATCCGCTGATACGAGGCATGTTAATATCAAGCAACATCAGATCGTAATTATCTTTGGTTTCAGCTAAATGGCGCAATGCTTCTGTCGGGTCAAGAAAACTTTGTACATCGTATGCAATACCCATTTTTTTTAACAGGCGTTCATTAGCCATATTATTTATAAAATCATCATCAATTTGAATTATTTTCAAGTTCATATAAAGGTTAAATTAAATTGTTTATCTTTTTATTTTGACTATTTAATAATTTCAATTGCACATTTATCACAGCGATTATGATGTAAATATAGCATGTTATAATTTTTACAAATATTCTATTAGGTTCAAAAAAAGGTAAATTAAGCCATTTAAACAAATATAGTGCAATTTATATTAAAATAATGCCACTTAAACATCAATATAAAAATATTGCAAACCTTTAACATTAAACCAAAACAGCGGACTGTTATAAAGAATACAGCATAATTTACCCCTTTATGTGAGTAAATACAAAACACGACAAAATCCTTTAAAACCTCTAATAATGCGATAGTTACTTATGATCAGGTCAGGTTATTTTAAGATAAATGCTTTTTACAGGTTAAAAGATATAATTTTGCAGCCTTATCAAAAATAAAAATATGAAGCAAATAACCGATAAAATTAAAGCCAAATTAAAGAAAGATGGTTTTAATGCAGAAGCTGTCGTTAAATTACTCAAGGAATTGCGTGAATACTTTAAGGCTAATTTAAATGAACCGGGTCTGGTTCGCATGATCAGGCTAGCTTATGAAGATATTGAAGCCAACGGCTCTTATACCTTTTTATATCTTGAAGAAGAGGACGGAAAGGCCAATCTAGAATATTTAATAGATTGTTTGGCTGACTTTAACAATAAATACAACCGCGAAGAATTACAGGATATTCGCAACCTGATGGAAGGGATTATCCCGGAACCAGAAGAAGGAACTGCCGAGTAATAAAAAACAGTTCACATTACAGGCCGGGGATGACTGCATAAATTTTCAACCTGAACCTGTTGAACAAACCGTTTGCCTTATTCATGCCGGGCTAAATGATAGTAATAATATAACGTATGGAAATTAAAAAGGTAGGTATCATCATGGGATCAGACAGTGATCTTGAGATTATGAAAGAAGCGGCAAAAGTGATGGAAGAATTTAAAATTGAATTCGAAATTACCGTTGTTTCGGCACACCGCACACCTGATCGCATGTTTGATTATGCCAAAAATGCAAAATCCCGGGGGATACAGGTTATCATTGCCGGAGCGGGTGGAGCAGCTCACTTACCGGGCATGGTTGCCTCAATTACAACGCTTCCGGTTATTGGTGTTCCGGTTCAGTTAAAGACGTTATCTGGCCTGGATTCTTTACTTTCAATTGTGCAAATGCCGGGAGGGGTTCCAGTTGCAACGGTAGCCATAAACAATGCCAAAAATGCCGGCCTGCTGGCTGTTCAAATTCTTGCACTTGCTGAACCAAAATTAAGTGATGCCTTACAAACATATAAAGACAAAATGCGGGATGAGGTTTTTGTAAAAGCCGAAAAAGTAGAAAAAGGAAGAAACAGCATTGGTTTCAGAGGATAAGCTAATTGCTTTACTGCTAGTATTTTGGTTAAAATAATAAATTTCTGAGGCGCAACATTTGATAATTAACCAAAAAAGCACTAATTCGTACGAATAATAATTAAGCAGTTGGATAGTATTTGGGATTTATTTAAGCCGGAAGAATTGATTCGTTATGGGGGACTATTTTTGCTCCTGGTGATTATCTTCCTTGAAAATGGCGTTTTTTTTGGCTTTTTTTTGCCGGGTGATTCATTGCTTTTTACTGCGGGTCTTCTTTGTAATCTGGGCGTACTGGATGTTGAATTATCTCATTTGATTTTGTATATCGGTTTTGCAGCTATAGCCGGGTATTATGCGGGATACTGGTTTGGTTATAAAACCGGGGAAGCTCTTTATAAAAGAAAAGATTCGCTCTTTTTTAAAAAGAAATACATCACTACAGCAGAGAATTTTTATAAGAAATATGGTGGAGCTGCTTTAATTCTTGGAAGGTATCTTCCCATCATCAGAACTTTTGCGCCCATTTTAGCCGGTGTGGTAAAAGTTAAACCCCTTGTATTTTTTGTTTATAATATTATTGGTGCTTTTGTTTGGCCCGCGGTTATTGTAACTGCCGGTTTTTACGTAGGCGAAATATTTCCCCAGGCACTCGATTATTTAACCTGGATGATTGTAGGGTTTATCCTGGTAACTTCATTGCCCATCATTAATTCGCTGCGAAGGGATAAAAAGCGAAGAGACGCTGAAGAATCAACTATAACTGATGTTTGACTACCTTTTTTGCATAAATGTTGAACTTGTCAACGCTTCCATATTCAAAATCACATATCTGGTTTAGTGAGTTAACAATTTCAGATTCTCCGCTCAATTTTTCCTCAATAATCAGTGTGATGTTTTTGTAGTATTGAAAGAATTTTTTAGCCCCTTTAATCATTTCAACTTCCATTCCTTCTACATCAATTTTCATTAATATTTTTGTGTTCTGATGCAAGCCGAATGTTTCATAAACATCATCCAATGCATTAATTTCAAATTTTTGCGTATTGCCATTTCCTTTTTCAACACGCTTGCTTGCTCCCGGATTTATTTTATTGAGTTGGAAATGCTCAATGGAATGTTTACTCCCCAATCCATAATTATAAGCCGAAACCTTGTCCTTAACATTGTTTAATATAATGTTCTTATTAATCATGTGGTAACTTTCATGAACCGGTTCAAAAGCCAGACATCGATACCCTTTATGTGCAAGCCAAATACAGTATTCACCCAGGCAAGCACCAATATCAAAGAATACTTCAAAATCCTGTTTTTCGATAAAATGCTTTATTTCAATTTCGTATGCATAATTAATATACTGAAAATCGAGCGTTCCCTGGCGTGTATCAAATACTCCCATACTCGTTGTAATTCTGTTGCCAGCAGAATATGACTTGCGTGTGAGCATGTATAAAACAGCATTAATTGCTGCATTAAATTCTCCATAGCGTATATACTCGTAAAAGTAAAGCGTGTATACTTTTATCCTGTTAAAAATGTAATTCATGGTTAGGTCTTAGTACACAAATAAAATATATTTTATGTTAGTTTTCGACGAATACTAAAAAATTAACCCTGCAGGGTGTTAATTTGTAGTCTCAAGTATGCAATCCGGTAAATTAATAATAGTACCTACTCCCATTGGAAATTTGGAGGATATCACTTTAAGGGCTTTAAAAGTGCTTAAAGAAGTTGATGCAATTTTGGCCGAAGATACCCGCCAGAGTAGCAAGTTATTGCAGCATTATCAAATAAATAAACCCCTTTGGGCATACCACCAGCACAACGAACACAAGAATTTAACCCATTTGGTGGAGGAATTAAAAGGCGGCAAAAAACTGGCTCTGATTAGCGATGCGGGTACTCCGGCAATCAGTGATCCCGGGTTTTTACTGGTTCGTGAGTGTTTGCGAAATGATATTCCGGTTGAATGCCTGCCCGGCGCAACTGCCTTTGTACCGGCTCTTGTAAAAAGCGGTTTATCTGCCGATTCATTTATTTTTATGGGCTTTTTACCTGAAAAAAAAGGAAGGCAAACCGCTTTTCAGAAATTAAAAGACATTGAATATACCATGATATTTTATGAAAGTCCGCACAGGTTGCTTAAAACGCTGGGGCAGCTTGCCGAAACATTAGGTTCAGACCGGCCCTGCAGTATAAGCCGGGAACTTACCAAAATGTTTGAGGAAACCGTAAATGGAACCCTTGCTGAAGCCATTAACCATTTTAACCAAAAACCCATAAAAGGAGAATTTGTACTTGTTATTTCAGGGAAAAAATAAACACTTCGCTTACCTCTTGTTAAGCCTTTTGAGTGCATTGTTGTTAACAATGGCATGGCAGCCTTTTAAAATTTTGCCACTGGCATTTTTGGGTTTTGTTCCATTGCTGATCCTTGAAAAAAGGATTAGAAAAGAGCAGGAAAATTCACATGCCTGGGTATTTATTTATGTTTGGTTATCATTTTTAACCTGGAACATAGGAACTGTTTGGTGGGTATGGAACTCGAGCGCCGGAGGAGCAATGGCTGCATTTGTTATTAACAGTTTGCCCATGGTATTGCCCTTTACTTTTTATCATCTCAAAAATTTGCGCAATGGCAAAGAAAACTTCATCCTGCTGGTATCCTTTTGGATTGCGATGGAATTATTGCAGTTTCACTGGGATCTTGCATTCCCATGGCTACTGTTGGGGAATGTATTCAGCTATTTACCGGCCAGCGTTCAATGGTACGAATATACAGGCGTCTTGGGGGGTAGCTTATGGATATTAATATTTAATATTCAGGTTTTTGGTTTGATGGAGAAATGGCATCTGCAAACCAGGCAGGCAAATATAAACAAGCTGCTTAATAAAATATTTTTTTACTTTCTGACGCCCTTGTTTTTATCTGTATATATCCTTTATAATCGTCCGCAAACAGATAAAAACAATGCTGTTTATGCAGATATGGTTTTGGTTCAACCCAACCTCGATCCATACAGCGACAAGTTTGGGGGTATGAGTGGTGATGAGCAGTTAAGAAAAATGTTGTTGATGGCAGAATCGAAAATGGATAGCTTAACACAGTTTATTTTACTACCCGAAACTGCGCTGCAAGGTGGTATTGCAGAAAACAACCTGCCTGAAGAACCCCTGATTCAGTTACTGAAATACTTTTTAAGTACGCATCCCGAAGTAAGTATTTTAAGCGGAATGGATTCGTACCGCTTGTATGATGCTAAGGAACCCAGGCCCATTACAGCAAGGCAGGTAAGAAAAGAACCCCGGTATTACGATTCTTATAATGCGGCTCTGTTCATAAACAAATACGATTCGTTGCAGGTTTATCACAAAAACAAACTGGTACCCGGTGTTGAAAAAATGCCCTATCCTCAGGTATTTGGATTTCTTGAAAAATATGCCATTAATTTAGGAGGCACATCGGGCAGTTTGGGGAGCGATGGCGTAAGCAAGGTGTTTAACAATTACCATAAAATCGGACTCGCTCCAATTATTTGTTATGAAAGTGTGTTTGCAGAATTTACAGCCTCTTATGTAAAACAGGGAGCCAAAATTTTATGTGTAATTACCAACGATGGCTGGTGGGGAAACACACCGGGTTACCATCAGCATTTTGATTATGCACGCCTGAGAGCCATTGAAAACCGGCGCTTTATAGCCAGGGCTGCCAATACCGGTTTAAGCGGATTTATTGACGCTGAAGGTAATATTATACAGCAAAGTGAATGGTGGAAAGAAAGCGTTTTAAGAATGAAGGTTCCGGTTTTAAATGAACAAACTTTTTACACCGAACATGGGGATTGGATTGCATACCTGCTTTTGTTTGTACTGGGTTTTGAACTGATGGGTTTGTGGAGAATGAAAATGAATTGATGCATTAATTCCCACCCACAACAAATGTTTTCTGAAACCGGTAAGTTTCACCTTGTAAATTAAAGACTTCAAAATGGGCAATATAAACTCCTGTCAATGCTTTTGCCCCATTATCGGTGATGCCATTCCAGCTGATTTCGCCTTGGGTACCCAGGTAATAATTATTGCAAACAAGTTTAACCCTATTGCCACTGCTGTTATAAATTTCAATCTTGCCCAAATTGCTATTGCTTCCCAGTTTATAAGTAAAGGTAAGTATATCTTTATATCCATCTCCATCCGGACTAAAAACTTCAGGGTCGATATTAAATGAACCTTGTGGTTTTGTTACGGTAAATTGTGAATTGCGATATGCGGGTGTGGCATAAGCATTATTGCTGCTTGCTGATGCCCAATTGGTAGGATCGTTGCTGTTGCGAAACGGATTGATGCGCTCCAAACTCACACCTTCAGTATTGGTAAGCAATTCAAAATGCATTTTTTCTGAATAAATGAACTGATCATATATTTTACCTGAACTATTTATTAATATTATGGAGCCGGCATCATCATTCATAGGAGGAAGTTTATTTTCCAGTATCTGGTTTCTATTAGGAGTTGGGTATATCTTTAATAAGTCGGGAATATTTTCTGTGATTGCGAGGTATTGTTTGGGGCCTATTATCCATCCTTTACCACCCAAATGCACCGACTCGGCTACCTGAAAATTTTCGTCAAACCGGGCTAATAAAAAGGGATTCACGTCAATATATTTTTCACTTCGGTTAAACAGTTCCACAAAATCATATCCATTTAAATACGGGTTAAACAACACTTCATTGATAATGACATCGCCACTATCCGCTTTATGTGGCATCCCAAAGTCTGCGTTGTTTTCATCGCTGACTAAATTTCCTGCACAATCCACAATACTATCCATTCGTATGTGATAGATTGAGAAGGTATCAAATGCTTTTGTAAAAATAAATTCAATTTGGTTCAGCATTACATTACAATACCGGTATGAAACGGGATGCAAATTATTGGAAAGCGTAATGAGGTTTAAATTTCCTGCACCCATGCTATCAATCGTCTCACTAAATATACATTGCAAATGGTTGTTGTCTGTTGGATATACTCTTAACAGGTGCGGACTTTCCCGGTCGGGATTCATTTGTTTTATACTGTTCACCGAGCCGGGAGTTCCCCCTTTTGGATTCATACATGATTCCCAATTATCATCAAACCCGCATGGATTCTTGCTGTCCTTCATCTCAAGGGTCCAGCCTCCAAATTGTTGTTTTATTTTATTGTTTAAAAATGTTTCATTATACAATACCTGATGGAGTATATACCCATTATTATTATATAATGTAAGCTGCTCTTCTGAACCTAATGAAGGAAAATCATTCAGCCCGAGTACTTTTCCAAACTTATCCAATAGCATTTTATCCGAATTCGAACAAAGCAATAAAAAGCTATCGGGATAAAGTAATACATCAGGAAAAAAAGCGCGGGCAGAACCATCTGATATAACATAGTCTTTGAGACGAATCACATAGTTGCTGCTATTCAGTAATTCGATAAACTCAGCGTCCGGCATTGCCGTTGCAGTTGAAGGAGCAAACATAATTTCGTTAATCAGCAATTGATTTTGCCGCGGTTCCCTTTCTTCAACATATACAAATTCACTTGATTGTGTTATCTGGTTACTTGCACAATCAAATGCATAATCCATTTGCATCTGATACAACTGTAAATGCATTAAAGGGGTTTGAAATTCAACTTCTAATGATTTTGATAAATACTTATTGAAATGTATTTGTTGAATGGCTATCTGAGGATTCATTCCAATTTGAATGGCTGATGCTGACAAAGATGAATCAATCGGTTCATCAAAAAATATTTCAATGCTTGTTGCACTCATTTGTTGCGTCAACAAAACATGGGGAGCAATCGAGTCTGTAAAATTCTGCCAGTTTGAATTTATTTTTCCAGGAGTTCCTCCTTTCGTATTATTACTGGCCTGCCAGTTTTCAATACCTGTGCAAAGCTTATTAGGATTTGTTAACTCTAAACTCCATCCGCCATTTTGTTTCACCGGATGATGAAAATAACCCAAATCGTAATCAACCCCGTTAATTATAATCCCGACTTCATTTTGCAATTCTATTTTGTCTCCCGAATTGTTTAATGAAGGTAAACTGCTTATGCCCAAAGTTTGTCCAAACGATTTAAAAATATATTCAAACTGTGACTCACAAACGATCATAAAGCTATCCGGTAAAATAATAAAATCGGGTAAAAAAACACTGCTGGACATATCTTTCAACTTCCAGTTTTTTAGGTTAAGCGGGAATTTGCTGTTATTGTACAACTCAATGTATTCGGCATCCGGCAAGCCCTGTGAAGGGTCCGGATCGGGCATCAGTTCGCTGATCAGGATATCGTTTTTTTGCGGAATGTAAAAAGTAAAATTTACCTGGGTATCCTTTAACATATTGTTATTTTTATCTTTCAGGCCGCTTATTTGAAGACTATGTGCTGATCCTGATATAAAAGAATCCGAAAACAAGAGTTCAACTGAATTAAATGAAGTGCTGTTTAGTATTTGAGATGGATTATAGGTTTGATCCAGTTTATAATTGTTGGTATTTAACAGCGCGGTTTCATCCATCTTTTCAGAAAAACCTGCTATTATTTTGTTTTTACCGGATACTTCAAATTGTATTAGCATGGGTTTTAACGTATCTTGTTTTTGAGGACCGGCATACAGGTCATCAAAATAAAAATTACTGATATTTCCTGTAGTAAACTTTGCAAAAAAACCGGTGTACACACTTGTTGTAAAAGTACTATCGAATGCACTGCCTTCAAGTATATAATTTCCCAGTGCACTGGTATCAGAATACAATTGCCAGTTTCCCAACGAATCACAAAGAATTTTTAATTGCACCACATTGTTTGTTTTAGTAATCGTTCCGGCTCTTCCGGCTATCATACGGGTTCGGTTCAAACCGTTTTGTTTATACAAACTGATGGTATCGGTATTGCCCGTACTTCCTCCCAATTGCACATAATAGCCATTTAATGCTCCTTTTAAGTTTGCCTGATCACTGCATAAATAATACCTGCAATAGTTTTGTGTGCTCGGGTTCAGGGCAAAGCAGAGCCAGCAGCTCCATTCACCTCCAAAATTTTGTTTGGATTCGGTAACCAGGCTGATTTCCTTTGAACTTCCAACCGTGCCTTTGCTTTGTAGTTGAAAATTAGCATTTACAAAAAACAAGGAATCATCGCCCAGCCAAACTGGATTTGCATTATAATTTCCATCAGTAAAATCATCAGCAACCTGTGCATAGTTGTTTGACCCAAACAATATTCCCAATACAATTAGAATTAGTTTTTTAAAATCCATACTCAAATTTAGTTTTACGCTCTGAGCATAAACAGCTATTTTTGCATATGTTAAAAAGTAAATCCCAGATATAGGATACTTGGAGTCTGACTATAATGTCCTCTGGCTGCGTTATGCTCATTCCCAAAAATGCTCAAGTACACCAGTACATTGCGCTTTTTGTGAACTTCGCATGCCTTGCCAGAGAACATTCTAGCTCAGACTCCAGTTTAAGATGAAACATACATTTTAGAAATTTAAGATTTTTTTTGAACGAATAAATAAAAATTGAATGAAAATAGCAGTAGTAGGTGCCACGGGTTTGGTTGGTAGTATGATGTTAAAGGTTTTGGAGGAAAGAAATTTCCCGGTAAGCGAGTTGGTTCCTGTTGCATCAGAAAAATCGGTAGGCAAAAAAATAGTATTTAAAGGTATAGAATATACCGTACACAGTATGGAACAAGCCATTGAAGCAAAGCCTCAAATTGCGCTATTTTCGGCAGGTGGCGGTACTTCACTGGAATGGGCTCCCAGGTTTGCCGAAGCCGGAATTACCGTTATTGATAATTCTTCAGCCTGGCGCATGGACCCTGATAAGCCATTGGTTGTACCGGAAATAAACGGACATGTATTAACGCAAAATGATAGAATTATAGCCAACCCAAATTGTTCAACCATACAAATGGTGATGGTATTAAATCCCTTGCATAAAAAATACGGAATAAAGCGGGTTGTTGTTTCAACCTATCAAAGCGTTTCGGGCACTGGAATAAAGGCTGTTGAGCAACTTGAAAATGAACGGAAAGGTATTGATGGTCCCATGGCATATAAATACCGCATTGATAAAAATGCAATTCCGCAAATTGATGTATTTATGGAAAACGGATACACCAAAGAAGAGATGAAAATGGTAAATGAAACGCGGAAAATAATGCAGGATGACCGTATTGCCCTAACGGCAACCTGTGTTCGAATACCTGTAATGGGCGGACATAGCGAGAGTGTAAATATTACTTTTGAAAAGGATTTTGAGTTGAATGAATTGAGACAATTATTGTGGTCGACACATGGAGTAACGGTTCAGGATGATCCGGCAAATGCTATTTATCCGATGCCATTGAATGCATACAATCATGATGAAGTTTTTGTAGGAAGAATTCGAAGAGACGAGTCGCAGGCCAATAGTTTAAATTTATGGATAGTTGCCGATAATTTGAGAAAGGGTGCAGCTACCAATGCGGTACAAATTGCGGAGTATTTGGTGAAAGGGAAAGGTTGATTGAGCTAATCCCAAATCTGAAAATATTAATATCTTTTTCGAATACAAGTTACGATTTTTTAAAATTACTAATCCTTGTCGGATTTAAAATAATAAGATTTTATTTTTAAATAATTAAACTTATTTTCCAATATTTGGTAAAATAAGGTTTTTTTATTAACCTTATTTGTACTATTTTTGTACTCTTATGGCATTAAATCCATTTTCAGAAGAACAAATCGTTGCAAGGCTTCAATTTGAAAACCCTTGGTGGGCAAGTGGAAATTTGGATGGTTATTATCAATCATTTAAACCACGCCTTTATTTCAATATGTTTTATCCATTGGTTAAAACCAGTTCGGTCCGCAGAGCCATTGTACTAATGGGTCCACGCAGGGTTGGTAAAACGGTTATGTTGTATCATACCATACAACAATTAATTGCAGATGGAGTGCAGCCTCAAAAAATTCTGTATGTTTCCATTGAAACACCCATTTATAATAATATTCCATTAGAAGATATTTTTAAATTGGCCATGAAAGCATCCGGAAATTTGGATTCAGAAAATTGGTATATTTTCTTTGATGAAATTCAATACCTGAAAGAATGGGAGGTACATCTTAAAACCCTTGTTGATGTTTATCGCAATACAAAATTTATTGTAAGTGGCTCGGCTGCGGCTGCCTTAAAACTTAAAAGCAATGAAAGTGGTGCAGGCAGGTTTACCGATTTTATGTTACCACCACTTACATTTTATGAGTTTATTCATTTAAAAAATTTGATTGCACTTATCAAACCTGATACCATTATCTGGAAAGGCAATATTGCAATATTTTCAGCCACAACCAATATTACTGAACTAAACAAACATTTTATTGACTATGTAAATTTTGGGGGTTATCCGGAGGTTATTTTTAACTCAGAAATTCAGGGAAACCCTGCCCGATTTATGAGATCTGACATTATTGATAAGGTATTGTTAAGAGACTTGCCCGGCCTGTATGGTATCCAGGATGTGCAGGAACTGAATTCACTTTTTACAACTATTGCATGGAATAG
The DNA here is from genome assembly GCA_030680835.1 of Bacteroidota bacterium. Lineage (GTDB taxonomy): Bacteria > Bacteroidota > Bacteroidia > UKL13-3 > UKL13-3 > B1. The sequence goes on from JAUXUD010000027.1 coordinate 68,711, forward strand.
CGGGCAAGAATGCAGCATAGATGAGTTATGCAAAAGTAGTGGTGTAAAAAAAACAACCATACGACAATATTTATCTTATCTCGAGGCCGCATTTTTGGTACATATTGTAAAAAGAGTTGATCACAAAGCAGGTCGTTTTCAGAGAGAAAATTTCTTTAAAATTTATCTAACCAACCCAAGCTTAAGAAGTGCACTGTTTGCCCCACTTACAGCCGAAGCTGATGGAATGGGAGCCATTGTAGAAACCGCCATCTTTAGCCAATGGATGCAAAGAACTTCGTTCATACCCTATTATGCACGTTGGAAAAACGGAGAGGTAGATTTAGTAAATATAAGTCGAAATACAAATAAACCCGATTGGGCCGTAGAAATAAAATGGAGTAATCGCTTTTTCGAAGCTCCTAATGAGTTAAAAAGTTTGACTTCCTTTTGTCAGGAAAACAACCTGCTACAGGCATTATCTACTACGATTGATAAAACCGGAATTAAAGAATACGATAATATTCAAATTCAATATTTACCCGCATCGGTGTATGCTTATAATGTTGGAAAAAATACTCTTGAAAGCCAAAAATAAATAACACACATTAAATATAAAACTTAACCCATCTAACATTTCAAAATTGTTTTGTTAAATATACATAAACCAAAATAAATCTCTTGGATCAAACCAAAATGGCTCACCCAACCTATACCAAATCTCAACTTGCATTGCGCAACGGACAAGACCGTGAAGAAATATGGATTGCATTTGAAGGAAACATTTATGATGTAACCCGAAGCCGGTTATGGCGTGATGGGATGCATTATGAACACTGGGCAGGCCAGGATTTAACCGATGAATTAAAAGATGCCCCGCATACCCGGAATGTGTTTGATAAATTTGAGGTCGTTGGAATCTTGATTATTTAGTTCTCCATAATCATTCTATATAAACTAATTGATTAATGATACGTTTAGTTGAAATAATCCTATTTTTCGGGTAATAAGGAATCGTGTATTTAATTTGTTATCCTTAGTTTCTTCGTTACTTCGTAGCAATTGGTAGTTTATGGCTACAAAGAAACAAAGCAACTAAAAATATATAATTGTGAGTTATTGTTTAATTCAAAACCATCCTCTGAATCGTAAAGCATTCACAATTCATATCACCACAACGCTCCATGCTCTCTGCCCCATGCTCCATGCCTTCTTCTATCCCATATGCACCCAAACCGGACAATGGTCAGAATGCTTTTCATTAGGCATAATACCTGCTTCTTTAATTTGTGATTGAAGCGAATTGGCCACCATGCAATAGTCGATGCGCCAACCTTTGTTATTGTTACGGGCATTGGCACGGTAACTCCACCAGCTGTAGTTATGAGGCTCCGGGTGCAAGCTTCTGAAACTGTCTGTAAATCCGCTTTCAACAAATCGGGTAAGCCATTCGCGCTCTTCAGGTAAAAATCCGGAACTGTCTTTATTGCCTTTGGGATCATGTATATCAATTGGATAATGACAGATATTATAATCACCGCAAATAATCAAATTGGGTCTTTGGGCTTTTAACTGATTGATATAATCTAAAAAAAAATCAAGCCAAACCATTTTAAAAGCCTGCCGGGTTTCGCCGCTGCTTCCACTGGGAATATAAACGCTGATGACACTTGTTGAACCAAAATCGGCCCGGATAATCCTCCCTTCATTGTCATAAATTGGGTTTCCAAAGCCAAATTCTACATAATCCGGCTTTTTTTTACTGAACAGAGCCACCCCGCTGTAACCCTTTTTTTCGGCACTTACCCAATATCGGTGTTTAAAACCGGCCACTTCAATTAAGTATGTTTCAACCTGAGATTCCAGGGCTTTGGTTTCCTGTAAACAAAAAACATCCGCATTTGAGCTTTGTAAAAAATCGGCTAAACCCTTACTCAGGGCCGATCTTATTCCATTAACATTATAACTTATTATTTTCATTCAATACGAATATGCAATGATTCTTTTAAATTTCAATATAATTACCTGAAGTTTTTATTGCATTTTTCTTATAAATTTTTATAAATTTCAGAATAATTTTTATCAATGGGTTCAGAATAAGTATGCTACTAAAAATTTATTTTTAAAATGTGGGTAAGCTTATATGAATAATCAATCTAGTTTTCTCACATTTGCAGCCGCATGAATTTAGTGATTAAAAAATCAAAAATCCCCGGAGCGGGAAAAGGACTCTTTACCACAACGCTTATAAAAAGAGGAGAACCGGTTATTGAATATACGGGTGATAACATTACCTGGGCAGAATGCAAAAGGAGAAATGAACATCATGACGGAGTATCTGCATATTTCTTTTATATTTCAGCCAGAAAATGTGTTGACGCCCAAAACTGTCCCGAATCGAAAGCACGGTATGCCAATGATGCAGCAGGTTTTATAAGGCTGCCCGGCTTTAAAAACAACTCTCGTTTCGAAATAAGAAACGGAAGACCTTTTATAGTTGCCAGCAAAAACATTAAACCGGGTGAGGAAGTATATGTTGCTTATGGCAAAGAATACTGGGATGCCATGCGTGAAAATGGCTTTGGACCAGACGGTAAAAAGAAAAAAGCATCCCGGGAAAGTGATGATAAAACAGTGCATGAACACCATTTGGTACCTAAAAGAGAAGCCGCCAAGCATTAAAACTTTTTTTTGATGTAAGTTTTTATATTTTTGAAAATTAAACCCAAAATAAAATATTTAGGTAATCGTTTTAATTAAACCTTACTCGAACACAATGAAATATATGTATAAACTGGTTGTATTGGCTTTGTTAATTTTTGTGAGTCAATACAGCATTGCTCAGATACAGGACCCTACCTCGCCTACTTATGATGCCACTTCGCCTGATACCACTGTAGTTGACAGTAATGCCATTATAGAAGAGTCACCGGCTCAGCCTGCAGCCCCCATTGATCCTTTTTTAAAACCCTACGAAAAAATAGTTTTAAATATCGATTCCACAACAAATCTGATTACCTATAATATGATTGTTGAACAGGAAGAGAGCGGTTCAGATTCGCTTTATGTGAGAATTAAAAGGTGGGTGCAAATAAACCTGGATAAAAGCATAAAGGTAGAAATGGACAAGCGAAACCAGAAACTTGTTTATATAGCCAGTATTCCTGCATATACCTATATCAGTAAATATACAAAACGCGAAATTGGAAGATTTGAATTCAAAATTACTTTTCTGATTAAAGAAGGTCGCTACAAATTTCAGATTACAAACCTGGTTCACGAAACCGTAAAACCGGCTGATGGGGGCAAAAGTAACCGCAACTATTTCGAATATTATTATACTTCAACAACAAAAATTCGCGAAAACGATATCATTTTAAGAAATGCCAATAAGGATATTTTAAAAATGATGGAAAACATTAAATTATACCTAAGAGAACCGGTTTTGATTGATGAGGATGATTGGTAGATTAGATTGATTTAAAGTAAAAGTCTCCGCCTTCGTAACGCAGGGCGTTTTCATCATCCAACAATTCAAGTTGATCATTTTTTAAACCATATGGCTGGTATCCAATTGGTTTCAGTAAGTGTAATATTTCCTTTCGGTTATTGATTGCTGTAATCTCAATTTGAATAAGGGGTTTAAACTTACTCAGGGTTTTGATCATATGCGGAAATAAATGCACTTCATACCCTTCCACATCACACTTAATAAAATCAATTTTCGGAAGTGATGAAAATAAATCATCGGGTATTTGCATATGCGCTTCATAAGTCAGACTGCTTCCGGTTTCTTCCTGATCCAAAATCCGGGTAAGGCCATGCCTGAAAACACCATCCAATACAGGAGTTCCCAGCGTAACGGTTTTTACCGAATCCCCCAGGGCATAGGGATAAAGCGTAATATTATCAAGCGCAAACTTTTTTGTGTTTCTTTTGAAAATATTTGCAAATAAAGGCACCGGTTCAACCGCATAAACCTTTCCATCCCTGCCTGCATACTTCGATAAAAAAACCGAATAGTAACCCACATTTGCACCAATATCTATGCAAACAAAACCCGGTTTAACCAAGGTCGACAAATAATACAGTTCGGGATACTTTCCTTTTAAAAATCCCGCCTGAATGAGCCTGATATAAGCCGAACTCACCAAACCCAGATAAGATTCGGTTCCCAGCCATTTCAATAAAAGTGCGCGTAGTTTTTTTTCCAGCATTTTACTTCACTTCCTCAAAATCTACGTATTCACCTAACTTTTTATCGGTGTCCTTGCTTTTGGGTTTAACTTTTGGGTCTATGGTAATCTTACCTTCTTCTTGCCCCTCAGGCTGTTGCTTATAGTGGTTATGCTGATTAAAATTATATACCCTTACCTTAAACAGTCCGCTGAAAATAAAGCGGTACAGAAAATAAAATGCAAAAAGATACAATAGAAATTTCATTTGATTCTTAATTACGGGTTACAAAGATGCGAAAAAGTTCAGCCTTAAAAAAATTCATTTTACCGGTCATTACTTCTTCTTATACTTAAGCGAACCTCCGTTTACACAGTAACGAAGGCCTGTTTTGTCTTTCGGACCATCATCGAAGATATGTCCCAGATGCCCGCCACATTTGGCACACATAATTTCTGTACGTACCATCCCATGGCTCGAATCGGTTTTAACCACAATTTTTGTTTTGTCGATGGCATCATAAAAACTTGGCCAGCCGCAACCACTGTTAAATTTTGTCTCTGAAGTAAATAAAGGGTTGCCACATGCTGCACACTCGTATGTTCCCCCATCGTAATTGGCTTCCAAACTACTTGTAAATGCCCGCTCTGTCCCTTTTTGACGTAAAATGCTGTATTGTTCATCCGTTAATTCTTTGCGCCAAATACTGTCGGCTTTTTCAACTTCAAATTTTTGATCTTTCTCTACTTCAGGATGATTTGATAATAGTTCCATTTTAACGTTTGATGATTTTGAGGGTTTGTTGGTTTGTGCGTTGCAGGAGGTGTAAAAAATACATCCCGTCAGCAAGCATATCTTTAAAATAAACAGTAGTTTCATCTTTTAGTTTTATTTGTTGCCGTAAAATTATTTTTCCTGTTAAATCGGTGAGCAGCAGTTCAGCTTCACCATTACAGTTATTGCATAAGATACGAAATTCATTCTCAAACGGATTCGGTTCAGTAATTATTGTTGCCTCTTTTAAGTTTACAAACGATTCGACGTTGTGCAATTCAATCGTTTTCGAAAAACTGAAGTTTCCATCTCTGTTCCACAATTTTAATTTATAGTAAAATACAGCTTGGGTATTTTTTAAATGCGATGGTATTTCTGATTCAAAAGAATATTGCCCTTTAATTTTGCTGTTACCCAAAGCCCTTACCGAACCTATTGTTTCAAAGTGAATCGCATCGGTACTTTGCATGATGTCAAAGTGAGAAGTATTGGTTTCACTCGCAGTTTGCCAATCAAGCATGAGCTTCTCATTTTCTATTTTGCCATTAAAACTTAACCATTCAACCGGCAAAAATACACCCGTAGATTGCAGAACCGAACTGCTCAGGTAATTTGCGGTAATGCCCTGTCCGTTATACTCCACAACCGTAAAATAATAGGTTAACGAAGTGTTTGATACTGTAACCTGTGCCGTACAACCCATTCCATCATACACCACATAATTCCCACTTCCAATTTGGGTACCTGAACCAAATGCGCTGTTTGCCACATAATAACCCGAATCTACCGGAAGGCTGTTTGGTGTTGAAGAAGCTCTGGCAATAACCATTCTTCGGTTGCCATTGCCACATTTCCAACTAATAACGGTACTGCCCAATGTACTGCTTTTTATTACAAAATTACTTGCTGCTATGGTAGGTTCAGCCGGCTTTATACCCCCCCAAACTTTATATACATATTGCGGACTGTCAATATAAGGATTCCGGTTTACCTGGTATCCGTAAACAGCGTTGTTTCTGTTAATTTCCTTTACACCAGGCGGATCCTGATTATGCCATTTCTGCATCAGGTTAATAACCCAGGGGTCGTATGCCGGAAAACTGTTCCCCGCCAAAACATCATTGGCGTTTCCATTGCCTTGCCAGCCTGCAATTAAATTCTCATAACGCGTGGCCATATAAAAATAACTCCGGGCCAGGTCTCCTTTATATTCGTCAACAGGTTCAAATACTGTTCCGGTATAACCTGCAAACGTGTTTGAACCCAATTTGCCACCCAATAATGAGGTATATGTGGGCGATGAAACTTCACCAAAAGGGTAATTGTTACGCATTCCGTTTACCTTACCATCTGTTGGGTAGATATGAAACATATCGGAAACCATCGGACTGGAAGAAGTAAACCAGCTTTGCGGAAAACTATGCTCGCGGTTATAACAATCTCCTTCAATGGAATAGCTTCCGCATTGATCGGTGCTAAAGGTAAATTCGTAAGGAGAGGTACCGCAAACGCTGGTTGAATATATATCCCAAACTTTGCCATTATAAAAAGGATCGGTGCTTGGATACGTTGCCCATAATCCACTGCTTCCGCTTCCATATGCAGTTACCGTATGACCTAATATTTTATTATACAAGACAGTTTTTAAAGCTGAACCGCTTTGTGTGGTACTTATTGCCGAATAGTAAGTGGATGCATTGGTTCCCTGTGCCGGGGTTGCACTGGCATTTCCGTTAACCGTTATGTTTACGCTTGTACATCCTGCACTGCTATTGCTAATGCTACCCGTTTTGGTTCCGGTAGTATACGGGCTGAACCGACAATAAATGAGTGTGTTTGATACCGAGCCCGAGGTGGGAATAAGTTGCAAATTACTTGCAAATCCGGTATTGCAGTTTATAGATATTTCAAAGTGTTCGGGTGCCTGAACCAAAATATTTTGCGTAAGTGCGCTGCCGCTTATGATAAACTTTTGTGGAGATGTAGCGTAGTATACGGGGCAATTGCCGTAATTATACAGGCTACTTACCGAAACGGTAATCGTTCCTGCATACAACTGAATGGATGATAAAAATATGAAAAATAAAAATACTTTTCTTAAAAACATAGTATGCAAATTTACATCAAAAATCTCAACTTTAACACAGAGCGCACGGAGTGAATATAACACAGAGCGCACAAAGAATAAAAATGATTCAATAAATCTTATAAATTAATATGCTTTGGACTTTTGTTATAGGTCTATTTTCAAGACTTAATACACTGCTAATTTTTTTTAAATTAATATTAAGCAACTTAAACTTGTTTACATTTGACTTAAAATAATAGACACAATTGTTATGAAAAAATTCATACAAGGAAAATTTCTTTTACTGTATATTTTCATGATTGTGAATAATTTGCTATTTGCGCAATTAGCTCCAATAGGCACTAAATGGAATTATCTTCATTATTATTACCCGTCATTTAATGTGAAGCCTAAACCTCTTGTCTATATGATAATCAATGATACCCTCATACAGGGTAGAACGTATTCTGTAATTCCGAATAATGTTTATCTTTATCCATTTCTCTATGATTTGGATAGTAACCGCCTTTATGAATGGCATAATGAAAGACACTTATTGTTTGATTTCAATTTAAAACAGGGAGATAGTGCATATTTTGATGTTCCCATCTATTTTGATTTGATAAGCCGGATATTTGAACCCAGGTTATTTAAAATAGATTCAATAATTATTGATTCTGTTTTTGGAAATAAATATAAATCATCCATTGTAAATGAAAATGGAAAAATGAAACTATACCCTCAAATGATCCGGAAGAAAACCATGTTAGATTTCATGCAGTATTTTCCAAGCAGCCCAATGGATTTTATAAGCAGAACTCCAATAACAATGGCTGATGGAGGTATTGTTTTATGCAGTTACGAAGAACCGGGTAAGAGCATAAATATAGGTGCAAAATTTTATTGCGATACGTCCAGGTTCACCGGAATCATTGAAAATTTACCAGCAAAGAATAAAATATATCCCAACCCTGCACAGTCTTCATTTACTGTTCAGTTTTCGGAATTTTCGCAAGATGCACAGGTACAGGTTTATGACCTAAATGGCAGATTAAGATTAACATCTAAGGTTTCAGATAATTTGATTGTAATGAATGATAATGGTGAATTATCTTCAGGTTTATATTTTGTTAAAATACAAAATAAAAATCAATTTTTTTCTGAAAAAATACTAATAACAGAATAACCCTATTTCATATTATTGGTTTTATTTCACAAAACAATTTCGCCAAATAATTCAACTATTTCATATTACTTAATTTAACCCTGCCAATTGCCGAGGCACAGTTTTCTCCATCCATGGCGGCCGATACAATACCTCCTGCATAGCCCGCTCCCTCGGCACAGGGATACAAACCTTTTATTTGCGGGTGTACGTATGTTTCTTTATCCCTTGGGATTCTTACCGGCGAAGAAGTGCGCGATTCGGTGGCCAGTATAATGGCCTCATTGGTTAAGTATCCTTTCATTTTTGAACCAAATATCTGAAGGGCTTCTTTCAATCCGTGGGCAACAAAATCAGGTAATATTTCATGCAAATTTCTGCTCACTGTTCCCGGTAAATAAGAGTTTTTAGGCAAACTCTGTGAAACCGTTTTATCCACAAAATCAATCATACGTTGCGCGGGTGCTTCCAAACTTTTATTTGCTTTTTCGTAACAATCCTGCTCCACACTTTGTTGAAATGCCATACCTGCAAGCGGACCTCTGTTTTGAAATGCGTGAAAATCCTCCGGTTTAACCGAAACCACCATGCCACTGTTGGCATACGGGTTATTGCGTTTGCTCGGACTCCAGCCATTTACCACAATTTCACCGGGTGCCGTCATTGCCGGTGCTATAATACCTCCCGGACACATACAAAAACTAAATACACCCCGATCGCCAATTTGTTGAACCAGGCTATAACTCGATGCAGGTAAATATTCACTTCTTATGCCGCTGCATTTGTATTGAATCTGGTCAATTAAAATTTGTGGATGTTCAACCCTTACCCCCAGGGCAAAGGGTTTGGGTTCAACCAATATTTCTTTGCGATTCAGGAGCTCAAATATATCCCTTGCCGAGTGTCCGGTAGCCAGTATTACTTCGCTAAATGCATAAAAATCATTTCCCACATACAGCCCTTTAATTGCATTGTCTTTAATTGCGATATCCGTAACTCTTGAGTTAAAATGAACCCGCCCTCCTGCTGCAAGTATAAGCTCTCTGATATGGGTAATAATCAATGGCAATTTATTGGTCCCGATATGCGGATGTGCTTCATACAAAGTATCTGGATCCGCTCCGTTTAAAACCAGAATTTGCAGAATACGTTTTACGTTTCCGCGTTTGCTGCTGCGTGTAAACAGCTTGCCATCACTGTAGGTTCCGGCACCACCTTCGCCAAAGCAATAATTACTTTCGGGATTTATAGAAATGTTTTTACTGATGGCAGCCAGGTCTCTTCTCCGCTCACGTACGGGTTTTCCGCGTTCAAAAATTACAGGTTTTAAACCCAGTTCTATAAGTTTAATTGCTGCAAACAAACCCGCAGGACCCGCTCCTATAATACCCACTTCAGGCGCATTGCTTACATCTTTTAATTCGAGTTCAAATTTGTTTTCTTCAAGCGGTTCGTTGATAAATACCTCAAGCTGTAAATTTATTTTAACCGGATTTCTTCTGGCATCAATACTTTTTTTAATGATTTTATACCCGTTTAGTTCTGAACTGCTGAGCCTAAGGTTTTGGGTAATTAATAAGCGTATGCCCGTATCATTTGCTGTTTGCTCTGGAAGGGCCGAAATTTCAATTGTTTTTTTCATGCGTGTTCGGTCAGGTTTCTATCCTAAAATTTTTATAAAAATAATAAACTCCGATGAGTTTTTAAAATTTAAAATTATTACAAATCCTGTTTTGTGTTTTCAATTTGATACCAATCCGTTTGTTCACCTTCATATTCAAAAGTTTCAATCCAGCTTAAGCCAGCCTTTTCAAGTACTTTTTTAGAAACAAAATTTTTGATATCAACAATACCAAAAATATCTTTTAAGTGCAATACTTCAAACCCGTATTTTATAGCCGCTTTTGCCGATTCAGTTGCATATCCTTTTCCCCAGTGTTTTCGCATAAACCGATAACCTACATCATAAAAAAGTATATGACTGTTTACCGGATCCCTTACCAGTTTCAATCCCGACCAGCCCAAAAAGGTACCGCTCGAAGTTTCAGTAACGGCCCATCTGCCAATGCCATTCGTTTTATATTGATTTCTTACAAATTCAATCTGAGCTCTGGATTGTTCAATATTTGTAAAAGGTTTTGTGCCCAGGTATTTATGCACTTCCGGGTCTGAATCCATTTCAAACATTCCGGTATCATCCGAATATTGAAGTTCTCTCAATGTTAATCGTGGGGTTTGTACGAATATTTTCATAAATCAATTTTAGTAAAAAAATTAATAATAAAACAAAACAGTGTTTAATAGATTTTATAAATCAAGTTTCTGATTTATTCCAGCCACATGAAAACCTTTTTTTATCACTTCTTTAGATTGTCTGCTATTAATATTCAGTAACGGGTTGGTATGGTTAAAATGTATAAAATAAATTTTGTTTTTTTCAGCATCCGGAAGATTTTCGAAGGCTGCCAGGGTTTCTATTACCAAGGGATGTGGGATTTCTGAGATATCCCTGCCCTTCATTTCATCTCCATCAAAAAAAGTTGCATCTATCAATGCATAATCTACTTTTTTTATTTCGTTAATTATTTGTTTGTCCCATTTTGTCCATTTGTCTATATCAGGAATAAACAATGCCTTTTTATCTTTACTGCTAATCAGGTATCCAACAGTTTCCGAAAATTCATCGCGGTGCGGCACAATAAATGGCGTAATTTTTATCTGCGATGACAGTGATATTTCTTTCCCGTTTTCAATCGGTTCAAGCTGAATGTTTTTTAATGATACCAACTGACTCCAGGGGCCATTTGATTCCAGAAATGTTTTCATTTTGGGCATGGCATAAACCGGCAGATTGTTTGCGTTCATGGCCTCTCTGCCCAGGTACATTAAACCGGCATAATGGCCAATATGCGCATGGGTTATCAAAATTCCATCAGGTGTTTCGTTTTCAAAACCACTCATTTGTTTAAGCGCTTTCATTTGTGCAGGCAAGTCGGGTGTAGCTTCTATAATCCAATCCATTCTGCTTTTGGGATCCACAATTCCCAATGCAACTACTTTCCTGCTTGCATCCGGATGTTTAAACAAATTTTTACAACATTCTTTTTTACAGGCAATATGCGGTGAGCCCGCATCCTGCAGCGTTCCCAAGATAACAAGATAAGGATTCCCCTGAGTTGAAGATTTAACCAAACTAATTTTATTGTGATTTGCCGAACCAAACCAGCTCAATAAAAACAAGAAAAAAACGGTTTGAATAATTTGCATTTCAATTAATCCTTACTAAAAAACCAAATATTTAATATATCTTACAAAACCTAAATACATCGTACATCGTACATCGTACATCGTACATCGTACATCGTACATCGTACATCGTACATCGTACATCGTCATTCTTCATTCGTACTTCTTCCTGTAATTCTCCCAATACCTTTTCCCATATCCACAAAATATTTCTTCCCCTTCTTTTATTTTTCTTTTGGCAACAATACAAACCCGCTGGTGTTCATCCAAAGATATTTTTGAATTGCTTTTAAATGCTGATTTTACAATACCCATGGGATCATTGGCATATTTGGCAAAACAGTTTACATGCATGGAGTCAAGAATACTTCCATCCGGCATATTTATAAAGAATGTATCCTCTCCATTATTGGCTCTGATGGCTGCTTCTTTACTGCTGATAGATTCCCCAGCAAAAAGAGAAATAATTTCATCTTTATAGATAGGAATTGCTGTATATAAACCTTGTCCGGAATCTGGAATCTGAGAAGTTCCTGTATATAAATAATCTGCTTCCTTTGCCTCTATTTCATGTAAACCCAAATAATCTTTCATTTCATTTTTATTGCGGCTAAATTTAGTTTATTTAATTGGTTTATAAAGGCCGATTATATAAATTTGCATAATAAAATACACTATTATGAAAAACATGAAATTGTACATAGCAATCACATTTTGCTCCCTGTTATTATTAAGTTCCTGCTCACAACAATTATATAGCTACCGTCAAAAAGTACCCGTTAACAAATCTGTTGCCAAAGTTAACAAAGATCTTCCATCAGTTTCATCTGAATATAAGTCGCTTGCTGCAGTTGAAACTGCGAAAATAAACCCGTCTGTTTCATCGAAACCAATGCCTTCCCAAAAAATAAAAATTGAAGATAAGGCACTTGCTCCGGTTATTGCAAATATTCAGCAAATGGCTCCACAGGGGGGCAGCAAATCATCAGGCGTTGCTCCAAATTTGTCATTTAAATCGGTTCAGCAACAAGTGAAAGCCATTAAAAAAGAAATTAACAATTCGAATGGCGTGCACATAGATGGAATGAGATGGATTATTGTAGGCCTGATTTTATTGCTCATTGGTCTGATTTTAAACTTAGTGGGCGTGGGTGGGATTATTTATGCGGTAGGTGGAATTGTTCTCCTGATCGGTTTAATTTTTTATTTAATAGAAATTCTGGTGTAATGATAAAAAAATAAGCAAAAGGCACTCTGGGGGGTGCCTTTTTTGTTTGTAAACTCCAAAAGTTGCCCTCTAAGCCTTATTCAATCTGATATTCACAATGTGTAAACTTTTTAAGGAATGTTAGCTTAGCCTGCTTACTTTTGCATTTTATTTTTAGACTTAATGTATAGGAAATGAATAAACTCCCTGCTCCCGAATTAAACAATTTGACTTCTCAGATTCGTCGTGATGTTTTACGTATGGTTCATGGCTGCAAAAGCGGACATCCGGGTGGAAGCCTGGGCTGTGCCGATTTTTTTGCAGCACTCTATTTTAATATCATGGAACACAACCCCGCATTCAATATGAATGGAGAAGGTGAAGATATTTTCTTTTTATCAAACGGGCATATTTCACCTGTTTTTTACAGTACCCTGGCGCGTTCAGGATATTTTCCGGTAGAGGAATTAAAGACCTTCAGAAAGCTGAATACCCGCTTACAGGGTCATCCCACCACGCATGAACATTTACCGGGTATCCGAATTGCATCGGGCTCGCTGGGTCAGGGTATTTCGGTTGCGGCCGGAGCGGCACTGGCAAAAAAATTAAATAAAGATACCCATCTGGTTTATGCTTTAATGGGAGATGGTGAAATTGAAGAAGGTCAGAACTGGGAAGCCTTTATGTTTGCTGCCCATAATAAAGTTGATAATTTAATAGTTACCATCGATTTAAACGGACAGCAAATAGATGGTTCCACCCAAAACATCATGGGCCTGGGTGCTGATATCGCCGTAAAACTGGCTTCCTTTGGATGGCAGATTCTGCATATGGAGGGTAACAATTCCCAAAGTATTCTGGATACAATGAATGAAGCAAAAGCTCTTACGGGTAAAGGAAAACCCATTTTTGTAGTGATGAAAACCGAAATGGGTTATCCGGTTGATTTTATGATGGGGAGCCACAAATGGCATGGGGTTTCGCCCAATGATGCCGAACTTGAAAATGCACTTGCTCAGTTACCTGAAACAATAGGCGATTATTAATAGCGTTTATTTTACATGGTATCCCCAATAAAAATAATTTCAACTAAAAGCATCAGCTTTTTACTGCTGATTTTTGGGTTTGGATTGAACACCTTTGCCCAAAGTCCGCGACCCATAAAAACACGCATTTTATTTTTACTGGATGCCAGTGGAAGCATGTATGCAAAACTGGATGATGATTCAAGAATCAATATTGCCAAAAAATTATTATGCAAAACCATTGATAGTCTATACGGACAAAAAAATCTTGAAATTGCATTGCGGGTATACGGACATACATCGCCCACAAGTCAGCGCAATTGCAAGGATACCCGGCTCGAAGTACCTTTTGGCGAAAACAATTTTGCAGCCGTAAAAAAACGCATCAATTCCATCACCCCAAAAGGCACCACTTTAATCGCGCATTCATTGCTACAATCGGCATACGATTTCCCCAAAGAACCCTATACCCGCAATGTGATTATTTTAATTACCGATGGCATTGAAGAATGCTCGGGCGACCCTTGTGCTGTATCTGAGGCATTGCAGAGTCAGGGTATTGTTCTGAAACCTTTTATTATCGGAATTGGTTCAACCGATGAATTTAAAAAAGCCTTCGAATGTGTGGGCCGTTACTATGATGCAAACACAGAACAAGGATTTGATGATGCCCTGAAAATTGTAGTTTCTCAGGCATTAAACAATACCACGGCTCAGGTTAATTTATTGGATATTTACAGTAGACCCACTGAAACCAATGTTAACATGTCGTTTTACGATATGAATTCGGGACAGTTGATTTATAATTATATGCATACGATCAATGAACGTGGCAACCCCGATACGGTATTGCTGGATCCGGTTTTCAGATACCGAATGGTGGTACATACCATCCCTCCGGTTATAAAAGAAAATATAAATGTAACTCCGGGCAAACATACCATTATTGGAGTAGATGCGCCCCAGGGTCAATTTACAGTAAAAGTAGAGGGACTTACCAATTATAACAACCTGCAATGCATTATGAGGAATAAGGGTTCATTTCAAATATTACATGTGCAGGAAGCGGCAGTTAAAGAAAAATACCTTGTGGGGAAATACGATGTGGAAGTGCTTTGTTTGCCCCGCATGACTTTTAAAGACGTAAGCATTAACCAGGATACAACCACAACCATTCAATTGCCACAACCGGGTAAACTCATTGTAAACTGCCAGGTGCAGGATTATTATGCAGATGTGTATCAGATTATCCGCAATGAACTGGTTTGGGTTTGTAAATTACCCGTTGAAAGACGAAGTCATGTATTGATTATACAACCCGGTGATTATAAAATTGTATACCGTGCAAAAGGTGCCAGACGAAGCAGCAATACCTTTGAACGCGTATTTAAAGTTACCAGTGGTCAGGCTACCAATATTCTTTTAAATTAAATTATTTTTGAACCGATACAGGCAATAGCAGGAACTAAAAAAGCATATACAATGAAAAAATTTGAAATACAAAATGTTAAAGATACGCGCAGTGGATTTGGAGCGGGACTTTCGGAACTGGGAAAAACAAATCCCAGGGTTGTTGCTTTATGTGCCGACTTAACCGGTTCTTTAAAAATGGATGCTTTTCAAAAAGATTATCCCGAACGCTTTTTCCAGGTAGGAATTGCTGAAGCCAATATGATGGGTTTGGCAGCAGGATTAACCATTGGAGGATGGATTCCCTATACAGGTACTTTCGCAAATTTTAGCACCGGCAGGGTTTATGATCAAATCCGGCAATCGATTGCATACAGTGGTAAGAATGTAAAAATATGTGCATCGCATGCAGGCATTACCCTGGGTGAAGATGGTGCCACCCACCAGATTTTGGAAGACCTGGGCTTGATGAAAATGATGCCGGGTATGGTGGTTATCAATCCTTGTGATTATAACCAAACCAAAGCTGCCACCATTGCCATTGCCGATTATGTTGGTCCGGTTTACCTGCGCTTTGGCCGCCCTGCAGTACCTAACTTTACAGATGCCAATCAAAAATTTGAAATAGGCAAAGCATTGCTACTTAATGAAGGTACCGATGTAAGTATTTTTGCAACAGGGCATCTGGTTTGGAAAGCCATTGAAGCCGGACATATTCTTGCTGAAAAAGGAATCAATGCCGAGATCATCAATATCCATACTATTAAACCTTTGGATGAAAACGCTATATTAAATTCGGTAGCCAAAACCCGTTGTGTGGTAAGCGCCGAAGAGCACCAGATGAATGGAGGTTTGGGGGATAGCATCTGCCAGTTATTGGCCCGCAAAAATCCAACACCGATTGAAATGGTAGCCGTAAACGACAGCTTTGGCGAAAGCGGCACTCCTGATGATTTAATGAAAAAATATGGCCTTGAAGCTGCGAATATTGTTGATGCTGTTTTACGTGTTATCGCGAGAAAGTAATTCGAGAATTTCTTTTTAATTTCGCTAATACGTTTTACCTTTTTATATAATCCTTCTAAAAGTTAAATTAATTCTCGGTTCAATAACCTGCTTTGTTTTAGGTAATGAATGCTGCCAGTAACGTTGTGTAGTTCCCTTCATAATTAGCAGACTTCCGGGTTCAAGTATTAGTTTTACCAGCGGCTCTTTTGCGTGTTTGTGCCTGAACACAAATAAGCGGGCTGAACCCAAACTCAAGGAAGCAATAATTGGATTCTGTCCGAGTTCTTTTTCATCATCACTATGCCATCCCATACTATCGTTTCCATCGCGATACAGGTTCAGCAATACACTATTGAATGTTGTTTTTGCAAGCTGTTCAATTTTGTTTTTGATTGTTAGCAATTCTTTTGTAAAAGGAATAGGATTAAGGGTTAAACCCGAATAGGTATATCTTGTTCCCGTTTCGCCATACCAGGCCGACAGGCGTGGCTGCTGAATACTTTTACCAAAGAGTTTAATATCATATTGCTGCCAGGCTATTTGGTTCAGCATGTATTGATACCATTTACCGGCAGTTTTAGCATCTATAAAATGGTTAACCAAATAAGCCTTGCCATCTTGGGGTAATATGTTTGTCAGAGAATTCATTTGAGGTATGAGATATGAGGTATTAGGTATGAGTGATTTCTTATAGACTCATACCTCATACCTAATCCCTCATACCTCTTAAAGTTTACTTCTTCATCCAACCCTCAGCAAAGGTTTTCATTTTCTCAAAACCTTCCTTCATTTGCTTGTTGAACGCTTCCATGTTTTGCATGGCGGTTTGCTGGGTGGCTTTAAAATGTTCGCCCAGTTCATGAATTTTTTCCTGGATTTCTTTGCGTGCATTTTCAGCTTCTTCTTTTGCCTCCATTTTGCCTAAGGAGAACTGTAGTTTTACAATTTCCAGTCCGGTTTTAAAAGCCTGTGCATTGTTATCAAATAATTGCAATAGCTGCGTATAGTTATCGTTAAAAATTTTCTTTCCTTCCACATATACCTCATGCATGGCCAGTTCAATTTTTTTCTTTTGCATTTCAAACGCATCGGTTCCTTCTGCTTTACCCAACGCAAGCTGCACTTTTAATTCTTCCAACTTGGCTTTTAATTCGGCTCCTTTTTCTTCAGCTATATCCGTTGCCTTATCCAACTGCTCTTTCATATTAACAACCATGTTGCGCATGGTGTCTTTCTGCTTTTCAAAAGCATCTGCTGCATCCATTTTACCCAGTGAAAACTGCATCTTTAATTCTTCAATACTTTTTTGCCAATCGGCTGCAAATTTTTTAACCTGCTCTTCCATTTGTTTTGTGTCCATTTTCGTAAAATTTTAATTGTTTCAAACCCAACTGCAATATTAGTTAAAACAGTTGGAATTAGACGGATGATTATTCTTTTAATGCCCTCTGGGCAAATCCGCTTCAAACTTTATTTTAAGGTCTTTAAACGCCAGATAGGTTTCCTGCTTTAATTGGATAATGATTTCGGTAATGCTCTTAATGTCATTGATGAGTTCAACACTTTGTCCGGCCGACCATAAATTATTGTAATTGCCCGGTTTAACAGAGGCTTCCAGCTTTTTCATGCCCCGTAACTGGGTGAGCATTTTAAAATATTTTTTTGTTGTTTGATTCGTATTGAGCAGGTGTTCGAACCAATTTTGATGATATCCGATTTTTTGTGCATAGGGCGTATTGATAATATTTGAAGGCGTGCCCGACAAGCGCTCCGATAATACGATATCTCCCATTTTTGCTGCAACAATTGCCTGTTTGTATGCATCCGAAACCGGCGCTTCCCGGCTGGCAATAAAGCGTGTTCCCATATAGGCTGCATCTGCTCCCAGTGCCATTACCGAAACAATTCCGGCTCCATCGGCCAGGCCTCCGGCAGCCATTACCGGCAATTGGGGAAAAGCTTTTTTTAATGCAGGAACCAATAAACTTAAGGGAAAATTTCCTGCATGGCCACCTGCTCCCATTCCTACTGCCACAAATCCGTCACAACCCATGGAGGCGGCTTTTTGGGCATGTGTAAGATTGGTCACATCACAAAAAACTTTGGCTCCATAGATTTTGGCCTCTTCAATAACCTGAGCCGGATTGCCCAGGGAAGTGATATAAAATGGGACCCGGGCTTCGGCGCAAATGGCCAGATGTTTCAAATACGTTGGGTTCGACTTTTGAACAATCAGATTGACTCCGTAATTTCCCGAACCCGGAAGTTTTTGTTTAAATTGGTTCAGGGCAAGAATTGTGCTTTTTAATTGTTCCGGATTGCGGTAATTAAGGGTAGGGAATACCCCTGCAATCCCATTGTTCATAGCTTCTTCCATCATTTTTTGGTTCGAAACCAAAAACATGGGTGCCATGATTAATGGGAATGAAATATTTAAAGATTTGGTTAAAGCGGTTTCCATCCGGATTGCAGTTTTAAGTCCTGATTCTTTTGTAAATTCATAGTACTCAGTAAAACTACATTAAATTATGAATTTTAAAAAATAAATAAAGATTTTGCTATGCAAGCATAATAAATTTATTTAACTTTGAGTTAGAAATCAGAACATATCATACGAACGCTCCTTAAAAAACCGAATTATGGAACCCACCCGCTTATTCGACCTCCTGCCAAGGTACGCAAAACAGTATAATAAACCCGATATGCTGGCCGCCAAAGAAAATGGCGTTTGGAAAACTTACAGTTCGGACGAGGTAACGGAGGATGCCAATTTAATAAGCTACGCGTTGTTTGAAATGGGTTTGCAGAAGGGAGATAAAATTACCATTATTTCCAATAACCGCCCCGAGTGGGTTATGGTGAATATGGGTATGATGGAAGCGGGCTGTATCAATGTGCCCATTTATCCAACCATCAGCTTAAATGACTTGATTTTTATCCTGAACAATGCTGAGGTAAAATATGTATTTGTTTCGGATCAACATTTGTACGATAAGGTAAAAGAGGCCACACAACAGGTGCCAGGGGTAAAAAAAATATTTTCTTTTGATCCATTACCCGGAGTTACACATTGGAGCACCCTATTGGAATCTGGGAAAAACTTTCCGGATAAAGCAAGACTGAATGCTGTGAAGGACAGTATTCAAACAAACGATGTGGCAACCATCATCTATACTTCAGGCACTACAGGAAATCCAAAAGGCGTCATGTTATCGCATCATAATTTACTGAGCAATGCGATAGCCCAGATACATGCCATTGAATGGCGGGATGATTACCGGGTATTGAGTTTTTTACCTTTGAATCATGTGTTTGAAAGAATGCTTACGGTGCTTTATATTTACAAAGGCCTGTCAATTTATTATGCCGAAAGTTTAGAAAAAATATCAGACAATTTAAAGGAAGTGAAGCCACATTGTTTTGCAACAGTACCCCGTCTGTTAGAAAAAGTTTTTGAAAAAATTGTTGCTAAAGGAAATGAACAAAAAGGCATCAAAAAAATATTATTTTTCTGGGCCTTGAACCTCGGTTTACGCTATGAATTAAACGGAGCCAATGGATGGTGGTACGAGTTTCAGTTAAAAATTGCCAATAAACTTATTTTTAGTAAGTGGAGAGAAGCACTTGGCGGAAATATTATTGCCATCATAAGCGGGGGAGCCGCACTGCAACCTCGGCTGGCACGGGTTTTTAATGCGGCCCGGATTCCGGTTTTGGAAGGTTATGGTTTAACCGAAACCTCACCGGTGATCGCTGTAAATACAAAGCAGCCCAATTCCATGCGTTTTGGAACGGTTGGTCCGATTATTAAAGATGTAGAAGTAAAAATAAATGAAGATGGGGAGATCTTGGTTAAAGGTCCGAATGTAATGCTGGGATACTATAAAAATTCAGCGGAAACCAATAAAACAATTATTGATGGCTGGCTTCATACCGGTGATATTGGGGAGATGGTTGAGGGCAGGTTTCTGAAAATTACCGACCGCAAAAAAGAAATTTTTAAAACTTCGGGAGGAAAATACATTGCCCCGCAACCTATTGAAAATGCCTTAAAACAATCTATGTTTATTGAACAGGTTATGGTGGTGGGTGAAAGTCAGAAATTCCCGGGAGCTCTTATTGTACCTGCCTTTCTGCATTTGAAAAGTTGGTGTAAAATACACAATATACCTTATACTTCGGATGCTGATATTATCAATAACAAACAAGTGCAACAAAGAATCTGGAGGGAAGTTGAAAAGGTAAATCTTAGCCTCTCGCATTTTGAGATGGTTAAAAAAATAGCACTTGTTGATCGCGAATGGACCATTGATAAAAATGAACTGACACCTAAATTAAGTTTGAGGCGAAAACTTATTGCCCAAAATTTTAGTAAGCAGATAGCAGAAATATATTCATGAATTTAAGGACTCACAAACAAAATTTTATTATATAATGCCACGTAAAGAAACAAGTTGTTCGCGCATAAAACAAACCTGGCATATTATTGATAAGATGTATAATAATGAAGCAATCGAACACGACCTCACCACAACCATCGGGTTTGTATTGTTAAATATAGACCCCATTGAAGGAACACCTTCAACCAGCATTGCACCCATGCTGGGAATGGAGCCCACCAGCCTGAGCCGAACCCTTTTTGCCATGGAAAAAAAGAAATTAATCATCCGTAAAAAAGATCCCGATGATGGCAGAAAAGTAAGAATATTACTCACTAAAAAAGGACTGAAAAAAAGAGATATTTCTAAAAATACCGTGAAGGATTTTAACACGGATATCAGTGATCTGATTGCTCCTAAAAGACTTGAAATTTTTAATGAGGTGCTTCAACAAATTGCACAATTGGCCTCCGAAAAAAAATTTACGAATAACGGTTAAGTGTTCATGATATGACAAGAAGAATAAAAAAAGTTGCAGTACTGGGTTCAGGCGTTATGGGTTCACGCATTGCCTGTCACTTTGCAAATATTGGTGTTGAAGCATTACTATTAGATATTGCACCCAAAGAACCCAATGCAGCAGAAATTGCAAAAGGATTGGATAACAATCACGCGCTTGTAAAAAACCGGATTGTGAATGAAGCATTACAAAGCACCCTAAAATCGAATCCCGCTGCGCTCTATCATCCATCCTTTGCCCAACGAATTGTAACAGGTAATTTTGAAGACAATCTGAAAGATATTCATGAATGTGATTGGATCATAGAAGTGGTTATTGAAAATCTGGAAATTAAACAACAATTGTTTGAACGCATTGAACCTTACAGAAAACCCGGAACCCTTATTACTTCTAACACTTCAGGTATACCCATTCACCAAATGGTTGCCGGCAGAAGTGATGATTTTGCAAAACACTTTTGTGGTACCCATTTTTTTAATCCCCCGCGTTATCTGCCCCTCCTGGAAATTATTCCCACTCCTTTAACCGATGCGTCGGTTACAGATTTTTTAATGGATTACGGGAAACGGTTTCTTGGAAAAACCACTGTACTCTGCAAAGACACACCTGCTTTTATTGCCAACCGCGTTGGTATTTATGCGATTATGGAAGTGTTTCATGCAAGTGAAAAACTGGGTTTAAGTGTTGAAGAAATTGATAAACTCAGCGGACCTGTTATTGGTCATGCCAAATCGGCCACCTTCCGTACCGCTGATATTGTGGGAATTGATACCTTGATAAAAGTAGCGAAAGGATTGCAGGAAGGTCTGGAAAATGATGAACAGCGTGAACGTTTTATTTTACCTGCCTACCTGCTCAAATTGGACGAAAATAAATGGTATGGCGATAAAAGCAAACAAGGCTTTTACAAAAAAGTTAAAAACGAAACAGGCGATACCGAAATCTTGTCTCTTGATTTAAAAACACTGGAATACAAGTCGCAGCAAAAAGCAAAATTTGCAACTCTGGAATTAACAAAATCGATTGACGATTTGAAGAAAATACTTCCGGTTTTGATACAGGGAACCGATGTTGCCGGTGCATTTTACAGGGAAACCTTTTATTCATTATTTGCTTATGTAAGCAACCGCATTCCCGAAATCAGCGATCATTTATACAGCATTGATGATGCAGTTTGTGCGGGCTTTGGCTGGGAACTGGGTCCGTTTGAAACCTGGGATTGCCTGGGCGTAAAAGAAACACTTGATAAAATAAAGGAAGCAGGATACAAACCTGCCGCCTGGGTTGAAGAGATGCTGGCTTCAGGGATTACTTCTTTCTACAAAATAGCAAAAGGCAAAAAATATTATTATAGCCGCAGGGACAAAACCCATAAACAAATTCCGGGGACAGAAAATATAATTGTATTGGATCATATCCGGCCTACGCAAAGGGTGTGGCAAAACAGCGGTGCGGTTATTACCGATTTGGGTGATGGCATTTTGAACCTTGAATTCAGAACCAAGATGAATACGATTGGTTCAGAAGTAATACAGGGTTTGAATAAAGCAATAGATTTGGCGGAACAGGATTACAGGGGTTTGGTAATTGGCAATAACGGACAGAATTTTTCGGCAGGTGCGAACCTTGCTATGTTACTCATGTTTGCCGCTGACCAGGAGTATGATGAAATTGATATGATGGTTCGTGTTTTTCAAAAAGCCATGATGCGGGTAAGGTATTCATCCATTCCTGTAGTAACTGCTCCACACCATTTAACTTTGGGAGGTGGTTGCGAATTAAACCTGCATGCCGATGCCATACAAATGTTTGCTGAAACCTATATTGGTTTGGTAGAAGTTGGGGTTGGATTAATTCCTGCCGGGGGCGGAAGTAAAGAGATGACTTTGCGCGTTGCCGATGCTTTTGAAAAAGGCGATGTGGAATTGAATACCCTGCAAAACTATTATATGAATATTGCCATGGCCAAAGTGGCAACATCTGCTTATGAAGCCAAAGATATGAATATCTTAAGAGCAGGCGATTCAATCAGCATGAACCTGGCATCGCAGATTGCAGAGGCAAAAGCCAAAGCGATTTCAATGGCAGATAAAGGGTATACACAGGCAATCCCACGCAAAAATATTCGTGTTCAGGGCAAAGGTGGAATGGCCTTATTTTATGCAGGTGCCGAATCCATGTTAAGAGGCAAATACATTTCTGAACACGATAAAAAAATCTCTCAGAAACTCGCTTATATCATGTGCGGTGGCGATTTATCCTATCCGCAGGAAGTGAGTGAACAATACTTGCTGGACTTGGAACGGGAAGTATTTTTATCATTATGTGGTGAACGCAAAACACTCGAACGCATTCAGCACACACTTAGAACCGGGAAACCATTGAGAAATTAAAGAGTTGCGATGTACGATGTACGATATACAATGTACGATGTACGAATGATGAAGTATGAAGTATGAAGTATGAATAATATCAAAATAAGGTTAATGATTTTGAGTTTACTAGTTACGATTCAATGCCAACGATATGGAAATGCATGCGGTATTCGACCCCGGTGGGGTCGTAGGTTTATAGGATACATGCAACCTGCTATAAACCTGCGACCCCATCGGGGTCGAACAAAACATTAACAAAACGACATTGAATTACTAATATAAAAGTATAGTAAAATATCAAAACAATAAACAAATGAGCACACATGTAACCAACTCGTAACTCGTAAATACAATTAATAATATAAACAATACAATGGACGCATATATAGTAGCAGGATTCAGAAGTGCAGTGGGCAAGGCTTCCAGAGGTAAACTACGTTTTACCCGGCCCGATGATTTGGCCGCAATGGTAATTAAACATGTATTGGAAAGTGTGCCTCAACTTGATCCAAAACAAGTGGACGATTTAATCGTGGGATGTGCAGTACCTGAATCGGAACAGGGCATGCAAATGGGGCGGATGATTTCATTGCTTGCTTTACCTTTGGAAGTACCCGGAATGGTATTGAACCGGTATTGCGGATCGGGCTTGGAAAGCATTGCATTGGCCAGTTATAAAATTCATGCAGGCATGGCCGATTGTATTATTGCTGGAGGGACCGAAAACATGAGCATGATTCCGGTAATGGGATGGAAAACGGTATTGAATTATGAGATTGCCAGCAAGCATCCGGATTGGTACAGCAGTATGGGAGCCACAGCAGAAGCGGTTGCACAGGAATACCGGGTGAGTCGCGAAGACCAGGACCGCTTTTCTTTTGAATCCCATCAAAAAGCAATTGCTGCGATAAAAGAAGGAAAATTTGCAAGCGGAATTGTACCCATCACGATCAACGAAACGTATGTGGATGAGAACAACAAAAGGAAAACAAAATCAATGGTGTTTGATACCGATGAAGGTCCGAGAGCGGATACAACTTTAGAAGCATTATCAAAACTAAAACCCGTTTTTGCCAACAACGGAAGTGTTACAGCCGGTAACTCTTCACAAACATCCGATGGTGCTTCTTTTGTTATTGTGATGAGTGAGCGTATGGTTAAAAGTTTAAATCTTGAACCGATCGCGCGACTGGTAAGTCATGCCGCAGCAGGCGTTGATCCGCGGGTTATGGGAATTGGTCCGGTTAAAGCCATACCCATGGCCCTGGCCAAAGCAGGATTAAAGTTAAATCAAATTGATCAGATAGAATTGAATGAAGCATTTGCAGCCCAATCATTGGCAGTAATCAGAACCTTAGAGCTTGACCCAAAAATTGTAAACGTAAATGGCGGAGCCATTGCATTGGGACATCCTCTTGGTTGTAGTGGAGCAAAACTTACGGTACAGTTGATCAATGAAATGCGTTTACGCAAACAAAAGTATGGCATCGTAAGTGCCTGCGTTGGCGGCGGACAAGGGGTAGCGGGGGTATTTGAATTATTAAAATAAAACCAATGCATTTGTTTCTTAGTTTCTTTGTAGCAATAAGAATTTATGGAGGCTACAAAGAAACGAAGGAACGAAGAAAAAATAATTAATGAGCATAAAACATATAACAAAATGGAACCATTAACACAAACCAAAGCTTTAAAAGGAGGCGAATTTTTAATAAAGGAAACACTTGCCGAAAGTATATTCATTCCCGAAGAATGGAATGAAGAACAAAGAATGATTGCACAGAGTTGCCATGATTTTTTGGCTGCTGAAGTATGGCCGAACCTGAACCGGATAGATGCCCAGGAAGAAGGTCTCATGGAAAGTTTGTTAAACAAGGCCGCCGATTTGGGTTTACTGGGATTAAATGTTCCCGAAACCTATGGGGGCTTTGAAAAAGATTTTGTAACGGGCATGCTCGTACTCGAAACTTTAGGAGCAGGACATTCTTTTGCAGTAGCTTTTGCCGCACATACCGGAATAGGTGTATTGCCTATTTTGTATTATGGTACTGAAGCGCAAAAAAGTAAATATATTCCTAACTTAACCAATGGTACCTGGAAGGCCAGTTATTGCTTAACAGAACCCGGCTCCGGCTCTGATGCCAATTCGGGTAAAACCAAGGCGGTGTTAAATGCAGAGGGAACTCACTATTTAATTACGGGTCAAAAAATGTGGATTACCAATGCCGGGTTTGCACATATTTTTATTGTGTTTGCCAAAATTGATAACGATGATCATTTATCTGCTTTTATTGTTGAAAAAACATTTGGAGGAATTACCATAAATCCTGAAGAACATAAATTGGGAATTAAAGGAAGTTCTACCTGCCAGGTATTTTTTAACGATTGTCCGGTACCTGTTGAAAATTTATTATCCGAAAGACAAAATGGATTTAAAATAGCTGTAAATATTTTGAACCTGGGAAGAGTAAAATTGGCAGCTGCGGCATTGGGGGCTTCAAAAGAGACTTCTACCAAATCGGTTCAATATGCCAATGAGCGCATTCAATTTGGCAGACCCATTTCAAAATACGGAGCCATAAAATATAAATTGGGAGAACAGGCTATCCGCATTTTTGCCTGTGAATCGGCTTTATACCGTGCTACCCAAAACATTGAAGATGCAATTAAAGAACTGGAGCAATCGGGCAAAACACATGAACAAGCCATATTAAAAGGAGTAGAACAATTTGCACCCGAAGCAGCTATTTTAAAAGTATATGGTTCAGAAGTTTTAGACTATGTTGTAGATGAAGGGGTGCAGATATACGGAGGTATGGGTTATTCTGCAGAGGCGCCCATGGAACGGGCTTACCGCGATTCACGGATTAACAGAATTTTTGAAGGCACCAATGAAATTAACCGCATGTTGATTGTTGACATGATGCTGAAGCGTGCCATGAAAGGCGAATTGAATTTGATGGAACCTGCCATGAAAATTCAGCAGGAGCTGATGTCGATTCCGGATTTTGGAGATTTGGAAGAAACCCTGTTTGCAGATGAGAAAAAATATCTGCTCAATTTTAAAAAAGCCATCTTAATGGTTGCCGGAATGGCAGCGCAAAAACTGATGATGGAATTAAGCAAGGAGCAGGAGGTTTTAATGAATATTGCCGATATGCTTATTGATGTTTATATTGGAGAATCCACTTTATTACGGGTTGAAAAAATGATTCAGTTGAAAGGGGAACCGGCCTGTGAAAAACAGATTGCGATGATGCGGGTTTTCATCAGCGATGCAGCCGACCGGATCAATAAAAATGGCAAAGAAGCCATCAGTTCATTTGCCGAAGGGGATGAGTTGCAAATGATGCTGATGGGGATCAAACGTTTTACCAAAACCAAACCCCATAACAACAAAAATGCAAGACGCCTGGTTGCTGATGCATTGATTGAAGCGGGTAAGTATTGTTATTAAGATTAATCCTTGTTAAACACATAGGCACTTAGCAGTACATAGTCACATAGAAAAATCTATGTGACTATGGTTTTCCTATTGTGCCTATGTGTTTATTCTCCCATATGCTTTGATTGAAATAAACAAATATAGCTATCACCACTTACACCAATAAAATTAATTTAAATGAATACAGAAGAACAATTTGAAGCCGCGAAAAAACGTGTGCAAACATTGAGTGAAAGGCCGGATAACAATACCTTGTTAAAGCTCTATGGCCTCAACAAACAGGCAACCCTCGGGGATTGCAATGAGCCATCCCCACCCGCGTATAATTTTATTGAAGTGGCCAAACAAAATGCCTGGAAGGGTTTTGCCGGCAAATCAAAAGACGCTGCAATGCATGAATATATTGCCTTGGTTGATTCGCTGTTTACCTAAAAACAATATCCTCTATCTCTGTGCGCCTTAACTCTGAGAACTCTGTGGTAAAATAGAAAAATTCCATTAAAACCGGTTATTAATGGGCAATCTGCGTTATCCAATCAACAAGCACTTATCAATGAAACATTCCATTTTTAACACAGAGAAGGATGAGGTAACGTTGAGAAGGATGAGAAAACAACTGATTCAACTAATTTACATTTGCTTATTTTTTTCTTCTTTCGCAAACATCATGGCCTGAATTTGTCTCATGGTTTTTTCCATGCCATCCGGACTGCCATCAAGGAATATCACATTGCCCTTTCCGTATTCAGCAAAATTCTTAACCGCTTCAACCCACATGCTGAACAAAATTACATTGGTATCGAGGTTCGCCTGTTTCATTTCGGTAGCGGCCTGCGACATGCCTTTGGCAACAGCTTCACGGAATAATGCTACCCCTTCACCACGCAATAAAGCAGCTTGTTTTTCCGCTTCCGCAGAAATTTTAATCGCATTCCCTTCTGCTTCGGCGGCTTTTGTTTTAGTAATCAGCAAAGCCTGACCTTCATTTTCAGCGGCTGCTTTTAAATTGTTGGAGGCCACCACCCTGCTCATGCTCTCAATAATGGCCTGATCGAAGGTGATGTCATTGATTTGCAAATCCTGTAGATGATAACCCCAATCAGACAATACATGATCAATCTGGTCTTTCACAAAATCAACAATTTCTTTACGTGAAGCCAAAACCTCTGCCTGTTTTTTAGAAGCCACAAATGCCCGGATACTTCCTTCAATGGTACGGATTAAAGCCTGCATCAAATCTTTTTCACTATAAAACTTGAACGCTACTTTTTGAATGGTTTCATCTTGCTTATCCAGCACACTAAACAGCAACATCGATTTAAAATATACATTGGCCTGATCGATAGTAACCGCCTGAAATTCGAGTTCAACAGATTTGTTTTGAATAGAAATAATTTTATAAACCTGTTCGATAATGGGTATTTTAAAATTAAACCCCGGAGGCAATATCCGGCGGTATTTACCAAACAGCGTAATCACGGCAACGGTTCCTTGTTGCACGGTTTGTATGGAAGAAAAAAGGATGATAACACCCAATAAAAGTAAACTTAAAAAATAGTATGACATGGTTTTTGAAGATTAAGAGTTTAAAATGTAGTGGTAATTTTAATGAGCAATGATACAATATTTTTGAGTAAGGAAGCTGTTAAAATTTAGATCCGAATGGAAGCATCAGCGTAAAAATTACTTATGAAACTCCGGTATGATATAAATTCCCGCTGAAAAGTAAAAGATGCCAACACTTACATTTCTTATATAACCTGAAGGCACTGTGCTGCTGCCCTGCTTAACTTTAGTATTAGATAAAGGTTTAGTTCCCTGATATTGATAGGATAATTCAAAAATTGCTCCCATTTTACCATTAAAAGGAATTCTGGCCCCATTGCTGATACAGAAAACATAGGCATAGTCAAAACCACTTTGAACCGTAGTGGTTTCGATTGCAGGTGCTTGTCCCTGCAAAGAAGTTGAGGCTACCGTTTGAACTGAAGCATTTAAAATTTGTGTGCCGGCTAAGCCTGCACCTACACTGAAAAAATAATGATTATCAAAAATATTATACTGAAAATGCAGGGTGCTTCCAATAGACATAAATGGCCGGTAAGTGCGTTGGAGCACTTTTTCATTAGCTACTTCTGTGGCAGGATTTGCATTGTAGATATAAAATAATTTTGACTGCAAGGCGTAGTTTCCAAAATGATCTTCCGCATAAACATTCAACTGGTAACCGGAATTTTGAGATAAAACTGTTATTCGATCCGAACCTTTATCGCTATTTAAATTTACCTGATGCAATGCAAAATCAGGTCCGCCGCTCACACCAAATTCAGTTTGAGCACTGCACAAGTAGCACGATACCGTGAAAAACAAAATAATGATCAATTTACTTTTCATGCGTAATGCTTGGCTCAGGCCCTGAATTGAAGGCAACATTTTGGGGTAATAGCACAACCTTATGCGTACGGATCAGCTGAAATTGTGGAATAAGAAAGGCCCACAACGGACTGCTTGCCATAATGGCTATTGCAGCACCCCTATCTCCGGTATAATTTCTATGGAGCAGCAATAAGGTACTGAAAACAGCTACATTGAATACGGTAATATAGTATACGGGTTGAAAGATTTTTCGTGATGTACGGTAAGGTTTAAATTGGATCGTATCTATGTTTTTATAAGCGTAAAATCCTGCCTTTTTAAAATAAAGTCCTCCCGAATCAAGCTCAGCGATCTGATCCTTGAATTTTATTCTTTGGGGTTCGCGTGTAATTACTGTAACATTGGTTTTATAGAACCTGATGCGATAATCTTGTTTTGTGATACTGTCATACACATACACGTATTGTTCCTGAGCAACAACCTTTGAGGATATAATAATGAGGCCAAAAAATATCAAAAAAATAATTTTATTCATAAAGAATATAATTTATATAATTTTATCAGGGTGTTTGAAGTAGTAAAAATTCTCAACATATTTGAACCTAATGAATAAGATTTCAATACTTACACAATAATTTAATTACTTAAATACTTTAATGATTTTCTCCCCAACCACAGTTATCTCAGGATAATAAAAATACCTATTACCATGCAAACTGTTGAATAAATTTATTCATAATCAAATGTAATAACAATTACTTGAAACTATTAATCGTTTTTTATGATTTAAGTTTGATTTTACCGATCCTATAATAGAGCCCTCCTGAAACACTAAATACACCCGCGGTAATTTCTGTTTTTGTAAATGGTGTTACAGGGTTTTTCGCAATGCTTTCATTTATATAATATTTTACTAAAGGATTTAAAGTTTGAATAATATATGATAATTCAAGAGTTAATCCCAGGTTTTTATTAAACGGAATTCTTACTCCATTGTTAAAACAGTACACAGTAGCAAGGGCAAAATTACTTTCATAAACATATGTTATTGTTTTGGGTAAAGGAAACTGTGCATAATTATATTGATAAAGGGTTTGTATTGAATAATTCATAATTCTCGTTGAAGAAAAACCTAAACCTAAGCTAAGAAAATAAAAATTATTAAAAAAATTGAATTTTAAATTGCCGCTTCCTCCAAGAGAAACAAATGGTTTATAAACAGCCTGAATGATCGTTTCTGTAGCATAACAACTTCCATCCTCGTAACAATGCTCAAATGTTGGATCTGAAATTGTATTGTTGATATAGAATAATTTAACCTGAACAGCTACTACATTATACCTTTTTTCAGCATTCAAGTTTATTTCAAAGCCTTTATTATTGTTTACAATTTCAGTACCTAACTTAGTTAAAATGACAGACGAATACCCGATATTAATACCCACTTCTGTTTGTGCCCTTGATTGGTGGCATAATATAAAAAGGCCAATTATCAATTGAATACTTGCTTTCATTGTATTAACGGAATGGGGAAACATTACCTGACGATTTAAAAACAGCGCTTTTAGTCTTTATAACTTGTTTATGTGGAACTCTAAATCCAATAATTACCCGAGGAATTACAAATGCCCAAATTGGACTTGTTAAAATCACAAAACCAGTCAATCCAATCATATATCGGGTCTCCTTATAGTGTTTGAAAGCTGTATAATATGTTAAGTATAATACACCATTTAGAACGGATAAATAATAAATACGTTGAAAAATACTTCGTGCTAAGTGATAAGGTATAAAACTTACACTATCAATGTTTTTATAAGAATAGAACCCCTTAATTTCAAAATATATACCATTTGAATCAATAGCAATAATTTTATCATTAAACTTCTCCTTTTCAGGCGTGTATGCAAGCACTGTTACATTGGTTTTGTAATACCTGATGCAGTAATCATGTTTTGAGGTACTATCATACACATATGCAAATTGTTCCTGAGCAAAAATTTGTGAACATATACCTGTAGCTAAAATAAAAAATACAATAGATAATTTGCTCTTCATTTTTAAGGATTATTCAATTATTAATTAGTGTCTATCCATATAGTCAGGAGTCTGAGCTAGAATGTTCTCTGGCAAGGCTTGCGAAGTCACCAAAAAGCGCAGTGTACTAGTGTACATGAGCATTTTTGGGGATGAGCATAACGCAGCCAGAGGACATTATAGACAGACTCTAATTAAACACTCCAAATTCCCAGTTCAGTTCTGTTTCCAAAATAGTTTTTTCCTCAGGTGTTAATCGGATATAGATTACATTCTGGCCGGCCCATGCTTCGTTGGGACCAAAGCACAAATGAAATTGCTCCTTGCCTCCCTTTGCCATTTCTTTGCAAATGACATTAAAAAAGGTACCGTCAATCCAGTCTTCGTTATAGGCCGGATCGTATTTAATTTTTTTGCCGTTGCTCATAAAACTTACGGTAACCGGACCTTCATCACTGCGCCATGTTTCTACCATATCGGTGGCGATAAATTGTCCGTTTGAGGCATCGGTAAAGGCTTCCAGGAGCCGGCAATAAACTTCATTGCCGGGAGATACATCTGCCTCCAGATCAATATCCAATACTTTGGTTTTGTCCTGAATGGCAATTCCCAGATCATCGTAACTCCTTCCGGGTTTATAATCCAGTTCAAAGATTTCTGCGTATTCTTTTTTCCTGATCTGGTATAAGGTTTCTAAAAGTTCAACATCCGATAAATTCTGATACTCTTTAAAAAAACCTGCTTTGCGTAGTATGGGAAGATGATGGCTCATATTTGTGTTACATTAGTAAGAAATTAACAGATTAACAAAAACATCAGTACAATTTTTAACACCAGAATCCTGTCTGAGTTTTACAAATGAGGGTTCTAACGTGCTGGAAAATTACATTATATATTTAGAATTCCCATATTTTCAATTAATTAACTGAGCCACCGATTTCGATAATCACCCGATTTCCCATTTTTTCAAATGAAAAACCATCATAACTCATATTAGTTTGACTCGTATCCGGATTGTTAATGTGATATCGCTTATACGTAGATTTTTTTTTGGTTGAAACTCCTTTTTCATACCATCCGTTATCTATACATTCCGAATATTTTAAATCAAATCCACTGCCTTCAAAAAAAGTTTGTGCCAGCCATTTTGCCTTTTCAGTGAGTGCCAGGGTATCGGTAAAAGGAATGGAAGAACTTAGTTTGGCGAGATAGGTAAAATGATTACAACCTCCAATATGTAACCATAGCGTATCACCGTTACTCAATACAGCTGTTGCCTGTTTTAATTTATTGCTGTAAGAAACATCCAGTTGGGGATCAAATTTTAAAATTGCTTCCGTTGTAAATTGACAGGAATTGGTATCAAAAACACAATTTGAATAATCATTTTCGTTTACATCCGATTCTCCATTAACAGCATTCGGATCCGGAATTTGCACAGAATCTTTTTTTGCAGCAGATTCATCATACTTAAATTTATAGGAATTATCTTCACAACTAATTAATAAATTGGCGCAAATGATTAGTGTCAAAATTCTTAGTTTCATATTTAAAATTTCTCTTCTTTGTTCAACTTCGTTTCTTTGTTTCTTTGTAGCAACTGGAATGTTTATGGGCTACAAAGGAGGAACAAAGAAACAAAGAATAATTAAATAAATTATCAATTATACAAACACAAAAAGCCCCGACTTGTCAGTGGACAAGACGGGGCCAAATGCTTTGTAAAGGTTGGATGCTTGGTTTATCTTTAGTATATGTTAGCCGCATTGCGGTAACCAGTTCCGTTTGTATACCAGTCGTTGTAAAGGGTACCACCACTGCTTACCCAGGTTGCGAACTTTAAATAAGCGGTATTGATGTCTGCTTTTTCGACTGGATAGCTATAGTTTGCAGGAATATTGATGGCCCATGGATATCTTCCGTCGTTGCTTACATAAGTATCTCCGTTTCCAATATTGGTCGCATCATTATAGCTTCCAAATAAACTGGTATTGGCTAAATCGGTTGGCAACTGTCCGGGTAAATGAATTTCATATCCTCTTCCAAAACCACTGGTTCCATTCCAGATAAATGGATTGTATCCGCTTAATCCGAAACTTGCTAAACTCGGTGCGCCACTTACGTTAAATGCTACAGTATAAGTTATTGATGAACTGGTTGGCCATGCAGGAACGGTATTCCAGTTTGTCATTGCAGCACGCATATCGTTGAAGATTACAAGTACTGCTTTGGTTTGGCCTGCTTCTAAAGTTGCTCCGGTTACACCACTAACGCTTGAACGGTTTATTGGGAACTGCACTGCAAATCCATTATTAAAACTGCCACCTGTTGCACGTAATACATAAGTTGCTTCAACTCTAACTACATTATTGGCTGCATTGGTAATAACATTATAATTGTATGCAATAACCACATCATTTAAATCATAATCTCCTTTTGATGGCCATAAATCTTCAAAGGCAACACTTGAGGTTCCGTAAGGATTGCAAAATGCTTTATTGGGGTCGCTTGGGTAACAATCATTTGCATCGCAAACACCGTCACCATCAGTATCCGTTACCGGAGGAACTCCGTTACCTGCAGGGTTACAAGCACTGATGGGAATAAACAGACTGCAGCTTTGTGAGGCACCACCACTAATGCTTGCGTTAAATAATGCTTCAATGCCATTTAAATCGCAATAGTTTTGTGCACCGTTTACCAAGCCCGAAGTATTTCCTTTTGAGTGGTCAATTACTTTAATCAATGAAGTAGTTCCCATACCGGTAATGGTTCCGTTTACCTGGATATCCAAAGTATGCAGCATGGCACCATTGTATTGTTTGAATACCTGATTTGAACCTCCGTCAACAGTTGATTCCTGATCACATTTTATATAACCGTAGTTATGGAAAGTTCCATTGTTCTGGAAATCGTCGTGTACGATTAATTTACAATTATTCGTAAATGTTGCGTTAGCACTATTGATTAATTTTTCTGCTACTTCTATTGAACCATTATTTGTTATAACACAACTTCCATTGGGATTAAAGTCTTTACCAAAAGTACAGGTTCCGTTATTTTCGAAAGTTGCTGTTGAGTTCACATTAAAGTTGCTTCCGCTAACCACTGTAACAGTTCCATAATTGGTAAATGAACCTTCGTCAACCGGAGTTGTTCCGGTAAAAGTTATGTTACCTGTTCCGGTAATAATTAACTGAGCAGTACTGCTGCTAAATTCAAGATTATCGATGGTACCGGTTCCACAAATACGAACAATGGCTGTACCGTCAATGGTTAGTTTGCTGATGTTAATAGAACTACCGGTTAAACATTTTGTTCCACTGGTATAAGTTAAATTTCCACTTGCATTGTATACAGTAGCAGTACAACCTGTTGAACAATCCGGGCCGGGACCTGATTTGCCTAATTTAACATTTGCACTTGCAGTAAAAGTTGCATTCACCGCGTTATTAATAATTGAAACTTTTTCAATGGTTTTGGATTGATCCGGTGACACCTTCACCAAATAAAATTCTGTGATGATGTTCGCTGTATTTATTTTTGCTTCAAAAGGTTTTGAAACGGATACAGGACCTTCAGCCAATTTGATTCCGCCATTACCAGGATTTCCATTATAAACCATCACCTTGTGAATGGTTCCGCCAAAACGATTGTCAGTTGAGCTGATTTTTACATTTACATTGCGTGACATCTCCCACTTAAATCCTGCTGGTACTTTAATATCACTCATTTTATCTGCTTTACTGTTTATAGCAGTAATGTTTCCATTCGTAGAGGACTCATTATTTGTTATGAGCTCTTTCTTGCAAGCAGTTAATGCTAATGTGGCCAGGGCTAAGAAAATAATTAAGTTTTTCATGGTTTTAATATTTCCCTCGGTATTGCCAAAAGGAAGCCAGGACATGTATATGTCTGATTATTAGACCATAAAAATAATTGGAGCTTGATGGATTAATCCCAAAATGAAACAAAAAGACCCGAATTTGTATTTAAAGATTCTTAAATCTCTTCCACATCGTTCTTTTTTAACCAACCCACACTGCCATTTGCAATGCTTATTTTTATCCAGTTTTCGTAAGTATCCAGCACATTTAATTTGGTACCCTCATGTAAAAGGAATAAATCTGTGCTGGTTTCGCCCGGTGCGCTTTTTACATATGCGCTCACTGAAATTACAATTCCGCTTTTGCTTAAGTGGGTCAATTTGTAATTCTGTTGTCCCAAAAATCCGGTACCCAAAGAAAGTAAAAAAAAGATCAGTGCCAGTATAAATCCGACTTTCCTTAAAATAATCCTGTTGGAAAGTATATATAAAGCTGCAGATAAAAACAGAAGCCATACACAGGCGCTTATTATTATTGCCCATGTATCTGTTGCAAATAATGCATACAAATCATAAAGCCAGCGCTTGTAAAATATTTGGGGAACCACATCAATTTTATCAATTAACTTTAATTGAGTGACTTTTAAATTAAAAAGAATATCCTCATCATCCGGTTTGTATTTTAGTGCTCTTTCATAGTTTAAAACAGCCCTGGCATTGTTATCTGTTTTATAGTAACAGTTGCCCAGGTTATAATAAATTTCGGGTAATGTATATTGCTGTTTGATCAATTGCTCATATTGCAGGGCAGCATTGGTATAATCTTTGGCCATGTATAATTCATTTGCTTTTTTAAAAACAGATGCAGGCTCAATGGTAAATCCATTTAAGTTTGAAAAAAGAATGAATAAAACAATATAAAAAAATCGCTTCAAAGAATCTTTTGACCCTTCATCATGCTCAGAACAGAATGTGTTCAGGATAACACGTGTGTTTATGTAAAACTGTAAAGTGCCGGAATTCCAATTCAAAATATTTTTCATTTTATTTCCTCCTCCAGTTTACTGATAATTGCAATCCCTTTTCTATAGATCTCTTCATTTGATTCGGCCATGCCTCTTGCAAACCGTGCCATTTCACAGGTGTCTAAAGTTTGTATAAACTGCTGAACCGAATCTTCTGAAACATGTTTTTGGTTCAAAATACTTGAAACATTTTCTTTTGATAATTGCGAAACGGGAATTTGTAAACGGTCGCTGATAAAACCCCATAAGGCTCTGAACATCTCGTCTAAAAATGCTTCGGATTTTTTATCTGCCAGAAACTTTTTGGCTGCACTCAAACGTCTCATGGCAACTTTATTGGCTCTTCTGCTTTTTAACAGATTTACATTACTGTTCATTTTTAAATAACGCATCCTCAGAATAAGCGTCACCAAAAATAGTATTGCCGGTATGATCAGGTAGAGATAGAACTTATTTGATCGGTAAAACAAGCCTTCGCTTATTTCAAAATCGGGAATATTTGTTTTGATAAAACGGATATCTTTTCCCAGATATTCAATTTCGTTTTTTGAAACACCCGTAACCGCTGTGCTAAGCGTTTCGTCCCCTTTGGCTATTTTTAAAATAAAATCTGAACCTTTTATGGTTTCATATTTGTTTTTATCAATATCAAAAAAGCTAAAGTCGTTTACACTTACTTTGTAATCACCTGCATTTTTAGGAATCACCAGGTATTCAAATGTTTTACTGCCACTCATTCCATCGGTTGTGGCAGTAGCATTGGAGACTTCCTTTGGGTCATAGGTTTCAAAATCCGGAGGGAATTCCACATGCGGGGGATCCAGTAATTTAATGTTTCCTTTCCCGCTGATTTTTATTTTCAGGTTCAGGGCATCATGTGCTTTGGCTTCCTTGCGGTCGAAGGTGGCGTTTAAGGTAAACCTGCCCACCGAACCTTTAA
Organism: Bacteroidota bacterium; assembly: GCA_030680835.1. Classification (GTDB taxonomy): domain Bacteria; phylum Bacteroidota; class Bacteroidia; order UKL13-3; family UKL13-3; genus B1. The sequence goes on from JAUXUD010000027.1 coordinate 105,689, forward strand.
ACGAGTCCGGACTTCCCTTGGGCAATTCTTTTACGTTTATTTTTACAGGCATACTTTTTATTTTTACCTGTACATCCTGAACCGAGTTGTTAAAGAACGGATCATTAAAGAAAAAATCGAAAGGATTGTTGCTTTGCTGTTGCCTTTTTACCTGAACCCGGGCAACTACCTCTCCTTCCATGGCATCTAATGTTAAAGTCCCGCTTCGCTGTGGAAACAAAACCATTTGTTTAATAATTGCTGATTTGTATTGCACCCCCTCCAGGTTTTCAGTAACAAACTGAAGTTGCTGGTTTGTATTTATATCCTGAGAATAAAATCCTTCAAGGGAAGGCATTTTTTTGAGTCCGTAATTTACGAGTGATACCTTTGTATATATTTTATAAGTTACGATAATAGCTTCTCCACGATATACATTTGCCTTATCCACACTTGCCTTTATGAAAACACTTTTGTCGCCCAGGCCACCTGCATCATTCGATTGAGGCTTTTGCTGCGTTCCCTGTCCTCCTGAATGTGGTTGTGACCCTTTTACAACGGTAATTGTAAGTTCATTGGATTGAACCCGCTTCCCTTCCACTTCAATAGAGGCAGCACCTATTTTATACGTTCCCTCTTTCAGGGCTTGAATTACATAAGTAAATGAAATAGACTGAGACATGTTTCCATTTATTATCTGCATATTGGAAGATTGACTCGGTCCCATCAACACATTAAATCCCGCAAATGTGGGTGCCTGAAAACGTGCACCATTTCCCTGTAACTCAAAAGTAATCTGAATCTGCTCCCCTGCTGCCACCGTTGTACTTGAAGCCGTAGCCACAAAGCGCGGCGTAGCCGCTTCAATGGGTACAAATACTAATATGCAGATAAGGGTCAGAAAATATTTTATCGTTTTTAAATTCATTTTTATAGTTACCAGTTTTTTTCAATATTCATTCTTCCCGATTCTGCTTTTATCTTTTTTTTCTGCAAATCCTTTTCATCGTTATTTAAGGCTTTCAATATTTTTTCTGCATCTTCCTTTGATATTTTCTGAGGTTTGGGTTGTGCTTGTTTTCCCTTTTCTTTTTTATCATCACCGGGTTTCTGCTGTGAATCTTTTTTCTGATCCTTGTCTTGATCCTGCTTCTGATCTTTGTTTTTTTGCTGCTGTTGTTGTTGCTGCTTTTCCTTTTGCAGTTTTGCCTGTGCATACGCCAGGTTATAGCGTGTATCTTCGTCTTTTGGATTTAATTTTAAAGCATTTTTATAGGCAGCAATACTTTCTTCATATTTTTTTTGCTGTAAAAAAGTATTTCCGAGATTATGATAGGCACTTGCTTTTTCTGCTTTGTTTAAATTTTTATTTGATGCAATCCCCGTAAATTGTTTTACCGCATCTTCATATTTTTCCTGTTTGTAATAGGCATTGCCCAGGTTAAATTCTGCATATTTTGATTCCTTGTTTTTTAACAATGCCTTTTTATAACTCACTTCGGCATCACTGTATTTTTTCTCTTTATATTGATTGTTCCCTGCCCTAACAATTTTTCTTTCCCCTTGTGCACTTGAATGAACAGCTGCAATTATAAAAATAAACAGAGCAATATGTCTTTTTAGTCTTTTCATTTCCCGGCCATAATTTGGTTCAACCTTTCAATCCATTTACTCTTGCGGTTGCTGATGATAAATTCGAAAAGCAATAATAATAAACCCGCTCCTATAAAATACTGAAAACGATCTTCGTAATCGGTAAATTGCTTTGCCTCAAATGTCTTTTTATCCATTTTGGAAATCTCTTTCATTACCGTTTCCAAACCGTCTTCGGCATTTGAGGCACGCACAAAAATTCCTTTCCCTTCCACAGCTATTTTTTCCAGAGATAACTGATCGAGTTTTGTTATTACCGTAGTCCCGTTATTGTCTTTTAAAAAATCACTGTTGCCGTTATTGCTTACCGGAATGGGTGCTCCTTCGGGTGAGCCCATTCCAATGGTATGAATCACTACGCCTTCCTTTGCTGCTTTTTTTGCCGACTCCATTGCATCGTCTTCATGGTTTTCGCCATCGGTAATGATGATGAGCGCTTTGTGTTTATTATCCTTTCCGACAAACGAGCTTAATGATAAATCAATGGCAGCACCTATTGCTGTACCTTGTGTTGGAATCAGGCTGGTATTAATGGTTGAAAGAAAAAGTTTGGCAGCACTGAAATCGGTTGTAATGGGAAGCTGAACATAGGCCTTGCCGGCAAATACAATCAGTCCAATCCGGTCGTTTTCCAGTTTGTCTATAAAACGTGAAATGGATTGTTTGGCCCGTTCCAAACGGTTCGGTCTGATATCCTCTGCCTTCATCGAATTGGAAACATCCAGAGCAATGATCACATCGATTCCTTCGCGCTTGATTTCTTCCAGTTTGGTGCCTATTTGCGGACTGGCCAATCCAATAACAATGAAACCAAAAGCAAGACAATAGAGGATAAGTTTTAAAACCGGTTTCCCGTTTGAAGTTTGAGGGGAAAGCTTGTCAAGTAAAGTTGGATCCCCAAGTTTTTTCCAGGCTTTTCTTTGCCGGTAGCGCATCACAAAAAAAATCAGCATGATGAGCGGAATAAAAGCCAGTGCATTTAAATATTCTATATGTGCAAATCTAAACAGACTCATGGTAATTTTTTTAGTAAAGTAAATTGCAATAGCCGTTCCACTGCAAGTAATATAAGTGCAAGCAGAACCAAAGGATGAAACTCTTCCGACTTATGCCTGAATGTGGTTACTTCAATTCTTGTTTTTTCAAGCTTGTCAATTTCGGCATAAATACTTTTTAGCTGGGCAGTATGTGTGGCTCTGAAATATTTCCCGCCGGTTTCTGCAGAAATTCCTTTTAGAGTTGTTTCATCAATATCAACAGGTACATTCTGGTATTGAATTCCAAATGGTGTTGGGAATGGATAGGGAGCCATACCCCGGGTTCCCACTCCAATGGTATATACCCGCACATTAAATGTTTTGGCAATATCCCCGGCAGTTTGTGGAGATATTTCTCCCACATTATTTACCCCATCGGTTAATAAAATAATCACCTTGCTTTTTGCCTTGCTTTCTTTAATGCGACTCACAGCAGTAGCCAAACCTTCACCTATTGCTGTTCCATCTGCAAGCAATCCGCTCTCCAAACCTGCAAACAAATTTTTAAGAACCGCATGGTCTGAAGTAATCGGACATTGCGTAAAGCTTTCGCCCGCAAAAATCACCAGTCCGATGCGATCATCCGGACGGCTGTCTATAAAATCAAGCGCAACTTTTTTTGCAGCTTCTATCCGGTTTGGCCTCAGATCTTCGGCAAGCATGGAGGTAGAAATATCAATTGCCATGACGATATCTACCCCTTCGGTATTTACATTTTGTCCGCCTGAACTCGATTGGGGTCTGGCCAATGCTGTTATAATGGCCAGTAACGCCAGTAACCATAAAATAAAAGGAAGATGCCTGAAACGCTGACGCAGGCTTGGCTTATATCCTTTAAAATTTTCAAATGAAGAAAATGTTAGTTTGTTCTGCCTCAGTCGTATCAATAAAATATATACAACGATTAATGCCGGTATCAATAATAATAACCAGAAAAATCCTTTATTGGCAAATTGTATATGATCAAATAGGTGCATCACTTTTTATCTTCTCCCTTCTCAATGGTCTCAAAGTCGCTGATTGTGGCCGGTTTGGTTAGGGCTATAAATTGATATGCGTATTCCATCACCATTTCATTTTCTGAACCCAATGGAATGGCCTTTGCAAATTTCACCATATCGGCCAATTGCAGCATATATTTTAATTTTTCATGTGCCTCTGCAGTAATCAGATTTCGCTTTAAATGTTTTAGGGTTTCATCTGTTGTGAGTTCCAGAGCCGGTATTGAAAAACGATTTTCAATATACATGCGGATGGTATCGGAAACTTCACTTTGATACTGTTTGTAATGTCCATCCTGCCATAATTTTTGGGCCTCAGTTTTATGCAGGGCTTCCAGGGCAATTTCATGCGCCGGACGAGGAGGTGGCAGAACAACAACGGGTAGTTTTTGCCTGTTTTTCTTTTTGATATACCATAGGATAATCAAAATAATTGCCAAAGCAATCAGGCCCATGATTAAATAAGGTAAAAACTCCTCTAAAGTATAAGGGACATCAAGCGGTGCTTTAATATCTTTTATCACCTTGTTGGTATCTACCGCTATGGTTTGAACCTGCAAATACAAGGTGCTTGTTGCAATGCTGTCAATTGTTTTTGAAGTGGCTAACTGATAGTAAAAATAAAAAGGCTGGAGCATATAATTTCCCGGATCAAACGCTGTTATTGTAAGTGATTGTTTATAGGTAGTTGATTTACCATCTTCCGACTTCAGGGTATCCAGTTTGGTACGATCAACAATTTCTATTTTACCAATGGAATCGCCAAATTGCGGAAAAGCTACTTTCGCATCTGAAGGAAACAGTACCTCCACATTTAAATGCAATTGATCTCCGATTTTAATAGCCGTGGTATCAAAGGATGCGTCTACCTGAATCTGAATCCGTTGTGCATATAAGTGCGAAGTGTGAATAGAAAACAGGAATGCAATCAATATAAAATTTAAAATTTTCATTATGCCTTTCTTCCCCTCTTTTTAAACAGTCTCATTAACTGATGTACGTAATTTTCATCTGTACGCAATTTAATCCAGTCTATTCCGCTTTTGGCAAATGCATCATTCAGAAATTTTTCTTTTTGAATGGCCATTTTTCTAAAGTTGTTTCTGGTTTCAGGGTCATTCGTATCTATCTCCAGGGTTTCGCCCGACTCTGCATTTTCAATTCGAATAAGCCCGGCATTGGGTAATTCATTTTCACGCGGATCGTATATTTGAAGTGCAACCACATCATGTTTTTTATTGGTGTATTTCAATGCCTCTTCAAAGTGTGTATCCATAAAATCAGAAATCACAAAAACGATACTTTTCTTTTTAATTACATTGGAAACATAACGCAAGGCTTCGCTGATGGCTGTTTTTTTATTGGCCGGTTTAAATTCTATCAGCTCACGAATGATACGCAGAATATGTGTTTTGCCTTTTTTAGGGGGAATAAATTTTTCGATTTTATCACTAAAAAAGATAATGCCGATTTTATCATTATTCTGAATGGCAGAAAAAGACAATACCGCACATAACTCAGTTATCAGATCTTTTTTAAATTGAAAGGTAGTTCCAAAATTTCCCGATGCACTCACATCCACCAGCAAAATTACCGTGAGCTCGCGCTCTTCCTCAAAAACCTTTACATAGGGATGATTAAAGCGTGCGGTTACATTCCAGTCAATGGTACGTATGTCATCACCCGGCATATATTCCCGCACATCACTAAAAGTCATTCCCCTGCCCTTAAAAGCACTGTGGTACTCCCCCGCAAAAATGTGGCTGGAGAGTCCCCGGGTTTTGATTTCAATTTTCCGAACCTTATTTATGATTTCTCTGGTGATCATTTAGTTTAGTTTGTTGATTTGCTTTGCAAAACAAATGGCATGGAGCATACCCTATGCTCTCTGCTCCATGCTCTCTGCCCCCTGTCCTCCGCCCTTTTCCCCTACGGTACTTCCACTGCATTCAAGATATCGTTGATTATATTTTCACTGCTCACATTTTCAGCTTCCGCTTCGTAGGTAAGTCCGATGCGATGGCGCAATACATCTGCACAAACTGCACGTACATCTTCTGGTATCACATAACCCCTTCTCTTGATAAAGGCATAAGCCTTAGCTGCCAATGCCAGGTTAATACTTGCACGCGGAGAGCCTCCGTAGGAAATAAGCGGAGAAAGTTTGGCCAGTTTATAATCTGCAGGATTGCGCGTGGCAAAAACAATATCAATTATATACTGCTCTATCTTTTCATCCATATACACTTCGCGCACCACATTTCGGGCATTAATAATTTCCTGCGGACTTACAACCGGATTCACCTTAGGAAAGGTTTCAGCAATATTCTCGCGGATAATCAGTTTTTCTTCTTCTTTGCTTGGATAGCCGATTACAATTTTCAGCATAAAGCGATCCACCTGCGCCTCGGGTAAAGGGTAGGTTCCCTCCTGCTCGATTGGATTTTGTGTAGCCAAAACCAAAAAAGGTTCTTCCAGCGGATAGGTATTTTCACCTATGGTAATTTGTCGTTCCTGCATAGCTTCCAATAAGGCAGATTGCACTTTTGCCGGGGCGCGGTTTATTTCATCCGCCAGTATAAAGTTGGAAAAAATCGGACCTTTGCGCACGATAAATTCTTCCCGTTTCTGATTGTAAATCATGGTTCCGATTAAGTCGGCCGGCAACAAATCGGGCGTAAACTGAATGCGGTTAAATTTGGCCTGAACCGTAGCTGCCAGGGATTTAATAGCCAATGTTTTGGCCAGGCCGGGAACCCCTTCCAGCAAAATATGGCCATTGCTCAACATGCCAATCAACAGCCGCTCCACCATATATTTCTGGCCAATAATTACCTTTCCCAACTCCATCGAAAGCAAATCCACAAAGGCAGATTCGCGCTGAATTTTTTCATTAATTTCCTTGATATCCATATCTTTTTTTAATTCTATTTTTTCTTTGTAACGCCTGTAAATACTGAATATTACATTTTTTCAAACATAAGGGATTCCATGACTAATTTTGGGCACAATTATATTAAATTTTTAAAAAATCAAAAATAGTAATGAAATTTTTTAGAATTTTTTAATTATAAAGCTGAAAATGCCTATAAATTAGTAGTGTAACTTTTTTTGAAGTGTTTAATTTTATACTATTTGGCATAATTCTATTTGGTATAAAATCGTGATAAGAATATTCATTGTACTTGCAACAACTATCCCATTAAACCAGTAATTTAACTCTCAAAATTTACTAAATTTAATCTTCCAGCAATTTAGTTTTTATTATTTACTTTTGTTAATCCACAATCAAACAAATAGCATCATGAAAAAACTAATTACCATTCATTGCCTGTTATTTTCAATGCTGTCATCTGCCCAAATTGTTTATACCCGCGCTGATTTTGGCAGCCATGGAGATAAGATTATTTATGCTGTGGATTCACCAATCTTTTCAACCATTAATTTTGGTTCAACCGGACCAAACCATAACTGGAATTTTTTGACTAATCAATCCCCCAAAAGATATGATTCCACTTTATTTTTTAGTGTAACTTCTGATCCGAATGCCCCAGGTGTTACGGCAAATCTGTTGCTTCGATCTGTTGTCGGTGGCGACCAATATGCCGAGGTTACCGATAGTTTTGTGAAAGCCATCGTTGATATGCCGGCAAATCATGTGGTTGGGGTCAAACTTAAAATGTTTAATTTCCCACTTACCTATCAGTCTTTTTCTATTGATTCAACCACAGCAACTGCTAAAGGGTTGCTGGCAGAGTTTGGACTTCCTCCCATCACAGGTATTGATTCGGTAAGAATAGATGCGAGAATATTTAATGTTTCATTATGTGACGGGTGGGGTTTATTAACTTTACCCGACAGTTCCACATACAATAGTTTAAGGGTACAAAACAATACGGTTATCCAGGCCAATATTTTTCTTCATACTATTTTTGGCTGGGGGTTAGTTGGAAACAGAATTCAAACCAATGCGTCCTATTCATGGTATGCACCCGGTTCAAAAAATTATATTGCCAATGTGGGTCTTGATAGTTTGGGAAATATTTCGAGCTTTACCTACAAAATTAATTCAGTTCCAAAATATTACTATAGTAAAATTGTTTCGGTAAGTCCGGATAGTGCTATGCAGGGAGAAAGCCTTGTACTTACCATTAAAGGAAAGAACACTTATTTTACGCAGGGAATTCAATGGCTTTATTTAACATCAACTACAATTGATAGTTTTAAAATAATCAATGATTCAACCATTTTAGCATACATAAAACTAAGTCTGTCTGTTACACCAGGATGGAAAGCGATTCAGATTCAGGACATATTTAACCGTTCCCTGTATTTATTTAATGCATTTAAAGTAATCGCATCTCCTTATGCTCCTAAACTTGTATCTGTTAGTCCGGGTTACGGTGCAAATGGACAAACCATTGATGTGGTAATAAAGGGTTCAAGAACGCATTTTACAAAAGGGAGTACCATTAATTTTAATCCTCAAACAGCATCACCCGGCGGTATTTATGTGAACACTTTTATGGTAATAAATGATTCTGTTTTGAACTGTAAAATAACTATTGATTCAATTACTAAATTTACAGCATTTAATATCAGAGTCTTTAATTCAATTGATGGTTCCTTAAGTTTAGATAACTCATTTAGTGTGGTACCAACAGGAATTAATGAAATCTCCCTGAGTTTCCAAAATGTTCTACTTTGCCCCAATCCCAATCAGGGTAACTTTAGTGTTCAGTCTATTATTTCAATCTTAAGTTATGAGGTATATGATATCAGCGGAAAACTACTTTTTAAAAATGAAACCGATTCTAATAAAAATAAAATAGATTTAGATTTTAAGCTTGAAATGGGATGTTATTATATAAGACTAAACGCTGAAAATAACAGTGTGATTAAAAAGTTTGTTATCAATAATTAATACCCGGCTTTTATAGTTTTTTAACCGGCTTTTGTATTTCAGACGACTCCGGCTTGCAACCTCCATTTGATTTTAATCCTGCCACTTCCGGGCACTTGTCGTCTTTATCAGGAACTCCATCCTGGTCGCGATCAGGGCAACCTTTTGTTTTTTTAGTTCCAAACACATCCGGACATTCATCTTTGTGATCGGGTATGCTGTCTCTATCGGCATCTGGGCAGCCTTTGGCTGAAATTTCTCCGGCCAGGCGCGGGCACTTATCCTCACGGTCCTGAATGCCATCAGCGTCTTTATCCGGACATCCTTGCGCAGAAGAAACTCCTTTTAAATCGGGACAGGCATCGTCTATATCCGGTATCAGGTCATTGTCAAAATCCGGACAACCTTTAAATATTTCAATCCCGGCTATTTTTTTACAGCGATCCATTTTATCCGGAATCCCATCATAGTCCCAATCTTTATTTCTGGAAATATTTAGATTTAAACCCATACTAAAAGTAGAGAATTTCAATGTTTGATAATTCATCAATCCTATGATATTGTCGGTATTTGCATACCATTGAACTGCACCCATATTGAGGGCGAAACCCACATTGATATTTTCAAATGTTTTGTGATAAGCTGTCCAGCCCACGCGAACATCCAATCCATTATGTATTTTTTGAGTATATGATAAATTGAAGGCCGGATACAAGGTTCTGCGCATTGCCTGCAAAAGAATTGTAGCTCCTATCGTTTTATTCTTTTGTATTTTCCATTCTACCCCAAGATACAATTTAAAATTTAAAAATGTGGCATAGTTTTCCAGTTTTTCCTCCGGTTTAAAAAGTTCAAAGAGGGAATCTTTGAGGTGAACAAAAAGATTATTAAGCGAGTCAGCAGATGAACCGAAATCATATCCCAATCCTTCGAAATTAAACGTAGAATTTGCATAATAACTTCTTGCATTCTGATGCCAATAAATAAAACCTGCATCCAGCAAACTTGCCGATAAAACAAGATTATTTTTCGGCATTTTATATGAGACACCTGCATCAAACCCAAGGCCTAAACCATTTGGATTGGCCATAAGCGAAGCCAGGCCATAAGTATTATCGAATATATCTCCGGAGGTATTTACTTTATAATCAGCCGCCGCATGAAGCCTGTATGGGTTGGTTGCTCCATCACCACCGGTAATAAGTGAAATATTAGCCTTTGAGGTACTTATATTTGCCAAACCCATTAACAATTTGAACCGGTAACCAATAGTCATATTTTGATTTATAGGTTCAGAAACACCGAAATGCAGGTATGAATATTCGCTGATATCAATTCCGATTCCGCTGAGTTTGGCAAAACGACCCGAAAAATCCATTACTGTGGCATTTCCATCATACATGAGTCTGATAAAGTCTTTTGAAAGATTTAGCAATCCATCGGTAGCCAGTGAATACCCAAATGAAAAATACTTTTGATTGCTTTTAATCCCAAAGAATAAAATATCACTGCGCACACTTAAATTAATTCTGCCAAAGTCTATAGTTTTATCTGCCAGCATTCTGTCTATGGTCTCCTGCGAATTTGTTCCTTCTTTAAATAGATCAATAAAGGTAAACCCCGGATTATAATATACAGCTGATACAGACGGGAAAATGCTATATGTAGTGTCGTTTTCAGGAATTGCTGCAGGATTTAACATGACACATTGGGCTACATTTTTAAACTGATACAATCCCAGATTTGAAATACCCTGTCCTATGCACTTTAAACTGATACAGATGAGAAGGTATACCAAAACTATGTAATTTGCCCTTTTAAACATTACTTTTTATTGTAATTTAAATTTCTGCTTTGTAATGATGCCAATGCCTATTTTCAAAAAGTAATCTGAATAAATTTTAACCCATTTGGCTCCATCATCCGGGGAAGAAAAATATATCGTGAACATAAGTTGTTTTGAATGTTTTAATCTGTTTGCTGCTGCGGTATCAATGGGTATATTGACTGTATTTTCTGTTGCACGTATAATACGGCCCGCAGGATTGATGTAACCTGCTGTTATGGCCCCTGAGAAATAAAAAGAATCGAGTGTAAGAAAAGTATCATTTACAAATTTAAAATTTACATGGGCATCAAACGGAAATGCATTGGTAAACTTTATAGCCAGATTTTTGATATTAAGCTCAGAAATTAATGAGCCCTCAAACTTAAAAGTATCCGATAAGGCAATATTCTTTCCACTAATAGCCAATGGCAAATTCATTTCAATGCCTATATTAAGTCCTTTACCTTTTTTGATAAAATTATTATAGGCAGGACTTGGGCCGGGTGCACCCACAGAAGCGAATCCATCGAAGTTGATTGAATTGGGGGGCAAATTGCAAAATGAAGAAATATTGGAATTGGTTTTATTGTAAATATTTGTAACCGAAAATACTTGTCCCACCTGAGACAATGATGGGAAATTCAAATTGAAAGGAGAAATACCCAATGCCTGTTTTGTACCCTGAATATTTTCGCCAATCATATCAAAATTTATATGTAAGGGTATTCCAAATCCATTGCTAATTTTTAATTTTAGGTTTGCATCATCGATATGAAAGCCACTTTGAAACTGCTTAAAAAAATCAATTTGTTCCTTAAATTTGAATACAAAATTCGCGCCCGTTTCAAAATTGCCTTCGGCATAATCTATTTCCAATTCATCAATAAATAATTGAATGGTAAACGCGTTTGAGGCATCAAACAAAACTTTTTTTCCAGAGGACACAATCATTGCTTCAGTAATAAACGGTAAAATATTGTATGGCTTGGCCGCATTGCTGTTTAATTCAAAGCTCACATTTGCGATATCAATAAATCCCGAAATCTGAGTTACCGGTGAATAAGGGATTGAAATACTTTGTTCAGGAAAAGGCAATGAAAACTTTGAAGCTGTTGGAAAGTTTAGTTTTACATCAATCTGCTCCCGTATTGTTGATTTTAACAGGTATTTGATTTTACCCTTAACAAGCGTTAATTTGGTTATTTTTTGCGCTGAATTATTGGTAGAAATATCAATATAATCGTTTGTTTTATTAAATTTTACGCTGGCTAAATTCACCCGTCCCCCTTTAGCCACTATATTGTTAAACTGATAATTCATCCCAATTGAGTCGGAATAATTTATCGTAATGGCATTGGGGGCACTGGTGTTGCTGGCAAATTTTACCACGCTATAACCCAATGGTGCCGTAATGCTAAGGTTTGAAAGGTCGATGGTAGTTGTTTTGCTACCAAAGGGTGCAATATTTAATAAGGTAACTTTTGCAATATATCGTTGCGGATTGAGTGCGTATAAATAGGTAGTTAATTCAGTTATGTACATGGGTAAATTGTTTTTTGCAGTGATATCAAGGGTACCTGATTGAATATCTATAGAACTAAAAAAAGTACTGTCTAATGGCATGGTTTGAAGCGGACCATTTGTACTTAAAAAGGCAGGAAGGATTGCATTTTTACCCACCAGACTATCGAGTAAAACTTTATTTGCGCTGTTTAATCCTGCTGCCAAAACACTAACCGATATCCCAGAATTATAGGGTATGTTAGGTATAGAAATGGGTCCCAGGTTGGTCCCGGTCTGCGTTTTTACGGGTGCTGAAAAAACCAGCATATCCGAAGGCATGATGTTGTATATTGAATCCCTTCGATATACAAATTGAATTAATCCGTCACTGCCAATTTCTGATTGAGTAGTATCCTTTATCAGGTTTTTAATATCCAGTACTGTATATATAAAGGGGATCGCAAGTTCGGGACCCGCTTCTGTTCCATGAAATTTATCCAAATCAAACTTTTCTTTTTTGCAGGAGAGAGACAGCAGTATAATGAATGCGGTAAACCTTGTCAATATAAAAAGAGTTGGTTTCATAACATGATTTTATGCAAATTACATTTTATCCTGCTTACACATTCAGGGATGCCGAATATTAACATAAAATTATGATTCAGGGCTCTAACTATTTATTCACCGCAAATTTACTTCTGGTATGAATTGCTCATTTCTCGCATATTTTCGCAGAAGGTTACGCAGATGTTCGCATATACGTATTCAGATAACATTTTAATCACTGGTTTAATCTGGTTTTTGCAATAATTTTTTGTGGTATAAATCTTTTTTTGCAACTTTGGAAATATGCAAGAGATAGAGCCCTTTTATAAGTGGCGTGATATATACCAGAGTGAGAACGATCCGGATTCTCCCTTTTATGAACGCGAGTACAGCGAATTTGAATTTACAAATCATATTTATAATTATGCCATACACCCACAATGGGATGAGATTGGTTCAAGTACCCTATATGTAAAAATTTTATATGCCGAATACGATAAAGGTTTTGCTGTTATCGAATTATTTGGAGAATGGAATGATGCCATTCATAACGATATCATGTTTCTGAAACGTGAAGTGGTTGAACCTCTTGTTGATTGCGGGATTCTGAAGTTTATCCTGATTGGTGAAAATGTTTTAAACTTTCACAGCAGCGACGATAGTTATTATGAAGAATGGTTTGAGGATGTGGATGACGGGTGGATTGCAGCCATCAATTTTCAGCCCCATGTCTTGAACGAATTCAGGACGGGCAGAATTGATTACTATATCAATTTTGGCGGGGAACTCGATGAAATGAACTGGCGCAAGTTTAATCCCATGCAATTGTACAGCGAAGTGCAAAGGGTGATGAGCCATAGGCTGGGGTGAAACAAGCAAAGAAGGAGACACCAAAAAATATTAATAAATAATATATATTTGAATAAAAAATAAGCATAATGACACTTATTCATTTAAAAACTGAAACATACGAACAGGCTCAAATATTGGAACAAGTTTTAAGTAACATCAATTTCGTCCATGAAGTTAAATTAGATAAAGACGAAATGGATGACTTTACTGTCTCAAAATTGGAAGAAAGTGCCGCTTTATATAAAAGCAATCCTGAAAGTTTTAAAAAATGGGATGATGTAAAAAAAGATCTGCTAAAAAAATTATGATTTACGAAATCATAATCTCCCCTTTGGCAGATGCTGAACTATATGAATCTGCCTTGTGGTATAATGAACAAAAAGAGCATCTTGGAATCGAATTTATCGAAGAAGTTGAAATCGCCTTGAATTTATTAAAATCAAATCCATTTCTTTGTGCAGTTGTGCATGCTGATTTCAGAATGGCTTTAATGAAACGATTTCCTTTCGAAATATTTTATTCAATTGATGACAACAGAATATTGATTCATCATATCTTTCATTCAAGTCGTAATCCGAAAATATGGAAGAATAAATGAGTTGGCCATATACTTTTCAAATTGTAATTCCGTCCTTCAATTTCTCAGCATTCTCAGCAATCTGCAACTGATCAATAAATTCCTGGATTTCGCCGTTCAATACTTCGGGCAGGTTGTATTTGGTAAAGCCAACCCGGTGATCGGTTACCCGGCTTTGTGGGTAATTATAGGTTCTGATTTTTGCCGAACGGTCGCCACTGGATACCATGGTTTTTCGTTTACCTGCAATATTTGCATTGTGTTTTTGCAACTCTATTTCGTATAATTTTGAACGCAACATCACCATGGCCCTTTCGCGGTTTTTGTGTTGGGTACGTTCAATCTGACAAACCACCACAATGCCCGATGGCCTGTGCGTTAATTGCACCTTGCTTTCAATCTTGTTTACATTTTGTCCGCCTGCACCTCCCGAACGCGAAGTCTGTAAATCAATATCGGCAGGATTTAAATATACATCCACCTCTTCGGCTTCGGGTAAAACCACTACAGTTGCCGCTGAAGTATGCACACGTCCCTGGGTTTCGGTCTCGGGTACCCGTTGTACGCGGTGCACTCCGCTTTCGTATTTTAAAATTCCGTATACATCGTCACCGGTAACTTCTACAATAATTTCTTTGTAACCACCTGCGGTGCCTTCTGTAAAATCTACCAGCTCTGTTTTCCATCCGCGTTTATCGCAAAAATACATATACATCCGATACAGGTCGCCGGCAAAAATACTGGCTTCATCTCCCCCGGTTCCGGCTCGTATTTCCAATAATGCATTTTTGCTGTCTTCAGGATCTTTTGGGATCATCAAAACCCTGATTTCTTCCTCCATCACAGCTACCTTAGGTTCCAGCTCATCCAGTTCGGCTTTTGCCATGCTGCGCATTTCATCATCTTTCTCTGTCTTCAGTAGCTCGCGGGCAGATTCTATATTTCCCACCAGATTTTTGTAAATGAAATATTTATCTACAATAGCCTGCAGCCCTTTATATTCACGGTTCATTTGGGTAAAACGCTTCATATCACTCAGCACATCAGGCTGACTGAGCATTTCTTCAACTTGCTTAAAACGAATATATATGGCTTCTAATTTCTCTAACATGCACTCAAAATAAGGCGGCAAATATAGCTAATATTCCTTCACTTCAATAGCCCAGTTGTCAATGAAGGCTTCCGTGGGTTTTTTATCCATCAAAAGGTAGATTTTAAGGGTTGCATGTTTGTTTGCATAATCAGCCTGATTCAGGATTACTTCATGGGTAACAGGCCACCACAATCCATAGGCTTTCATATATTGGTTGGCATCGGCACCGGCCCAAAACAGGTTTTTTTCTTTGTTTGAAATGTCAATGATGAGCTTTAAATCGGTGCGGTCTTTCATTTTACATTGTACCGTTGCCTTGATCATAAATTCCCCTTTTCCACTTAAATGAATTGAGTCGAGGGGAAGAATAAATGAGGATGAATATTCCTGTTGTTGTTCAGAAAAACTACCCGCAAACGCATTTTTTTGAACGATCTGCGCTTTGTTTACATCTCTGTATTCAGATTTGCCCTCATATCCAAATGTATTTTTAAACAACGTTTTGGCAGACAGGGAATCATGTATTTTAAAAGCTTCAATTCCCAAAATTGTATCTCTGAATAAACCTGTTTTCTTAAGCGATTCCAATCGCATCCACAAGGGTAAATCCTGCTCCTGCATACCTGATAAATATTGGGTATACCAGTTTTTGTAAATAATTTTATTTACATAGGAATTCCCTATTATTTCTTCAAAAATTAAAACCTTATTGTAACTTCCTGAATCAAATTGCTGGTAAAAACGCAGTAGGTTTCGTTGTACTTCATCGGTGATTATTGTTTCATTGGGATATGCTGAACTCAGTTTATTGATATCTTCTTTTTGTTTTTCATATCTTAAACCTTGTGCATAGTTTACCCAATGATAAACGGGATATAATTGGGTCAAAAGCAAAACTAAAATAAAATATTTTTTAAACCAGGTATTGCGGTAAAAACCATGTAGTAGCCAAACCAATGTAAAAGGTAAATACAGGGTAAAGGTAAATGATGAACCAAAATACCAGGACGCGATACAAATCACAATCAGCCAGCGGGTAATTGAAAAATCACTTTCTTCCTTTTCAAGATAATTCTTCAAACCCAAACCTGCCATGATTGCCAATACCGGCATCATCCATAAAAAGTGGCGTATATCCAGGCAAATCGGACTGTAGGCTTTGATGCTGGTCGACATAAAATTGCCTGAAATCAAAATTAAAAGACTCAATACAATATAGAAATCTCTTTCTGACTGAGGCTTCCAAAATGAAACTGGCTTCCGTGATATGGCACTTAGTAAAAAGGCCAATGGGATTGCCAATCCGGTTTGTATGAAGAGTTCTATAAACTGGTAACCAATTCTTCGCAGGGTAAAAATAAATGCCTGAACATCGTAACTGCATAAATTATAATAGGCATTGGCCTGTATGGCACTAAACCGGGCCATTACGTCTCCTGTTAATACCTGGATAAAATAAAAATATATGGCTAAAAATAATATGCCAAAAGCAGCAGTCATATACCAAAATATACGGTTCTTTTTCTGAACCCAATCGCTGATTGCAAAAAACAATAAAGGCGGCGCCAGCAACAAAATCGTTTCCTTGCTCAAAAAGCCTAAAAACAATGCTATTGACAATCCAAAAGCATTAAGAATTGTAATCGGTTTTGCGCTTCCAAATTTTTGCTTTACCAAAAAGTAAATACTAAGGGTTGCAAACAACAAAACGTAAATATCGGGAGTGAGTTTATCACTATAAAATAAATACCAGCTACCCAATACCTGCAACGAAAGTGAAAAAAATACAGTGGCGGGTTTCTGATGCCTGAGTAATAAAAAACTGATGAATAAGGTTGCTATGGAAATACTTAATGCCGAACATGCAATGGCAAAATCGCCCACCCCAAAAACTTTAAAGAACAATGCCGTGTAAATGATGGTTGTCCATCTGTATGAATAGTGATCGTAATAATCAATCTGTCCGTCTAAAAATTGTTTGGCAAGTTTGGCATAAAATAAATCATCATACCCATAATGACCCGTATAGGCAAAGAGATGAAAACAAATCAGTACCAATACAAAAAACCAAAAGGGATAGGATTTAAGCATGGTTAATCCGTTTAATTTCCTTTAAGCGGAAGTTGATAAATTGCAACGGAATCTGATTTTTGCAGGTAGAGATGTTCCTTTTCAATACATACTCCTTTAAAATTACTATCAGGCAATGCAATGGATTTATACTGCAGGGTTTTTAAATGATAAGCCATTAAATTTTTGCTTTTTACATAATACAATTCATCGCCCAAAATTTTAAATTCTTTTAAACCCTTTATAGGAATTGTTTTTTGATAATTGGCAAATACATCAAAAACCATGATGCCCAAAAGACTATCATTAACAAAAACTTTTGAACCATTATCGAAAATAAAATTGGGCGCCATGTTTTTTGTATCCGCATATTGCAATACATTGCCGCTTACCTGACTTATTTTTGCATCCCTATCCAGTTTCTTGAGTTGTAAATCGCCCTGATCAAAAATCCATAATCCATTTGCATAATTACGTGCCGCGCTGCTTGCCTGTATGATGCCGGCATCACTCAGGTTCATCCTGCCCCGGTATGCGAGGTTATTGTCTAAAAAAATTACTGCATTTAACTCCCTGTAAAACAAATACAATTCAAAAGGATTGCTCGCATCAATATGGGTTATGTTTCCGATATACGAATAGTTTAAAGTGCTTAGTAATTTCCCTGTTATATCATACTTATAGAGTTGATTGGTTTGGCTCAAAATATATAAATTACCCAGGCGGTCGGTTTGCATATCTTTGGCCTGAATGGCAATACCTGCAAGCAATTTAAACCCTCCGGCATTTGGAATCTGAAAGGAGCATAACATAAATACAAGTCCGATAAACAAGCCTTCTATTCGCGGTTTATTTTTAAATTTATAATATAAAATATTCCGTAAAACCATGTTTATTTATCTTCAGTAAAGGTTTCTAATTTCAATTCCGTTCCATCAAAAACAGCATAGGAATTAAATCCGATCCAGTCGCCTAAATTTATATATTTACTTCCCGCATTTAAATCAAAAATTAAGGGCAAATGTCTGTGTCCAAAAATAAAATAATCGTAATGTTCCTTTTGCAAAACACCTCTGCAATAAGCAATCAAAAACTCCTTCTCTTCATAAAAAGTAAAGTTCCCGTCAAAGGTTTTTAGCTTGCTTCTTTTGCTAAGCCAATTGGCCAGGCTCATTCCAATACTTGGGTGAAAAAAGGCAAAGAGTCGTTGGAAAAAATAATTGCGGTATATGGCCAATGTCAGTTTAAATTTAAACTGACCGGGACCCAGGCCATCTCCATGTCCGATAAAAAACTTTTTGCCCCCAAATTCTCGAATAATGGGTTTCGTATGCACTTGTACCCCCAACTCTTTTTCAAAATATCCAAACTGCCATAAATCGTGATTGCCATGAAAAAAATGTACTGGTATGCCCGAGTCGGTATACTCTGCAAATTTTGCCTGCAAGCGCACAAAACCTTTGGGCACAACCAGGTTATATTCAAACCAGAAATCAAAGATATCTCCAACAATAAATAGCTCGGCGCAATCCTCCTTTATTTCAGCAAGCCATTTCACAATTCTTTTCTCGCGTTCAAAACTGCTTGCTTCATCGGGTATGCCCAGGTGAAAATCGGAAGCGAAATATATTTTCTTCAAGAGTTTATCGGATTAATGAAAGCATTAATCGGGCTTTCGGTCATCAATCAAAAATAAGATGAGTTCAATCGGTCCATGTGCTCCAATCACCTCTACCGGAACCCCTTCATAATCGCGCGAAGGCAGATCGGATGTTCGGCTGGGACCTGTTATATACGTTAGCATGGAAGGCATATTGCGGCCATATCGGTTTTTTAAATACTGAAAGGATTCTTTAATATCCAACACAATTTGCGAGCGTTTTGCAATAACAATATGTACTGGAGGCCATATGGTAAGTATCCTGCTGTTTTTACTGCTGCTCACTAAAATACTTCCAGAGCTGGCCAATAGCGTTTCGCAACCGGTAACCGATACCTGTATTTTTTCGAGGAGTTCTCTCTTATCATAAAATGCAATACCGCTATCCGTTAGTAATTGTTGTATTTCATCTTCCCAGCTAAACAGGTATTTCCATTTACGTTGTTCGATCAAATCCAGGAGTTTGTCAACGCAGTCGAATTGATTGTCACAATACACAAATTGCCCCGACACCGCCGAAAACTTTTTTACAAAAGCCTCCGCAAGGGTTTCTCCTTCGGGCCGCGTAAACACATTGCTCTCCAGGTCTATGTTCTGAAAACTGCTTTTAGACTTGAAATTCAAGGCTTGCCTGACCTTTTTAAGAATCTTTTCTTTTGATGTAATTTGATGTTCCAACCTTTGGGCAAGGTATAATTTTTTTATGAAGAAAGAAAAAAGGGGAGAATAAAAAAGCTGCAATATCAAAACGGATAAAGCAGCTTTCTGATTATATTATTTTTTTTGCTATTAAATAGTTCCCTATTTATGTTACAGGAACCTGCTTCGTCATCACCAGAAGCAGTTGTGTAAGTTTGGTTTTGAGTTCGGTACGTGGCACTATAAAGTCCAGAAAACCATGTTCTAAAACAAACTCCGAACTTTGAAAACCTTTGGGCAAATCTTTGCCAATGGTTTCTCTGATTACGCGGGGACCTGCAAAGCCAATTAAGGCTTCCGGTTCAGCAATATTAACATCACCCAACATGGCAAAGCTGGCCGTTACGCCGCCTGTGGTTGGATCAGTAAGTAATGAAATATAGGGTACGCCGGCTTTGCCCAATAAGGCTAGTTTTGCTGATGTTTTGGCCATTTGCATTAATGAAAATGCGGCTTCCATCATACGTGCCCCACCCGATTTGGAAATGATTAATAAAGGAATTCTGTTTTCGCGCGAATAATCTATGGCACGTGCTATTTTTTCGCCAACCACACTTCCCATACTTCCACCAATAAAACCAAAATCCATGCAGGCACAAACCAATTTTAATTCAGGACTCAGATTGCCTGTGGCAACACGCATGGCATCGCTCAATCCGCTTTTTTCCTGCGACTCAGTCAAGCGTTTTGAGTACTCTTTGGTATCCGTAAAATGTAAAGGATCGCTGGGCTTTATGTTTTCGAAGAGCTCCTCAAATTCGGTTCCAAACAAAATTTCAAAATATTCGTGTGAACCAATTTTATCGTGGTAGTTGCAATTCGGACATACATACGCATTTTTTTGATGGTCGTCGGTTAAAAAAGTTTTTTTGCAGCGGCTGCACTTATGCCACAAACCATCCGGCACCGATTTCTTTTCGGAAGTTAGGGTAGTGATTCCTTCTTTTACTCTTTTATACCAACTCATATTTTTAAATGATAACCGGGTATGCAAGTCTGCATATCCGGTTATCAAAAATCTTAATTATTAAGCTACTGTTATACTGTTATCCAAATATACATCCTGAATATTGTTCAATAAAGCAATGCCATCAACCATAGGTTTCTGGAACGCTTTACGTCCCGATATTAAACCGGTTCCGCCTGCCCGTTTGTTGATAACGGCTGTTGTAACGGCTTCTGCCAAGTCGGTAGCTCCTTTGCTTTCTCCGCCCGAATTGATTAATCCGATGCGTCCCATATAGCAGCTTGCCACCTGGTAACGGGCTAAATCAATCGGGTTGTTCGATGACAACTCGGTATATACTTTATCATGCGTTTTACCAAAATTTAAAGCGGTATAACCTCCGTTGTTGGTCGGTAATTTTTGCTTGATAATATCAGCCTGAATGGTAACCCCCAAATGATTTGCCTGACCGGTTAAATCGGCAGCAGTATGGTAATCAACGCCATCTTTTTTGAAGGCATTGTTACGCAGGTAACACCACAAAACAGTTGCCATACCCAGCTCATGCGCACGTTCAAAGGCAGCAGCAACTTCCTGTATCTGGCGGCCACTTTCGTCGGAACCATAATAGATGGTTGCGCCAACGGCTGTTGCACCCAGGTTCCAGGCTTCTTCTACCGAACCAAACATAATCTGGTCGAACTTGTTGGGATATGATAAAAACTCGTTGTGGTTGATCTTTACAATAAAAGGAATTTTGTGTGCATATTTGCGTGAACACGCAGCCAGTACACCAAAAGTTGAGGCAACTGCATTGCAGCCCCCTTCAATAGCTAGTTTTACAATGTTTTCGGGATCAAAAAAAGCAGGGTTGGGAGCAAATGAAGCACCTGCACTGTGCTCAATACCTTGATCTACAGGGAGGATAGAAACATAACCGGTACCACTCAAACGACCGTGGTTGTAAATTGCACCAAGACTTTTCATTACCTGGGTGGGGCGGTTTGAAAGTGCAACAACACGGTCAATAAAATCGGCACCAGGCAGGTGTAATTGACTTTTAGTTATTGTTTTGCACTCGTGATTTAACAATGAATCGGCTTTGTCGCCTAATAATTCGGCTATTTTTGTCATAATTAAAAAGTTTATTTGCGGGGGCAAACATACACATTTTAGAAAAGAATTAGCACCAAAAATGATGATAGATATTATAGAAATCAGAAAGCCAGAAGATTTGAATACCGCCTGGGCCATCAGAAAGGAAGTATTTGTTGTAGAACAGGCTTGTGCCGAGGATATTGAGTGGGAATTTGAAGAAGAATCGACCCACTTTCTGGCCTATTTAAATGGCGAAGCTGTTGGCACTGCCAGGTATCGGACCACTGAAAAAGGCATTAAATTAGAGCGCTTTGCAGTGCTTAAACACGCACGCAATAAGGGTGTTGGAGCGGCCCTCGTTCAAAGATTATTAGCAGAACTGGCTCCCAGACCCGAAATGCGCTACCTGCACGCCCAGTTAACAGCCGCTGGCCTCTACGCAAAATTTGGGTTCAAACCCACAGGACCCAATTTTTGGGAAGCGGATATCGAACATGTGAAGATGGTATGGGAAGATGAGATGGGAAATGGGAAATGATATATGGGCAGATGACTCGTCCTGAAAAAAGTTTACACTTTTTGTTTTAAATCCTAAATTGGGTTTACAATTATACAATTAATCCTGAATACCGTTTACTTTTGTTGAACCGGACTAAGCGGAAGCGGGCTCTGCTGAGGAGCAACCCGCC
>JAUXUD010000021.1 GCA_030680835.1 Bacteroidota bacterium
ACCATTAACCATTGAACTTTACGATCTTCTTGGTGATTTTAGCGACGGTGTCCACCTCTTCCCTTTCCGAACAGAGCAGTTAAGCCCGCCAGCGCAGATGATACTTGGGTAACACCTGGGAAAGTATGTCATTGCCAAGTCTTTTTAAAATCCTCATAGCTTTGTTGCTGTGGGGATTTTTTGTTACCCACCATAGCATGGAGAAAATATATAATGGGTAGTCGGTAGGAGGCTGTCTCAAAAGTAATTTTGTCAGTCTGCCATATAGAAATAAAGGCAATTCGTATTGAAACTTGTAGCCTTTATCATGAACCTGTCAGATTATTTTTGACTTTTGATACAGCCTCTGCCCTGTTGCCCAATCGCAAATTAATATCAGGAAAAAATATGGGGGCAATCATTTGAATGCATTTATGCAATGTATTATAATCCTGAAAGGATTGAATTTGGATAGCCCCGGATGCAAATCCGGTGGTTGGCAGGTAGCTATAATAAACCAACTCCAATGGAGTTGAATAAAATAATCCGGAGAGACTTATCCTGGAATTGGAATTTAATATGAAACGAATATTGAAAATTACAATAGCATTCTGATATGGTTTGATGAGATGAGCAACCATACAGCATTCAACCCTTTCCGGGTTGAGAATTAAAGGGTGCGCTTATTACCACCGGATTTGCATCCGGGGTTATTATTTTTCAATTCTTTCAGGATTGTGAATATTTAAACTTATGAATTATTGTTTGATGATGGTACAATTTATGATCAGCTCTGCCCACTAAATCAATTGGGGTAATAATAAGAACATCCCAAATTTGGGACCCTGCTTTCGGAAAAGACAAAAATCCGAAAGATATTAGTAGTTTCGTCCTTTATTTGTATTAAATTAGATGGGTAATCATGTAAAAAAAGGTGTTCGAATCCCTTTTGGTGAATTGAAGCAGTAATATCTGGAACTAACGATCTAACAAAAGAAACTGTCCCGACAAAAAAAGAAATAAACAATATATATGTATGAGCGACAATTTAATCGGGATTACTTGTATTCTTTTAGGATTTATTATTCTAGTTTTAGTAATAATGTATCCAGTACCAAAAGGTTCTGCACTATTGCCAAATACAAAAGGCTATTTTGGTGGTATTTGTTTGATATTAATTGGCTTGGCTATTTTAATTAAAAGTTGTAACTTTCATATGGCGGCTGAATATTAAAAAATTGTAATTAGCTAAGAAATGTTTAAGCAGCGTGATAATATTAGTAGAATCAAGTTGGCTATTGAATCAAATTATTGCGTTCTTGCAGAATTTGTTATGTTTGTTTTGGCTTAAGGCAAATAATTTACATCCTGTTTTCAAATACAAAACCTATGAAAAATTTACTCCTGCTTATCTTATGCATTTTTACATTTTATGGAAATGCGCAAAAACTCACTTTCAGTGATCCGTCAAAAATAGAACTTCCGTTCAGTCACTATGCTTTCCAAAATAATAGTATAGGATATTATACCTACGAAAAAAATAATAAATACCATACCGGTGATTTATACATTATTGCTATCCCTGCAGGCAGTCAAACTGTTTCAAACCAGTTTCACTATATAAAGAAAGAAATTGAAAACGTATCATTTATCATCGATAAGTATTCGGTCACATTCATCAAAAATAATAAAATTTACAATTTTATCACTCCCTGGATTCAACAATCAAATGTACGTACTTTGGGGATAAGCATTTATGATTTTAATTTCAAAAAGATTGAAGAAAAAAAGCTGTTTGATGATAATAATAATGGGGAAATAATTATTCATAAAAAGAGCAAAAAAACGGAAGAAGATAAAAAGATTGATTGTGCTATCAATTCAGACACAAGCTTATTTGCCATGCGGTATGGAAAAGAAATAAGAGTGTTTGAAACTGATAATTTTAAACTGGTGAACACCATAACCCTTTCATCAGCCAGTGAAGGTGAAGCATTGGTATTTACGGTTCAAAATGATCTCGTACTCCTGAGTGAAAAAAAATGCTGGTTCATAAAACACAACGCTAAGCTGGTAGAAGAAATTCAACTTGATCTGCCCCTAGGAGTTTATTTTGGTCTAAAGTTAGTTCCTTCTATAAATAGAAACCGGGTATTTGTTCATGTTTATCATAACGACAGAGAAAAAGATCCACCTTCAAATTCCGTCAAATTCATAGGTATGCACGATGGATTCGGACATAGTGTATTTGGGTTTACTTTTGGGATAATAGATATTGAAAAGAAAACAGTCACATTCACAAAAAACTATTTTAAAGAAGGTGCACTTTATGAAGTTGAATTCCTGGATATTCTTGAGAGATCAGAAGGAAAATGCGTTGTTGTTGCCGACCAACTCAATAGCAGTGGAGGAAAGGAAACTGCCACTGTTAAATACAGACGACAAAGACTTTTATTGTTAGATATGGAGGGGTCAGCTCTTAAACAGCAATTCACATATGAAATGCATGCAGGTGATATTTTCACAGGTGATGGTAATTATGATATTACTGCGTTAGGGAGCAATTTGTTTTTTAAAATGAAGGATGATAATTTGGTTTTACTTTATAATGAGTATCATGATAGAGTTTTACATAAGGTAGTATTTGATTTCAATTCACTGACAGTGAAGAATGAAGAAACGTTTAACACGTTTAAGGATTATCATTTGATTTTTGATTTGTCCGGAGGCATTATCACAGGGAAAAATAAATACATGTTTAGAGGGTGCAATCATAAAAATAATGAAATGCGAATGATGACACTTGAACTGGACTAATATTATCTTGGATAATAACTAATATTGATAAAAGGCTTCCAATAATACTGTGAATTTCCTCCTTGTTGGAATCCCAGGCTTTTGCCAACCCCTGCCAATATTAACCATTTTCTTCCCAATTCAAATGAAAGTCCTGCTTTAGGTAATGCAGCAGCAGCCCAGGTATACTTTGTTTCGTTCAGATTTAAATAGGAAGGGTAATATTCTATGTGCTCAAAACCGGTTAAGTAAAAGTACAGGTCAAATCCAATAAAAGGGGTAAAAGATTCATCCAGTACCTTCCATTCAGATGTTAATCCGAATGGAATTACATAATAGCTAATCCAAATTTCATAGCCAGGAACAACCTGCGTACCATTGCCACCCGAGTGTGTCGCAAAAGTGAAAAAAGTATCCTGCAATGCATCTAAAGAATAGTAGCCTATTGCAAAACCAATTTTAACTCGCTGGTAATTCTCACTGGGTTTAATGGTAAACTCATATGACATTCCGGGTGATAATACTTTGCTCATTTCGCCAATAGGTATTACGCGCGAAACCTGTAAGCCGCACTGGGCCATACCTGAGAATGATATCTTTGTTAAAAACAAAAGAGTTATTAAAAATTTTATGTTGAATAATTTTATCATGTTGTAGATTAATTACCAGCTTTTTAAGAATTTGTTTTAGAAGAACTATTCAAAAGTATTCTAATATTATAAATTAGCTATCTCCTTCAACGCTATAACAAACTGATCCAATGCATCAGTAGTGCTATACAAATGTGGCGTAACCCGCACCCCGTGTACATTGGTATTCTCAATGGCTACTGTCCAGATTTTATATTGGTTCAACAAGGTTTTTGCTAAATCGGCTGGTTTAATTCCGCTTATACCTACATTGGCTATTGCACAACTGCGCTGTGTATCTTCGGGGGTATTGAGGTAAATATTTTTAGTGTTTTTTACTTTGCTTGTCCAGTAGTTTTGAAGAAACCGGAGTCGCTCTTCTTTGCGTTTGATTCCAATTGAATTGTGATAATCTATGGCATGATTAATCGCTAAATCGGTATACACAGGGTGGGTGCCTGTATGATTTAATTTTTTAATATTATCATCGGCAACTGCATACTCTCCATAAATTGGCCACAGCTTTTTTATCTTATCTTTTTGCACATAAAGGATTCCTGCTCCCAATGGTGTACCCAACCATTTGTGCAAACTGCTGCCATAATAATCGCAGTTGAGTTCGCTTATCTTAAAGTCAATATGTGCAATGGCATGCGCACCGTCAACCATCACTTCTACCCCTTTTGCATGGGCCATATCGCAAATCTTTTTAACCGGTAAAATCTGGCCACTTATATTAATCATGTGGCAAACCATCAGGAGCCTTGTTTTTGGCGTGATGGCATTTGCATATAAGTCCACAATTTCATCATCCGACTTTGGGTTCAAAGGAATCGATACCATTTTATTTACCATGCCAAAACGCTTTGCCTGTTGCTTAAACATATCAAGCATGCTGCCATAATCCTGTTCGGCCATTACCGCCTCATCACCGGGCTTCCAGTCGATACCGGAGATAATGGTATCCAGCGATTCGGTTGTATTTCGGGTAATAATTAATTCTTCCGGCGCACAGCCAACCAATGTTGCCAAACGTTCTTTGGTCTTTTGTTTGTTATCAAACTGAACCGTTCGCATATAATACGAAGCTTCTAAATTAACCTTGCGCACATCCTCCAAGTAGGCTTCCAATACCGGTTGCGACATCATGCTGAAATACCCGTTTTCAAGATTGATATAATCGGATTTTAGCTTGTAATCATTTCTGATTTTTAACCAGTAGTCTTCAAAAGCTTCTGCAGTCCATGAATGAGGCATTTCTTTCAAAAAGGCTTCACTCTTTAATTTAAATGGTAATGCTGCTGAAAGTAATAATGATTTTAGAAATTGTCTTTTGTTAAGCATGAAACCAAGGTAATAATTTTTTGTAAAAACCAACGCTTAAATCGTTAAACTTAGTTCCTTTGTTTCTTTGTAGCAACTGGAATGATTGATTGCTACAAAGAAACAAAGAAACGAAGAAGAACAAAGTAGATAGATGTTATTTAACTTTGCTTCTCTTAATTAAAAAGGGCATCAATATCTGGTTGAAATCATTTTCAACAAAAGCATCATAATAATCAATTTTAAACTGCATACATTTTAGTTTTAAATTGTTTTTGAACTCTTTTACCGAAGCCAAATATTGTTCTTTTACCGCATGCGGATGTAACTTTATTTCCTCACCGGTTTCACTGTCCCTGAAAAGATAGGGACGGTTATTGAATTCAAATTCTGTTTCGAGTTTTTTATCATTTACATCAAATAAAATAACTTCATGATTATTGTATCGTAAATGTTGCATGGCTGCAAACAGGCTATCGTCGCCACTTTGAAGCATATCACTGAATATGATTACGAGCGAACGTTTGTGCAAAGTTTCAGCCAATTGATGCAAGCTTCCGCTAATCTGACTGCCTTTTTTAATCGAGGGTTGATCCAAACATTCCTGAAGTTTGGCAAATAACAATCGTTGGTGTGTGATGGTTAATCGTGAGGGCGAATTGAACCATATTTTATCGTCAAACAGGGTAATTCCCGATGCATCTCTTTGCTTTCGCATCATTTGGATCAGAGATGCGGCAGCAATTACACTAAACCTGATTTTGTTTAATCCTTCCAGGGGATAATACATGGAGCTGGATGTATCAATCACCAACTGACAACGCAAATTGGTTTCTTCTTCAAAACGCTTTACAAAAAGTTTGTCGGTTCGGGCATATAATTTCCAATCCATTAAGCGCGTGCTTTCCCCATTATTATAAAGCCTGTGCTCAGCAAATTCAACAGAAAACCCATGATAAGGACTTTTATGCAATCCCGTAATAAATCCTTCAACCACTTGTTTGGCAAGTAATTCAAGGTTTTTTATCTGCAGTAAATCGTTTTCTTTTATTTTATAGCTCGCCATAAGCAAAAACAGTCGGTCTATTTAAATGGACCGACTGTTGCAAATTATATAATTTTATGAATTTTATGCCAATTGGGCATTCAATTTATTGGCAAGCACGTGTTTTGGAACAGCTCCAACCTGTTTGTCAACCAATTTTCCATCTTTAAAAAACAACAAAGCAGGAATGCTCATGATGCCAAAATCGGTTGCTATTTTGGGGTTAAAGTCAACATTTACTTTGCCTATTACTGCTTTTCCTTCGTATTCTTTAGCCAGTTCTTCAACAAGCGGACCCACCATTCTGCATGGACCACACCATTCTGCCCAAAAATCTACCAATACCGGTTTGTCTGATTTCAGCACTACTTCCTCGAAGTTGCTGTCTGTTATTTCTAATGCCATATTTTTTTAATAATGATCTATTTTGTTTGCAATATAAATGCCAACGACTAAAAAGCAACATTTTGTCACAATTAATTGAGCCGATACAGTAAACCCAGGTTTTCAAATGATTTTAAAAGTTCATTTTGCGGACTAAATTTTACCTTTGTAGACAACAATCTCAAAGGCGGGCCTTCATCCGGGTCGTACATATCGAAATTTAACACACAATTACCCGGATTTGTTTTGGCCAGGTTTTGAAAAAATGCAATAAGTTCTCTGTTTACTTTCGAAACCTCAAGATAAACTGTTATTTTATTGAAATATTTATCACGCACATCATTCAGCATATCAATACCCGAAACTTTAAATTCAAAATCATTTTCTTTATTCCATCGGTTTTGAACCCGGCCTTTGAGGAACAGAAAATATCCTGTTTCCATATATTTCCGGTTGCTTATATAATCATCATTAAACAGGGCAAGGTTGTAAGTACCGCTAAAATCTTCGAGGGTAATACTGCCATAGTTTTTGCCTTGTTTGGATACCTTGTGTTCAGCCAAAGTAACGATGCCTGCAATTTTAACTTCCTTTGTTTTTAAGGGAGCCAGATCGCTTAAGTCGGATAATTTATTCGTGGTTAATTTGTCAATTTCAATGCGGTAAGGATCTAAAGGATGGCCTGATAAATACATGCCAATCATTTCCTTTTCGGATTTTAACTGTTGCATTAAATTCCAGGGCTCGGTAACAGGTAAGGGCGGCTCGGGTAATACTACGCCCGAAACGGCTCCAAACAAACTCATTACATTGCTTGCTGCGTTGGCCTGAACCGAGCCGCCATAACGAATGGCTTTATCGATTACATTTACTTCATCAGAACCATTTGCAAAATACTGGGCACGGTGTGTATTTTCAAAACAATCAAATCCTCCTGCCAATGCCAGCGCTTCCAGCGTTTTTTTACTTACCGCACGTAAGTTTACTCTTTTAGTTAAATCAAAAATGCTTTTATAAATTCCATGTTCACGTTCGGTAATAATGGCTTCAACCGCAGCTTCTCCAACTCCTTTTATCGCGTTCAACCCAAACCTTATTTGCCCGGCTTTGTTAACCGAGAAATTCGAAAAAGATTCATTCACATCCGGACCTAAAACAGGCAATCCCATGCGTTTACATTCTTCCATAAAGAAGGAAACCTTATCAATATTCCCAAGGTTATTGGTAAGTACCGACGACATGTATTCTGCAGGATAATGTGCTTTTAAATAGGCAGTATGAAACGCTACATATGCGTAACAGGTTGAGTGCGATTTATTGAAAGCGTATTGGGCAAATGATTCCCAGTCTGTCCATATTTTTTCTAATGTTTCTTTTTTATGTCCTTTTGCAGTAGCACCTTCAATAAATGTTGCTTTCATTTTATCGAGCGTGTACTTGTCTTTTTTACCCATCGCTTTACGCAGGATATCGGCTTCTCCTTTTGTGAAGCCTGCAATCTTTTGAGAGAGCAACATTACCTGTTCCTGATAAACCGTAATTCCGTAAGTAGGTTCAAGATATTCCTTCATCTCTTCCAAATCGTACGAAATGGCTTCACGGCCATGTTTACGATTGATAAAATTTGGGATGTATTGTATTGGGCCCGGACGATATAATGCATTCATAGCAATTAAATCGTCAAACTTATCGGGCTTTAAATCTTTGAGATGTTTTTGCATGCCGGCACTTTCAAACTGGAAGGTGCCGTTGGTTTCTGCTTTTTGATAAAGCTCATAGGTTTTTACATCATCAAGCGGAATGTCTTCCAACACAATATCAATTCCATGATTTTGCTTGATGAGTGCCATGGCATCTTTTAAAATGGTAAGGTTGCGTAAACCCAAAAAGTCCATTTTAATTACGCCTGCATCTTCAATTACTTTTCCCTGAAACTGGGTGATTAACAAATCAGAGTCTTTGGCAACTGCTACCGGAATTAAATCTGTTAAATCACAGGGCGCTATAATAATACCTGCAGCATGCACACCGGTACCTCTTACCGAACCTTCTAATATTTCTGCCTCTTTTAAAACCCTTGATTGTATATCGTTTCCATTGTATATTTCCCTGAGTTTTTTTATATTATCCAACTCTTCAGTTTGCAGACCTTCTTTTTCTTTTAAACTTTTATCACCATCAAGAGGAGCATTTAAAAGGCGGCCTAATTCAATACCGGGTTTATCGGGAACCAACTTCACCAGTGCATTTGCATCCTGTAAGGGTAAATCCAAAACCCGTGCAACATCTTTGATACTGCTTTTGGCAGCCATGGTACCATAGGTTACAATCTGGGCCACCTGGTTTCTGCCGTATTTCTGTACCACATAGTCAATCACCTTTTGTCTGCCGGCATCGTCAAAGTCGGTATCAATATCGGGCATTGATTTACGGTCGGGATTTAAAAATCGCTCAAAAAGCAAATCGTATTTTATGGGATCAATATTGGTAATACCTATGCAGTATGCAACGGCAGAACCTGCTGCGGAACCACGTCCCGGACCAACAAATACCCCCATGTTCCGGCCTTCTTTGATAAAATCGGCAACAATTAAAAAGTATCCGGCAAACCCCATGGTTTTGATGGTATGCAATTCAAAATTCAGCCTTTCTTCAACTTCCGGGGTAATATCTTTATAGCGCTCTTTGGCTCCGGTATAAGTGAGGTGATGCAGGTAATCATCCTGAGTTAAAAAGTTGGGTGGGATCACAAAGTTGGGTAAGGCAATATCCCGTTTTAAATCCAGAGTTTCAATCTTGTCAACAATGGCATTTGTATTATCAATGGCCTGAGGCACATCACTGAAAAGTTGGGTCATCTCTTCGGTGGTTTTAAAATAAAACTGATCATTGTAAAAAGCAAAGCGTTTGCCTTTGATACTCACATCATCATCAAAATCCTTAACAGTAGGGGTGCTTTGCTTTTCCCCGGTATTAATGCACAGTAAAATATCATGTGCATTGGAATCTTTCTGATCCACATAATGTGAATCGTTGGAAGCAATTATTGGCACATGATACTTTTCAGCAAATCGAAGCAACACTTCATTTACCTTGTTTTGCTCAGGGATATCATGCCTTTGTAATTCGATATAATAATCTTCACCAAAAAGATCCAGCCACCATTTAAATTCTATTTCCCCTTCTGCTTCCCCACTCTTTAAAATAACCTGTGGAACCGATGCTCCCAGGCAGCATGTGGTTGCTATTAACCCGGTGTGATATTTTAAAATTTGTTCCTTATCAATGCGCGGGTATTTGCCGTACATGCCTTCCATATAACCCAGCGAACAAAGCTTGATGATATTTTTATACCCTTCTGCATTTTTTGCAAGCAGTAACTGATGGTAACGTTTATCTTTATCTTCTTTGGTAAAATTCTTTTTTTCGTGATTGGCCACCACATAAAATTCGCAACCCACAATAGGCTTTACTTTTAGGGAGCCATCATCGTTTTTATATTTGTAAGCTTCGGCAACAAATTCAAAAGCACCAAACATATTGCCATGGTCGGTAATGGCCAACGCCGGCATATTATCGGCCAGGGCTTTTTTGTATAGTTTACCTATATCGGCAGCACCATCTAATAATGAAAATTGTGTATGTACGTGTAAATGTGAAAATTTCATGAAGCAGGTTATCCTCGGACTTTAATTGCGAATTTAGGGGAACCTACGCTAACAAAGTGAGATGTTGAAAATTAAAGTCCGCAATCCTTTGATGCTGGTAAGGGAGAAAAAGTTTTCAACTGAAATATTCTTATTTCTTTGAACTCGATAAAATGTTAAATTTGGCAATACGATCCACCAAATGAAAAATCTCATTTTTATAATAATATTCTTTACTCAAATAAATCCCATCTTCTCCCAATCCATCTATTTCCCGCCATTAATTGGCAAAACCTGGGATACGGTTTCAGTTCAGCAACTGGGTTGGTGCGCCGATAAAGTAGATTCCTTGTATGGTTTTTTGGCTCAGAAAAACACCAGGGCTTTTTTGGTTTTAAAGGATGGCAAAATGGTAATGGAAAAATATTTCGGCACCTTTACCCAGGATAGCTTTTGGTACTGGGCTTCGGCAGGCAAAACTTTAACAGGTATGCTGGTGGGCATTGCGCAGCATCAAAATTTGCTGAAAATAACAGATACCAGTTCCAAATATTTAGGCGTTGGATGGACCGATGAACCGCTTACCAAAGAACAACTGATAACCATAAGACATCAGTTAACCATGTCAAGCGGTTTGGATGATGCAGTACAAGATAATGATTGTACCATAGACAGTTGTCTGCGCTATAAAGCGGATGCCGGAACCCGATGGGCCTACCACAATGCTCCCTATACCATTTTGGATCAGGTTATAGCCACTGCAAGCGGACAAACATTTTCGCAATATTTTAATACCAATATCCGTAATAAAATTGGCATGAATGGCTTTTGGTACAAGCCCGATTTTAACAATGTATATTACAGCAATCCAAGAAGTATGGCGCGTTATGGGTTACTGCTTTTAAATAAGGGAATCTGGAATGGAACTCCGGTTTTAAATGATAGTAACTATTTTAATCAGATGATCAACACGTCTCAAAACATCAATTTATCGTATGGATATTTAACCTGGCTCAATGGCAAAAATAGTTTTATGGCTCCCGGAACCCAAATCGTATTCCCTGGTTATTTATGTGTAGATGCACCGGCTGATATGTTTGCCGCATTAGGCAAAAATGGTCAAATTATCAATGTGGTTCCAAGCCAGAATCTGGTAGTTGTAAGAATGGGGGATTCACCCACTGATTTGGGTGCTGTGCCGATTACCTTTAATAATGATATGTGGAAATATCTGAATAAGGTAATTTGTAAATCAACGTGGAATTTAAGCTTGAAACAGGTTGAATCCGAAATAAAACTTTACCCTAATCCTTCAAATTCCTTTATATCATTAAATGTTATTCAACGACAAACTGATTTCAGGATTTCAATCATGAATCTGAATGGTGAAATTCTATTGAGTACCATTAACGAAAATAGCATTGATATCAGTGCGCTTGCCAATGGATATTACATTGCCTGTATTGAATCAGAAAAAGTCAGAGTGTACAGGAAAATTGTAAAGCAATAATATTACCATTGAACATCCACTTCATTCTGAACCAAATCATCAAAAGTTTCCCGCTTTCTGATGAGTTGAGCCTTACCATTATAAATTAATACTTCGGCCGGGCGAAAACGTGCATTATAATTACTGCTCATGGTAAAGCCATAAGCACCGGCATTTTTAAAACATAAAACATCGCCTTCATGAACTTCATTAATTCTGCGATCCCAGCCAAATGTATCTGTTTCACAAATATAACCAACCACGGTATAAATACGTTGTTTGCCATTGGGGTTCGACAGGTTTACGATTGAATGATATGAGTCGTACAGCATAGGTCTGATTAAATGGTTCATGCCGCTGTCAACACCTACAAAAACAGTTGCTGTAGTTTGCTTAAGTACATTTACTTTTACCAGAAAATAGCCCGATTCACTCACCAGATACTTTCCCGGTTCAAACCACAACTCCAGATCACGGCCATAATCTTTGCAAAAGTCTAAAAAGCTTTGTGCTATGCTTGATGCCAGTTCTTCAATATCAGTTGTGATATCTCCTTCTTTGTAGGCCACTTTGAACCCACTGCCAAAATCAATAAATTTAAGATCCGGAAAATCTTTGGCTGCATCAAACAAGATTTCTGCACCCTGTAAAAATACGCCTGCATCTAAAATATCGGAACCTGTATGCATATGCAATCCGGTAACCAAAATATTACTCGATTTAACTACACGTAAAACATGCCTTAACTGATAGACAGAAATTCCGAATTTTGAATCTATATGTCCGGTTGAAATTTTAGAATTACCCCCGGCTAAAATATGTGGATTAATGCGAATGCAACAGGGAACAGAATTGCCGTATAAACTTCCAAACTGTTCCAGGATAGAAATATTATCGATATTAATGTGAACTCCCAATTTAACGGCCTCCTGAATTTCTTCGATACTCACACAATTTGGAGTGAAAATGATATCATCAGGGTTAAAGCCTGCCCTTAATCCCAGTTTTACTTCGTTAATGGAAACAGTATCCAAACCACTTCCGGCATTTTTTAATAACTTAAGTATTGCCGAATTGTTGAGCGCTTTACAAGCGTATTTTATCTTAATATTTACAGGTTTAAATGCATTTAACAGGCGATTATATTGGTCCAGAATTTTGTTGCCATCATATATATACACCGGCAGGCCAAACTCATTGGCCACTTCAAGTAAATCTATTCCCGAAGCTTCATAGCGTTCATTCTTTAATTCCATATGCCGCGAAAATAAAGCTTTGGGTTTATAATTGCTTAATCTATCCCAAATAAATAATAACCTTTGCTGCCATTGGGGTTAATTCCTTCAAACAGAACCCCGCCTTTGCGGTCTGCAAGGTTAAATTTAACATCGGCAACACTGGATACGGTTTTTTTATCAATACTGGTTAATACAAATCCGTTTTTGATACCGGCTTTTTTAAGCGGACTATTTTCTCCAACTTTTGTGATTTTTACTCCATTGCTTATTTTCAACCTGAGTCTTTCCTCGCGGGGAATACTTTCAAATTCGCAGTCCAAAACTTTATTATTTTCAATTTTCTCAGTTTTCACCACGGTAATTTTTCCTTCTTTACTCTTTAAAACAGCTCCCATTTCCATTGCTTTCCCATTTCTGAGAATACTTACGGTTACTTTATCACCCGGGCTTTTCTTTCCTACTTTTTCCTGAAGTTCATTACTTGAATTCACTTTCTCACCATCAATGGCAACAATCACATCTTTATCTTTTATTCCTGCAGCGGCAGCAGCACTGTTTTCGGTCACCTTTGCTACAAATACACCTTTTACTTCGGGCAATCCTTCACGGTCTGCCAGTTCATTGGTTACGTCCTCAATTTGTACGCCCAATAAACCTCTTTGTACTTCACCATACTTAATCAGGTCGTCTACAACTTTTTTCATTAGGTTTGACGGAATTGCGAACGAATAACCTGCATATTGCCCGTTTCCACTTGCAATAGCTGCGTTAATTCCAATGAGTTTACCATCCGTTGCAACCAATGCGCCTCCGCTATTTCCCGGGTTAACAGCTGCATCTGTCTGTATAAAAGCCTCAATGGCATATTGGGTTTCCTGATTTCTTGGGTCACGCAATAGGTTCAAACCGCGCCCTTTTGCACTTACAATTCCTGCGGTAACTGTAGAAGTTAAATTAAATGGATTTCCAACAGCTAAAACCCATTGGCCCACTTTTACTTCATCGCTGTTGCCTACCACTGCAAAAGGTAAATTCTTTTCCTCAATACGCAATAATGCCAGGTCGGTATTGCGGTCTCTTCCCAATAACTCAGCATTATATTCCCGTTTATCATTTAAAATAACTTTAATTTTTGAAGCCTTATCTATAACATGATTATTGGTTACAATATATCCATCAGACGAAATAATTACACCTGAACCGGAACCACTGCTTGGCAATTGGGGCATTTCAAAGCCTTTAAAAAATCCTCCGAAAGGGTCAATCAGCGTCTCTCTTTCGGTTTGTGAAGGATTTGTTGAAGTGATAATATGTACCACAGTTGGAGTAACCAATTCGGCAACTTCTACAAAATCCTGGCGGTTCCCCTCTGCAAGCCCGGTATATCGGGCTAAATAATTCTGATTAAAACTACTTTGATCATTTTTATCAGTGAGTTTCAAAATACCAACGGCCACAAGTCCTCCAAGGCTTGCTACCAATATCAACCCTAAAATGTTCTTCATTTGTTTCATTAATTTTGATTTTCTTTTCAAAAAGCATTCCAATGTACAAATTGACAGTTTTTTGCTTTTGAAACTATAAACGTAAATAAAATTTGTCATATTTTACCATTAATTAACGAAATTTGCCGATTCTGTAATAAAGTTTTCTATGTATTTTGAACACGACAAGCACCAATATTTTTTCGAAAAATTTCTTCGGAAAGAGATGCATGGTGAAGAATTGGATGCGTTTAAAGCGAAATTATCGGAAAATGAAAAGTTTAAGGGGGACTTTGATTTTTATGTAGCCAATCGGAAAAAAATAATCAAAGAAGGACTTGCAGAATATGACGAAGCTGAAATTTTATTGCCTAAACCTCAAAAATGGGGTTGGTTTTATGCGATAACCTCAGTTTTATGTTTGGTATTGATTATAGATTACTTTTTGAGTTCAAGTTATGATCAAAGTATTGCAGCTTCACACCGCAGAAAGCCCTTAATAGAACGCATGAACTTTTTTAAAACGGATGATGCCCCATCTGAACAAAAAGAGCCGGAGAAAATACAAAAAGAAATCAGACCGGAGAAAAGCAATATAAAAAATGCGGATAAAGAAAATTTCACAATAGATAGTACTGAACTGTTTTCGGAAACCGAAAGACAGCTTCAAAGCTATATTCAGAGTAATAGCCCGGGTATACAATCTGATTTTTTTTTAATGGATAGCCTGATGTGGGTGTTCGACCAGAGGATAATGGAAGAAAGGCGCACAAGTCTGAATATGCAAACCGATTCTATTCTGGATGACAGCAGCATTCAGATGCTTGTATTTAAAAGTTTGTACCGCAAAAATAAGGTATCCCAAAAACAACTGTTTGTTGAATATTGGAAATCACCCATACATTTCAGGGGTTACCGGTTTTCGGGGAAAAAACTATTGCTGTTTGGGTTTGAAACAAACGATCCTTTATATTTTACTTATGATGAAGAAGGAACAAATTTTCACTTATTTTTGCTGAATAAAGAATTCCATTTATTTCCTGATAACCAATTTCATAAAATTTTAAAGGATTGAATATTACTTTTCGTAAATACCAGGGTACCGGCAATGATTTTATAATAATTGATGACCGGAATAATAATTTTCCACAGGAGAATAGATCACTGATTGAAACATTATGTAACCGCAGATTTGGCATTGGTGCAGATGGCCTCATTTTACTGCAAAACCATGCTGATGGGGATTTTTATATGCAGTACTTTAACAGTGATGGAAACGAAAGTTCGATGTGTGGAAATGGAGGAAGATGTATTGCACAATTTGCATTTGACCAGGGTATAGCTAAAAACACTACAACCTTTTATGCTGTGGATGGCATTCATACAGCAAAAAGCACAAATGGAACAAACAATGAAAAAATTATTAATCTTCAAATGTGCGACGTGGGGGATATCGAAATCGCTGAAGAAAGCATCTGCATTTTAAACACAGGCTCTCCACACTACGTAAGTTTTAAGACAGAGCCGGTAGATACGATTGATTTGGTAAATCAGGCAAGATTAATCAGGTACAATGACGAATACAAAGAAAAAGGTATCAATGTAAATTTTGTAAACCTAAAAGGTTTAAAAAGTATTGCTGTTCGAACATACGAACGGGGAGTAGAGGATGAAACTTTCTCGTGCGGCACTGGTGCAACTGCTTCAGCTTTGGCAACAGCAATCTTCAATAATTTACCCGGTGGCATGCATCAAATTAATGTAAATGTAAAAGGCGGAGATTTAAAGGTACAATTCAATTTTGAAAAAAATCCTGCTCGATTTACTAATGTTTGGTTACAGGGCCCCGCAGTTTTAGTATTTCAAGGATCATTGAATATTGATTCCGAAAATATATAGTATTTTTTTTTATTTTTCTTGACCTAATATTGAAAATTGACTTATCTTGCCTAACTTAAAGTGCAGTGTAATTGATAGTAGTAAACACCCAACCCTTTGCTTTAGTATTTACATTAATACAGCACCCATTTTTGGGTATAGTGCTTGAGCCTCACATCGTTCAGGTAAATGGGAAAGGTGCATATACACTCACACATCAGCGGGTTTTTTCAAAAACAGCAGATTACTTTGCCAAAAATATTTCTGAGGAAGATTTTAAACTCATTAAAATGCTGGATGAAGTTGATGACGATTTTATTTTCAGAAAATACAATAAGGACAATAAAAGGAAAATAAGAACTTCAGAGTTCTTTGCTAAATATTGCCCTAAAGAAATGATTGAAGATACCATTCGTCCCTTTGTTGAAGAACGAATGAACAAGGTTTTTTTAAGAATGCGTGGCAAAACCATTTACCGAAATGGCAATGATAATAACCCAACATCCATAAAAGTAACCATTGGTGATACCCAGGCGAATATTTGGTTTCATTTTAAGAACAATCCCGAAGGAATCCGTTATTATCCAACCTTAAAGTATAAAGACAGCAAGGTTGAATTTATAGGAAAAGGTGCACAGATTGTTTCACAAACTCCAGCCTGGCTTTTGGTTGAAAACAATTTATACGATTTTGAAAAAAATGTAGATGGTAAAAAACTCCAGCCATTTATGAGTAAACGCTTCATTCAGATACCCAAAAATGCAGAAGAAACATACCTCAATAAATTTGTTATTCAACTTGTTGAAAAATATGATGTTAAATCGGATTGTTTTAGTATATACAATCAGCCTTCC
Organism: Bacteroidota bacterium; assembly: GCA_030680835.1. Lineage (GTDB taxonomy): Bacteria > Bacteroidota > Bacteroidia > UKL13-3 > UKL13-3 > B1. The sequence continues at coordinate 16,747 of JAUXUD010000021.1, forward strand.
TATGGCAGGGCAATCATTAATATGCAGCAATTTTTTGACGAAGATGTTGCCTTAAAACTACAGTTCGACTATTCGGAAATGATATTCGATTATAATTCGGATCAAAATACAATTGCACGGCTTCATAAAATAGATGAAAGATATGTATTTAACAGGGTGCAGCGGAACCGGAAATGGGAGGATACCAAACGCGACCTTTTAATAAACCTGGGTTTAAAACTGGTTAACAATGCATATTTTACCCTACCATCGGGGACTTTTCTTAAAAAAGAAGGGGAGCTCATTAAAGGCCAGGGAATTAATAAATATGATTTTTTGGAATGGTTGAATAGCAACCATGAAGAACTTAAAAAAAACGGAATTGAGGTCGAGCAAAACCGTGAACATGCTAAATATTTTATTGGAACCCGGGAATTAAAAATAGAAGTAAAAGAACAGCGGGACTGGTTTGATGTGCAGGCAGTGGTGAAATTTGGCGATTATACCTTTTCATTTATTTCATTACGTGAATACATATTAAAAGGCAAGCGTGAATTTGTTTTACCCAATGGAATGATTGCCGTAATTCCAGAGGAATGGTTTGGCAACCTGAGTGGAATTCTTGAATTTAGTAATAGCGAAGATGAAATTGTAATTGAGAAGCACCATCTGGGTTTACTGGAAGAATTATCACACCATGGCGGTCGCTATTTAAAAATAAGTGAGAAATTATTGAAAATGCGCGATTACGGTCAGATGCGCGAAATGGAATTGCCTGTTGATTTTAACGGAACCCTGAGACCCTATCAAAAGTCGGGTTTTGATTGGTTTTACTTTTTAAAGGAAAATCAGTTTGGGGGATGTTTGGCCGATGACATGGGCCTGGGTAAAACCATTCAAACCCTTACTCTGATTCAAAAAGAAAAAGAGTTATACCAGCAACATAAAGCAAGAAAAAAAGAAACAGAAACAAAGTGGGTTCAGCAAGAGTCTGCAGATGCCAAAGGGGGACAACTGAGCATGTTTGAATCGGCGAATCATTTATCCGCAAATCAAATTTTATATTTACAAACCGGCGGTATTGAGCATCACAGCAAAGCGAAGAGCCAACAGGAAAAAAGCGATAACGCCACATTTATCAGAACCTCATTAATAGTTGTTCCAAATTCTTTGGTTTATAATTGGTTTAATGAAGCCCGCAAATTCACACCCGGCTTAAAAATATTGGTATATACGGGAATTAACAGAATTAAAAATGCCCAGTATTTTATAAAGTACGATTTGGTAATAAGCACTTACGGTACAGTAAGAGTAGATATTGATGTTATTAAAGAATTCAAGTTTAATTATGTAATCCTGGATGAAAGTCAGTCGATAAAAAACGCAAATTCACAGGCAGCTAAGGCGGTTAAGTTATTAAGGGCCAGTAATAAACTGGTGTTAACAGGAACCCCCATAGAGAATAGTGTTCAGGAATTATGGAGCCAGTTATCTTTTGTAAATCCCGGTTTATTAGGTAGTTTACAGACATTTAATGAGCGTTTTGTGCTTCCTATTGAAAGGCAAAAAGATGTACAAAAAATGGCTCAGTTAAAATCAATTATCAATCCATTTATACTCAGACGTACAAAAGACCAGGTTGCAACCGAACTGCCCAGTAAAATGGAACAAGTGGTTTATTGCGAAATGAGTGATGAACAAAAGGAGAATTATGAGAAGGTGAAATCATATTATAGGAATGAAATTATTAAGACAATCCGGGATATGGGCGTGAACAAATCACATTTTACCTTGTTACAGGGATTAACAAAATTAAGGCAGATTGCCAATCACCCCGTTCTTACCAATCCCGACTTTACAGGTGAAAGCGGTAAGTTTAATGAGGTAACATATATGGCTCAAACTGCATTGGATGAGGGGCATAAAGTTCTTGTGTTTTCGCAATTTGTAGCGCAGTTGCAGATTTATAAAAAATGGTTTGAATCACAAAAAATTGATTATTGTTACCTGGATGGATCTATGACCAATGAGGCCAGGCAGAAAATGGTAAATAAGTTTCAGGAGGGTCAAACTCCTTTTTTTCTTATTTCTTTAAAAGCAGGTGGCTTTGGTTTAAATCTTACCCGGGCTGATTATGTTTTTATGATTGACCCCTGGTGGAATCCGGCTGTGGAAAGACAGGCCATTGACAGGGCCCACCGCATAGGTCAGACACAAAATGTATTTATTTATAAATTTATTACCAAGGATAGTGTAGAAGAAAAAATATTGGCATTACAGGAGAAGAAAAAATTGCTGGCCGATAATATTATCGAAACCGATGAATCTTTGATTAAACAAATAGATGTAGAAGGAATTATGGATTTGCTTAATTGATAATGTTCTCACAATTTTGAATGAAATTTTTGTTTATTGCAATCCGATACGATAACATTTTTAAGAATCAGATAATAAGATGAAAAAACGCGAGCTGTTACTTAAATTAAGGGATGAAGCCCAGTTGGGTGGCGGGATAGAAAGAATTGAATCACAGCATAAAAAAGGGAAATTAACGGCAAGGGAACGGATTCATTTTTTAATGGATGAAGGAAGTTTTGAAGAAATCGGGGCCTTTGTACAACATCGCTGTGATGATTTTGGTATGGAAAAGCAACGGTTTTTGGGTGATGGGGTGGTAACAGGCTATGGTACTGTGAACGGCCGTTTAACCTATGTTTTTTCGCAGGATTTTACTGTTTTTGGAGGATCCTTATCGGAAACCCATGCCGAAAAAATTTGCAAACTCATGGATCTGGCTGTTAAAACCGGAGCACCTGTGATTGGTTTAAATGACAGTGGGGGAGCCCGTATTCAGGAAGGTGTGGTTTCATTGGCAGGTTATGCAGATATTTTTTACCGGAATACAATGGCCTCCGGGGTAATACCACAGATTTCGGCAATAATGGGACCTTGTGCCGGAGGTGCAGTATACAGCCCTGCCATTACGGATTTTATTTTAATGGTTGAACACAGCAGTTATATGTTTGTTACCGGCCCGAATGTGGTTAAAACAGTAACACACGAAGAAGTAACGAGTGAAGATTTGGGCGGTGCTTCGGTTCATTCGGGCAAAAGTGGTGTTGCACATTTTACCGCTGCAAATGAAATAGAATGCATTCAGCAATTAAAAAAATTATTGAGTTTTGTACCCCAGAATTGTGAAGAAAAAGTTCCATCCTTTGTATATGAATCATCAGACGAAACCAGACCTGCACTAACTGATATTATTCCGGAAAATGCCAATCAGCCCTATGATATCAGAGACGTAATTACCGAAGTTGCAGATGCAGAAAGTTTTTTTGAAGTGCATCATAATTTTGCTGAAAATATAGTAGTTGGATTTGCACGCCTGGCAGGAAAAAGTATCGGAATCGTTGCCAACCAACCTGCTTTTTTGGCCGGGGTTTTAGATATCAATTCATCCCGAAAGGCAGCAAGGTTTGTACGTTTCTGTGATTGCTTTAATATTCCTTTACTTGTTTTTGAAGATGTACCGGGATTTTTGCCCGGAACCGATCAGGAATGGAATGGGATCATAACCAATGGGGCTAAATTATTATTTGCATTTTGCGAAGCCACAGTGCCTCGGGTAACTGTTATTACCAGAAAAGCCTATGGTGGGGCTTACGATGTAATGAACAGCAAACATATAGGCGCCGACATGAATTTTGCCTGGCCAACAGCCGAAATTGCAGTAATGGGTGCAAAAGGAGCCGCTGAAATTATTTTTAAAAGGGAACTTGACAAAGAAGAGAATAAGGCAAATGCATTGATAGCTAAAGAAAAAGAGTATGCCGAAATGTTTGCGAATCCCTATAGAGCGGCAGAAAGAGGATTTATTGATGAAGTAATTTTGCCGGAGGAGACAAGAATAAAGCTGATTAAAGCGTTTAAGATGCTTGAAAACAAAGTGACAAATTTACCACGCAAAAAGCATGGGAATATTCCACTTTAAGAATTTAGAATTAAGAATTTAGAGTTATGGATAATAAATTAAGGATTCATGGGGGTATTGTTGATTTGAGTACAATAAATCTCAGGTCGTTGTTTAGTAGAATCGATGTCAGTTCGAGCGTTCCCATTGTCAGTTCGAGCGATCCCGATAGCTATCGGGACGAGAACTATCGGGACGAGAACTCATTTCCAAGATTCATCTTGTTTTCCCTAATGTGTATTTTCTGCTTTAATTTGTCGGCTCAAACCGAAAAAAAAGTTAATTCTACCATTGGTTTTGTAACCGTTTTTATTAACCAGGCGCAGGTTGAACGCAACGCTAAAGTGAGTTTGGATGAAGGCACGTACACACTGATTTTTGATAAAATTTCTCCGAATTTAGTGACAAACAGCATTGAAGTAAAACCTCCGAACGGAATTACTCTTTTATCGGTTTCAACCCAGAATGATTTTTTAAAACAAGATGAAAAACCACAGGTTATCATTGAAATTGAGGATTCAATCGAAAGGTTGAATGAACACCTAGCAGATTACAAAGCAGATAAAGAATCAATTGTATTGCAAAAGGATTTATTGCTGGCCAATAAAAATATAGGCGGAACTACACAGGGAGTTAAAGCAGATGAGTTGGAGGATATTTTGGCGATTTATCAAAAAAAATTAGTGGAGTTCAAGCTCGATTGGATGCGCTTGAGCAAACAAGAAAGGGAAACAAATATCATTGTTCAAAAACTGCAAAAACAACTCAATGAATATAACCAGGGCATTTTAAATTTAAGCAATCAGATTTTGGTAAACATTAAGGTTGACAGACCTGTTTCTGATGCAGATATGAATGTAAGTTATCTGGTAAACGGGGTTCAATGGCAACCGTATTACGATATCCGTGTTAAAGATACAAAATCGCAGGTTCAGTTTTTTTTGAAAGCCAATTTACAACAAAGCACCGGCGAGAACTGGAAAAATGTGAAGTTGAAGTTTACAACGGCCAATCCTTTGGCAGGTGGAGTAAAACCTGTTTTGTATCCCTATTTATTGAGATTTGAGTCACCCATTATCCCAATGGCTGCTAAACCGAATTTTCGGGGTGCCAGAATGGACGCTATGAATGCCATTCCACCGTCAATGGATATTGAAGAAGTTAAAAATGTTAGCATTACACAAAATATGATTAATACGGAGTTTAATATAAATATTCCCTACACCATCCCATCAGACAATCAATTTCACATGGTTGATCTTACTTCATTTCAGCAAAATGCAGTTTATAGTCATGCCTCCGTACCCAAAATAGATAAAGATGTATTCGTTACAGCAGCGGTTATGGCAAACGATTTAATCAATCAGATAAGTGGAGAGGCCAATGTTTATTTTGAAGGAACTTTTACAGGAAAAACAATGATAAGTCCTACCAGTAACGATACCCTACTATTAACGCTGGGCAGAGATAAACGTATCGTTGTAGAAAGGGTAAAGATTCAGGAAATGAGTTCGAAATCATTTTTTAGTTCTACAAAAAAAGAAAGTAATACTTATGAAATTACAGTTAAAAATACCACGAATGAAACGGTTGAACTAATTTTGGAAGACCAGATACCCGTTACTACAGATAAAGAAATTGAAATCAAATGTGCAGTATACAATGGAGGTTCATTAAACACAGAAACAGGTAAATTGGAGTGGAAATTGAATTTGCAGGCCCAGCAAAATATAAAAGTAAGATTTTCATTTGATATTAGTTATCCATCAAACAGGAAAATATCAGCCTATTAATTATCAATGAAGATTAATAAAACAAATTCTATTATCCGATTAAATGGGAATCAAATCATTTCTGGCTAAACCTTTCGCAAGATATATCAGCAGAAAGATATATAATGAAAGCAGAAATGCGCTTTTTTATCAACAGTATTGGTTCAATAAAATAGTAAGTACAGCTAAAGATACCCGGTTTGGGAAAGACCATCACTTTAATGATATTGTAAGCTACGAAGCATATACAAATTCAGTTCCTGTAAGCGACTATGAAGGTTTAAAATTATATATTGATGCCAGCTTAAACGGGGAAGAAAATATACTCTGGCCTGGCAAACCTTTATATTGGGCCAAAACGTCAGGTACTACTTCGGGGATTAAATACATTCCGGTTTCTAAAGATTCTATTTCATTTCATATAAATTCGGCCCGCAATGCTTTGTTATGTTATATAGCCGAAACGGGCAATTCTGATTTTGTGGATGGGAAACTTATTTTTTTATCGGGCAGTCCGGAACTTGATAAAAAAAATGGAGTATATATAGGTCGTTTAAGTGGCATTGTAAACCATCATATACCTGTGTATTTAAAGAAGAATCAAATGCCGGCATATGAAACCAATTGTATAGAAGACTGGGAACAAAAAGTAAATAAAATCACTGAGGAAACGAAAGCTCAAAACATGACACTTATCAGTGGCATACCTCCCTGGGTTCAAATGTATTTTGATAAACTAACTGCAGCCACCGGTAAGAAAATAAAAGATATTTTTCCAAACTTCAACCTGTTTGTTTATGGTGGGGTAAATTTTGAACCTTATCGCGCAAAAATTGAGGAAAGCATCGGCAAAAAAGTAGATTCAATTGAAACCTATCCGGCTTCAGAAGGTTTTATTGCGTTTCAGGATTCGCAACAAGAAAAAGGATTGTTATTACTGACGAATAATGGTATTTTTTATGAGTTTATTCCCACAGAAGAATTTTTTGATGAAAACCCAACGCGTATATCCCTTAAAAGTGTTGAGTTGAACAAGAATTATGTTTTAATATTAAATACCAATGCGGGTTTATATGGTTATAATATTGGTGATACGGTTAAATTTGTTTCACTGCACCCGTATCGCATTATAGTTACCGGCCGAATCAAACATTTTATTTCGGCATTTGGTGAACATGTAATTGGAGAGGAAGTTGAAGGGTCATTAATGGAAATAGCAGCCTCGAATGGGATACAAATTATTGAATTTACTGTTGCTCCCCAGGTGAACCCGGATGATAAGGGCTTGCCTTATCATGAGTGGTTTATTGAATTTGCTTCATCACCTGAAAATATGCAGCTTTTTGCAACGCAGATAGACGAAGCATTGCAGCGAAAAAATATTTACTATAAAGATTTAATTGCAGGCGGTATATTAAGGCCGCTTGTAATCAGAAAATTGAGCCCCGGTACATTTATTGAGTACATGAAAAGCGAAGGGAAACTGGGGGGACAAAACAAGGTTCCCAGGTTGAGTAATGATCGGAAAATTGCGGAAAAATTAAAGCATTTTATAACGGAGTATCCATCAAAATGATAAAGAAAATAGCCATATTAGGAAGTACCGGAAGCATTGGAACTCAGGCATTGGAAATCGTTAGGGAGCAGACTGACAAATTAGAGATAGAACTATTGACTGCTCACAGCAACGCAGATTTGCTGATAGCACAGGCCATTGAATTTAAACCCAATCATGTGGTTATTGTTGATGAAAATCAATACCGGAAAGTTAAAGATGCACTTGATCCATTGGATATTAAAGTATTTACCGGAAGTAAATCCATTGAAGATTTGATGGAAATTACATCAGCCGATACTATTCTGACAGCGATGGTGGGATATAGCGGTTTAAAACCCACAATAAAGGCCATAGAAAATAAAAAAAGAGTTGCCCTGGCAAATAAGGAAACATTGGTTGTTGCCGGTGAATTAATTTCTGCTTTGTGTATTGAACACAAAGTTGAAATTATACCTGTAGATTCTGAACACTCAGCCATTTTTCAATGCTTGGTAGGTGAGAGCCCGGATGCAATTGACAAAATCATTTTAACCGCTTCAGGGGGCCCCTTCAGAGGAAAGAAAAGAGCAGACTTAACACACATAACAAAGGCTGATGCCCTCAGGCATCCTAACTGGAATATGGGTGCCAAAGTTACCATCGATTCGGCAACTTTAATGAATAAGGGTTTAGAAGTAATTGAAGCCAAATGGCTTTTTGGTTTGAACCTTAAACAAATTGAAGTTGTGGTACATCCTCAGTCAATTATTCATAGTATGGTTGAGTTTAATGACGGAAGTATAAAGGCACAATTGGGATTGCCAGATATGAAACTGCCCATTCACTATGCTTTCTTCTTCCCTGAAAGAACACATTCCAATTTCAGACGCATGTCGTTTAAAGAAATCAATACACTAAGTTTTGAAGAACCGGATTTGGAAACCTTTAGAAATCTTGCGCTTGCTTATGAAGCGATGGAGAAAGGAGGGAATTTGGCCTGTATTTTAAACGCAGCCAACGAAATTGCTGTTGCGGCATTCCTTGATGATAAAATAGGTTTTTTGAAGATTGCAGAATTGAATGAAAACTGCATGGCCAAAGTCCCATTTGTTTCAAAACCAACGCTCAATGATTATATTGAAACAGATTCGGAAACCCGGAGAATTGCCAAAAGCCTCTTATAAAATAATTATAAAATTGGGGCGATAAAAGCCTACTTTTGCGGTTTATTAAAATATTAGAATCACAAATTATATACAATGTCTGCACTTATTAAAATTTTAGAAGTAATTTTAAGTATTTCAATATTGGTTATTATTCATGAGCTCGGCCATTTTCTTGCGGCACGCGCATTTGGAATAAAAGTTGAAAAATTTTATCTTTTTTTTGATGCCTGGGGCGTAAAACTATTTTCTTTCAAACGAGGCGATACAGAATGGGGTATTGGTTGGTTGCCACTGGGAGGTTATGTTAAAATAGCCGGAATGATTGATGAAAGCATGGACAAAGAAGCCATGAAACAACCTGCACAACCCTGGGAGTTCAGGAGTAAACCGGCATGGCAACGATTGATTGTAATGATAGGAGGCGTTGTGGTAAATGTTATTGCGGGTATCGTAATTTTTGCCATGTTAAGTTATACCTATGGTGAAAAATATACATTAAACAGCTCCGTTTCCAACGGGATTGTTCCCTCTGAAATGGCCAAAGACATTGGATTTAAAGTTGGCGATAAACTGATAAGTGTAAACGGAAAACCCATCATACATTTTGAAGAAGCTTTAAAAATAGAACACATTTTAGGAGAAAATGTTACCTATATCGTTGAGAGAAACGGACAAAATGTGGTAATAAAACTACCTGAAGATTTTGTTAAAAAATTCAGCGAAGCAAAATCAGGATTCTTTTTACCCCGGATGCACTTTTATGTGCATGAGCTGGTTCCAGGAAATAATGCAGAAAAAGGCGGACTCAAACCCAATGATATTATTACCGGACTGGATTCACAGAACTTCGAGTTTTTTGATGAATTTCAGGAAATTTTAAAGGCAAAATCGGGGAAGGAAATTGCATTTAACGTATTAAGAAATGAAAAACCGGTATTGTTAAAAATTAAGGTTGATTCAGACGGAAAGGTGGGGTTCAGACCGGAAACAAAAGATTTTTTATATGACACCATTCGGTATACATTTTTAGGCTCATTTCCTGCAGGCTACAATAAAGCGCTTGAAACAATTGATGCCCAGATAAAAGGCTGGGGTAAAATTTTTAAAGGAGATATCCCGGTTGCAAAAGCGGTGCAGGGTCCGGTTGGAATTGCAGGAAATTTTGGAAAAGGATGGTATAATTTCTGGATTTTAACTGCACTTATTTCGTTAGGTCTTGCATTCATGAATATTTTACCCATACCTGCATTGGACGGTGGACATGTTTTGTTTCTATTGTTTGAACTCATTGTAGGTCGCCCCTTAAGCGAAAAGTTTTTAGAAAGAGCACAATACGCAGGTATGTTTATATTACTAACCCTTATGGTATTGATTTTTGGAAACGATATCTGGCGCTTGTTCTCAAATTAAAAAACTATTTTTTCTGAACTTTTTTATAGCAATCACAGGTTACCAGGTGGTCGTTTACCATTCCGGCAGCCTGCATAAAGGCGTAGCAAATCGTTGAACCCACAAAAGTAAAACCGCGTTTTTTCAAATCTTTGCTCATCATATCGCTTTCTTTGGAGGTTGCAGGAATTTCTTTCATGCTTTTCCATTTGTTGATTATAGGTTGATGATCAACAAATTGCCAGATATAGTTATCAAAACTGCCAAATTCTTTTTGAACCAAAAGAAATGCCCTGGCATTTTTAACGGTACCCCAGATTTTCAATCGGTTACGGATAATACTGGCGTCAAGCATCAATGATTCAAGTTTTTTTTCTGTAAATCTTGAAATCTTTACAGGATCAAAACCGGCAAATGCTTTCTTAAAATGTACTCTTCTATACAATATCGTTTTCCAGCTTAAACCAGCTTGAAAGGCATCCAAAACCAGAAATTCAAAAAGTTTAAAATCGTCATGAAGCGGTTTTCCCCACTCATGATCATGATATTCATTCATTAAAGGGTCGTTTTGTGTCCATTCGCAGCGCATAATTTTGAATTTTTTAGTAATTAATAATATTCTTTTCAGATTTACAAGTGGAGAACTAGGTTTTTATTTAATAACATTCGGCTTTACTTTTGTTTAAACAAGTAATTATGCAACTCCAATCGCTTACTGCAATTAGTCCTGTTGATGGCAGATACCGCAAACAAACAGAACCTTTGGCTGCTTATTTCAGTGAATATGCGCTTATCAAATTCAGGGTTTGGGTTGAAATAGAGTATTTTATTTCATTAACACAAATACCATTACCCCAGTTAAAAGATAAAATATCCACAACCCAATTGAATGAACTGCGTGAAATATATTTAAATTTTTCATTGGATCAGGCAAACCGTATAAAAGCAATTGAAAGAACCACCAACCACGATGTAAAAGCTGTAGAATATTTTTTGAAAGAAGAATTTGAAACCTTGGGATTGAAGGAAGCTTCAGAGTTTGTACACTTCGGTTTAACCTCTCAGGATATTAACAACACAGCCATTCCAATGAGTTTAAAGCATGCAGTGGAAATTGAAATTTTACCCATATTAAACGAATTGATTAATGTATTAAGCAAGCAAGCCAACGACTGGGAAGGAATATCAATGCTGGCAAGAACCCATGGTCAGCCTGCATCACCAACCCGGCTGGGTAAAGAGTGGCAGGTTTTCATTACCCGGATTCAGGTTCAGTTAATGCATGTGAATCAACTTACCTATCCTGCAAAATTTGGAGGTGCAACCGGCAATTTCAACGCCCATCAGGTGGCGTATCCTTCCATTGACTGGGTAAATTTCAGTAAAAAATTCTGTGCTTCATTGGGTTTAAACCGATCGCATCCCACAACCCAAATAGAACATTATGATAATTTAGCTGCATTATTCGATGCCTTCAAGAGAATCAATACCATTTTAATTGATTTATGCCGGGATATATGGCAATATGTGGCCATGGATTATTTTAAGCAGCAGTTAAAAGAAGGAGAAATTGGTTCAAGTGCCATGCCACATAAAGTAAATCCGATTGATTTCGAAAATGCAGAAGGAAATTTAGGTTATGCCAATGCAATTTTCGAACATTTATCGGCCAAACTTCCTATTTCACGTTTACAACGCGATTTAACCGACAGTACTGTTCTGCGTAATATAGGAATGCCATTTGCACACCAGCTGATAGCTTTTAATTCATTGATTAAAGGATTAAATAAATTGATGCTGAACCAGGCAAAACTGGAAGCAGATCTGGAAGCAAACTGGGCCGTTGTTGCAGAAGCCATCCAAACCATTTTAAGGCGTGAAGGATTTGAAAAACCTTACGAGGCATTAAAGTCTTTAACGAGAACAAACGAACCCATTACAAGGGATACAATTAAAAATTTTATAAATGACTTACCTGTAAATGAAAAAATAAAACAGGAATTATTGAAAATCACGCCTCATAATTATACCGGAGTCTGATGAAAAAAAAAATAATATTTATTGCATTGGCAGGTTCGTTGTTTATCTGTGCCTGTGAAGACCGTGTGCCTCATATCTTATATGATGAACCCGATACAATTATTGTTACTTCAACTGTTAAAAGAGATAATTATGGTGGGTCGATCCCGGGACTGAATGCTGAAGTTACCGATTATACGCTTGAAAATGAATTTCAGCACAAGCGTCAATTATTAAGAGACAGCACCTGGGCAACGAGTTGGGATGAAGCAGGTTTTCCGGATGCCAAAAAGTTTATCATATTTTTTAAAACATTTCAATGGGATGTAATGGACAGGAACAAGCTGAAAATTGCAGGAATGATAAAATTTCCTTTGAGGGATTATCCTAAAAAAGCAGATTTTCTGAAACGATTTGATTCTATTTTCGGACGTGATTTTGTTCAGGAAGTATTGGATCAGGATCCGAAAGAGATTTATAGAAATAAAAACGGGGCGATGATTGGCGACGATGGTCAGATATGGTTTAAGCAAATTAACGGACGATATAAAATTATTGAAATAAATCCATAACTCATACCTCATACCTCATACCTCATACCTCATACCTCATACCTCATACCTCATACCTCATACCTCATACCTCATAACGCATACCTCATACCTCATACCTCATACCTCATAATGAAAGACTTTATCATTTTCCCGCCAAACACGATTAATCAATATCTTGAAAAGTTAAACCAGGATACAGTTGCGTTATGGGGAACCATGTCGGCACAGCACATGCTTGAGCATTTGCTTTTGGTTTTAGAAATTTCGAGGGGTAAATTTGAGGTTTCAATAATTACTCCAATCGAAAAAGTAGAAAAAGTGAAGCGTATTTTTCTATTGGGTGATTCACCTTTAAAGAAGGATTTTAATGCCCCTTTTTTACCGGAGGGATTACAACCTTTGTTATTTGGATCAATAGAAGAAGCGAAAAAGGGCCTTTTGCTTGAAGTTGAGACGTATTTACACTTTTGGCAAAATAATCCGCAATCCAAATTTTCACATCCTGTTTTTGGGGTATTATCAGCAAATGAATGGCATTTATTCCACCGCAAACACTTTACCCACCACTTTAATCAGTTCGGGTTGTTATAAATTTTGAATAAAATAACTGATACTCTTTGATTTTTGCAAAAAAAAACTCAAATTTGCAGCCCCCGGAAAAGGAGAACCGGGGATTAAAAACAAAATTAAAGTATGTCAGTAAAAATCAGATTACAACGTCATGGACGTTCAAAATCACCTTTTTACCACGTAGTGGTGGCGGATTCGCGTGCTCCGAGAGATGGTAAGTTTATCGAAAAAATTGGTTCGTACCTTCCTCAAACGCAGCCTGCAACAATCGAATTGAATGTAGACAGGGCAACTTATTGGTTGCAAAAAGGTGCTCAACCCACCGATACCTGTCGCGCAATCCTTTCGTATAAAGGTGCATTATTAAGAGCTCACCTTGAAACAGGTGTTAAAAAAGGTGCATTCACACAAGAACAGGCAGATGAAAAATTTGCCTCATGGGTGAGTGAAAAAATTAACAAAGTTGAGGCACATGTAGGTCGTGTTCAACAAACAGCTTCCCAAAAAATAACAGAGAAGCTTGCTGAAGAGGCTAAAGTAAATGCGGCACGACTGCAAAAAATAGCTGCCAAAGCGGCTGCTGCAGAGGCTGCTGCTAACCCTGTTATTGAGGAAACTCCGGCTCCGGAAGCCGAAGTGGAAGCTCCTGCAGTTGAAGCAGTAATTGAAACTCCTGTTGAGGTGGTAGCTGAAACTCCTGCTGAGGTGATAGCCGAAACTCCTGTTGTTGAAACGGTAGCGGATGCGCCTGCAACTGAAGAAACACCCGTTGTTGAAGAAGAACCAAAGAATCCTGCAGAATAAACTCCTGATTTTTTGAAAACGATAGGCAGAAAAGATTTTATTGAAATTGGCTCTGTTGTCAAAGCTCATGGTACAAAAGGCGAATTAAAAGTAGTTTTAAACCGTGAAATAAATTTTAAAGAATGGGCTTTTCTCGAAATACGGGAAAAGCCCGTTCCTTTTTATATCAAAAGTTGTAAGCACCTTTTTGAAGAAGAAGCATTTATTAAATTTGAAGGTGTAAACGATTTGGAAACCGCATCAAAACTGGTTGGATACAATTTGCTTGCACCAGCCAGGGGTTTAAAGAAAGCAGCACCCGGATTGCTTGACAAATCAATACTCAAATATGAATTGATAGACTCCAAATTTGGGGAAATCGGAATTGTTGAAGATGTATTGGAAATGCCCATGCAAATTTTAATAAAGACAACATTCAACGGGCAGGAGTTACTCATCCCGGCAGTTGAGCCAATTATTCAGGAAATTAACGATAAGCTTCAAAAAATATATCTGGATTTACCGGAAGGATTGTTGAAAATATAACCTGTAATCACTAATGGTTAAATACCAGTTTTTTAAGTTGTTTTGCTTTCCACTGGGTGATACCCACAATACCCAAAGTCATTAATCCACCAAAAACAACTGAGTTGACCGTTCCGATAAGTTTCGCAGCCAGGCCGCTTTCAAAAGCACCTATTTCGTTTGAGGAGCCAATAAATATAGTATTCACAGAAGAAACTCTGCCCCGCATTTCGTCGGGTGTTTGCAATTGCAGGATATTGGCCCTGATTACAACGCTTATGCTATCAAAAGCGCCACTCAGAAACAGAAGAAAAAGGGAAAGATAAAAATTTTCAGAAAGACCAAATGCAATCATACAAATTCCAAAACCGGCAACAGCCTTTATGAGTATGTTTCCGGCATTTTTGATTGTTTTTCGCATCGATAAAACGATCATTGTTAAAACAGCCCCCAGTGAAGGTGCAGCTCGTAAAAGGCCCAAACCTTCAGGCCCCGTTTTGAGTATTTCTCCTGCAAAAACGGGAAGCAAAGCAGTTGCCCCTCCAAATAAAACAGAGAATAAATCGAGAGAAAGTGCTGAAAGGATTATTTTATTATGGTAAACAAAAGCAATTCCTTCTCTCAGGCGTACACTTATTTTTTCTACAGCATATGATTTGGGTTCAAACTCACCTTTTATTTTAATGAGTGATACCAGAGCTAAAACAGATAATGATACAATCAGAATAAACGTATTTTCAATACCCCAGAATGCATAACATAAACCTCCCAGGGCAGGTCCAATAACAGCAGCAAACTGCCATGCCGTGCTGTTTATTGTACTCGCATAGGTTAATATTTCTCTCGGAACCAGTTGCGACAGGAAAGAAAATGAGGAGGGTGCATAAAAGCCACGTGCGAATCCGCTTAAAAATATAAAACCATAAATTGCCCATACAATCTGTTGCGTGTTTAAAACAGATTTAATATGGGTTTGGGTAAAAAATCCCAATCCAATACTGCATACAATCAAAGCAATTAATGAAATTGTAAGTATGGTTTTTTTATTATGTAAATCAGCAATATGACCTGCGTATAATGCAATTGAAATGGCCGGAATTGCTTCAGCCAAACCTATTAAACCTAAAGAAAAAGGATCACCTGTAAGTTTATATATTTCCCAACCAACAATTACAGCCTGCATTTGCAAGGCAAGTGTTAAAAACAGGCGGGTTGATAAAAAATAGCGAAATGCCGGAATTTGTAATGCTTTAAAAGATGCGTTTGTTACCATTAATTTTTTCTGAAAAGCCAAACCCAAATTTCTTTGTATGTGGGCTTTTTACCAAATGTTAAAATTCCAATCCGGTATATTCTTCCGGCAAGCCATACTGTAAACATAAATCCCAATGCCATACAAACCATTGAAGTAATTATTTGCCAGGTAGGAACTCCGAATGGCAGTCGTACCATCATTACTACCGGCGAACTTAGCGGGATAATAGAAAGCCATATTGCCAACTGGCCGTTCGGGGCATTAACCACAATGGATTGAGCAAGCGCAAATGAAAAAATTAGAGGAAGCGTCATGGGCATCATAAATTGTTGTGTATCGGTTTCGCTGTCTACGGCTGATCCAACAGCTGCAAATAATGCACCGTAAAACAGGTACCCACCTATAAAATAAAAAATAAACATGCCAATAATCAAAGTATAATTAAACTGACCGAAACCGCTTAAAATACCTGCAATATCTCCGCTTGACTGTCTAGTTGCATCACTTCCTGCAGCGATTGTTTCCGGACTGATATTCATTAAATTTGCAACAACCATTGATACAGGTATGGTTAATGTTAAAACCATGATAACCCATAATACAAATTGAGTTAACCCCACCAATGCAATTCCAATTATCTTTCCCATCATCAGTTCGAAAGGTTTCACCGACGAGATTAAAACCTCAACAATTCTGTTTGTTTTTTCTTCAATAACACCTTTCATAACCTGAACCCCATAAAGAAAAATAAAAAAATAAATGAGTATAGCACCTATGATTCCTACAAAAGTGGTTACTCCCGAATTTCCGCTTTCCAGCCCCGAATCCGTCAGTTTCCTGGTTTCAATTTCAACGCCTGTACTATTAATTTCACTCAAAATTTTCTGATCAATTCCGTTTTCGCTTAGCTTTTTGTTTTTTATCAGAACTTCAAACTGGTTTTCAATATTGGTTAATGTACTTAAACTGGGTTGTTCATTAACCAGTAATTTAATTTTAAAACTTTTGTCAAATAAAGAGTCTGAAACCATGATTACCCCAAAAACCTGACCTGATTTTAAAATTGATTTTGCTTCATCTTCCCGGATATTTCTATATGAAAATGATATTGATTTATTACTTTTCAACTGATTTGTAAAAAGGCCTGATTGATCACTAACAATAATGTGTTTACTATCGTCTGCAATTTCTTTGTTAAATGAAAGATAGATGATAATGCCGTAAAAAAGAGCAATGAGAACCGGCGATAATATAGTCATAATAATAAATGACTTTTTCTTAACCCGGGTTAGGTATTCTCTTTTGCTGATAAGCCATATCTTATGCATGTGTATATTTGTTTTTTTGTTGAACTGCCTGAATAAATATTTCTTCCATGGTTGGTAGTTTTTCCTTAAACCCCAGTAATTCAATTTCCCTGGTTAATAAATGTCTGATTAATTGATTGCCGGTCATTGCGTAGTTTAAACTCACAATGGTTTTAAACTGCAAATTTTCCCTTTCTGTTGAATCCACTTTAATAATGTCATCGCTCACTATTGGAATTCCGGAGTAAGAAATTTCAAACTGGTTGGTTTTAAAAGTTTGTTTTATTTGATTTACCTCACCATCCAGAATTTTCTCTGACTTATTGATTAGGGTAATATGATCACATAACAGTTCAACAGAATCCATACGATGGGTAGAAAATATTATGGTTGCTCCCTGTTCCTTTAAAAGTAAAATTTCATCAACTAAAATCTGAGCATTTATTGGATCAAATCCTGAAAAAGGTTCATCTAAAATAATAAGCTTTGGATTGTGTAATAAAGTTGCAATAAATTGAACCTTTTGCTGCATACCTTTTGAAAGCTCTTCAACTTTTTTCCCTACCCATTCTTTTAATTCAAACCGATCTATCCAATATTTGAGTCGTTGTTTAGCCTCTTTGTTTTTTAAACCCTTAAGCTCGGCAAAATATAATAATTGTTCGCCTACCAACATTTTTTTATAGAGCCCTCTTTCTTCAGGTAAATAACCCATTTCATAAATATGCCTGGGCTGGAGTTTCTCACCATTAAACAAAACCTCCCCGCTATCGGGTTCGGTTATCTGCGTTAAAATACGAATCAAGCTGGTTTTGCCGGCTCCGTTTGGGCCCAGTAATCCAAAAATGCTGCCTTTTTTTATTGAAATATTTATTTGATTCAGCGCAATATGGTGTTGGTATGTTTTAGTTATAGATTTTGCTTCAATCATCATCATGCTGCAATTAAATACTCTTTCTTCAATCATTTTATTTTTTCTGTAAATTCCGGTCAATTATTTTATCGGCAGTTTCTGATGATTTACTTTCAAAATCGCATCAAAATGTTATCAGAAAAGGATAAAAACAAATATAGCCCAATCGGTAAAGCGTAAATTAAATTACGTTCACAAGAATTTCTTTTAACTTATCCCTAAAATCACTTTATTTGTGTGAGACATATTTTATGAAAACATTTCAAAAAACAATAGTCTTTTTATGCTTCATAATAATTGCTGCTAATTATAATTATGTAAAGGCGGGTACCCCTCAGGCAGTTAATTCAAAATTGGCAAGATCCATGTCAATCAATACTTTAGATGGCTGGCGCATCGGCTTTGGATTAGGTTACGCATTCTATATTGGCGATCAGATGGATAATACCATTACTAAAAATTTCGGTGATTTTAAAGAACTGCGCACAAATTTTACCATAGGCGTATTCAAGGCAATTAACCAGGAAAAGGAGCGGGGACTTGTATTTAAACATGGTTCTTTTCAAACGTTAAACACTTCAAATTCCAAAGGAATCCAATGCGATTACAATGAATTACAGATGATGTTTCAATATAGTTTAAATGAAAACGTAGGTTTAAATTCAGGGCCATTTACCTGCAATTTGCAGTATGGATTTGGGGTAACTTCATTCAAGTCTATGTATTTTACGGTTAACCCCAATTTCCAAAGTATTGATGTGATTAAATCGAGCGTTGGTTATAATTTACAATCAGGAAAAGATTTAAACGGTAATGATTTGGAGCATATTGCCGGAAAAAAAATTGCTTTTCTGGGAAATATTGGTCTCAATTTGGGATTTAGAACGGGAAGGAACCTGACTTTATATTTTGAAAATAGCTTTCAAGCATCCATATCCAATAAACTTTCGGGAAATTTATTTAAAATTTCAATTATACCACCAGATTGTTATTTCTATACTGGATTATCACTTTATTATCGTTTTGGGGGTAGCGTGAGCAAACTGAGTTGCCCAAGATTCTAATTGCATTAAAATTGCATTAATGATTTTTAATTGATTGGCAATTGTTTTGCCGTATTTCTCCTGGAATTGAAAAAAACCACCGTATTACAAGAATAGTACCTACTAAGTTTGTATTTATTTTGTATATTCATGGCTAAAATACTTTAATTTGTATAAAATCCTAATATTATGAATCTTATTCGAACAGTGTTTTTCTTTTTGTTAGTAATAAATTTTGCTATCGCAAACGCTGTGACTCCCCAAAAAAGCACATTAAAATTGTTAAATCCAGCTCCATATGTAAGTGGTTTGGATGGCTGGCGTTTTGGATTTGGTTTGGGTTATGCCATTTATCTTGGAGACCAGATGGATTTCGTGCTTACCAGAAACTTCGGAGAGTTTAAGGAATTGCGAACCAATATTACACTAGGAGCCTATAAAATAAAAAATCAGGAGAATGAGTGGGGATTTGTATTTAAGCATGGTTCTTTTCAAACATTAAAATCAGCAAATACGCAGGGCATTCAATGCGATTATAATGAGTTACAAATGATGTTTCAGTATAGTTTAAATGAGAATGTGGGTCTAAACGCCGGTCCATTTACCTGCAATATTCAACTTGGTTTTGGTGCGATGTCATATAAGTCCATGTATTTCACCGTTAATCCCAATTTTCAGAGCATTGATGTGATTCAATCCAGTGTGGGTTATGGACTTGGTTCAGCAAAAGATTTAAACGGGAAAGAAATGGCTCACATACCCGGCAAAAAAATAGCATTTTTGGGAAATGTTGGTGTTAATTTAGGTTTTAAAGTGGGAAGAAGTCTGATATTATACTTTGAAAATAGTTTTCAGGCTTCTATGTCTAATAAACTTTCGGGTAATTTATCAAAGATCTCAGTAATTCCACCGGATTGTTATTTTTATACAGGTTTTGCACTTTATTATCGTTTTGGAGGAAGTATAAGCCGTTTGGGATGTCCAAAGCTTTCTTACCACTAATTAATTGTAAAAAAAATCACCTATGAACCTATTCTTAAAATCTTTTTTTTTAGGGATTCAAATACTTGTTTTAAGTGAAGTTTTTGGTTCAGGGATTACTACACAAAATCTAAACCTGGGAGCAAATTCCAATTGGAGATTTGGTGGAGGACTTGGTTATTCTTTATATTTTACAAATCAAATAGATTATACCATTACAACTAATTATGGCAACTTTAATGAACTCATCCCATCTTATTTTATCGGGATTTATAAGAAAATAAACACCAGTTTCGAAGTTGGAATAGCAGCCCGGCACGCAAGCATGTTAACATTAAAATCCGAAAATTCACAAGGTACACAGTGTGATTATAATGACGTGCAAGCGATAATTCAATATAGTTTTAATGATAATATAGGACTGAATAATTCAAGAATAACCTGGAATGCACAAATTGGTTTGGGTGCAGTAAATTTCAGGTCTATGTATTTTACTGTGAATACTGATACGCGGGAAATTCTTGAAATATATTCAACATTGGGATATGGATTAAAAAGAGCCAACAAAAAAGATATTGCAGACAGAAAAACTGTAATTGTAGGAAACTTTGGGATAAATATTGGCTTGCGGGTTTTTCAAAATATGAGTGTTTACTTTGAAAATTCATTTAACATTAGTACATCCAATAAAATGTCTGGAAATTTATATAAAAAATCATGGATACCTCCTGATTGTTATGTTTTTTCAGGGGTTGGTATTTATTTTAATTTAGGTAATGGGGGAACTGATAAACGTATCGACTGCCCTAAGTTTTAGTTAAAAAACTCTTTCATTCTGTCAAAAAATCCCTGGTCGTTTTTATCCGGTTTGGGAGTAAAATTTTCAGATGCTCTTATTTTTTCCAACAGAATTTTTTCATCATGGGTTACTTTTTTTGGAGTCCAAACATTAATTTGTATCAATTGATCTCCATGATAACCTGAATTTATTTCCGGGAGGCCCTTACCTCTTAATCGTAATATTTTTCCTGCCTGGGTTCCCGGTTCTATTTTAAGTTTCACTTTGCCGCTAACAGTTGGCACTTCAACATGTGTTCCCAATGCCGCATCTGCAAAGTTTAAAAATAAATCATAGATTATATTGTTTCCATCCCGCTTTAAAACCGGATCTTCAATTTCTTCAATCAAGATAATCAAATCTCCTGAAACTCCGCCCCGTTCCGGTGCATTTCCTCTGCCACTCATAGATAACTGCATACCATCCGCCACGCCGGCTGGAATGTTCACAGTGATAACTTCTTCTCCGTCCATACGACCTGTCCCACGGCAGTTTCCACAGTTTGAAGTAACCATGGTTCCTTCTCCGTTGCAGGTTGGGCAGGTGCCTGTAGTAGCCATCTGCCCTAAAAATGTTTGGGTCACTTTTCTCACCTGGCCCGATCCGCCGCATGTACCGCAGGTTTTAAACGATGCCTTATCTTTAGCTCCTGATCCCCCACAAGAATTGCAGGCTATTTGTTTATTAACTTTTAGTTTTTTCTCAACCCCGGAGGCAATTTCCTGCAAGGTTAACTTTACTTTAACCCTAAGATTGGTTCCAACTCTTTGTCTTTTCCCCCCTCTCGACCGCTGTGCTCCCCCAAAAAAAGATTCAAAGGGGTTTCCATCACCAAATACATCTCCAAACTGGCTGAATATATCATCCATATTCATTCCCCCGCCCCCTCTGGAACCTCCGGCACCCATTGCCTGATGTCCGAATCTGTCGTATTTAGCCCTTTTATCCTCGTTACTTAAAACTTCATACGCTTCGGCAGCCTCTTTAAATTTATCTTCGGCCTCTTTATTTCCCGGATTTTTATCCGGATGAAACTTTATAGCCAATTGCCGGTAAGCTTTTTTAATCTCATCAGCATTGGCTTGTTTGCCTACACCCAAAATTTCGTAATAATCTCTTTTTGTCATTTTACTTTATTTGAGGCGTATTTTTATGCACCGATGATTACTTTGGCAAACCGAATTACTTTGTCATTTAAAAAATATCCTTTTTCCAATACTTCAATAATTTTATCCTTTAAATCTTCGCTTGGAGCCGGAGATTTGGTAATCGCCTCGTGAAAATCAGGATCAAATGGCTTACCCAATACTTCCATTTCCTTAATACCTTTTTGGATTAGAGAAGCTTTTAATTTGTTGTAAATTAACTCAACCCCTTCTTTTAATGATTTATTTTCCGCTGTCAGCTTCATTGAACTGAGTGCTCTTTCAAAATCGTCCAAAACAGGCAACATGGCTTCCAGAACTTCCTGATTGGCTGACCTGAACAATTCAACCCGCTCTTTGATTGTTCTTCGTTTGTAGTTTTCAAACTCAGAGTACAATCTTAAGTATTTGTCTTGAATGTCTGTAAGTTCCTTTTGCAGTTTATCCTCTGTACTTACAAGTTCATCCGATTCAGACAGAGGTTTATGAGCCTTAATTTCTTCAGCCACTTCTTTTAAATCGTTTTCAATATTTGTGGAGTCTTCTTTAAATTCAATTTCCTCGCTTTTATTTTCAATATCATTCAGCATATACTTTTCTTCTTTTCTCCTGTTTTAGCAAAGATGTTGCCAACATTTTTATTTGTGACAATGTGGCATTAATAAGCCCTCAACAGGCGTTCCAGGTCCTGAGAGCTCAGGTTTTTAGCCACAATAATTCCATCCGGACTGAGTAAAAAATTGTAAGGTATCGTTTTCACGCGGCAGTTTTCCACAATAGGCGAATTCCAGCCTTTTTCATCACATACCAGGCTTTTCCAGGGTAGATTGTCTTTTTTTAAAGCAAGTTCGCAATATTTTTTAGAGTCATCCAAACTAATGGAAATGATATAAAATTTTCTGCCGATTTTAAACTTTTTATCTTTGTATTTAAGATATGGAATTGTCATTTCCCTTTGTAAGGTTCGGCTTTCAACATTCCACGATGCCCAGAAATGAACCAGTACGTATGAGCCTTTTAAATCTGTTAAATGATAGGCTTTTTGAAAAGCTCCCTGGTATGAAAAATCAGGCAAAGTATCTCCAATTTCAAAGCTTTTACTGGCTTGCGATAAGCTCCACAAAGGTATAGTTAGTAAAATGCAGGTAATGAATCGCATTGTTTACTGAATCCGGGTTATATCTGCTCCAATGGATCGGAGTCTGTCATCAATAAATTGATAACCTCTGTCTATTTGTTCAATATTATTGATGGTGCTGGTTCCATTGGCAGCCAGGGCTGCAATTAGCATAGAAACTCCTGCTCTGATATCGGGCGATGACATGTTAATACCCCTTAGTTTGGTTTCACGGTTTGAACCGATTACAACGGCCCTGTGCGGGTCACACAAGATAATTTTAGCGCCCATATCAATAAGATTATCTACAAAAAACAAACGGCTCTCAAACATCCATTGGTGTATTAAAACGCTTCCTTTTGCCTGTGTTGCGGTTACCAGGGCTATAGATATTAAATCGGGAGTAAACGCAGGCCATATGCCATCCTTAATCGTTAAAATTGATCCATCAATTAATGTTTCAATCTTATATGAATCCTGTTGTATAATATGGATGTCATCACCTTCAAATTCAAGCTGGATTCCCATTCTTTGAAAAACTTTTGGGATTACTCCCAAACTCTCAATGGCACAATTCTTTATCAGGATATCTGAATGGGTTGCCGCTGCCAATCCGATAAAACTTCCAATTTCAATCATATCGGGCAACATGCGGTGTTCGCAACCTCCCAATGAATCTACACCCGTTATGTGCAACAAGTTTGATCCAACCCCTGAAATTTTTGCCCCCATTTTATTCAGCATTTTACACAATTGCTGGATATAAGGCTCACAGGCTGCATTATAGATACTTGTTGTGCCATTAGCCAGTGTAGCTGCCATTAAAATGTTGGCGGTTCCGGTTACGGATGCTTCATCCAAAACCATATACGTGCCGGTTAAATTTTTGCCATCAATTTTGTAAAACCGCTCGGCATGCATGTGCTCAAAGGTGGCACCCAATTTTTCGAATCCGCGTAAATGTGTGTCAACCGGCCGGCGCCCAATTTTATCACCGCCTGGCTCCGGAATATAGGCCAAGCCAAAACGGGCCAGAAGCGGGCCGATAATCATAATTGAACCCCGGAGACTTGCTCCCTTTGTTTTAAAATCGTTGCTGAGCAGGTAATCCAGATTTACATTTCCGGCTTTAAATGAATAGGTGTCAGTTGCCAGTTTTTCTACTTCTACCCCCAAATCGCCAAGCAGTTCAATTAGCTTCATAACATCCCGGATATTGGGGATGTTTGAAATGGTAATTTTTTGAGACGTTAACAAAACAGCAGACAATATTTGCAGCGCTTCATTTTTTGCTCCCTGGGGTATTATTTCACCTTTTAGCTGATTTCCACCTTTAACTTTAAATGATCCCATTTTTTTATTTTTAAAATGTAAAAGTAAAGCCTCCCATAAAATTGAATCCATAAACAGGATAGGCGTAAAACCTTTGATATCTATTATTTGCAATATTGTTTAAATGCAAAAATGCTGAAACCGTTTTACTATATCTGTAATCCACTCCAAAATTTGCATCTACAAAAGGACTTATTTTTAGGTTGAATATGGAATTATCAGACTGATTATACCCACCCCATCGCTCAGACATATAAAACAAATCAAATTTCAGCAAAAATTTATCTCCAAAATTATAAGTGGCATTTACCTTAGCTTCAAATTCAGGACGCGAGTATGGATGGTCCAGACTGTATAGCTTGTAACCATAAATATTAGTGCTTATCCCCAATCTTAATTTCTCGTTATATGCGTGATTAATGCTTCCGGTAAATACAGTTAATTTACTGCTCCCGGGATCAAACGTAGTAATCTGATTTGCCTTTGAAGAATCGTGTGTATAAAACAACAGATTTTGAACAGTTGCTGATGAGCCCATTAAAATAAAATGAGTCATTGGTCCGATTTCGCCTTTAAAGCCACCATAAATTTCAAATTTGTTCACCGTATTATTTAATTCGAATCGGGCAGCAAACGGGTTTTCACTGGTTATACTTCTGAAGGTATTTGGTTTTAAATTGCCTGTGAATCCTGCAAATACGGTTAACTTTTTTACCATCAATGCATATCCCGCTTCAGCATTTGGAAAAAAATAAAGTTTTGAACCGGTAGAATCATTGGTAAGTGTTGAATTGAAACCCCCCTTTAAATAAAAATTTTCATCACTTAATTTTATTTCAGGATTGAGGTCAAAATAAATTCTCTGGTATGTAGCTTGATTTGCTAAGGGAGCTCCGGTATATCGGGTATTGTTAATTTGCAAACCTGTAATTAATTCAAAAGGAATATTATTTATATGTTTATTGATACGTGCTTTTGTGAAAAAATTATTTTCAATGTACTTATTGTCACTGCTATAATTATAATAACCCATATCCAGCATATATGATAAACCGGAGCTGTCTTTATTAAAGTTCAGATAATTTAGTTTGGTGTCGTACAATACGTATGTTAATTTTGGATCAGCGGGTAAGATTATTTTATCGTTAGGTGAACCATAGAGGTGAACCCTGTTGCGGTGATAGTACGCATCGATGCCCAGACTCCCTTTATTAATAAACTGTTTAACATAGCCGTAAACCGTGTTGTTGCTGAATTTTTTGTAAGCCTCATCCCCACCTGCTGATAAATGTTTTATAAACATACCTGCCTGGGTATTTTTGTTTCTTACAGTATTTAAATAAAATTCAAACAGGGGAGAGGTTAAATTACCAAAACCAACCCGGGAATAATTATTTTTTAATTTTGGCAAAAGTGCTGTCCCCAGAGATATGGGTTTAATGGTATATAAAGTTGGTTGTACCTGAAATTGTTGTTCAGGAATCAGGTAGGTATAGATTGTTTTTTTTATCTCGGGTTTTTCGGGATTTGGATTTATAGGGATTTTAATAGCTTCAGATAAAATGGGTTTAAATATTCTTACTACATCAATATTATAATTTTTCAGACTATCCACCTGAGCCATTACATTTAGCTGAATTATCAGGCAAAGGATTAAAAAAATGCTATTTTTAAATGGAGTCATGTTCACTTGTTTTCTTTTTGTTTAATACGTTGTTCCACCTGTTTTTCAGATTCGGCTTTTTGCTTTTTTTCCATTTCAATAATTTCTTCTAGTTTTACTTTGGCAATGTTCCTGATTTCGGGTCCGTCATAATTGTCTATCAGGCTCTGAAGTGTTGCTTTTGCCTGAAAGGCATCATTCATTTTTATATATGAATCGGCAAGCAATATAAATCCTTTAGCCACCCAATTGTCGAAAGCACCAAACTGGTCATCAAGTTCAAAAATTGTTTTTTGTGCAGTTTTATATTCTTTACGCATAAATTGTATTAATGCCATGTTGTATTTTGCTTCGGCTCCATAAACATTTTTTGTTTCCTTTACTACAAAGGCGAATTCGGTGTATGCCGAATCCGGTTTATTTCGCATCATATAATACCGGGCCATGTTTAAATGGGCTTCAGTAATTCCCTCTTTTTGGGCAATACCCGAATTTAAATATTTCTGTGATGCCTGCGCTGCTGAGTCTGTTTTACCCTGGAGTGAACTGCATCGCATCTGGCCTAATAATGAAATGGCAAGATTGTCTTTGTTTCCGGCAATTCGTTCCAGTGCGGCATAATATTCATATGCTCTATCATAATTTTTATTCATAAAACTGATAATTGCTGATTGCCGGGTACTCCGCTCCGTGAAATCACTTCGCAATGCGTTTGCTGCATATTCGTAGCCAATCAGTGCGTCGTTATAATTTTTTAGTTTATAATCACATTCAGCTTTGAAGTAATTGGCTTTCAAAATAAAGTAACCACCGGGAAACTTGTTGATATAATTTCCAAAGGATTTACCGGCTTTTAGGAAATCATTTTTTTGATAGAGGTTAAATGCAGATTCATAGCTTAACGAATCCTGGGCTGAAGCTGACACAACAACATTTGGAAATCCCTCAAGTATTTTTATGATTTCATCACCTTTGCCTTGTGATACGTATATATTTTGAGCAATTATAACGGCTTCGCGCGCTTCATCGCTGTTCGGGTAATTGCTTAACAATTTTTTAATTTCCGTCATTGCCTCGTCGTTTTTGCCGAGGTTAAACAAGGCCAAACTTTTATTTAATATAGCTTTTCTCAAATAAACAGAACGTGGATAATTGCTGATAATGGTTGAAAACGCGATGACCGCATTGTTAAAATCCTCGGTTTGCAAATAAATACTTGCTCTTTCATAAACTGCATCATCGATATAAGTAGATTTGGGATAACTGGTCTCCAGTGTTTTTAGTGCGGTTATTTTCTCTTCATTCTTTCCGAGCACACCCAGAATCAAAGCCTTCTGATAAAGGGCATAATCGGCCCCGTTAAGGTCTTTTTTAATCACCAAATCGTAATATTCAATTGATTTATCATACGAACGTGATACAAAATAACAATCGGCAGTTCTGATCACTGCGTCAGTATATACCTCAGGATTACTCATGGTCGCATCTTTTTCTACGTACAATTTAAAATACTCAATTGCTTTACTGTAATTTTCAGCCTTTAAAAATGCGTATCCAAGATTATAGAATGAAAGGTTATAAAACCTCGTGCTTTTAACATCATCTTCTGATTGAAAGGTCTTATAATATTCCTGTGCCTTTAGGTATTGCTGGTCTTTAAAAGCCTGCTCTCCCAACCAAAAATTTGCCAATGCGGTAATTTTTTTATCATAATTAACCTGTGAGGCCTTTGTGAAAAGCTCTATAGCTTCTTTATAATTGTTGTTTAAATATAACTCTTCAGCCCTGTAATAGCTTACTCTCTGGGTTATTGTTAAATCCTGGGAGTTGGGCTTTTTTATTCCTTCAAGAATTTTTATGGCTTCCTTAAAATTTCTAGCATGTAATAATAAATTACTCAGATTAGCTCTTGCTTCATTTAAATAAATACTTTCAGGAAATAAATCAATGAGTTTTACGTATGAAGTCATGGCAACCCCCTGCATATTAAGTTCATCAGCTATTTTTGCGCTGTTAAACAAGGCGGGTTCCGACATAGGGCTGCGCGGATTTAACTGGAAACATTTTTCAAAAGCAGCCATGGCATTGGTTCTCTTATCCAGTTTTAAATAGCATTCAGCCAAATGGTAATATACATAAGGGCCAATCGTATCGTTACCGGCATCTATTTTAAGTAGCTGTTCAATTGCCTTGTTATACTCCTTAGTTTTCGCATAACTTAATCCCAACATGTAAAAATCATTGTTTCCCGGGGCTATTGGAGCCGCGCTCATAAATTTCTCGAGATGGGGAATTGCTACTTCATATGAACCCAGATAATAATAAGACTGTCCAATCATTCCAGCTACATCTTCTGCTACATCTTTATTACTGATTGTATCACAATATGCGATTACATCTTTGTACTGTTTGCGTGCAAAATAAACCTGTGCAACATAAACCGCCGCCAGGGGGCCAAAGGTTTTATGGTGCTTTACCCTTCCAAAATGTTCCAGGGCTTCCTCATAATTTGCTGATTTGTAGCACACATATCCATAATAATAATTGGCAGCGTCATAAAATTTACTTTTAGTATCCTTGATATTTTTAAATGCCGCTTTGGCGTCTTCAAACCGCTCTACTTTAAATAAGGAATAGCCATAGATAAAATAAAATTCTATTAAATCATTGCCTGAGAGGTATTTTACCTGGAGTTTATCCAAAGTAATTGCGGTAAGTTTATTGTTTTTATTTCTATAATGCAGTTTCCCCAATTGAAATAAAGCAAGCTTTGCACGGATACTTTCAGGGTATTTTTCAATGATTGCTTTTAACAGGGGTTCTGCGTCTGCATTGAACAATTCCATTGCACAAACAGCGGTATAATATTGTGCGTCAACTTGTTGTACCTTATTCTTTGTTAGCTGAGAAAACCATGCAAAATGCTTTTGAGCCGCGGCATACTTTTCTTTATCAAAAAGTTCCAATCCACGGTTATAATATTTTATCTCATCGGTGTATATTGCTGATTGTTGTGCTTTTAATTTTTGCTGACAAAGCCCGATAAAAATTAAAAAAATAATCAGTCGCCCGATTATAAGCAACAGGTATTGTACCCAACGGTGTTGATAAGCAGGATGAATTTTATAATGAATATTGATGCGCATAAAGTAATTACAACTGCTAACGAATCTAATGTGTTGTAAGGTGTTTACTTCTCTCTATTTATCCCCATTTTTATATTGATGCATCCAAAGTGATTTGTCGATTAGACACTTAAATTTATAATTCAACTTGTTTTTTATCAATAAAAATGCACACCTGGGTCATCTTAACAAAAAAATGCAATTTCTATCATAAAGAATTGCATTTTTGCCATAAATAGATGGTAAGGAAATGTTATTAAACAACTCAATTTTTTTATATTTATACTTATTAATACTAAGTGTGTTAATTTATTTTCAAATTCAATACAATCAAATTCAAATAAGTTTATGGGTAAATTCATTACATTCAAATTTTCTTGATATTACCAGTAAATATGGCACCTATGCCGGAGATGGATTGTTTTCGGTATTTATTTCGCTGTTGTTATTCAGGTTCAACAAAAAACTGGCTGTTTGCATTATGCTTTCTTACCTGATCAGTGCCGGTTTTACCCAGTTGCTGAAGCATTTAATTTTTCATGAATTAACCCGACCCATATTACATCTGGATGCAGGTACCTTAAAAAGCATACATTTTGTTGACGGTGTGGAATTAAATTATCAGAATAGTTTCCCATCAGGGCATGCAACATCAGCTTTCGCGCTATTAAGTACCTTTGTTTTATTTATGAAATCAGATTATTTAAAAGTTTTTTTCCTCTTCCTTGCATCATATATTGCATTTACCCGGGTATACCTTCTGCAACATTTTCTGATTGATGTATTTACAGGTTCCTTAATAGGTACATTAACTGCGTTTTTAGTTTACTATTTTTTGATCCGGAAAAACGTTTATTCAAGATTAAAAATACCTTTCAATGATAAAAATAGTTAAGAGGTTTGATATGGTTTTTGTTGCACTTTGGGGTGCAGTATTGTTTTTGCCTTTTCTGGGCTCTGTTCATTTGTTTGACTGGGATGAAGTAAATTTTGCGGAATCCGCCAGAGAAATGATTGTTACGGGTAATTACCAAAAGGTTCAGATAAACTATCAGCCATTTATGGAAAAACCACCCTTGTTTTTCTGGATTCAGGCTATGAGTATGCAAATATTTGGGATCGGTGAATTTGCTGCACGTTTACCCAATGCTTTAATAGGTATTATTACACTGGTTTTTATTTTTCAAACAGGAAAAAAACTATACGGGCAAAGAATGGCTTTACTTTGGGTATTGATGGTTACCGGTTCCTTAACTCCGCATTTATATTTTAAAAGCGGAATTATCGACCCACTCTATAACTTATTCATCTTTTCAGCAGTTGTTCAGTTGTACCGGTATTTCATAAATAAAAAATCAATTCATGCTGTATTTCTGGGCGTATTTCTTGGATTGGCTGTAATTACAAAGGGCCCTGTAGCCGTGATTATTTTATTGCTTTGTTTTCTTGTTTTCTGGGCATTTCAGAATTTCGGAAAGTTTTTCAAATATTCCGATTTGTTAATCGCAACATTTACGGTAATCATGGTATCAAGCATTTGGTTCGGACTGGAAACCATAAATAGGGGTCCGGTATTTTTAATGGAATTTATTAAATACCAGGCCGATTTATTTTTAAATCCTGTAGCCGGCCATGGACAGCCGTTTTGGTATCATCCGTTGGTTTTGCTACTGGGCTGTTTTCCGGCATCTGTTTTTGGGTTGCTTTATTTATTCAAACGAAAAGTTTCTGAAACCCATGAACAAGCCACTTTTTTTCAAATGATGCAGATTTTATTCTGGGTTGTTTTGATCTTGTTCAGCATTGTGGAAACCAAAATTGTTCATTACAGTTCATTGTGTTATCTGCCTCTCACATTTATTGCTGCCTATTATGTTAATCATATTTTAGAAAATAAATTGAAGTTGAACAAAATTCAAATTATACTCATTGCCACGGTGGGAATTATTGTTGCAGGATTGCTTACGGCAATTCCATTAATTGATTATTATAAATCGCAGCTTATACCCTATATTAAAGATGAATTTGCAGTTGCATGTCTTGGCATTACGGGTGACTGGAATGGATTTGAATGGATACCAGGTTTGTTGTTATTTCTGGTGGTATTCATAAGCTGTTATTATTTGTTGAAGAAACAAATTGAAAAGGCGGTTTACACTTTAATCAGCTTTATTTCCGTTTTTTTACCTGTTGAAATGCGACTTATTGCTCCGGGAATTGAACGATACAGTCAGGGTCCCGCTATTGATTTTTTTAAAGCCAGGCAAGGTGAGGAATGTTATCTTGAAACATTGGGGTATAAAAGTTATGCGCAGTATTTTTATGGAAACGTTATGCCTCCTGTTAATCCGAAGTCAAGCGAAGTTAACTGGCTTAAAACGGATAGTATTGACAGGGATGCTTATTTTGTTTTACATGTAAATAACATTAGGGATCATATTAATATAAACATGAAAGAAACAGGCCGGAAAGGGGGCTTTGTTTTTTTTGAAAGAAAAAAATCTGTTAAAAAGTATAATTAATTCCTAAAGTGGGCATAATGGGAAGTTGGTTTATTCTTTTATAATTTACGCGGTCAAAATAAAAAATGTTTTCCCGGTTGTATACATTCGTGGCAGAAGCCGTAACTGTTAACACTTGGTATTCGCGGATAAAGAATTTTTTTGACACAGATAAGTCTAACCTGTGAAAATAAGGCAGGCGGCCTGTATTTGCTGCAGAATTGTAATTAATCCCCAGATTTCCATTTTGGTTTATAATATTGCTGGATACACCTCCCTGAAGATTTAATAGCTCATAAAATCCCTGTGTTTGTGTAAAAGGGTATCCTGAACCATAATTCCATCGTGAATTAAAACTCCAGCTTTTTTTGTATCCCATTTGGTAGGTAAAAACAATATTCACATTATGTCTTCTGTCAAAATGGGGTACATAATTTTGTAGCCCGTCGTTACGGGTTACAAAAGTTAATGAATATACTGCCCACAGATAAACACTTTTTCTTTCATACTTTAAACGTGCATCTCCTCCGTATGCATTCCCTGTTTCTTTTATTATATCCGCCCTCAAATGATAATCGATATTTTGATTGTCCTGGTTATCATCATAAATTTTAGCATGGTTGATATTTGTTATCTGACTGAAATTCTTATAAAAGCATTCAATATTCATTTCAATAAATCTGCCCATATCCAGTTCAATACCTCCAACCACATGTTCTGCGGTCTGTCTTTTTGAATCACTGTTAACTTTGTCAGGGCTCGATAAAAATCCATAAAACAAGTTAATGACATCCTGATCGCTCACTGCACTCATCAAATTTTGAGAATATTTACCTGCAGCAAGCTTTAACCTCACTGCACTGCCGGCATTATATTTCATACCAAATCTTGGTTCAAAACTACCTTCTGAGAGGGAAGAATAATAAATAATCCGAATTCCGGGTTCAAACACAAAACGGTTATATACTTTTTTATATTTAACAAAACCATGTACTTCAGTGGTATAATCGCTTTGTTCCAGTTTCCTGCCTACACCGTTAATATAATTAAAATTGGTAGAAAAACCTACTGCATCAAAGCCATAACGTATATCATCTTTGTTTCCTATAAAATTACTAAAATAAACGGAGGCATTAAAACTGTTTATACTGCTTTCCCTAGGTAATCCATCCGATTCAATTTGTTTCATAAGGTAACCCGAATAGCCCAAATTCGCATTTATTTGAACTGTTGAACCTTCGGGGATCACCAAAATATTACCCCCAAAACCATTTGAATTCCATTTGTATTTATTGGTTGAAAAGTTTGCCAGATCATCGAATCTGAAGCCAAATAAATTTACACGACTGCCATTTGGGGAAATATTGCTGAATTTTACATAAACATCATTAAACGAATAAGGCAAACCGTTAACAGGGTCTGCATAGTTATAAAACAACTTACCTGACTTATCCAGGTATGATGTTTTATAAGAAAATATATAGGAGGAACTTCCGCCACCTTCTGTAAATTTATTTATTGGGCCTTCCAATAAAATTTTAGCTGTTATCGGGTTCACTGCAATTTTACCTGCAAATCTTTTTTTATTTCCTTCCCGGGTAGTTACATCGATTACCCCACTAATCCTGCCCCCATACTGGGCATTGAATCCGCCAGAGCTTACGTCGGCATTTTTGATGATATCGGCATCAAAAACAGAAAACAAACCAATACTGTGGAAAGGGTTATAAATGATCATACCATCCATCAACACCTTGTTCATCACCGGAGGTCCGCCTCTCATATAAAGCTGTCCTCCCTGATCCCCGCTGAAGTTAACACCGGGTAACACCTGTAAATACTGAACCAAGTCGGGTTCTCCACCAAAGGTGGGCAATTGTTTCAGCTCTTTCTGTGTAATTACATTTGTTGAAATATTTGTATTTTCCTTAACCTTCTGGCGGTCGCCTCTTATTTCCACTTCATCCAGTTCAAGTTTTCTGGATTTTAAATACAGGTTTTGGGTAGTGATTCTGCCGGCATACAAGGTTACTGTTGACTTTGCAGTATCATATCCAATTGACCAGCACATGAGCGTGTATGTTCCGGGTTTAACTTTTGACAATTCATAAAAACCATTGATGTCGGTGGCTTTTCCTATCATTAATTCTTTAAGAATCACATTGGTAAAAATAATGGGTTCACCATTTTCTTTATCGTAAACAAAACCGCGAATATGTGCTTGCTGAGCCTGGGTGATGCTGGAAAATAATAAAGAGAAGAATATTAATACAGTTAGTTTTTTCATAAATAAAGCGGCACGAATATAGGAGAAGTGAGTCGAAAATGGAGAAAAGTTGCTCCATTAAAGGTAATTTTTGCGGAAATTCTTGTTAAATACATAAATTGCGAACTTTCCAATAACTAAACCAAACGAACGCATGACAATAAAAGGTATGGTTCAAAAAACACTCAATTCAGCACAAAGGTGGTTTTTCATATTTCTTTTAGGCCTGCTTACTTTTGCATCACAGGCTCAAACCAATAGCGTGGGCTCGCAAAACCTTTCACAAATTAAAGTTGATGATTTAAGTGATGAGCAGATATTAAATTTTTGGAAACAACTTAAAATAAAGGGATTTAGTATCGAAGATATTGAAAAGGAGGCATTTAAAAGAAAGATGCCTGTTTCAGAATTTGAAAAATTAAAGTTAAGAATTTCCAGCTTAGCACCAGATAAAGAGAAACCTGAAGAATCAGGCATTGAAGAAGATGAGTATGATGAGACCGTTGACAAAACAAAAGCAGGGAAGTTTGAGCGGAAATTAATTGCTGAAAAAGAGTTTGATCAATTATTGCCCCGGGTTTTTGGAAGTGAGTTATTTAACAACAGGAAATTAAGTTTTGAACCCAATTTAAAGATGGCTACCCCTTTAAATTATCAGCTGGGTCCGGGAGATGAACTGATTATTGATGTTTTTGGATACTCTGAAGAATCCTTTAAATTATTTGTAAGCAATGATGGTAGTATAAAAATCCCCAATATTGGAATAATCCATGTAAATGGTCTTACTATTGAGCAGGCTTCGGTGCGGATAAAGCAAAACCTATTAAAAGTATATAGCCGCATCAGTTCAGGGGAAACGCAGGTTAGCATTTCACTGGGTAATATTAGAAGTATAAAGGTAACCTTAATCGGAGAAGTTAATCTTCAGGGCACATATACATTACCTTCTTTGGCAACCGTGTTTAACGCATTATATGCTTCGGGAGGTCCAAACAGAAATGGGTCGCTCAGAAATATCAGGATTATTAGAAACAACAAAGTAATTGCCAATCTGGATGTTTATGAATTTATCAAGAATGGAATTGCAAAAGGAAATATTCGTTTGCAGGACCAGGATATTATCAAAATCAATCCCTACGAAAAGAGGGTAGAGTTGAGGGGACAGGTAAAAAGAGAAGGTCTTTTTGAAGTAACCAAATCAGAGAATTTAAAGCAGGTTATTGAATTTGCAGGTGGATTTACCGACGATGCATACCGCGACCGGATTAAGGTAACCAGAAACAATCCGAAACAAAAAAGTGTGGCAGATGTACCCTATGAATTAATGGAATTGTTTGAACCTAAAACAGGAGATATCTACCAGATTGACAAAATATTAAACCGCTTTGAAAACAGGGTGAGAATTGAAGGTTCGGTATTCAGGCCCGGTAACTATGCAATTGAAGAAGGATTAACTGCAAAAAAATTGATTGAGAAAGCGGAAGGACTTACTGAAGATGCCTTTTTAACAAGAGCAATTTTATACAGGTTAAGAGAAGATAATTCACTTGAAATGATTTCATTTAATCTGGAAGAATTGTTTAAGGGGGTTGAAAAAGATATACTTTTAAAAAGGGAAGATCAGATAATTATAGCTTCCAAAAAAGAACTTCAGAATAATTATGAGCTCACAATCATAGGAGAAGTACTGAAGCCTGGCAAATATAAGTTTGCTTCTAAAATGAAAATTGAGGATTTAATTGTAGCAGCAGGTGGATTTAAAGAGTCTGCTTCCTTTAAAAGAATAGAAGTTTCAAGGAGAATTGACAATGCTGATAAGTCAGTGTCCAACAGTGATATCGCAATTGTTGGAATTTATGATGTTGAAAAGGAATTGAGAAGTAACCCCGCAGCAGCATCGTTTGAATTAAGTCCATTTGATATTGTTACAGTATTTACTTCGCCGGGTTATGTTAAACAAAAAACAATTAACATCGAAGGAGAAGTTATGTATCCCGGAAGCTACACAATTACTAAAAGCAATGAACGTATTTCGGATGTTATCAAAAGATGTGGTGGATTAACTGCAAATAGTTTTGTAGATGGAGCCATGTTGATCCGGGCTAAATCTACAGGTTCGGTTTCTCAGGATATAAATAAAGTTAACAAAATAAGAGCATTAAAAAAGCAAAGTAAAGACACGGCTGAAGCCAAGGAAGAAATAGACCTGGAATTAAATAAAGTAAACGATATAGTAGGAATTGATTTGAAAGAAATACTTAGAAACCCCGGCTCTGATGCTGATTTAATTGTGAGAGAAAACGATGTTATCAGAATTCCTGAGCTCAGGCAAACTGTATTGGTTTCGGGACAGGTCTTATACCCGGTAAATATCAGATACAGGAAATCGGCAGGATTTAAATCTTATGTTAACGGTGCCGGAGGGTTTAGCTCTAAAGCATTAAAAAAGCGTTCATATATTGTTTATGCAAATGGTACGGCTAAGGCCACTAAACACTTTCTGTTCATTAATTTCTTTCCTAAAGTAAGGCCGGGTGCAGAAATAGTAATACCTGTAAAGGAAGATAAAAAGCCATTATCAACGATAGAAGTCATTACCATAACAACAAGTTTAACCAGTATGTTTGTATTAATCATGACTTTTATGAACACAACAAAGTAATTAGTCATTTTAAAAGCATGAAAGAAGTTCAATACATAAGTTTGAAGGATATCTGGATTTTTATAGTGCACATACTTAAGTTTGCATTAAAAAAATGGAAGCTATTGCTTGTTGCGTGCGTAGCGGGTGGTATTTTAGGTTTTGCCTATGCCTCTTTTCAGAAACCGATTTATCATGCAAGATTGAGCTTCCTGTTAAATGAAAATGAACAATCTCAGTCGTTAAACCTATCTTCTTTAGCAGGTATTGCAGGTATATCGGGAGTTTCCGGTGGTAATGTAAATGAAGAAAAATTACTTTTCATTGCGAATTCAAGGTTTCTTATTGGTACTGCATTGTTACAAGAGGCTGAAATAGGCGGGGTAAATAAATTGATGGTTAATCATTTCATTGATTTGTTTAATATAAGGGTGAGTTTTAAATCTGATACAGCTATCAAAGAATTTTCTTATTTCACACACAAGCGGCTTGAAGATTTAAGTTACACCGAAAACAAAGTCATGGATAAGATTTTGAAAGAAATTACTGAAGGGAAGCAATTTACCATTGATTCGAAAAAAAAATCGGGAATCGTTTCACAAAATACAGGAATCATTATTTTGGAATACAAATCGGCGAATGAAGTGTTTGCAAAAACATTTCTCGAGATTTTATATACCAATTTGAGTAAATATTATACAAACAAAACAATTTCTAGACAATTAAAAAACTATGCACTGATAAAAGAAAGGGCTGATTCGATTAAAGAAATTTTGTTTAGCAAAGAAAACTATGGGGCTCAAATGCTCGACGATAATATCGGTATTATTAAAATGCAGGGCAGGATTGAAATTGAACGTAATAAAAGAGACATTGAAATGTTAAGCCTGATGTATGGCGAAGTATTGAAAAACCTTGAGGTAGCTAAATTTGCATTGGAAAACCAAACGCCGGTTTTCCAGACAATAGATATCCCAACGTATCCTCTGGAAAAGAAAAAAATGTCGAGGTTATATGCCGCCATATCGATTGCTGCCATTGCCGGTTTTTGTTTTTTTATCTGGCTTCTAATAAAAAATTCCCAAACGGTATTGGGTAAAAATAAGATGAATCCGGAGGAGTTGCGTTAATATAAATCAGTTAGAATTTAATCGAACACGCATTATAAAATGATGGTTTATCTGTTCCGGATTTGTTTGAGTTAAAATTCACTTTTTATCAATGTCTATTAAACGAAATATAACACTTAGCTATGCTATACAAATAATTAATACCGGGCTAACTTTTGCCGCATCCGTATTTATTACCAGGATATTGGGTACAGAGGGCAGGGGTGAATTTGCCGTTTATTCGAACGCCCTTGTAATTGCATCCATTTGGCTTGGATTCAGCCTTCCAAGCAGCATCGTTTATTTCGTAAGCAGCAAGAAATTAAATCCCGGTAAGATGCTTACTACCATGTTATGGTTTTGTTTAACAACCACAATCCTGGTTACATTGACGATTATGCTGTTAATTCATGAAAAAAAAACATGGCTTATTTTTCCTGAAAACTATAAAAATTATTTTTGGATCGGGTTGTTTATCGTTCAGTTTTTTCTGGCTCAGGTAAATTCAGTGTTAAACGCATTTTTAAATGCGCGTAAGGTATTTATACCACAGGCTGTTTTTGGCAGTATTGTCACTGCAATCAGCGTTATTGTATGGTTATTACTATACTTTAAAATAATACATGTTCCCTACACGGGTTTTGCGATAGTGGTATTGATAACTTTTTTATTCAGTTTGCCACCTATTTTATGGAATTTATTTTTGTTAAACACAGTAAGCAAAATTGATTTTACCTTTAAAATAATCGATTTTAAGAGTTTTATGGTAATACTAAAATTTGCATTAATTGCGTACGCCTGTAATGCAATTCAAATTTTGAGTTATCGTATGGATTTATGGTTTGTTGATTATTATCACGGAAAATCCGAAACCGGAATTTATTCCCTGGCAGTTAGTTTGGCTCAGTTAATCTGGATATTACCCAATACCATGTCGGGAGTTCTTTTGACATATCTTAGTGGCAGCACAAGGGACGAAGCAATAGCTGTAACATTAAAATACGCACGCCTTGCTATTTACAGCAGCCTGTTGTTTGCAGTATTTTGTTCGATTGTATTTTATTTTGCCATTCCGCTTGTTTTTGGGAGTGAATTTGAGTTTACAAGAATACTGATCATACTATTATTTACCGGGATAGTTCCATTTAGCATTACTACAATTTTAGCCACCTTTAACGCTTCCATTAATAAACCCGTTTATAACTTATGGACAACACTCTGGGGTTTTGTATTTGCACTCGTATTTTATGTATTATTAATCCCCAGAATAGGTTCCATGGGTGCAGCTATTGCTTCGTCCATATCTTATAATGCATGTAATGTTTATATCTTTTATAAGTTTTACAAAACTACCCAACAAAAAATATGGTTATTGCTTCCTTTAAAAGCAGACTATATTAATTTTAAGTTTCAAGTTTCTAATTATTTTGCCAAAAAACAATGAATAAACCGTTTTCATTTTATCTAATGTTTAAAATACCCTATTTAAGAGGATGGTATTTTAAATACCGAACAAACTGGATTGACAAAAATCAAAATGCAGAAATAGAAACACGAATCATTAATCATATAAAGGTGTTTTTAACTTTAAAAGACTGGGTTCAAAGAAATTTATTTATTTATGGTTATTATGAATTGGCTGAAACAGGTTTTTGGATAAATCTGGTTGAAAATAAAAAAGTTGTTTTCGATATTGGTGCAAACATCGGCTATTACAGTTTACTGGCCTCTAAAAACATGGATGACAATGCTTTAATATATGCATTCGAACCTATACATAAAACTTATTCACGTGCCAAATACAATATTGAACTTAACGGATTTAAGAATATTCTATTAAATAAACTGGCATTATCTGCTCAGGATGGGTATTTGGAAATTAATGTTGGAAATGATGAAAACTGGGGGATGTCAAGTATAACAAAACATAATTACTTGTCGGAAAAAACGGAAAGGGTAGAATCTCAAAAACTGGATACTTTTGTTTTGAAAAACAAGATTACGGAAATTGATTTAATAAAAATTGATGTAGAAGGCAGTGAATATTTTGTTTTGAAAGGAATGCAGGTAACCCTTCAGCAATTCAGACCCGTTGTTTTAATTGAAGTACTGGATGAGCATCTCATGAATGCGAATACTTCTAAGGAGGAAATTTTTAATTTATTCTGGAAACAGCAATACAAAGCGTATAAAATTTTAAACAGCACGGAATTGGTTGAACTGCCTGAACCGGTTTCATATGATGGACTTATCTGTTTTCATCCGAATGAAAAACCTTTTGATCAATTTATCCGGGTAAATTCATGAAAAAGGCTGTTGTACATCTTCCTTCCTGGTTTCCATGCAAAACCTCAGCCCTTAGCGGGATTTTTATCAGGAAACAGATCGAGGCATTAAATAGTTTTGATGATTATGAACATATTGTGCTGATTTGGCATGATACGGCAGATACACGTTTACGAAGTCCATTTACCTTTGTAACATCTTTTCTGAATTTATTAAAGAAGGATGAAATTTGGGAGGAAAATTCGGTTATTTACTATAAGTTCCATTATTTTAAGACGAATGAAATATATTTTGGCAGCAATGAAACAAGATTGTTCAGCCGGATCAAAAAAATAATTTTAAAACTTCAAAAGCAAAAGAAAATTGAACTTATTCATGCACATATTAGTTTTCCTGCCGGTTTTTTTGCTGAGAGATTAAAGCGCGATTTACTTATTCCATACATAATCAGTGAACATATGTCGCCCTTTCCATTTGAACATTTGGTTTATGATATACAGAATACTATTATTAGTCCTGTAAAAAACTCCGGAAAAATCATTGCAGTGAGCAATGATCATCGTAATGAAATTAAAAGGATAACGGGAGTAGATCCCATTGTAATACCCAATGTGGTTGATGAACGGGAATTTCACTTAACGGAATCTAAGAAAAATACCGGAAGTTTCCGGTTTTTGTTGATAGGATTATTAAAAGAACAAAAAGGTATTGATATTTTACTAAATGCTGTTAAAATTATTAAAGATAGAAACAGGAGAAATTTTACTGTGAAAATAGGCGGAAGCGGAGAAATTGTAAATAGTTTAAAATTACTTATTCACGACCTTAAAATAGAAAATTATATTGAATGGTTGGGCGAGGTAAACAGGGAACATATTTGTGATATTTATGCAGATTGCGATTCATTTGTAAGCTCCAGCAGGCATGAATCTTTTGGCGTTGCAATTGTTGAAGCCCTGGCTTGTGGAAAGCCTGTAATTTCTACCAGAAGTGGAGGGCCGGAAGATATTATTAATGAAACAAATGGAATTCTTGTTGCAAAAGAAGATCCGATTGCCCTGGCAGAAGGGATGGAATGGATGATGGATCATATTGGTAAGTTTGAACCGTCCAGAATCCGTGAAGATTATTTGAAAAAATATTCCAGAGAAGTAATAGCAACAGCTTATCTTAAAGTTTATAATGAAATAATTTAGTATTTTTCGGGTTTTAAATCTTAAACATATATACATCAGGTGGTTTTATGGGTAAAAAAAATGTGTTGATTATTTCTCTTTTTCCATTACATAACGGACCCAGGATAATAAGGGAAATTGATATTTTAAAACTCAAATATAATATTACTGCAGTAGGTGCAAGTGCACCTCATGACCCGACTATTGAATATTACCCGCTTGTAAAATACGATTATTCAATCGCTGACAAAATATTCAGAAAACTATATAGAATAATTACAGGAAACTTATATACAGGAATTTCTTTTTATATTGATAGGCAATTTCAAAATTTAATAAATAAAGTAAAACCAGACTATGTGATAATACACAGCCCGGTTCATCTTCCTTATTTTTTAAGAAGCAGAATCCGAAAATATAAAGTTATTTTTAACGCACATGAATATCATCCGTTGGAATTTGACGAAAACGGGACCTGGTTGAAATTATGGGGTAAATACTATTATCAATTGTACCGAAAATTTCTCCCCAGGGTAGATTTATTAATTAATGTTTGTAAAAGCATATCTGAAAAATGTGAAGCGGAATTTGGAAAGTCATCTTTGATAATACCAAATGCGTCCGGTTATCAGCCCCACTTAACACCTTCAGCTACCAATGCCCCCGGGCCGGTAAAAATAATACATCATGGAGGTGCTAATAGAGAACGAAAGATTGAAATCATGATAGAAGCGGCTCAAATACTTGGACAAAACTATCAACTGGATCTGATGTTGACCTCATCGCATGAAGAATACTATTCAGACTTAATAAAAAAGGCAGAAAAATCAAGCAATGTTAAAATAATAAATCCGGTACCTTTTGATAAAATAATTCCCATTATTAATCAATATGATATTGGTTTGTTCAATCTGCCGCCGACCAGTTATAATTATAAAGTAGCTTTGCCCAATAAATTATTCGAATTTATACAGGCACGACTCTGTATTGTAGTTAGCCCTTCAATTGAGATGGCTCAATTGGTACAACAATATCATTTGGGAGTGGTTAGCTCCGACTATACTGCCGCAGGGATTGCAGATGCAATAAAAAAATTATCTTTCGCAGATATTGAACAGTATAAAAAAAATTCAGATATGGCTGCCTTTGAATTATCGGCAGAAAAATACATGTCTGAATTTTTAAAAGCAATGGAAACGATTTAATAGTTTAACTTTGTGAAATTTTATGTGTGGAATAGCCGGTATATTAAGTTTGAATCCGAATGAGGTTACGCAGATTCGTTTAAAGAAAATGACTGACTGCATCGCCCACCGGGGGCCTGACGGAGAAGGTCAGTGGATTAGTGAAGACAGCAAGGTGGGATTTGGCCACCGCAGGTTGTCAATCATAGATTTGAGTGAACATGCCAGACAACCTATGCATTATATGAACCGGTATACCATTACCTATAATGGCGAAATATACAATTATATAGAGTTAAGGGATCGTTTGTTAAAGGAGGGTTATTCTTTTGAAACCTCATCAGATACTGAAGTATTAATGGCGTTATATGATCGGGATAAGGAAAAATGCTTGAAATCACTTGATGGTATGTTTGCTTTTGCCATATACGATGCCAAAGAAAAAACAGTTTTTTGCGCCCGTGACCGGTTTGGTGAAAAGCCATTTCATTACTACTATGAAAAAGGAAAATGTTTCATATTCGGTTCTGAAATGAAAGAAATATGGGCTGCAGGAATCGAAAGGAAAATTTACGATCCCATGCTTTTTAATTATTTACATTATGGACTTTTGGGAAATCCGGAAAATCAGGCAGAAACATTTTTTGAAAATATAAAACGTCTGGAACAATCGCATTTTATCATGTTACGGCTCGACAATTTTAAAATGCAGATACATCGTTACTGGGATATTAATCTGGCCGGTAAAAATAAATTGATAAGTCTTGAAGCTGCTTCAGAAAAATTCAGGGAATTATTTTTTACTTCTGTCAAAAGGAGATTGCGTTCCGATGTCCCGGTTGGCAGCAGCTTGTCAGGAGGCCTGGACAGTTCGCTTGTTGTTTGCGTGATTGATGAGCTGAACCAAAACAACTCAATCAGGCAAAAAACATTTTCTGCTCAATTCCCGGGATACGAAAAAAATGAAGCACATTTTCAACAAATTGTCATTGATAAAACAAAATCGGATGCGTATTTCAGCTATCCGGATTCGGATGTGATGATGAATGAGATTGACAAGGTATTTTATCATCAGGAAGAACCATTTGGATCAGCCAGTATTATTGCCCAGTATGAGGTTTTTAAACTTGCCAAACAACATAATGTAACTGTATTACTCGACGGACAAGGTGCAGATGAATATCTGGCAGGTTACCATCCATACTTTGAGTATTTTTTTATGGAACTGAAAAAAAATAAAAGAGAATATAAACATCAATGGGACGCTTATACTACACTACACCAAAATAGCCCATTTAACCCGGTTTTCAGAAAAGGTTTTAAATATTATCTCAGGTCCAAATTTCATCCGGTTATTTTCAACTTTTTTAAAAGCGTTAATAAATCAATTACACAAAACACCGAGGGGTTGTCTGACTCTTTTTTTAGAGCAAACAAATCAAACCTGTATCATATTGATGTAAATTTTCACAAACTGGACCTTATGCTTAAAAGAAGCATGCTAGGCGGAGGTTTGCAGGAACTGTTAAGGTATGCAGACAGAAATTCTATGGCACATTCGCGTGAAGTGAGACTGCCATTTTTAAACCACGAATTGGTTGAGTTTGTATTTACTTTACCTGCCAACTATATTATTAATGAAGGCTGGACTAAATATATCATGCGCAAAGCCTTTGCTCATTTGTTGCCCAGTCAAATTTGTTGGCGAACGGATAAGTTAGGATATGAACCTCCTCAAAAAAAATGGATGGAATCGGGAGTAATGAAGGAAATTATTCATGAAAACAGAAAATTCCTGGTGGGTAAAGGCATTTTGGATAAATCCATTTTAAGCAAGGAAATAAAAGGAGTTACAGCACATGAAAAAGGCGATAACAGTTGGGGAATTTTGATGGCCGGGAAGCTATTATCCAATCAATAAAAAATTTGATGCACATACTAATTATATCACATTATTATCCACCTTTAAATTCTATAGCTTCTCTGAGGCCATACTTTTTTGCTAAAATATTTGCAGAAAATAAAGCTGAAGTAACAGTTATTACAACTAAAAAAAATAGCCGTGATGGTCACCTGGATTTAACGTTTCCCTTAACAAAAAATGTAAATGTAATTGAG
This sequence comes from Bacteroidota bacterium, assembly GCA_030680835.1. Lineage (GTDB taxonomy): Bacteria > Bacteroidota > Bacteroidia > UKL13-3 > UKL13-3 > B1. The sequence continues at coordinate 61,013 of JAUXUD010000021.1, forward strand.
ATTGATTATATGCCCCTGTTTTTTTGGAAAAAAAGAACCGCGTTAGGTGAAAATAGTTCATTGATTGATCCTCAAAAAAATTTCAACAAAAAAGGCAAAAATAAACTGAAAGAATTTTTAAAATCCATTGCAGATTCATTCGGCTCTTTGCTGGACCATCAGACATTTTGGAAAACTAAAGCTTTTTTGGCAGCAAGAAAAGTGAATGGTGAAAAGAAAATAGATATTGTTATCAGTACATTTTCGCCAATAGCATGTCATTTGGTCGCATATAAACTTATAAAAAGTAATCCGGATATCAAGTGGATTGCAGATTACAGAGACTTATGGTCGTTGAACCATTTTAGAACGGGTAAATTTGTATTTAACTGGATTGAAAAGCAACTCGAAAGAAGAATTCTTAAAAAGGCATCCCATATAACAACGGTTTCTGAACCCCTTGCGCAGCAATTAAGTGAATTTACCTATGGAGCTAAACCTGTTTCAATTATTTATAATGGATATGACCGGGAAAGAAAAAATAAAAATCTGAATGATGTGCAATTAAACAATCCAATAAGAATTGTATATACAGGAACCATATACCAGGGAAAAAGTGACCCATCACCGCTTTTCCATGCCTTGAATTTGTTAGCAGAAAAAGGAGTTTTAAAAAAAGGCGAACTTATTGTTGAATTTTATGGAAGCTTGCTGGGAAATCTGGAAGAAATTATTGTTAATTGCAGTGCATCGGAATGGGCGGTAATAAAAGGCCATGTTGCACCTCCGGAAATAGCAAAAATTCAGGAAGAATGTGATTTTTTATTATTTCTTTGGTCAAACGAAGGGAAAAGGGATGGCGTATTAACGGGCAAATTATTTGAATATATTTCGAGTAATACACCCATTATGGCAATTGGAATCGATGATAAAAGCAGTGCCGCAGAATTGATATCAGAAACAAAAACCGGCTTTATATTTGAAAACAACGTTCAATTAATTGCAGATTTTCTGGAGCACGTGAAACAGAATCCTGAAAACCTGGTTTATAATCCTGACTGGAATGCAATTGAATCCTACTCAAGACAAAAACAGGCCTTGAAATTATTTGAAATAGCAAAATCATTAAATCATCTTTCATGATGGAAAGACTTAGGATTCAAATTTTAGGTTTATATATTTTGTTAATTCCATTTGACAATTTCAAAATATTCCCCTTTTCTATCAGCAGTATCATAGGAATAATTTATATACTTCTTTGTATAAGCAGGGATACAAAATTCAATAAACAATTATTACTGGAAGTTACTCCATTTCTATTGTCATTTATAATTATAACCTGTTCAACGTTTATAAATTCAGAAAATACCGACATTAAAAAGGGACCAGAAAACCCCATCAATGCGATTATATTGTACTTTATTATGGTAATTGTTTTGCTTTTAACAGTGAGCCAGGAAGTAAATTTTAAATATTTCAACAAGATAATAACGTATTTGTTCGTCTCTGTGTCCATTGCTTCTCTTACCGGAATTTATGAGTTATATATGGTATTATTTAAAGGCACTTTTGTTTTCGGGCAGCAGTTTATCCAATATTTCCCAATTGCGGGTAGCTATTTATTGAGAATCAGGGGCAGTTATTTTGATCCGAATTACTTCAGCTTTTTACCCATTTTTGGAATTATTTGCGCAAACTGGATTGTAAAAAGCAGGTCTTTAAAATTGATAATAAATCTCATATTTATTATTCTGATTCTGACAACAATTTCGCGTATGGCAATAATTTGCCTGATTATTTATTATGCCATTATATTTATTCCGAAACAATTGTTTTGGCGTTTATTGGCTCCATTAATATTGATAGCCTTGCCTCTGTCAATTTATTTATTAACTAAAGCGGTTGGTTTTTTTATTGACTTTAATCCGGGTTCAAGTAACGACCGGTTTGAGATTATTTCCGGAAGTATAAAAATGTTTATAAGTAGTCCTATCTGGGGATATGGATTTAATGTGCGGTCTCCGGTTGATTTGGATACCCACAACAGTTATTTACAAATACTGCTTTACGGAGGTTTAATAGCTTTTTTTTCAATTTTTATTCCGGTAACAATTTGTTATTTGAATATTAAAAATTTAAAAAGTGAAAATGAAGGATTAATGAAAGTCAGATTTTTTTTGATTAGCTCATTTTTCCCATTTATCGGATTTCTGTTTTTTTTAAGTTATTTAATGATTAAGTTATTTTGGATATACCTGCTTATACTCTTTTTAGGTAAGAATTTACTGTATAGTTCCACTAACTCAGATACCAGGTTAACTGAACCTGAAAACAAATTAGAAATCGAATAACTTGTTGAAATTTTACTAAATATTAATTTCATTTTCTATCCGGTTTAAAAATTGCTTCCAGGTGAATTTCCTTTGAAAAATTTCAAATCCTGCTTTACCCATTTTTTTTCTTATATCGGGTTCTTTCAACTGTAAAACAGCATTGGCCAAATCAAGGGGATTATCAGCGGGTACTAAAATTCCATTTACATGAGTTTCAATAATTTCAGGAATACCTCCTATTTCGGTTGCAATTACAGGTTTTTTGTGACTCAAAGCCTCTAATAATACAGTGGGTAATGTTTCCCTGTATTTTGAAACACAAACAACAATATCCATTGCTGCCATTAATTCACGGGTTTCATTGTAATTTATAAATCCTGTATATTCAATTAATTCATCATACAGGCCATTTGTTTTTTCCTTTATTCTATTATAAAATTCAGGATCATAAATATCGCCAACAATATATCCCTTCGTTTCGAATCCAATTGTTTTCAGATGTATTAATGCATCAATAAAGGTATCCTGCCCTTTTTGAGTGTGAATACCTCCGAAAATACCAAGTTTTAGTAAAGGGTGATGAAATTCACTTTCTGTTTCTTTTGTGTGATAGGATTCAATGCCGTTATATACAACGCGTATTTTACTTTTAAGAATCCCAGTCTTTATTAATTCGCTTTCTAAAAAAAAGGAGGGTACAATTATTTTTTTTGCAGTTAAGTTGACAAAAGCTGATAAAAATAATTTATTGAATAATGAAGGTGTGAAAGCGGAATGACAGTAAAAAATAATGTCTGCACCCTTTATAAATTTGAATGCAAAACAATATGTAAGTGCTAAAAAATCATTGCAGATAATTATGTCCCCTTTTTTTAACAATTTATTTAATCTAAAAAATGCAGGGAAATAATTTTTGATGTACAATACAATTGAACGTGTGTTTTTATCTACATTATGAAATCTGAAAAAGGATACAGTTTTATTGATTTTAATTTTATCTTTTAAATTCAGATTTAAAATAGCCACTGTTATTGGAAGATTATTTATTAAATTATGAAAAATAATATCAGCTCCCCCAAGAACTTTGCTTGCTGAAAATCCAACCCATCTTTGTTTTTGCACTACCAAATTTATTATAAAACAATATTAACACAAGAATAATGCATTAAAAAATAATCAATGTAAGTCCTTTGTTTATACCAGGCTTACTCACTGATTTTTTGAGCCAAACCTGTTAAATTTCTTTTTTGTACCGTAAGTTTATTTAAATTTGTTCAATGAAAATATCTGTGTGTATAGCTACTTACAATGGTGAAAAATACATTGCAGAACAATTAAGAACCATATTGAATCAGCTTAACAGTGAAGATGAGATAATAATTTCCGACGATTCTTCTACTGATAATACCATTGGTATCATTAACTCGTTTAATGACAAACGAATAATAATTTATCCAAACCAAAAATTCAATTCTCCGATTTTTAACTTCGAACATGCCATCAGTAAAGCAAAAAACCATTATATTTTTCTGTCAGATCAGGACGACCTTTGGGTTGAAGGTAGGGTAGAATCGATGAAACAAATGCTTTCAGAATATGATGTAGTGGTATGCGACCACAGTATCATTGATGAAAATGGGAATATCATTTTAAAATCTTACTTTGAGATTATCCATGCTGGGCCCGGGGTAATAAAAAATCTTTTGAAAAGTACCTATTTTGGCTGTTGTATGGCATTTAACAGGAGGATTCTTGAAATTGCGCTCCCTTTTCCAAAGCATATTCCCATGCATGATATCTGGATTGCGTTGGTTGCCGATTTGTTCTACAGAACAAAATTTATTGATTTTCCCTACACTTTATATCGTAAGCACAGCGGTAATACATCTACAGCTTCTGAATTGAAAAGTAATTTTAGTTTTATGAAGAAACTAACCTTCAGGATTAATACACTAAGGTACTTGCCATTATTAATGATAAGAAAAATAAAATTAAAAAGTTAGTTAAGGCGGTATTGGAATATTTTTGAGAAGGGTTTTAATAACAAAGTAAAAAAGCGGGGTTTGATTTGATTGATTTTCCAGGCTTTTCGGTCTTCAATATTGGCTTTAATCCTGTTTGAAATATTGCGGTTGCTGGTTCCTCCAACCCGCATTTTGATAAAGAATTTTGGAAGGTAATGGATTCGTATCCGGTGCTTTAGAATGAACCTGAGCATTAATTCATAATCGGCAGCAAATTTGAGTTGTGTATTAAAGGAACCATATTTCTGATAAATTTCTCTTTTAACGAAAAAGGCAGGATGTGGGGGCATCCATCCTTTATAAAAACTGTCTGCATGGTATTGACCTGCATCCCAGGTTCTGATAATTTTTTCTTTGTTACTACTGCTTATGTAAAATAAATTGCTGTAAACCGCATCACACTTATGTTTTTCAAACGCCTCAACTACCTGTGAGATTATATACGGATTCACATAAAAATCATCTGAATTAATCAGTGCAATGATTTCACCGCTTGCAATTTCAATTCCTTTATTTAACGCATAATATACTCCATTATCCGGTTCTGAAATAAATTTATCAATCTTGTTTCCGTATGATTTTACCAACTCAACCGTTCCATCAACCGAACCTCCGTCAACTATAATGTATTCGATATCCTTATGAGTTTGGCCCAATACCGATTCAATGGCTTCACTGATGTATTTTCTGCCCGAAAAAACGGCTGTAATAACAGTTACTTTCATAGGTTTATTTTAAAATACTGTTAATTGAGTTACGCGTAGAATCAAACAACCAACCCCATTTGCTGAAGTAATAAAATGCTGAGCGGATATGATACATTAACAGTTTATAATTTTTATATGAACCTTTTTCATAATGATGTACGATAGAAACTTTTGGGTAAAACAAAGTTTGGTACTGACTGTTGATTCTTCTACTCAGATCGGTATCCTCCAGGTACATAAAAAACTTTTCATCAAATAATCCTACTGTTTTTAAGGCCTCACAACGCAGAAACATAAAGCAGCCCGACAGATTGGGTATTTCCATAATCTCATCAAAGTTTTTATGTTTTAACTCATATGCCAGCAATCGCTGATGAAAAAGTGGCTTTAATACTTCCGGGATAAACCTGCGCATGATCAGATCAAATGGGGTAGGCATCATTTTACAAAGATATTGCAACTCCCCGTTGGGGTATAGCACTTTAGGCATTAATAATCCAATATTAATCTGATTATCTGCATAATTTACAATTTTTTCCAGGGTTCCCTTTTCAAAGCTGATATCCGGATTTATAATCAGATGGTATTGAGAAATATTGATGGCTTCACGCAAGGCGATATTATGTGCCTTCCCATAACCCAGGTTTACATTATTGAAAATATACTGTATGTTTTTTTTGCCTTCAAATGAGCTACGTAATGTATCATTAACAGAGTTGTCAATGATATAAAGGAATACATCCAATTCGCTTAATAGTATACTGTTTACGGCCATATCCAGCTCATCTGCCTTCTGATTATAAACAACTATAGATGCGGTTACTTTTTTCATCCGGTTAATCAAACCTCTTTGTCTTTATATTATTTAGTTTCAAAGGTAAGCAGGTTTTTCTTATTTTTGAACCGATTTAAAGCAGCAATATATTTACATATGATTATCAATTCTGTCAATGCACCCGAACCAATAGGCAATTATCCCCATGCAAAGCGTGTAGGAAATTTATTGTTTTTATCCGGTGTGGGTCCACGTGAAAGAGGTACAAAAAAAATACCCGGTGTTGAGCTTGATGAAAATGGAAACATCATTTCCTACGATATCGCATTGCAATGTCATTCTGTATTTAAAAACATCAAAAATATATTGGAAGATGCGGGCTCAGGCTGGAATCAAATAATTGATGTTACGGTTTTCTTAACCAATATGAAAGATGATTTTCCCATCTATAATAAATTATGGGCTGAGTATTTTAAAGAAAATGCACCTTGCCGTACCACACTGGAAATTAATTGCCTGCCTACACCCATAGCCATTGAATTAAAAGTAATTGCCAGCATTGGTTAGGTAGAGTCTGTCTATAATGTCCTCTGACTGCGTTATGCTAAATACCAAAAATGCTCATGTACACGAGCACCCCCGATAGCTATCGGGGGCGCTTTTTGGTAACTTCGCATGCCTTGTCAGAGAACATTCTAGCTCAGACTCTCGATTAAATAGACAAAGTTTGGTTAATATCTAATAGAATTCAACATCCGGGTTTTTTCCTCTGATTGTTTTGATGCTTAAAGTTCAGTCATTTATAATAATTGAATTTTAAGTATTATATTGTCCGCAATTTATTATTCCTTATTTTGACTTTTGATGATTTTTACTTTGATCCGCTTCTATTAGACGGATTGGATGCAATGGGGTTCAGCAAACCTACCCCGATTCAGGAAATGGCTATTCCGATAATTCTTGATAACAAAGATTTAATTGCCTGTGCCCAAACAGGTACTGGTAAAACTGCAGCCTATGTATTGCCGGTTTTACATAAAATTGTGTGTTCAGATCACAGTCATCTGAATACACTTATTTTGGTTCCAACCCGTGAACTGGCCCAGCAAATAGACCAGCAACTTGAAGGATTCAGCTATTATGTACCGGTAAGCACGATTCCCATATACGGAGGTGGCGACGGGGCAACCTGGGATCAGCAAAAAAAAGCTTTGCACACCGGAGCTGATGTTATCGTAGCAACTCCCGGCCGGCTCATTTCACACCTGGCTTCGGGCGATATTAAATTTGATAAACTGGAACATTTAATTCTGGATGAAGCTGACCGTATGCTGGATATGGGCTTTTATGATGATATTGTACGGATCATCAGTTACCTGCCAAAAGACAGGCAAACGCTCATGTTTTCAGCAACCATGCCTCCCAAAATACGGACCCTGGCTACCAAAATATTATTCAAGCCCGAACAAATAAGTATTGCCCTGGCAAAACCTGCAGAAGGTATTTTACAACAGGCCTATTTAACTTACGATTCACAAAAATTGCCATTAATTTCATCAATCTTTACGGCGCATAACTACAAAACAGTAATTATTTTTGCAGGTACAAAAGAAAAGGTGAAAAGCCTGCATTTTGAACTCAAACGAATTGGTTTAAAGTCCAAATCATTTCATTCCGATCTGGAACAAAAAGAACGGGAAGAGATAATGAACGAATTTAAAAACAAGAAACTTCAGATAATTATAGGAACAGATATTTTGTCAAGAGGGATAGATGTGGAAGGAGTTGATTTGGTATTAAATTTTGATGTTCCACCCGATCCGGAAGACTATATACACAGAATTGGAAGAACAGCAAGGGCTGAAACTACGGGAACTGCAATTACTTTTATCAATGAAAAGGATCAAAGAAGATTTCATGCCATTGAATTGTTAATTGGCAAAACAATAGATAAACTGCCTTTGCCTGACAGTTTGGGTGAAGCACCCTTATATGAACCTGAGAGAAAATCGTCTAGACCTTTTTTCAAAAACAAAGGTTCAAATGACCGGCCCAGGCCAAAAGGGAAGCCGGGACAATACAGGAAGTAGCAGCGGGCATTCCACCTTCGCTGTGCCACCGCTAAAGCTAAGGCAACGCGCGGTAAAGCTACGGTGGATAAAAGGAGCATGGAGCCTTTGGAACAATGGGAAAATTTTTAGGGTTATTATAGAAATAATATGAAATACCAGTTATTTGGCCATACAGGACTGAGAGTTTCTGAACTGGCATTGGGAACCATGGGCTTTGGTACAGAGTGGGGTTGGGGGGTAGATTTTGAAAGCAGCAAAGCAATTTTTGAACTGTATACCCATGCAGGAGGAAATTTTATTGATACTGCTAATCGCTACACGGAAGGAAGTTCTGAAAAATTTATCGGGGAATTTATGAAAGCAGATCGTGACCATTTTGTGCTTGCAACAAAATATTCACTCAAAGACCGTAATGGCGACCCTAATTTTGCAGGCAACCATCGCAAAAACATGATGCGTTCGGTTCGGGAAAGTTTAAAAAGATTGCAAACCGATTATATAGACATACTGTGGCTTCATATCTGGGATTTTACAACCTCGCCCGAAGAAGTATTAATAGGATTGAATGACTTAATCAGCAGGGGACTGGTGCATTATATCGGCATCAGTGATACGCCTGCCTGGAGAGTGGCTCAGGCCAATACCATTGCTGAACTGCGTGGCTGGAACAAATTTGCAGGGATACAGGTTGAATATAATTTAATTAACCGTACAGCCGAACGGGACTTATTGCCGATGGCAAAAGCTTTCGATATGGCTGTTACTCCATGGGCACCTTTGGCAGGAGGTGCTTTAACCGGGAAGTATTTAAAAGGTGAAAAAGGCCGTTTACCCGAAACTTCAAAACGTTTGAATGAAAGGAGTTTAGCCATAGCACAGGTAGTTGTAGCCATAGCAATGGAAATGGGTTGTCTGCCTGCTCAGGTCGCACTCAGGTGGGCTACGCAACGAAATCAGACTGTAATACCCATTGTTGGGGCAACCAAACCAGCCCATATACAGGATGCTTTTGGTTCAACTGGAATAAATATTCCTGAAGAAATGCTAAAAAGGTTAAATGATGTTTCAGCATTTGAATTGGGTTTCCCCGGCGACTTTTTTAATGAACCAGGTGTAATTGATGTTGCTTATGGGCAAACCAAACATTTAATAAATATGCGAGCCAGGAATTAGGTATAAGGTATGAGTTATAAGGTATGAGCTATGAAATTTAGAAGGCATCGGGTAGGGGCAAATTGCATTTGCCCTTATGGGTTTATGAATAATTAAGTACGTATGAGTTATTGAGTATTATACTTCATCATTCTTCCTGTTTTCCATTAATGTAAAAACATCATGACTAAAACCAGTATAACTGAAGCCCCCATCGTGAAACAGGTTTTGCATGGTTACCATCCTGCTTAAATCACAGAACATCATTACGCAATAATCGGCACAGGCTTCGGCGCTGGCATTTCCGAGCGGAGAAAGGGCACCTGCGTAATCGTAAAAATCGCCAAAACCCTTAACTCCTGTACCCGCTGTGGTTTTTGTTGGACTTTGAGAAATCGTATTAATCCTTACTTTTTTGCTTTTACCGTAATGGTAGCCAAAGCTTCTGGCTATAGATTCCAAAATGGATTTGGATTCAGCCATTTCACTGTAATCGGGGAATACTCTTTGAGCGGCGATATAAGTGAGTGCAACCACTGAACCCCAATCGTTTATTGCATCCATTTTGTAACAGGTTTGCAGCAAGCGATGGAATGAAATGGCACTGATATCAAAGGTTTCGTGTGTCCATTTGTAATCCAGATCTGTATAATGACGCCCCTTTCGCATATTTACACTCATCCCCACCGAATGTAAAATAAAGTCAATTTTCCCACCTAAAATTTCCATGGACTGCTCTATGAGGCTTTCCATATCTGAAGATTTGCTTACATCACAAGGGATAATCCGGGAATTATTACAGGTTTCAGCCAAATTGTTGATTTCACCCATACGCATGGCAATGGGCGCATTTGTGAGCACAAAAGTTGCTCCGTGTTCATGGCATTTTAGTGCAACCTGCCAGGCAATGCTTTTATCATTAAGAGCCCCGAAAATAATACCTTTTTTACCTTTTAAAAGTTGATTCATGTGATTTTGTTAAAGGGACGAACCCCATTTTTGTTCCTGCAAGTTTAACTTTTTTCAGGCGTACCATCCAATACTTCTTTAAATTTCGCTTTTTTAATATTAATATTTACATTGGCTGAAATTTAACAATTCAGCAAGTATGTTGGAAATAGTGAGGTTTCTAAGGATATCATGAATATTTTTAATAAAAAGTTAATCATCCTCTTCCTATTAGCCTTACCTGTTATAGGTTTGGCTCAAAAAGAATTGGCCCATAGAAAATTGCAGGGTTCAATAAGTAAACTGAGGGCATCAATTGACATTAAATCCTATTTAATTACACTAAAGGTAGTTCCTGATAAGCATTATATTGAAGGCATAAATGATATCGGGTTTAAAATAGTTAAACCCGTAAAAGTGCTCCAGTTAAATTTATTTGCAAATCTTGCCATTTCAACTGTAGTATTCGAAAATAAAATCCTTTCATTTAAGAGGGATAGCAATACATTTTATGTTTACCTGCCCCGAAAGCTGAAGAAGAATGACACTGCTCATGTTGTTATTTATTATTCGGGGATACCTGTTACGGCAAAAAAAGCACCCTGGGATGGTGGATTTGTATGGGCGCAGGACAGTGCAGGAAAACCCTGGGTGGGTTTGGCCTGTGAAGGTTTGGGAGCCTCATGCTGGTTGCCCTGTAAGGACCATTGGAGTGATGAACCGGAACAGGTAACCATGAACCTGGTTGTTCCAACGGGATTAACCGGTGTTAGTAACGGAAGATTATCACGGCAACGAAATCTGAATAATGGATTTACAGAATTTCAATGGAAAGTTAGCTACCCGATTAATCATTATGATATCACAGTGAATATTGGAGATTATGCTCATATCCGGGATTTATACCTGAATGAAACGTATGGTCAGCTTACCCTTGATTATTATGTTTTAAAGTTAAATTCGGCTTCTGCAAAAACACATTTTCAGCAAACCAAACGAATGCTGCAAACCTTTGAAAAGTATTTTGGTCCCTATCCTTTTATAAATGACGGATATAAATTGGTTGAAACACCATACTGGGGAATGGAGCATCAGAGTTGTATTGCATACGGAAATAATTACCAGAACAATAAATTTGGTTTTGATTTCATTATCATTCATGAAAGCGGACATGAATGGTTTGCAAATAGTATAACAGCCAATGATAAAGCCGATATGTGGTTGCATGAAAGCTTTACAACCTATAGCGAAGCATTATATGTAGAAAAACAATATGGCATCGCAAGAAGTATCCAGTATTTATCAGGTCAAAAAGGAAATATAAAAAATGAACTTCCTATGATTGGTACCAGAAATATAGCATATAGCCGTCCCGATAATGATATTTATTATAAAGGAGCCTGGATATTACATACCATGCGAAACATACTTGATAATGATACATTATGGTTCAATACAATTTATGATTTATCGACGATTTACAGGCATACAATTTTATCCAGTAAAGAGGTTGAGACTTTTATAAGTAAAAGAACCCGATATGACTTCAGCAATTTTTTTCAACAATATCTATACAGGGCTAAACTGCCCAAATTTGAATATTATATAAAACCGAATAACGGGCTCAATGAATTGCATTACAGACTGAATGCAGAGATACGGGGTTTGGAGTTGCCCGTAAAAATAACCCTGGCAAAAAACAAGTTTGAATTTGTTACAGCAACAAAAAAATGGCAAATCATTGATTTACCATTCGAAAATCCTGAAGATTTTAAAGTAGACTTGAACCATTTTTTAATTGGTGTCAAAAAAGTTGAGTGAACCGGGTTGTTTTTCCCAAATACCCTTTTTCCAGATCAGGTAATTAAAAGATCCATCCGGCAGGTAATTTTCAAAATTTCCTATATTGGAGGGTTTGTCGGGCACAATATTTTCGTAGATCAAATACTTTCGTTTTTCCTCATAGCGAAAAGTCATGGTTGCATTGTTGTTGAATTCAAATACCATACGGTAAAATATTGATTTGTGTTTAATATCAAAAATGGGTGCACCAAAAAAGGGAACTCCATTATTAAATATCAAAACATCTGCAATTTTTTTGTTGCTTTTTGGGCCCGCGCCATCCCATCCTAAAACAGTATAGTAATCAACTTTTTTATAATTTGTTTTGACGATTTTATAATAGGTAGCTCCGAACCAATGATCTGTATCCACTACTTTAAACAGGAAATTATTGATGCTGTCGCTTCGGTCTATTAATGGATAAAAATCTTTATACAGCGTTGTTTTTTTATTCAGCTTTTTAATTTTAGCCGGGTTCATTTGGATCACGCCAAAATACCTGAATTTTTCATCATTTGTTGCAACATTCCATGAAATAATCCTGAAAAAATCATCAGGTGATTTAAGAATCATCACGTTTTTTAAAGAGTCAAATGGATAAAAATATGAATTGTTAATTTTTAAAGCACGTGCCATATGCCGTATAAATTGTTTCCCCGAAGTGATGCGGGTACCTTCATCAAAACTCCTTACCATTTGTTCTCCAAGCCCGCTCAGGCGAATCTCAAAATTCTGAAGTGAATCCAGGGTAAGCGAATCAAGAACCTGTGACTTTAGGTTCAAACCGAATCCCAAAATAAAAAGGCTGCAAAAAAATTTGAGTTTGTTCATATTAAATAAAAAATACACGTTACCGGTTTTGTTAAGACAAAAATATTGTCATTTACAAACCGGTAAAAAGCACAAGATAATGGTTTAAGAAAAAATATTTTTTATGATTTTATTAACAGGCCTCAATCACTATTGCAGATGCGCCGCCGCCGCCGTTACAAATGCCGGTTACTCCATATTTTCCACCATTTTGTTGAAGTATGTTTGCCAGTGTAACAACAATTCGCGAACCACTGCTTCCCAAAGGATGGCCTAATGAAACGGCACCTCCGTTAACATTTACTTTCTTTGAATCGATACCCAGTATTTGGGTGTTTACCAGGCCTACAACCGAAAAGGCTTCATTCAATTCAAAAAAGTCAACATCTTTCAATTCAATTCCTGCCCATTTTAACGCTTTTGGAATTGCAAGGGATGGGGAAGTAGTAAACCATTCGGGTGCCTGAGCAGCATCGGCAAAAGCAATAATTTTAGCCATAGGCTTCAATCCGAGTTCTTTCATTTTTTCTTCGCTCATCAAAACCAGGGCACTGGCACCATCATTCAATTTTGAGGCATTGGCTGCGGTGATGGTTCCGTCTTTTTCAAATGCTGATTTCAAGGTTTTAAGTTTCTCAAAATTTACTTTGGTATATTCTTCATCAACATTCACAATAATCGGATCTTTCCCCCGAACCGGAATTTCAACTGAAACCAGTTCGTTTCCAAATGCACTTTTTGCATAAGCATTTTGAGCCCGGGTATAACTTTCTATCGCAAAATTATCCTGATCTTCACGCGTAATCTTGTATTCGCGGGCACAAATTTCGGCCGCATTACCCATGTGAAAGTCCTTATATACATCCCACAATCCATCTCTTATCAAGCCATCAATCAAACTACCATGACCCAAACGATAGCCGTTTCGGGCTTTGTCAAGATAATAGGGTACATTGCTCATGCTTTCCATTCCACCCGCAATTACGATATCATTTATACCCAACATGATGGTTTGGGCAGCCATCATAATTGCTTTTGAACCCGAAGCACATACTTTATTGATGGTGGTTGCCGGAACGGTATTTGGAATTCCTGCAGATAGCATCGCCTGTGTTCCCGGGGCCTGTCCCAGTCCCGAAGAAATTACATTCCCCATAAAAACTTCCTGTACCTGCTCCGGAGTGATTCCAGCTTTTTGAATTGCTCCTTTAATAGCGATTCCCCCTAACTGGGTTGCTGAAACGGTGGCTAAAGAACCATTAAATGCGCCAATAGGCGTACGTGCTGCTGAAACGATATAAACAGTTTTCATTTTATAAATAATTTAAACTAAATTTTGTGCGGCAAATGTATGATTTTACCTTTACGAACAAATATTTTCTATGCAACGATATACACTTTATGGCGATTTACTTTTTGAAAGCATCAGGGTAATCCGTGATGAACCTCAATTTTTAAAAAAACATTTTACCCGGCTCATGTCGGGAGCTGCCGTGCTAAGTTTTGAAACTGAGGATTTTAACTTTGAAGTGTTTCAGGAAGACATTAATAAGACCATTAAAAAGTATCGCGATTCGGCTGATAACAATCAGGAATTTTTAAGGCTTCGATTTGTAATGCACCGCGATTCGGGGGGGTATTACCTGCCTCATTCCAACAAAATAAAATACTTTTCTGAAATAAGCGCTTTTAAACCACCGTTAAAGAATGGCAGCCTTCGGGTTGGTATTTATGGTGTTCAACCCAAGGCACTTGGTCCCCTTTCAAATATTAAACCGGGCAATTCATTATTATATGTAATGGCAAGTATCTGGGCAAAAGCAAATAGGTTTGACGATGCTTTGCTTATAAATACAGAAGGAAAAATTATTGAAGCAACCGCTTCCAATATTTTTTGGTTCAAAAACGGACAATGGTATACGCCTCCGCTAAGTGATGGCTGTGTAAAGGGCATTATGCGGGAAGTTTTTATGGAACAAAATCATGTATTGGAAAAATCATGTGAAAGCTTTGATTTGGCAGACGCAGACAGAAGAATACTAACCAATGCGATACAGGGCATACGCTTGTTCGAATTGTCCCAGCCGGCTTAAGGCATTTATTAAAGAAGGTGCTGATTACACAAATTGATAATAAATGCAAATAGTAAATGAATTAACAAAATTCAAAGGTTAAGTTTGCAGTTATGGATCGAGTTAAAGTATTGCCTTTTAAAGCAATGATTATTTCTGAGGATGAAAATTTTATTTTCATTAATAAACCGGCACATTATTCTTCGCTGGATGACCGGCATGCCGACGTATTTTCAATTATTAAGCAAGCAAAGAAACACAACGAAAACCTACAGCTCTGCCATCGCCTGGATAAGGAAACAAGCGGGTGTTTGGTAATTGCCAAAAACGAAATGGTATACCGGGAAATGTCGATGTGTTTTGAACATCGGCAGGTTGAAAAAGTTTACCATGCTGTAGTAAATGGAGTTTTAAGTGCGACAGATCAAAAAATAATATTGCCTTTGGGTCAAACGTCGAAGGGTATCGCTAAAATTGACATGCACGGAGGTAAACCATCAACTACAATTGTAACAACCCTTAAAAATTACAGACATTATTCACTGTTAGCCTGCAAACCGGTAACCGGCAGGTTGCACCAGATAAGGATACATTTGGCTTCACAAAATTTTCCTCTGGCAGGAGATTTGACATATGGTGGTAAAATGCCTTTTTTATCGCATATCAAACCAAAATTTAAAGAAGGGAAATGGAGTAATGAAGAACCCATGATGAAACGGGTTGCCCTGCATGCTTATTCCATTCATTTTACCCTGTTTGAAAAACAGTATGATATAATAGCGCCATATCCAAAAGATTTTGCGGTGTTTTTAAAACTACTGGATAAATTTGACAGTTAAACTTTAGTTGCTTTTTGCAGGTTCCTTAATACTTAAGTCGTAAGGATTATCTACTTTTTCATTTAACAATGCGATATCAAGTACTTCGTGCATTTCTTTTACGTAATGAAACACCAGGTCATTTAAATAATTCGGTTTAATTTCCATTACATCTTTTCGGTTGGCCTCACAAATAAGAATATCGGTGATTCCGGCACGTTTGGCCGCCAGAATTTTTTCTTTCAAACCACCAATAGGCAAAACTTTACC
Organism: Bacteroidota bacterium; assembly: GCA_030680835.1. Lineage (GTDB taxonomy): Bacteria > Bacteroidota > Bacteroidia > UKL13-3 > UKL13-3 > B1. The sequence continues at coordinate 76,815 of JAUXUD010000021.1, forward strand.
TCTTAAGGTAATTTCGCCAGTCATGGCTAAATGAGGTTTCACTTTTCTTTGTGTAAAAACCGAAGCAAGGGAGGTGAGCATGGTTATACCTGCTGATGGACCGTCTTTGGGAACTGCACCTGCAGGAACATGAATATGTAAATCAAAATTATCAAAAACCCTTGGATCAATATGTAAATGGGCACAGTTGGCTTTTAAATAACTCAATGCAGTAATTGCCGATTCTTTCATTACTTCTCCCAGATGACCGGTAAGCGTTAACTTACCCTTTCCGGGGGTTAGTATACTTTCAACAAACAAAATTTCCCCGCCAACACTTGTCCATGCCAAACCTGTAACTACACCTGCCACCACATTACCCTGGTACATTTCTTTTTCACCCCGGTCGGCACCTAATATCTGAACGATCGTTTCCATATCAATTTTGCGGGTAAACTTTTTATTCATTACTTTTTCCTTGGCAACGTATCTTGAAATGGAAGCAATCTGTTTTTCAAGTCCGCGCACGCCACTTTCGCGGGTATAGCCTTCAATTATTTTACCCAGAATTTCTTCCGTTAAATCAAAATCTTTGGCAAGCAAACCATGATTGTTTTTTTGCTTTGGGATCAGGTATTTTTTAGCAATTTGTACTTTTTCTTCGAGGGTATATCCGTTAATTTCAATAATTTCCATCCTGTCGAGCAAAGCTGGCTGAATGGTATCTAGTGAATTTGCAGTGGCAATAAACATAACCTGTGAAAGGTCATATTCAATTTCAACATAATTATCGTAAAAGGTACTATTTTGTTCGGGATCAAGAACTTCGAGCAATGCACTTGAAGGATCCCCTCTGAAACTGTTACCTATTTTGTCAATCTCATCTAAAACAAAAACCGGATTGTTAATTTTTATTTTCTTTAAATTCTGGATAATTCTGCCGGGCATGGCCCCAATATAGGTTCTTCTGTGACCGCGTATTTCACTTTCATCACTGAGGCCGCCCAATGCAACCCTTGCATATTTTCTGCCTATGGCTTTTGCAACCGATTTACCCAGGGATGTTTTACCAACACCCGGAGGTCCGTACAGGCACAAAATCGGGCTTTTCATGTCATTCTTTAACTTAAGAACCGCAAGGTATTCAAGAATGCGTTGTTTCACTTTTTCAAGGCCGAAATGGTCATCGTTTAATATTTTTTCTGCGCGTTTCAAGTCAAAATTATCCTTGCTGTTATCGTTCCAGGGTAAGTCAAGTAAGAGCTGCAAATAATTTAGCTGGATGCCATAATCAGGAGCCATGGGGTTGGTTCTCCGCAAACGCTCCACTTCTTTTTTAAAGGCATCATTAATATTCGAATTCCATTTTTTCTTTTTAGCAAGTTCAAGCAAACCTTCTACATCCCGTTCCGGTGAATCTCCGCCCAATTCTTCCTGAATTGCTTTGATTTGCTGTTGCAGAAAGAAATCTCTTTGTTGTTTATCCAGGTCACCGCGTACCTTACTTTCTATTTGTGCCTTTAGTTCTGTAAACTGAAAATCTTTTTTTAATGCTTCCAATACTTTATGAGCACGCATTTTATAATGCACCTCCTCCAAAATAGCCTGCTTTACAGTTAACTCTGCATTCAGGTTTGAAGCAACAAAATTTACAAGAAACGTAGGACTTTTAATGTTTTTAATGGCAACAGCAGCTTCACTCGGCATATGGGGCGACATGCTGATAATTTTTTGTGCAACGTCCTTGATGGATTCGGCAAGTGCCCGGGCCTCTTCATCTTCAATGAGGTCTCCTTC
>JAUXUD010000022.1 GCA_030680835.1 Bacteroidota bacterium
GTGGAAAACGAACGATATAAAAGGCAGATTGCACTGAAAGGTTTTGGCAATGAAGCACAGCAAAAATTATTGTGTGCAAAAGTGCTGGTAATTGGTGCGGGAGGTTTGGGATGTCCGGTTTTACAATATCTTGCAGCCGCCGGCATTGGTAAAATAGGCGTTGTTGATGATGATGCGGTTTCACTCAGTAACCTGCACCGGCAGGTTTTATTTTCCACTCAGGATATCGGTTTATTGAAAGCAGAACGTGCTGCTTTTGTATTGAAACAAATGAATCCGGAAATTGAAGTTGTGGCCTTCCCGATTCGCCTGACAACTGAAAACTGTCTGGAAATGCTGCAGGAATATGATATAATCATTGATGGTACTGATAATTTTGAAACACGTTATATGATTAATGATGCCTGTGTGTTATTAAACAAAACTTTGGTATATGGTGCCGTTTCTCAATTTGAAGGTCAGGTTGCTGTTTTTAATGCACAAATGAACAATGAAACAAAGGGGGTGAATTACCGGGATTTATTTCCTGAACCGCCAAATGAAGGAGAAATATTGAATTGTGAAGAAGCAGGTGTGCTGGGTGTTTTGCCCGGGATAACAGGTTTACTGATGGCTAATGAAACCATCAAATTAATTACGGGTAATGGAATCCCTTTGCTTAACAAACTGCTTACATATAATGCACTGACAAATGCCCAATACATAATTTCAGTTTCAGCGGGAAATGATACTTCATTATTAATTCCCGATAATGCAGAAGCCTTTAAAAAAACCAATTACAATTTAATGTGTACCTCAAAACAATTTCTGAATTTTGAAATAGGTTCAGAACAATTGAATATACTTTTAAAAGCCGGAAATATTGAACTGATAGATGTGCGCGAGAAACATGAAAATGCTGATGGTATGGAATTTGCAAACCTTCAGATTCCCTTGTCGCAACTGAATGAAAAATTATCTTTGATTACAAAGGACAATTTGGTAACATTTTGTGAGAGCGGTAAAAGAAGTTTGCTGGCAGCAAAAATACTTCATGATGCTTTTGGTTCAGAAAAAAATATTTATAGCTTGCATGGAGGTATACACAGTTTGAAAAAATATAAACAAGCTCAAAATTTATGACAGAAAGGAAAGTAAAAAATATATTTGTACAAGGGCCTATTACTTCAGGGTTTATCGCTGAAAAGATACAAAGCCACAGCACCCAAAAAAACATTGGCGGACATAGTATTTTTTTGGGTCAGGTAAGGGCAGATGCAATTAGCGGCAACACGGTTTTAGCCATAGAATATACTGCTTATGAAGAAATGGCTCTCGAAATGATGCATACAATAAGAGAATCTGTTTTTGAAAAATTTGAACTTACCTGCATGCATGTTTACCATAGTTTGGGTAAAATACATGCTGGTGAAATATGTCTGTTTGTATTTACCTCCTCAGTACATCGCAAAGCGGCAATGGATGCCTGTGAAGCGGTGGTAGAACGCATCAAGAAAGAATTACCCATCTGGGGAAAGGAACTACTGGAAGACGAAACACATCAATGGAAAGAAAATAAATAATTATGATTGATATCACTCAAAAATCAAACACTTTGCGCAAAGCCATTGCAACAGCAACGGTTAAGGTATCAAAACAGGAAACCATGGATGCCATTAACAACAATAAAGTACCCAAGGGAAACCTTTTTGAATTTGCAAGAGTTGCCGGATTGTTTGCCATCAAAAAAACAAGTGATGTGATTCCTGATTGTCATCCCCTGCCCATTGAATATGCCGCTATTAACTATGAGGTAAATGAACTGAACATTTTAATCAGCGTTGAAGTGCATACCATTTATAAAACCGGTGTGGAAGTGGAAGCCATGCATGGTGCATCCATTGTAGCCTTAACGATGTATGATATGCTGAAACCCATTGACAAGGGAATAGAAATTTCAAGGATCAAACTGGAAAGTAAAAAAGGCGGCAAATCGGATTTCAACAATGCTTTGCTTAAAGAACTTAAGTGTGCTGTTATTGTATGTTCGGATAGCATTTTTGCTGGCAAGGCAGAAGACCGTGCAGGAAAAGCAATCATACATAAACTGGAAGCGTGTAAACTAAAAGCGAATGTATATGAAATTATTCCAGATGAATTTACCCTCATTCAGGATAAGGCAAAACAATTGAGTGCAGAAAAATATGACCTGGTACTTTTCACTGGAGGTACCGGACTTTCACCACGGGATGTAACCCCCGAAGCGATACTGCCTTTGCTCGACCGTGAAATTCCGGGTATGATGGAAATGGCACGTAATTACGGACAACAGCGTACGCCGTATTCTATGCTTTCAAGAGGTATAGCAGGCTTTATGAAAAATACTCTGGTACTCACCTTACCCGGTTCAACAAAAGGTGCCGCCGAAACCATGGATGCATTATTTCCTTCCGTACTGCACGTGTTTGCAGTAGCCGAGGGAATGAAACATGGGTGATATAATATTAACTGCCATTCTGGTTGATGACGAAAAATATGCGCTGACAAATCTCAGCAATTTGATTGTAAGTTATTGCCCTTTTATAAAGGTAATAGATATGGCAAATAATGTTGATACGGCCCGGCAAAAAATTAATCAGTTAAAACCGGATGTTATTTTTCTGGATGTGAATATGCCGCAGGAAAATGGATTTGATCTATTAAATAAATTAACTCACATTCCTGCTGTTGTTTTTGTAACAGCGCATGAGCAATATGCATTAAAGGCGATGAAAGCCTGTGCAGTTGATTTTTTGTTAAAACCCATTGAAATTAATGAGTTGGTAGACACCGAAGCCAAATTATTGCAACACAAATCAATCAAACCAGAAATTCGTGAAAACTATAGAGACGTTTTAAAAAATCTTACGGACATGTTGGCTAAACCAGGCAGCATAAGGAAAATTACTTTAGCCGGTATTAATGGATATGATATTTTGAACGTGGATGATATTATATATCTGAGTGGAGAAGACAATTATACATCGTTTCATTTTTTGAACCAAAAAGAGTTGATATCTGCCAAAACCTTGAAAGAATACGAAGAGATGCTGGAGCATTCTGGCTTTATGCGAATTCATAAATCAACGATGGTAAACCTCAATCACATCAAGAAAATAATACAGAAGGATGCAGTAGAAGTACAAATGAAAGATGGTTCGATACTGCATGTTTCAAGACGTAAAGCATCTGATATTTTAGAATGGGCTAAGAGACAACTTAATTAATACCTGGTATGAAAGACCGCTCCGTTTTCATGCTCTGTCTTTTCGTCCTGATTCCCTTTGCAAACTTATTTGCCCAGGAACCCCTTCACAGGCATTTTTCCAAGAATGAAGGTTTACCCAGCAGTACCATTTTTCAGATGCTGCAGGATCAGGATGGATTTATCTGGTTTGGAACCGATGTGGGTGTGAGCCGGTTTGATGGAACGAAGTTTCAGCACTTTACCATTGCGGATGGCTTATCTGATAATTATATATTAAATGTAAAAACAGATTCAAAAGGCAGAATCTGGTTTTTAGGTTTTAACGGAACCGCATCGTATTGGTTAAAGGGGAAAATATATAATGCCAGTTCAGATACTTTATTGAAGAATATAAGATCCACAAACTCCTTTATAGATTTATTTGAAGATAATAAACACAGAATCTGGTTTATTTCTATAAATGAATATTTGATTCTTGACAAGCATAAAACAGACAGATTTCAAATTTATACCCAACGGAGTATTGTATTTAATGGCAAATCCGGGCAAATAATAATTGTCAATAAAATGGATCAACCTTTATTGAGGTCTGATATTTCTCTGAATATACATTTTATAACACCTGATTATCAAGTGAAGCACCAGAGTGGATATTGGCGTTGCGCTGATGGAAGTATTCTTTTTATATCCAATGAAGGTGTTATCCGGCAAAATGATACCCTGCAAAAATTATTTATCCCTTTCCATGGTGCATTTAAAAATTCACGAATGGGTAGCATGACACTGTCGAAGGATTCATTATTATGGATTGCAGTAATGGGTAAAGGTTTATATTGTTATGACCTTAAAAATCCTGAAATAAAACCCATCATATATTTGAAAAACAAAATCACCGTATCTGTTTTGGAAGACAAAGAAGGTAATATCTGGATAAGTACCCTGAATGAAGGATTGTATATGATACCTTTAGGGGGAAGAAAAGTGAAGATATTTGACAAAGAAAATGGCCTGTTAAATAATCAGGTTTATGCCCTGTTTAAACAAAAGGCCGACGCACTTTTAATAGGGCTTAATGAAGGGAAAATACAACTCATTGCAAATGCCAAAACTTCAGAATATAAAACAGTAAGCTGTAATGATTTGAATAACAAAATACATCGTATTGTATCCCGGAATGATGATGTATGGATCGCCTCTGAGTGTGGGGTAATTCACAAAAACGCGAAAACAGGTTGCAATCATTTTCTGAATGACGGGGATCGGAATCAGCATGATTTTTACCAATTAACCAATGTAAAAGACATCACTTTAAGTGATCCTAAAATTTATATTGCTTGTGGCTCCCGGATTTTTGAATATCCTGTTAACTGTAAAATCAATTCGGGTTATTGGGCTACCAATATAAAAGAAAAACAAATCAGAAATTACAGCATCTATTCTGATCACAATAAACAACTTTGGTACGGTACGATTAAAGGATTACATTCAAAAAAAGACAACTCATTTTTTGACCATTCCAAAGAAGATATTTTACTTACGCACCGCATTAATTGTATTACTGAAACGGAAGATTCCGTTTTGGTATTGGCAACACATGGTTATGGAGTATTGTTTTATAAACATGGCAAAATAATAAACCGAATAACTGTTGCAGAGGGACTTTGCAATGATATTTGCCGCAAGGTTTTTGTACATAAGAATCGTATGTATGTTTCTACCCCATCCGGCGTGTCTGTGTTGTCGTATTCAAAAGGAATTGTTCAATCGGTTCAGAATATGAATACCGGTAATTTCCTGCCTTCAAATGATGTGAATGATGTTTATGCTGATGATAGGGAAATATCTGTTGCAACCATGGAAGGACTGGCAATACTTGACTTAAGTGCAATTGAAAAAATAAAATCCAGCATACCCTTGCTGCATATAACTGAGATCAGGCTAAATGATAGTATTATCACGTACAGCAGGGAAACCATTTTTCCATATGATGAAAACAATCTGAAAATTAATTTTATTGGTATTTGTTATCAGCAACCCGATGAAGTAAGTTATACTTATAAAATGAAAGACAATCAGCCCTGGCAGACTACAAAAAATACGAATCTTGAATTTTTTTTTCTGCCTCCGGGTAATTATAAATTTCAACTAAAGGCGCATCTTCAAAATGGGGACTGGAGTCCTGTTCAAACCTTTTCTTTTTCTATCACTCCCCCCTTCTGGAATACGCTTAAGTTCGGACTTGCCGCAATGTTGTTTGTTTTATTTTTGGTTTATTTGTTAGTTAAACAGCGGTTAAAAATTAACAGAAAAAAACATGAAGAGAAAATAAAAACAGAAAAACAAATAACCGGTCTGGAACAGCAGGCATTGCAAACCATGATGAATCCGCATTTTATTTTTAATGTGATGAATTCGATTCAACATTTTATAAATGACAATGAAAAAGATGCAGCCAATAAATATCTGGCCGATTTTGCAAAACTGATCCGGATGAATCTTACCATATCTTACAAAAGGTTTATTCCGCTTGAAGAAGAAATCAATTACCTGCAATTATATTTATCATTTGAAAAACTAAGATTTGGGGATAAACTTACGTATAATATAACTGTTGATCCAACCATTGACCGGTTTGAAACAACCGTTGCGGTTATGATGATACAACCTTTTATTGAAAATGCAATTTGGTATGGGATACTACCAAAGAAAACGCATGGCTATATTCAGATAAAAATTGATAAAGCAGGTGAAGATCTGCTCAAAGTGAGCATTGAAGACAATGGTATTGGTATACATGAAGCATTTGTTGGCAGTAATTTACTGGAACAAAAAAACGAAAGTCATGGTTTGAGCATTACCTTGCAACGATTGAAATTATTGGGAAAATCTGCGGGTCAGGAATTATTTGTTCGTTTCAGTCATGTGCATCCCGAACTTGAAAATAAAGGAACAATCGTTGAATTTAATTTACCCAGTTTATAAAATTATTTAAAGTTCACTTAATTGAATAACTTAACCTTGTGATTTCTCTTTGTGAATTCTTTTTTGGCATACAAAAATAAATCTCTAACTTGTCCCATATTATAAAATCCCAGTTGCATGAAAAAATTAAATTTTCTACTTTTTGCAATCTTAATTCAAGGATATTGCGTTGCTCAAAATAATAATAATTACAATAATAAGTACGATTTATTGCTATCGATTGGTAACATTTCCCTTGAGATGAATTATGATTCGGTTAAATATCTGGAACCTCAGTCGAATGAAGTATTTAACGGTTATTATTATCGTTACCTGCAGTTCATGAATATTCCTATAACTGAACAAAAAGCTCAGATGGAAAACCTGGGTATTAAACTGATGCTTTATTTACCAAACAATACCTATATGGCGGCCATAAAAGTGGGTACAAATATAGACTCATTGGCTCCTTTTGAGGTAAGAGGAATTCATTACATAAAGCCTGAATACAAATTATTAAAAGAACTGCAGGTGGCTATTACTGAAGATAATTACCCTGCCTATCCAGTAAAAGATAATTCTGTTGGTATTGGATTTACGTTTTATGAAAACATTCCTCATGACAGCATAAACGCTTTTCTTCAATCAAACGCTTATGAAATTATATACCAGGATAAAGCCACACACTGGTATGTGGTATGGGTAAAACAATCGGAACTGCTGAATTTTGTTGCGCTGCCTTTCGTATGCTCAGCCGAATTGATGGATGATGTACCGCAACCCGAAAATAATGTTGGTCGCACTTCACACCGTGATAATGCAATTGCTACTGATTATTCAGGCGGACGAAAATATAACGGTTCAGGTGTTGGCATTATGCTGCAGGACGATGGAATTATTGGTCCGCATATTGATTACCAGGGAAGATTGGTCAATCAGTTTATTACGCATAATTATGGCGATCATGGTGATCATGTTGCCGGAATATTGATGGGAGCCGGCAACCTCAATTCGCTTACAAGGGGCATGGCATGGGGCTCGGATATTTACGTTTATGAAGCTTCTCCGTATTATCAGGGCTTCGACAGCATTTATTCTGATTATGGTAAATATGGTATCCGTATTATTTCAACTTCTTATTCAAATGGCTGCAATGCCGGCTATACAACCCTTGCCCAAAAGTTAGATATTCAAACCGGATTGATGCCGCAACTCATTCATGTTTTCTCGGGAGGAAACAATGGCACCAGCAATTGCAACTATGGAGCCGGTGCAGGTTGGGGCAATATTACAGGCGGTCACAAACATTCAAAAAATTCAATTTCAATTGCTAACCTCGATTATATTGACCAAAAAAACGTATCTTCAAGTGTGGGCCCGGTACACGACGGCCGGTTAAAACCGGAAGTAAGTGCTGTGGGAACCAGTGTTTATTCTACCAGTAACCCGGATACCTACGTAACCAAATCCGGAACATCTATGTCGTGCCCGGGTGCAGCAGGTACCTTCGCCCAACTTTATCATGCATACAAAACAAAAAACAGTAACAATAATCCCCCATCTGCATTAATGAAAGCGATCGTGATGAATACTGCTGACGATCTTGGAAATGCCGGACCGGATTTTAAATACGGTTATGGAAGAATAAATGCATTAAAAGCGGTTCGAACCATTGAGATGGTTAATTATCGATCCGATACTATTTCACAAAATGGAAATAAAACGCACAACATCCTGGTGCCTTCGGGTGTGCGTCAAATAAAAATAATGACCTATTGGCACGATTATCAGGCTGCTATTGGTGCGGGGGTGGCTTTGGTAAATAATTTAAATACCGCACTTACCACGCCGGCTGCTTCAACCCTAAATCCCCTGGTTTTGGATTTTACACCTGATACTGCAAAATTAAATTCCATTGCGGTGCCAGGTATTGATATCAGGAATAACCACGAACAGATTGTAATGAATAATCCTGGTGCAGGAAATTATGTACTCCATGTTAACGGCGCTTCCGTACCCATGGGTCCACAAATTTATTATGTAACATGGATATTTGAAATGGATGGTTTTACCCTTACCTATCCAATAGGCGGTGAAGGATTTGTACCCGGTGAAATAGAAACAATACGTTGGGATGCTTATGAAACCCTTGGAAACCAAACTTTGGAATACAGTACTGATTCTGGTTCAAGCTGGAATATCATCAGCAACACGATTGCAGGTACTCAGCGCTATTTCAACTGGGCTGTTCCGGGCGCATTATCCGGCCAATGCCTTGTTAGAATATCCCGTGGCGCATACTCAGCCAAAAGTGATACTAATTTTTCCATCATCCCTTTACCCACAAATATTAAGGTGGCATGGGCTTGCCCTGATTCTGCCGGACTCACGTGGACAGCCACCTCAGGTGCAAGTGCTTATGATATTTTTAGATTGGGAACAAAGTATATGGATTCTGTTGGAACTTCAACCACAACTTCTTATGTAGTTCGAAATGTTTCAGCTATGGCAACCCATTGGTTCAGTATACGTGCACGCGGACCTCTATCAGCAGTGGGCAGAAGGGCTATTGCCATTCAAAAACTACCTGGTACTTTCGGTTGTCAGATACCCAATGATGCGGCTTGTAATTATTTATTAAGTCCGGGTGGAACTATCCTAAATTGCATGAATCTCTCAAGCACCGCTATCAAAATAAATTTATACAACCCGGGTATTAATTCCTTATCAAATATTCCTGTTTTTTATTGTATTAACGGTGGGCCAATCGTGAGTGAAGTTTATACGGGAACCCTTGCTCAATTGGATTCTGTTCCCTATACTTTTACCACTACAGCAAACATGAATACGACCGGCAATTTTCAAATAAAAACCTGGGTTAAATATCCTTTAGATATAAACAGTGCCAACGATACTTCTTTATCTTCGGTGATGGTTATTGCGGGTACATTAGCAAATTTACCCTTAATAGAAAATTTTGAAACCTTTAATTTATGCGCCACAACAGCTAATTGCGCCGCAACGGTTTGTAATTTAGGCAATGGTTTTACAAACGAAAACAGTACGAGTTCAGATCAACATGACTGGCGTGTTAATTCGGGCAGTACACTAACATCACTTACCGGACCTGATCTTGATTATAATCCCGGAACGCCTTCAGGTAAATATGTGTACCTTGAATCTTCGGTGCCTTGTACATCCTTAACAGCAAATATGCTTAGCCCATGTGTTGATCTTTCAAAAATATTAACCCCTACCTTACGTTTTGCCTACCACATGTATGGTTCAGATATGGGTTTCTTATATGTGGATGTTTTTGCAAAGGGTTGCTGGACAAATAATGTTTGGAACATGTCGGGCGACCAGGGCAATATTTGGCATTTAGTAAATGTAAATTTGGGAGCCTGGGCTTCGGATATCGTTACTATTCGCTGGAGAGGTATTACAGGCCCGGGCTTTCTTTCGGATATGGCATTGGATGATATCATGATTTCAGCACCAGTATATGTACAAAATCTGAATCCAATAAATGGGTTCCATGTTTATCCGAATCCTGCAAATGGGACTTTGTTTATTGAAGCTGACAAACATTTTACATCGGCAGAAATCTTAATTACAAATGTGTTCGGACAAACAATAAATAAGCAATATTTCAATTCTCAGAAACTTGCTTTGGAAATGGCAGGTGAATCAGGAATGTATTTTGTTCAGATAAAATCTGATGACAAAATTGCATACTTCAAAGTATTGAAACAATAAATCGAACTGACATTCAATTACCGTTCCCTCAATCAACCCTACCGTTCCCTAAGATTTACTGAATTAAGCAAGGAACTCCTTTACATTCGATTTCTGAAATAAAATCGGATTAATTGAATTGGCAATCATGGCAAACCTGAAAACGAAACTCCCGCAACTTGAACAAAAAGCAATACAAGCCATGATGAATCCGCATTTTATTTTTAATGTGATTAATGCGATTCAACATTTTATTAATACCGGCGACAAAATAGCTGCCAATAAATATCTAACTGATTTTGCAAAGCTGATCCGTATGAGTAACCGTTTTTCAGGAAGAAGTATGGTGCTGATTGAAGAGGAGATTGCTTATCTTCTTTTATATTTATCTTTTGAAAAGTTACGCTTTGGTGAAAATCTTTCTTATGAAATAATTGTTGACCCTAACATTGATATCAGTGAGACGCGTATCCATGTAATGATGATTCAACCCTTTATTGAAAATGCAATCTGGCACGGCATTTTGCCTTTGAATGCCAAAGGTCATTTAAAATTACAGATTCAAAGGGAATCAGATACGCTGCTAAAAATAATTATTGAAGATGATGGAGTGGGTATCCCGGAATCCTTTATAAATAAAAATTACCTGGAACCGTTTCAAGAAGCGCAGAAACCATGTATTGCAATACAACGTTTGCAACTCCTGGCTCAGTCATCAGGTCAGAAACTTTATTTCCACTATAAACATCTTCATCCCAAGCGGGCTAATAAAGGAACAATTGCGGAGTTTTTGTTGCCGGTGGGGGTTGCTTGAGTGCAGTTATGCCCCGGCCCTAAAGGGAGGTATGAATTTGTTGGCGGTTACTGATCTTCGCCTACCCTGAACTTGTTGAAGGGTCAAAATACCGTTCCCTAAATCAAACATACCGTTGCCTCAATGCTGAATATCTGAATTAAAGTTGTTTATACATTTGATTTCAGAAAGCGAAAAAATAATATTCACTTCTAACAATTATAAAAATGAAAAACAAAACATGCACTTACCTGTGGGCATTGTTATGCCTGCTCAGCGTTTCTATTCATTCGTTTGGTTCAAAAGTAGCCAGGCAAGTTCCTTCACTAGAATCTGCAAAGCTTATGGCACATTCAAAAGATCTGTTTTTTGCAGAAAATAAAGGTCAATTAGCTGACGAGAAAGGCAATTTATTACCGGAGATTAAATACTATGGACACTCATCTGGTGTGTATCTTTATTGTAAACCAGGCATGATCAGTTTTGTTTTTACAAAAAATGAACAAGAAGGTGAAATTTCAGAAGCTACCGGGAAACCGGTTTTATCCAATCAACAGATTGGAATTGGAGAGCAAAATGGTATGCGCAACTCTGAGCATGAAAATAAAATAAGTACTTCACGTACAGATCTTATTTTTCTCAATGCTAACTATTCAGCTCAAATCATTGCATCTGATCAGCAAGAATATTATGAAAATTTTTTTACTACCGGTGATGCGGACCATGGTATTACCAATGTTCATACTTTTAAAACACTAACCTATAAAGAGATTTATCCGCATATTGATTTGGTGTTGAATACAGAAGGTTCAGGCATGGAATATTCTTTTATAGTGCATCCCGGTGGCAAAGTTAAAGACATAAAACTAAGGTGGAATGGCACTGATAAAACCGAAGCACTGGATAATGGTGGCATTAGATATAGCAATAGTCTTGGCACTATGGAAGAAAGTGCTCCTAAGAGTTTTGTTGAAGGGAATATTGTAGAAAGCAAGTTCATAACTCATGGAAATAACTACGGCTTTAAAGTAGGGAGTTACGATAAAACCAAAGACTTGATTATAGATCCAAGCCTTAGCTGGGGTACTTATTATGGTGGAGACTATTGGGATTTAGTATTTGGTGTAAGTGCCGATGGCAATGGTAACGTTTATATTACAGGATCAACTCCAAACACCGCATACATAGCCACACCAGGTGCTTGGCTAACTACTTTCGCGTCAGGTACAGAAAATGCATTTGTTGCGAAATTCAATAGTTCAGGTGGTATTTGCTGGGCAACCTATTTTGGAGGAGGACTTCTTGTAGGTTATGGCATCAGTACATATGGAACCGACGTGTATATTACGGGAGGAACAGGGGGCAGTCTAGGCATCAATCTTAACAGCACTGCTTTTCAACAATCACATGGTGGTCAAAGTGATGCTTTCCTTGCTAAATTTAATGGTATAGGTATCCTTACTTGGGCGACCTATTACGGAGGTGACAGTTGGGATAATGCTTTTGGTGTGGTAACTGATGCTACAGGCAATATTTACATAACTGGGCAAACAGCAAGTACGTATGGAACAACTGCAATGGGAACTTATGGTACACATCAAATATCTTATGGAGGAGGAACTTCATCTTATGGATACGATGCTTTTTTGGCAAAATTTAATAGCTCTGGCTCTAGATTATGGGGTACTTATTTTGGAGGAAGTGGAGATGACATTGGACGAGGTGTTTGTACAGACGCTTCAGGGAATGTATTTATTACAGGGTATACAACAAGCATCTCGGGAATAGCTGGTTCGATAGTTAATCAGAACATATATAATACTACATATCAGGGAGGATTAAATGATGCATTCCTGGCTAAATTCAATGGATCATCCGGTATGCGTATTTGGGCTACTTATTATGGAGGAAGTGGTGCAGATTTTGGTCTTGGTATAAGCACTGATGTTTCAGGTAATGTACTTATAACTGGATACACAAATAGTACTTCGGGGATAGCAGGTTCCATTGTTTCACAGTCATCTTTTCAGACATCATTTGGTGGGGGAGTGAACGATGCCTATGTTGCTAAATTTAATAGTTCGGGAGTTTTTAACTGGGGTACTTATTATGGAGGAAGTAATATAGACGAGGGTTATGGTGTTTGTTCTGACCTTTTGGGTAATGTTTATATGACTGGATATACAATGAGCCCTTGCATGGCCACCTCAGATGCTCATCAGACTTCTTTAGCATATGCTGATGCCATTCTTGTTAAATTCAATAGCTCTGGTTCAAGATTGTGGGCTACCTATTATGGAGGAGAGAGTGAAGAAAAAAGTTATGGTATTTCTACGGACTTTTTAGGTAATATATTTATAGCAGGTTATGCATATAGCCGTTACAATATTTCTACCTATGGTGTTTACCAAGCTGTGAATACATCACTTGATAGACATTATGATGGGTTCGTAGCTAAGTTCGGATTTGGCACTCTTCCTACTACTACCAATGCAGGTTCAAATAATGCAATTCCAAGTGGCTCTGGCACACAAATAGGAGCACCCACAGTAAGTGGCAGCACTTACTCTTGGGTTTCAAATCCTATAGGTTTTACAAGTACTGTAGCTAATCCATTTGTGAACCCAAGTATAACTACTACTTACACTGTTACAGAAACCATGAGTAATGCATGTAGCTATAGCAATTCAGTGACTATTACAGTTTATACTTTGCTAACAGCAAGCATAAGTAAAATTAATGTAACTTGTTTGGGTGGGAATAATGGCAGCATTAACGTTAGTGCTTCAGGAGGAACTATTCCTTATCAATATTCAATTGATGGGGGAATTACTTATCAATCCTCTTCATTGTTTAGTAATTTATTAGTAGGAACTTATATAGTTTATGTGAAAGATGCCAACACATTTTCAAATGCTGTAGGAACAATTAATATTATTCAGCTTGATAATGTTGCACCAACAGCTATTTGTAAAAATGTAAATGTGACACTGATAAATGGTACTGCTTCGATCACAGCATCAGATATCAATAATGGTTCGAGCGATGCCTGTGGTATCTTATCCATGTCGGTTAGTCCAAATACTTTTAACTGTTCAAACATCGGTTCAAATAATGTTATATTAACAGTTAGAGATAACAACAACAATGTTTCAACTTGTCAGGCAACTGTTACTGTTAATGGTGTTATACCGGTTTGTTCAATTGTTTCTGCACCAAACACAAGCGGGGTTTTGATTGGTAGTGCAACTACCGGAGCAATGGTTAATCAAATGTTCATGGGATATGGGTATCAAAGCATGCTTATTAATTGTAATGTAACAGGAGGAGCCCCCTTTACTTATAACTGGACTGGAACAGGTTTAAGTGGCAGCGGATCATCAAGGGTGTTTACACCAGCATCTGGTGGAAATTATTCAATTAGCTGCACTATTACCAACAGCTATGGTTGCCAGGTTATCTGCACTACGCTTATATGTGTGCTAGATGTAACTGCACCAGGTGGTAGTCCAACCAATCCAAAAGTTTATTTATGCCATGTCCCTACAGGTAATCCGAATAATCCACAGTCTTTGGATATCAATGTGAATGCAGTTGATGCGCATTTGACTAGTCACACAGGCGATAAACTTGGGGATTGTGCAATGAGTTGTGGCTTGCAAAAATCGAAAACTTTAGTTAGGGGAATTTATACTGTAGGTGAAGTTGACTTAATTGTTTATCCCAATCCATCGAACAATAGCTTCAATTTTAAACTGGAAAGTATGAGTGAAGAGCCTGTGTCCATCAAAATTTATGACATCAGCGGAAGGCTTGTCTATTCAATTTCAAACAACAATAGCAAACAAATAATTGTGTTGGGAGATGAACTTGCAAATGGTACCTATTTAGCAGAAGTAGTTCAGGGTGATCCGATAACTAACGGGTTCAGAAAAACTGTTAAGCTTGTTAAAATACAATAATTTTATACCCCGAAAAATTAATAAGAGCTGCTGGTTGGAATATCAGTGGCTCTTTTATTGAATCCTTACTCCTTAATTCCATTTATGATCATGCAAGATTTTTGATTAGAACTTGCTATTTCATGCGTCTCTTAATTACCGTTCCCTCAACGAAACATACCGTTCCCTCAATGGTGAAAATAAATTGGTTTATTCGATGTAATTTCACTTTATAAAAAATAAAAACCTAAAATGAAAAAACTATTACTATCCATTTGCTGCCTTGTTGCAGTATTTTTGGCAAATGCCCAGCCAACATTTTGGGCTAAAAGTATGGGGGGCAATAATACAGATTATGGCACCTCCATTACTGTGGACGCAGCAGGTAATGTGTATACGGTGGGTACCTTTTTAGATTCCGTAGATTTTGACCCGGGTGTTGGCGTATATAAATTAGTTTCTACCTATACCGGATCTCCCTTTACTGTTGGTAACGATGTATTCATATCAAAATTAGATGCCTCCGGTAATTTTGTATGGGCTAAAAGCATGGGAGGAAATGTAGCTGATTTTGGGTGGTCGGTTGCGGTTGATGCAGCAGGAAATGTTTATACTGTAGGTAATTTTAAAGGCCTGGCCGATTTTGACCCGGGTGCCGGAACATACAATTTAGCTTCAAAAGGAAGTTGGGATGTTTTTATTTCCAAGTTAAATGCTTCGGGAAATTTTGTGTGGGCAAAAACCCTGGGCGGGACAAATTTTGAAGCAGCGCTATCAGTGACTGTAGACGCCTCAGGCAATGTATATACAACGGGTAATTTTAATGGTACGGCTGATTTTAATCCGGCAGATACTTTAGATTATTTTATGACCGCTGCCAGCGGGGATATTTTCATTTCAAAACTGGATTCATCAGGAAAATTTGTTTGGGCAAAAAAATTAGGCGGCACGGGTGATGATGGGGGAAACTCAATACATATAGATGCTTGGGGGAATATTTATACTACGGGTTATTTTCAGTATACAGGTGATTTTGATCCGGGAACAGGCCTGGTGAGTTTAATTGCAGAGGGCGATTATGATATTTTCATTTCTAAATTAGACCCTGCAGGTAATTTTAAGTGGGCTAAACAAATTGGAGGAATTGCTTTTGATGAAGGAGGCGAACTCACCTCAGATGCATCAGGTAATTTATATGTATGTGGCAACTATAATGGAACAGTAGATTTAGATCCGGGCGCAGGAGTATTTAATCTTAACAATGACCTTAATTTTGGATTCACTTTAAAATTAGATTCATCAGGGAATTTTGCTTGGGCAAAATCGATTGGTAATGGCTGCATTGCATTAGATGCCTCGCGTAATGTATATGTTACCAGTAGCTTTCAGGGAACAGCCGATTTTGACCCGGGTACAGGAACCTATAATTTAACTTCTTCGGGTAGTGATGATATATACATCGCCAAATTAGACGCTTCAGGAAATATCGTTTGGGCAACACATATGGGTGGTACGCTAAGTGACTGGGGTCGCGACATCGCAGTTGATGCAAGCGGTAATGTTTACACCCTGGGTTGGTTTAATGATATTGCCAATCTTGATCCACGTGCCGGAATATTTAATTTAACAAGTAAAGGTAAATCTGACATTTTTGTACATAAAATGAACCAAACCAAAGTGGGCATCAAAGAAAATATGAATCCGGGTAATATGGATTACGTAACTATTTATCCTAACCCTTCCAATGGTATAATTAATGTGGCACTTTTATATCCAAAAAATACGATTCGGTTTGAAATCTACAATAGTATTGGCGAATTGGTTTACAAGCAAGAAAGAATATCTGAATTAAATACAATTGATATGAAGACTGTGTCTAATGGCTTATATTTTGTAAAAATAACAGACAATGAAAATAAAATTTCAACCACAAAGTTTTTGAAAACAGATTAATAAAAACCAAAAGCGTTATCTGGTTGATTCCTTTTAATTAACAAAGCTTAAATTAACTTTTATGAAGAAAATAATTTCACTTGCTTTTGCATTGATTTGCCTGCTTCAATTATTAGTTGCTCAAGTTTCGAAAGAACAGGTTTTGCAGGAAATTAAAAGTAAAGGTTTTGCTAATATTGACGAAAATTCATTTCTGATAAACAATCAATATACAGATGAACAAACCGGATTCACCCATGTTTATTTTAAACAAGCCGTAAATGGCATGGAGGTAGTGAATACCCAAAGCAGTTTGCATTTTAATAAAAACGGGAAATTATTTTACACAACCATTGATTTTGCAGGTGTGACGCTGAAAGCCAACACACCTGCAACGATTAGTGCCGAAACTGCATTGAAGATTGCCTCAGTTCAAGCAGGTATCCATTTAAATCAATTATCAAAGACTGCAATTATTTTAGATGCAAATAAAAGTTTTATGGTTCCTGCCCATGGCATTTCAAGTGAGCCCATCAGGGGGAAATTTTGTTATTATTCAAACGGTACAGAATTGCTGCCTGCATGGCAGTTTGAAATACTTAATGATGCAACAAGTGATTGGTTGAATATTTTGGTGAATGCCGCCAGTGGTGCTATTCTGAACCAAATTAACTATACAAATAAATGTAATATTGAAACGATGGGTTCATCAACAAAATCAAATGAATATTTCTTTTTGTTCGATGAAAAAGAATCAGGCAAGTTACACGCTGCAAATTATCATGTAATTGCCTTACCCGGAGAAAGTCCTACGCACGGAGGACGCGCTATCGTTGCAAACCCTTCAACCTTTAATGCTTCGCCATATGGCTGGCATGATACCGATGGCGTTGATGGAGCAGAATTTACTATTACCCGTGGCAATAATGTTTGGGCCAAGGAAGATACCCTTAGCAATAATGGCAACGGGTATTCGCCCAACGGAGATTCAAGTCTTTCTTTTGAGTTTCCATATAATAGTACTGCCAGTCCGCGCACGAATTTAAATGCTGCCATTACCAATTTATTTTACATAAACAATATGATGCACGATATCATGTATAATTATGGGTTTACAGAAGCGGCTGGAAATTTTCAAACCAATAATTATAATAAGGGGGGTTTGGACAAAGATGAAATGCGGTCGGAGGCCCAGGATGAAGGTATAAGTGGAGCAAATATCTCTGTTCCCATTGATGGGAGTTCCTGCCGCATGCAAATGACTTTATACCGGCCATTTGGAGCCATAGTAAATAATTTCAGAATAAACACACCGGGCACCAACACCTTATACTCTTCTTATATATCTATTTTTGGTCCAAGGCCACCGGTTCAGGGTATAACATCAAATTTAGTATGGGCCAATGATTCCTCTTCAAAACCCACTGAGGCATGCAATGAACTTAAGAATACAAGCGAAGTTGCCGGTAAAATTGTTTTAATTGAAAGGGGTGCATCGGATATTATTCCGAATGGATGCAGCTATCGTCAAAAAATTCTGAATGCCCAGAATGCAGGGGCGATTGGGGTAATTTTTATCAGTTACTTTAGTTCTGTTTATAATGGTGCAACCGGCGATACAAATGGCATTAATATTCCTTCTATAATCGTCTCCAATATTACCGGAGACATACTTAAGAACTACATGAAAGCCGGAACAGTAAATGTTTCCATGTATGACTCATCCATGTTTGGACCCATCTACGACAGTGATTTGGATAACGGAATCATTGCGCATGAGTATGGTCATGGCATTTCTATTCGCCTCACGGGGGGGCCTGCCAATTCTAGCTGCCTTTACAATGCTGAAAGTGGCGGTGAAGGCTGGAGCGATTTTTTTGCACTTTATGTATCAGCCAAACCCTGGGAAACTTTATTAAGCGGTCGCGGAATGGGTAATTATGCGTTAGGTGAAGATACAAACGGACTCGGTAGCAGGCACTACAAATATAGCAGAAATAAAACCATAAATCCGGCCACATACAAAAATGTTGCGATATATCGGGAAACACATGGAGTTGGGTTTGTTTGGTGTACAATGTTATATGATTTGATGCTGAATATGATTGATAAATATGGATTTGATACTGACTTCTATAATGGTACAGGAGGCAATAATAAAACACTTCAGATCATCATGATGGGATTGAAACTTCAAAAATGCGGTCCCGGATTTGTTGATTCAAGAAATGCAATTATTGCAGCTGATTCTGCATTGAACGGTGGTGCAAATTATGCAATGATATGGAAAACTTTTGCCAACCGCGGACTCGGTTATTCAGCCATACAGGGAAGCTCAAGCAGTGTGTCGGATCAAACCGAAGCCTTTGACTTACCCCCTGTTTTAAGTACTGGAGAAAACATGGAAACCACCGGTATCTCTATTTATCCAAATCCTAATCATGGTATATTTAAACTTTTTGTCTCTTACCCAACAAATAATGTACAGATAGAAATATATAATATCCTTGGTATTTTAGTACATAAACAAACAGCAATAAGTGAATTAAATACAGTTGATTTATCGGATCAGGCCAATGGTTTATATTTTGTAAAAATAACTGACGGTAAAAATATTGTTACACAAAAAATTATAAAACAATAAAGTCTCCCTCCTTTTAAACTAATGCCTCAGACACAATCTGTTGAGTTACAAAATGAGTGAATTTAATGTAATTCAGTCATTATAATAACTGTATTTAATGTAATTCAGTTATTATGTTAACTTGGTTCAGGGTATTTAATAGCTTAACATTCATGTACGAAATATTTACATAAAACATACTCTCGTGTTCATTTGAACAATCTTACCATTCACTCGGTATTCGCTACCATTCAAACATTTGTTGCGGTTAAAAATAATAAACTGCTAAATTTGACCTCATGACATTGGAAATGAAGGTACTGATAGTAGATGATGAAGAACCTGCGCGTAATGTTCTCGCGTCGCTATTAAAGACCTATTGCCCGGAAATAAATATAATTGGATTGGCTGATTCTGCAGCGCAGGCAAGGGAATACTTGGGTTCAAACCCGGTGGATGCGCTTTTTCTGGATATATCAATGCCCAACGAAAATGGTTTTGATTTGCTGGAATCAATTGACAGCAGTAAGTACCTTTTTGTATTTGTTACGGCGCATGACCAATATGCTTTAAAGGCCTTGCGTGCCAGTGCCGTTGACTACTTACAAAAACCGGTTGATATTGATGAACTGAAAGAAGCCGTTACAAAACTGGTTCGTATGAAAACACTCATACAACAAACTCCTTCTGCATTTTCAGATTATCAGCAATCCTTACAGGGTCTCATGCGTAATATGGAAAACCGAAAAGGGGTACAACGTTTATGCCTGCCGGGAACTCATGGTTTTACCATTCTTGATGTGGATGAAATACTATATATGGATGCTGACAGTAATTATACGATATTTCATTTGAGTAACTTAAAGAAAATTGTAGTATCAAAATCCATGAAAGAATTTGAAGACCTGCTTGATGAAAAATCATTTTTCAGAATCCATAAATCAAGTGTCATTCATTTAAAATATCTGAAAGAGTTTTCAAGAGTTGATGGGTATTATGCAGTGATGGCAGATAACAGTTCCATTCCGGTTTCAAGAAGAAGAATCCCTGAGTTCCTTGCGGCACTGGATTTATATAATAAGTAGATTCAATTTATGAAGCCGCGCTTTATACTGCTTTTGATTTTGTTAATGCTGGCAATAAATACGGTTAAAGCCCAGTCGCCACTATACAAACACTATACTGTTGGAGATGGTTTGCCAAGTACAACCGTTTACGGAATCATACAGGATTCTAAAGGATATATGTGGTTTGGTACAGAAAACGGTGCTGCCCGTTTCGATGGAAAATTTTTTCAGACTTTTACTATTCATGACGGACTCACCGATAATATTATTATAGATTTATTTGAGGACCGCAAGGGTAGAATCTGGTTCCTGACTTTAAACGGTCGGTTATGTTATTACCTAAACGGAAAAGTTTATAATCCCACAAACGATCCATTATTGAAAAAGCTACCCGAATCAGGCATCGTTTATTCTTCACTGGATGATGAAGAGGGAAATGTGTATTTTGCACCGTCACACAAAACGATAAAAATTTCAGATTCCGACTATACAAACTTATACGATTCTATTAGTGATGAAAATCCCTGGATTCACAAATTAAGTAAGTCGGTATACCTGTTAAAATCTAATAGGATACTTTTTAAACCCGGAATCCCATTTTATTTTTATACCTCCGGGGGTTTGTTCAGCTTCGAAAAAAAAGTTCGCAAGCTGATTTCTTCAGATAAAATTTCATTGATAATCAGACCTAATTTTCAAAAGCAAATAAAAGAGGATTTTTGGATTTGTTCATACGACCAGGGCATAATTAAAATCAAAGATTTCAGAAAAGCCCATCCACAAATTAAAATATATTTTCCTGGCAAACAAGTAAGCAGGATATATGAAGACCGGGAAGAAAACCTATGGTTCGGCACCACAGGCAGTGGCGTGTTTTTGCTTCCCCGGAATATTAAAACAGCAGTATCATACAAAAATACAGAGGGTCTGCCACAGGAAAATATTAAAGTTTTGTTTAAAGACAAGCAGAATACGATTTGGGCTGGATCAATAAAAAACAATTTGTACAATATTAAAAATGGTGAATTAAATAAGTTTTCTTTAATTACATCGATACCCGGTCTAAATACCCCGGTCTATGATATTTGCGGAGATTTATCAGGGAATTTATATGTGGCTACAATTCTTGACCTGATCATGTTTAAAAAAGGCATAGTGGATTCACGTGGAATTATCCTTAAAAATGCCATGAAGAATTATACAGGGGCCTGGACATCGAATTATAAATCCCTTTCTGTTAAGAAAAATGGGAATATTCTGGCTGCAAACCATTTTATGTTATCCCTTTTTAATTTAAACGATAATCTGGGCAAACGGTACCTGATGTCAAATATAATTCCGACAAAGAATGTCCGTATTTATACTGCCACAATTGATAAAAATGAAACGATTTGGATTGCCAATAATGCCGGCCTTAATAAGCTTCAAGGAGATCGTTTGATATCTTTATCTCATCAAAATCCTGTTCTTAAACATGCTATCTCCCGTATTATTGAAACTCATGATGGAAACCTGATTCTTGCCACAAGAAGTAAGGGTATAGTACTTTATGACGGTTCAAAAGTTTTACAAATATTTTCGGAACATGATGGCCTTGCATCTGATATATGCAATAAATTATACCTTGATAAAAACAAAGTTTGGGTAGCAACATCCAAAGGTGTAAGTCAACTGTCTTATAAAGATAAAAAACTCCGTTTGATTCGCAATTATACCATGGATGACGGCTTGCTATCAAATGAAATAAACGATGTGGTAACTCATAAAGACACTATTTACGTTGCCACAACTGAAGGACTAAGCATTATTTTGGAAGGAAAGAAAGAAAGATCATCTCCGCCTTTTATGTATATTACAACCGTTCAATATGGGGGTATTAGTATTATAAATTCGAAGGATTCAGTATTTGCATATGGTAACAATTATTTAAAATTTGGATTTATCGCTTTAACATACCAGCAGCCATTAAAAGTGCAATACATGTTCCGGCTGAATGGAGCAGATGATACCTGGAAATTAAATACGAGCGGTTCGGTAGATTATCCGGCACTTTTACCCGGTGAATATACTTTTGAAGTAAAAGCGAAAAAGGTTAACAGTAACTGGTCGGAAATACGACAATTTCATTTTATCATTAAGGCACCATTCTGGATGCAAAACTGGTTTTATGTAATGATATGGAGTCTTATTCTGACCATTTTGGCGATGACTATATATTATATTTTCCGGCAAAAAAGAAATGCAAAACTAAAAAAAAGAGAAATGCAAAATCACATGGTTCATTTGGAGCAACAAGCTTTAAGTGCATTAATGAATCCGCATTTTATTTTCAATGCCCTGAATTCGATACAGGAATACCTCCACAAGAATGATACACTTTCTGCCAATAAATATCTTTCCCTTTTTGCCAGGCTCACGCGAAAAAACATGGAAGCTGTTATGAAAAACTGTGTTTCACTGGAAGACGAACTGGAACGGTTAAAACTATACCTGAATTTTGAAAAGCTGCGCTTCGGTGAGAAACTGAAATATGAGATTAATGTGCCAGAGGATATGGATATAGAAGACTTGTTAATTCCACCCATGGTATTACAACCTTTTGTTGAAAATGCAATATGGCATGGTTTAATGCCTTTAACAGATGGAGGTCGGATTATAATTAGTGTTAAAATGCCGGATGAATTAAATTACCAGGTTATCATCAGAGATACAGGGATTGGTATTGATACCAGCAAGGAAATAAAAAAAGGTCAGGAATTAACCCATAACAGTAAAGGCATGAAACTAACCAAAGAACGGTTGGATCTTTGGTCGCGAAGCATTGGTGGAAAATTTGATTTGCACATTCAGCAGATTCAGGCTGCAGATGGTATTATTGGGGGTACCGAAGTTACGATAACGCTTCCCACGCAAACGGTGATGAGTAATCAGTAGTCGGTAACATGTATGGTGTCAGTGCGGAGTTGAGAACTATCTCCATTGAAATCAAATACGTCATAAGCAATCCAAAATTTATTTTCACTCAATGCTGTTCTCGACTTCGAACTGACATGCGACTCCGCTGAACTGACATGTGATTTCTGATTACTTTTTTTACCAGACATTTCATTTCTGTTACCATTCAATCGGCAAAATAAACCGTTTACTCATTTGGTCTGATTAAACAGTTTATTGTGTTTACGTTTGAGTCAGGTGTTTTGAAATTACGGAATGAGAAATTATAAAAATATTTACCGGTGTTTTAAACTTTTAATATTTATTGGAGTTTTATTCTTTGCAAACAAAGGAATCCTCCATGCACAAATAATTATCCAGCCGCCTATATTAGGAAATGATGTGGGTCAATACCAAATATTGGAATTAAACCTGATTAATAATTCGGGAACAGAATACAATGCCTTCATTTCTTACGAGATTAATTTTGGTCAAACCGCTCCAAATAAACTGGAAACATCGGGCACTACTAAAAAATTTAAAATTCCTGCAAGTGGATTATTAATAAGTGTTGCCAATATTCAAAATCTCTTATTGCCTATAAATCCTGGAATTAAAGCTTCACAACCCTTTACTGAATATTTGATTCAAAATGCAAAATTTCCGGATGGTTATTACCGGATTTGTGTGAAAGTATTTGATGAAGTTACCCAAAGTGAACTGGGAAATGTATGTTATGAGTTTAAGATTGAATCTTTAAGCAGTATTTTTTTGGTGTCGCCTTCCAATAATGAAATTGTAAATAATGAATTTCAGTTGTTTTCATGGACAGCATTAACACAACTTTCAAATCCGCAATATGAACTGGTGCTTATCGAAGTATTAAAAGGCCAAAGTCTCATTCAGGCTGCAAAATCAAACCGTGCTTTTTATACACAGCAATCTGCTACCAATATTTTACAGTTAAGCTTTGCTTCAAGAACAATGACACCTGATGGAATCTACCTCTGGTATGTTCGGATCATGAATGGAAATAATGAGATTGCAAAATCGGAGCTATGGTCGTTCAGATATCAGGTGAGTTCCCCCATGGATTCTATTTATGGATCTGATGCGAAAATGTATTCCGCTCCCATGGATTCGGCAATCAATGATGCCGTAGTACATCCGCCGGAATTAAAATTTCCAAAACATAATTCATCCATTAAAATGCAGGATATGGATAGTGTGGTTTTTAGCTGGGCGCATGAACGCAGCGCGATAAAGGGTTCCATTATTTATGAATACAGATTGTTTGAAGTAAATGAATCGGGAGATAAAGAGGATTCACTAATTTATACAGCAAAAAAGAAAGAAGAATTAAAACTTTTGCTTCCTAAAAAATTTAAATATAAGGAAGGCAAACGTTACAAATGGACAGTAGCTGCAACAGGTAACCGGAAATTAAAACCCTGTAAAAAAGGGTGCAGCAGCGCTTCTTATATTTTTGAAATCGGACATAATCCACATACACTTCAATACTATAAAATGGTAAATGAAAACGGTGGGAATTTTGTAGAAGTTAAAGATCAGATAAACTTTACTTGCTGTAACTCCATTGACCACCATGATGGGATTAGCCTGGTACTCTTTAGCAGCAATACCGACCGGGTTTTGATTATTGATTCAATTTGCGTAAAAGATTCCAATGAAAAACTAATCCATATGGGTTCTTTTAGGTTTTCTCTTTTGCTTGATGATTTAAAAGCAGAGGAGCCTTATATATTGAGAGTTGGTAACGGAACGGTTTACGAATATTTAAGATTTAGAAAAGCAAATAAAGTAACGAACGCCCGCGAAAAATGAAAGTGAAAAAGTTGTTGTATTATATATTATTCGTTTCTCTTTTGGGCTTGTTAAACAATTGCAGAACAGAAGTGAAAAAGAAAGATGCACCGGTTACTATTGACTTTGATGCACGAATGCCGGGAAGAAATGGAATGGATGAAGCAAATTCTTCATCTGTTATCCTAAGGGTTCAATTAGTGGGTTCGAAAGCGGATCTGATAAAATATGGTTTAAGTATTACACATGAGCAACGTCTTAGAAATGATTACTACATGTTAAAATTTTCAAAAGATATTTACCTGATTTCAGGGGCTGATACTATACCATGCGTTGATAGCCACAGCGAGCAGTTATATATGGATCTGCCTTACAGAACTTTTATCCTGAATTTTGGCGAATACCTTATAAAAGATAATGATGAAATTCTTGTTATTGACAGAGTTTTCTCCAATAAACCATTGCTGGTTTCTATCCATAAAAATTTATGATGATGAATAAAAGAAGAATATATTATGCAAGGGTGTTCCTTTTAATTATGCTCATTCAGTTATTGAGCCCGTCAATCAGCTATGCATTATCCGGTGGTCCCTCTCAGCCCGAATTTCAATCATTTGAACCCATAGGAACAAGTGAAATGGTAAATCTCCCTTCCGGTGATTTTACGTATAATATTCCTCTTTTGGATGTAAGCGGATATCCAATAAACATAGCATACCACTCGGGAATTACCGCTGATATGGAAGCCACAGTTGTTGGCCTGGGATGGAATATAAATCCGGGTGTTATTAACAGAAATGTTAGAGCCCTTCCTGATGATTTTAATGGTGCAAAAGATGCTGTTGAAAAACAGTTTAATATGAAGCCTAATGTAACTGCAGGTTCAGGTGCGGCTTTAAGTTTGGAGCTATTTGGATTGGATAGCAAAAAACTGGGATTGGGTTTAAACCTGAATCTGGGCGTTTTCTTTAACAGTTACTGGGGAATGGGATGTGAATTTGGACTGTCTCCATCCCTATCTGCAGGAGATAAAAACGGAGGAAAATTAACTGCAAGTATGGGCCTTAATACTAACTCACAATCGGGTGCTAATTTTTCCCCTAATCTCTCGTATTCAAAAACGGTTGATAATAGCAGAGCTAATGCCATTTCATTAGGCTGCGGTATCGGTTTACAGGTTAATTCAAGGGATGGACTTAAAGCTTTATCCATTTCAGCAACAGCTACAAAGTCACTCGACAGATCCTTTAAAAAAAATGAAAATATAGCAGGAACCTCACAATCTACCAGTGCTTCTTTTTCATATAGTACACCCATTTATGTTCCCGAAGTTAATATGGATATGATGAACAAATCATTTTCCTTGAGATTTAGTCCAGTTGGTGGTGAAATTTTTGGGTTAGATGCTTCCGTTGCATTTTCGGGATATGTTTCCAGTCAGAAACTATTATCCGGAACAAAATCAAATAGTGCCTATGGCATGTTGTATGCCCACAATGCATGGGCAAATTCTGCTGAAAATTCACTGACAGATTTCGCCAGAGAAAAAGATGGTGCCTTTGCCGATCATACAGTTAGCTTACCTATCTTAAATCCAGGTAATGATATATACAGTGTAAGCGGACAAGGAATAGGCGGAAGTTACCAGCTTAAAAGGAGTGATGTTGGGGTATTTTATGATGCAAAAGAAAGTTCAAACAGCTTTGGGGGTGATTTAGGTTTAGAATTGGGAACAGGAAATGCAGTGCACGTTGGGGTAGATATAAAAATGAACTCCTCTAACAGTACTAGTTCAAAGTGGACTGATGGCAATGACCTTTTATCAGCGATGGATTTCAGAGCTACGCATCCGGATGCAAAAGGTTTATACGAACCTGCCTATTTTAAAGCAGCCGGTGAAGTGGCCGCTGAATCTGATTTGACACTTTATAAAAAGATGGGCTATGATCAGGCAGTAAGGCCGGATCTTACAGCTCCAAACAGCATTTCTTTTAAAGTTAAAACCCGGGAGAAACTGGCATATCATAACAATACTTATACCAGTCCAAATAATTTAACAAATAATGAATTAACAAGAGACAAAAGAGACAGAAGGCAACAAACCATATCCTATTTAACTGCAAAGGAAGCTCAGTTATTAAATGTTAATCCCATATACAATTATACCCTGAATAGTTTTATAAATCCAACAAAATTGCAAATCAACAGAGTAAGTTCACCGGTTGATCCAATAAGAAAGGCACACCACATTTCCGAAATAATAACCCATAGAAGCGATGGCTTAAGATATGTATATGGGATTCCTGCTTATAATATAAAGCAACGCGATGTTACTTTCAATGTATCAACAAGAACAAAAGTTTGTTCCAATGGCAAAGTTAAATATTCCCCAAGTATAAGTAACCCTGATAACTCAGTATATAACCAAATGGGTAAAGATAATTTTTTCAATGCTGTTGAAACAAAACCTTATGCCCATTCATATCTGCTGACAGCCATACTCAGCCAGGACTATCAGGATCTGACAGGTAATGGTATTTCTGAAGATGACCTTGGATCTTATACTGTTTTTAATTATAGCAGAATTCACGCTGATTATCAATGGAGGGTTCCTATAGATAAAGACCAGGCCAACTACAGTGAAGGTTTATTGTCTGATCCGGATGATGATAAAGGAAGCTATATCTACGGAAAAAAAGAGATATGGGTGCTGCATTCTGTTGAATCCAAAACCATGGTGGCTGAATTTTTATATGATAACATAAACAGAGGAGATGGATTTGGTGTTTTGGATGAAAATGGCGGAATCAATACCAACAACAGGTCTGTTATTTTAAAGACCATCACCTTATATGCAAGGAATGATCGAAAAGCAAATCAAGCAAATGCAATGCCGGTAAAAACGGTTCACTTTGATTATGACTATTCTTTATGTCCCGGAACAGAAAACTCCAATGCGCCTGGTAAAGGAAAATTAACCTTAACGAAACTCTATTTTACGTATGGTTATTCTCAAAAGGCCGGCTTATCGGCTTATAGATTTGCTTACAAAAATGCAGATAAACCCTATGGTATGAAGTCTTATGACAGGTGGGGAAACTATAAAAGAGCCACATCAACTTATTGTACTGTACCTACGGGCCCTTTAACAAATACGGAGTATCCATACTCAGAACAAAATGAATCCATCGCAAACGATGATGCAGGTACCTGGTGTTTGGATAGTATAAACCTGCCATCGGGAGGTATTATAAAAATAAATTATCAGGCCAAACATTACGCTTATGTGCAAGATCGGAATGCCATGCAAATGATGAAAATTGCAGGTATTGGAAGTTACGGAAACAAATTACTATATAATGGACCCACAACTCATTATGAAAAAGTATACTTCGATGTCATCCCCGGTACTACCCCATCGCAGTTGAAACGAGATTATCTGCGTGATATTACGGTTAACAAATCTCATATCTACTTGAAGTGTTTTGTGAAAATGAATTCGAATAATAAATGGGAGTATCTTCCTGTTTATGCACAGATTACCGGCTATGGAGTTGATCCTGTTGGTTCAGCTTCACGTGGGTGGGTCAGCTTAAAATTGGTACCCAAAAAAGATGATGGAGCTCCCTTTATCAATCCCATCTCCAAAATGGCTTTTCAATTTATCAGGCAAAATATGCCGGAAGTTGCTTTTGGCCAAAGTAATGTTACAGTTGACGATATTATGGCCGATCCGCTTATTGCCTTGCAACCTATTGCTGGGGCTTTTAAGCAATTGGGGCAACTTTTTATCGGGTTCAATACAGCGATGCTGGATAGGAGTTATGGGCAAGAGATTGAGTTGGGAAGATCATTTATACGTCTGTATGATCCAAGGGGTAAAAAGTTGGGAGGAGGCAGTATGGTATCCCGAATTGAAATAAAGGATAACTGGGATGCCATGACCGGAGGTTCTGCTCAGAGTTCCAGCTATGGGCAGGAATATGATTATACCACCAGTGAACAACAGTCGGATGGTTCGATGAGAACAATCAGCTCTGGGGTGGCTTCCTATGAACCCGTAATCGGGGGCGATGAAAATCCCTTTCGGAAAGTAGTAGAACCCGCCACCGAAGAGCGAAAGTGGGCTATTGATAATATTCATTATACCGAAGAACCTTTCGGGGAATGTTTTATGCCCGCTCCCGACATTGCATTCAGTAAAATCACGATCCGTAACATGCAATATGCAAATGTTACGCGAACTGCAACGGGGCATACTGAACAATGTTATTATACAGCAAAAGATTTCCCGACTAAATTGGAGCGAACAGATCTTCAACGTTTGCCACGAAGAATCAATCCAATTTTTTCTCTCTTAAAGGTGAAAATGAAAGAACACATGAATGCCGCTCAGGGGTTTAGTGTAATCACGAACAATATGCACGGACAGTTACGTTCAAAAAAAGTGTTTGATGAAAATGGCACCTATATTTCGGGAATAATAAATCATTTTAAAACAGATAGCAAAGGACAACTGGAGAATGCAGTTGATTTTATTTATCCTGATGGAAAAGTAGAACCCGGCCTCCTGGGGGTTGATTTTCAAATGGCAGGGGATGCACGGCAATCTATAAATAAATCAATTGCAGGCGGAGTTAGTTTTAATCTGGAAACTTTTGTTGTGGGAATAATCCCGCTAATCGTCCCGGTTCCCTGGCCCGACCTTACCATGAACGAAAGCCGGTTCAGATCAATGACTTTAACCAAGATCATTAATAAAATAGGTATCCTTGAAAAGGTGGAGGCTTTTGATCTGGGTTCAACCATAATGAGTGAAAACATGGCTTATGATGCAGAGACCGGTGAATGCTTACTGACCAAAACAGGTAATGAATTTAACGACCCTGTTTATAACCTGAAATTACCTGCACACTGGGCTTACGAAGGCATGCAAAATGCCTATAAAAATATTGGGTTCACTACAACTATTCAATACGCTTCAGGGGTTTGGCAATTAAACGCTTTTGAAACCAACGTGCTCATGCCAGGCGACGAGTTATCATTTATCGATAATTCAACAACAGTCAAAGTTTGGGTGCTTGCCGTTAACAGAGTTGCCAACACAATTACGCTCATTGACAGATGTGGTAGTTTGGTAACCAGTTCAACAACAACAACCATTAAAGTGATAAGATCGGGTAGAAGGAATATGCCTGCTAAGGAAATTGGAACGATTACTTCTTTGAAAAATCCTATATCCGGTAATCCAAAAAAACTGGAATTAAATTGCCCATCGGGAGTGTTAAACAGTAAGGCAGTAGAATTCAGCGATGCCTGGCAAACCTATTGTACAAAAGATACCTCTTGCGCCGGCAATAAAACAATCAATCCCTATGTTCATAATTTAAGAGGGGTATGGAGAAACCTTAAATCATGGTCATACCTGAGCAATCGTAAAAATACGGCTTCCGTTACACCTTTTTATACAGATATCAGAAAAGATGGTGTTTACACAAGCTTTACCTCCTTTTGGCATGGACAAACCATGTCAACTGCTGCAGTACCCTACCCATACAAGCCTGTATTAAAAAACATGAATATGTGGACCTGGACAACAGAAATTACCAAATTTGACCCTAATGGAATTGAACTCGAAAACAGGGATCGTTTGGGAAGATTCTCTTCTGAAATAATAGGCTATCATCATCTGATGGTAACAGGTGTAGCTTCCAACAGCAGGTATAAACAAATTGCATTTGATGGCTTTGAAGATTATGCCATCCCGGATATTCAACGACATTTCGGTGATCAATCCCTTTGGAGTAGTGGAAAGATATCAAATGCAGCCTACCATACAGGTAAATATTCGCTTCGTTTAAATGCATTGCAAACAATTGTTTTACCCTATGCACTTAATGATAGCTGCCCGTTAACCCCTATGGATTCCTCCACATTCAATTCTGCAGTGTTGAATATTGTACCCGTAAATAAAATTGAAAATTGTGATTGCATTAAATCTTTTGCCCCGTCTCCGGGCAAGTATGTAGTTACCGCCTGGGTAAAAGAAGGCACTGGCCTGGGTATGATCAACTATACTGCACCTAAATTAAACATAGAAATATTTAATTATATAAGTTCATTTGCCACTACCTTTTCCTTTTCACCTACAGGAGATATCATTGACGGCTGGCAAAGAATAAGCGGGGAATTTAATATTTTACCCAATGATGTTTCAGTAACCATTAAACTGATAAACGGAGGCTCTCTAAGCACCTACTTTGATGATATCAGGATTTTACCGTTTAACGGCAGTATGAAGAACTATGTGTATGACGACATTTCACTCAAGCTAATGGCAGAACTGGACGATAACGGATATGCCACATTTTATGAATACAATGCCGAAGGGCAGTTGATCAGAATAAAGAAAGAAACCGAAAGGGGTATTATGACAATTAAGGAATCAAGGAGCGCACAACCAAAACAAAACTAAATTTAAAATGAGCATACGAATTCTACTTGTATTTGCAATCACATTCGTTTCAGCTTTTCGGCCTGCCGAAAGCAGGAAGGAAATCACTGAGTTAATTGAAAACCTGAGTAAAGCCAATGCACAAAAGAAAAACATTGCATATGATCTCACATATAAATTGTATGCAGATGCAAATTCACAAACAGTTCTCTCCACCCTGAATGGCTTACTTATTCAAAGAAATGGTGATAAATACAGTCAATTGGGGGAAATTGAGAGTTTAAAAACTTCAAAGTACTTTATAAGCATTGACAGGGAA
Source organism: Bacteroidota bacterium (assembly GCA_030680835.1). GTDB lineage: Bacteria > Bacteroidota > Bacteroidia > UKL13-3 > UKL13-3 > B1. The sequence goes on from JAUXUD010000022.1 coordinate 31,813, forward strand.
GAAAAGATGATGATGCTATCTGATAATAATGGGGGAGGAAATCAGGGATTTGATTTGGAACAATTGAAAAAATATCTCGACTTGTGCAAAGAATATAACATTACAAAGACAAGCGCAAATCAGTCAAAACTAAGATTGGAATTGAAAGCGGGTGAAATCAATCAACTGGATGTTTTTTATAATACCACAAGTTATTCGGTTGAAAAGATTTGCATGTTCTACAATAAAGCTATAAACTCTGAGTATACAAATAATACAGATGCTTCAAATCAAAGACTGGAGATTCTTTTTAAAGAAAAAGAATATGCAATGAGTGAAGATTCCCGGTTAACATTAGCTAACTATTGTACAATTAAAAATGGGGTATGGAAACCCAGCATTAAATACCCCGGTTATGAATTCATTAATAATCTAAATAAAAAATGAAATTTATTAAATATATATTGATGATTTGCTGGTGTGGCTTTTTTTCTAAAGCGGATGCCGGAGTGGAGCCTGCGGTTTCTTCCTATTTACAGGGGAAGTATTTTATTAATTATATACCAAACCCTGACTTTATATCGACAGGTGCAATATTTACAAATGGATTATCAGGGTTTGCATATTCAGGGGGTCAGTATGGTTTTCCATCTACCCAACAGGTAAGAAAAATTGATAATTTACTTCATCTCTATATAGATGCTGATGCGTTGGAGTATATTAATTTTTCATATAAATTAGAAGTAAAAATAGAAATTACCGCTCACATAAAGGGGACTCCCTCACCTACCATCTTTACTCTTGAAACCTTGGTTATAAATTTTAATCCAACCGAAAGGACCTCGTTCAATGAGAAAGCCAGCCTGCATTTTGCAAATGCCGGGTATGTACATTACCGAGTTATATCAGCCATATTTACCCCTGGTCTCACTGATGCTCAAAAAGCCAGGGTAGTTAAAATCATTAATTTGAGTTCTGAGATCATTATTGAACGTTATCAGGTTTTTGATGCTACACTGGTACCGAATGGAGCCTCACTTTTTCATCACCATAATACAGTTAGTGATGAACTTGTAATTTGGTGGGGTTGCCAGTTGGGTTCTGAACTATTTGAACTTGAATGGGCTTATGTTGACAATTATGGTGTCGCCGGAATTGAAAGAATGGCTGTTGATCTTAAATATAATAAAGACTATAACCTTTCAAGAAATGCTTCAAGGGTTCAGCTTTCCACCAACTCTTATGTAATACCCATGGTTTATGAACGCGGATATATTATTTTCAGAGTAAGATTTATAGGGAAAAAATATGATGTAACTACAGATAAAGTATACCAGATTCCCGGTCAGTGGTCGGATGCAACGTATGGTACCGGACCCAACTTAAGCACATTTACACATAAATTAAAAATTGTGACCCCGCATGAAGCTGACAAGAAGAACTGGCAAATCACAACATCTTATTCAGAAGGCGGAAAGCGAAAAGATATTGTTGCTTACATGGATGGTACCCAACGCAACAGACAAACAATAACCGGGCTCAGTACCGAACAGGCGACGCTTGTGGGCGAATCCATATATGATCATCAGGGGCGTGCCGCAATTCAGGTGCTTCCTGTTCCGGTCCCTTTGGATCCCTATCCCTACTACACCCCAAACAACCGCAGGTTAATGTATTATAATAATTTTAACCGGAACAATGCAGGCAGTCCTTATAGCCGTGCTGATTTTGATATCACACAAAACCTTTGCGGTACTCTTACAGCACCGATGAATACAAATAGTGGTGCATCCAATTATTATTCTGGGAGTAATCCTGATAAAACAAATGAAAATGCCTATATCCCGGATGCAAAAAACTACCCGTTTACACAAACTGAATTCACCCCCGATCTCACAGGAAGAATTAGAAAGCAGGGTGGTGTTGGTATAAATCATCAATTGGGATCGACTCATGAAACCGAATACTACTATGGCACTCCTATGCAGGAGGAGTTGTTTATGTTATTTGGAAATGAAGCTGGAATTGCTTCCCATTACAAAAAAAATGTTGTAAAAGATCCTAATGGCCAACTCAGTGTAAGCTTTTTAAATCTGAGTGGAAATGTGATTGCAACTGCGTTGGCCGGAAATCCACCTGCTAATCTGAGTCAGTTAGATAGTTATCAGCCAGACTCTATTGATGTTGATCTGTTGGCTTACAATAATAAAGATACTGCTAATGCTGAGTTGATTTCAAATCAAAGTATTATAGTAAGCACACAAAGCGATTATGAAATGCGTTATACGGTTTCAAATGTTGCATACCAGACAACACTTTGCAATGGCATTCAGCTTTGTTTGGATTGTGTTTACGATCTCCACCTGAAAGTAATTGATAATTACAGTTGCAATCATGTAATTTACGATACCAGCCTTGTGGTGGGGCCTTTCACTTTCAATGATTCAGCAATGAATGTAAACGACCATTGTCCAAATTCAAATGTTGCCTTTGATTCAGATAACCTTCCAGAACCTTTCACGATAAACCTGCCTGTTGGCTCTTATACCATCATCAAAAGTTTAAAAGTAAATAATGCTGCCGCTGATGCGTATGTTGAACACTATATAAATAGATTTAATACAGAATGCAACAGTGTTTATAATGATATTTTAAATGAGCAACTGGCATTGATAGATCCCGATGCCTGTAATATTGAAGACACCGCTGTTGCAGAAAACAGGTGTGATATAGCCCGGTTTGCCATGTTAAACGACTTGAGTCCGGGTGGCCAATACGGATTAATTAACTGGGACGATAATACCGCAACCGACCCGACCTCTATTTTTAATACTTCGAACTCATTACCACAGCCTGGTGCCAATTGGAAAGCCCCGGCAAATGGGGGATATTTTGATGAAAATGGTGTGAGAATAAAAGTTAATAATCCTGTAACTAATCTGTTGGTCTATCCTGAACAACTTTCTAATTTAAGCGATTTTTTAGCTATCTGGGAAGAATCATTCGCTAATTCATTGTTGCCCTATCATCCTGAATATTGTTACCTGGATTGGTGCAGCCAGATAAACAGTGCATCGTTTGATTATGATGTAAACATGACCTTAACGATGAATTACAACGATGCCATTGCCAATGGATTTTTTGCACCCCTTACTAACGACCCATATTTTGTGCCCACAGCAACACATTATATTCCCACTATCACCAGTCTGATGTCTGCCCAGTTATTGAATTATCATAATACAAATTATAGCATGCTTCAAATGGCAGTGATGACGAGTTTTAGTGCGGGCAATATACCTTATACCATTACCGACATTAATAATTGGATATCTTCTCCCGCTTCTAATCCTGCTATCGCCAACAATGTTTGGGAAACATACAGGGCATTTTACATATCTAAAAAAGAAGAACTGCAATATGCCGACAGAGTTAAGTATGCCATGGATCATTGTACCAGTGCCGGAGGATATAACGAATGCATTGGGGCAAATCCTTTTAATTGGCAACGCAATAGTTTTGGGAATTTCGGGATTCCAATGAACGGTAAATTTTTTACAAGCCACCAGGCTTGCAGTCAATGGACCTATCAATTATACGCCAATAAGAGCATTCGTTTTCCTGCTTTTCAAACTGTGTTTACTACAATTGATCCATACACTGCTGATCCAAACACAACCATACAACAGGCAGGCAATTATGTGAGCGCTTCAGGTCCTTGCGAAAAGGGAGTGGCAACCCACCGGGAAAATTGTCCACCCACTACCTTTTCCGGCGATATAGTAAACCTGATGAACCAGCTTATGGCCCGAAGAAAGTTTACAGGTAAAGATACTATAAACAGCATTTTAAATGGGGTGATGAGAAGCGATTTTATACCGGGTGGAAAAGTGGAATGGAAGGGTGATTATAATAGCAAAAAATTTACCGGAGTGTTAACTGCCGGAAAGAAAAAATGTGAATTTATCATTGATCTTCCCAAGGGGATCAGTCCTGAAAATTTTGAGTTCATCACAAGTATTATTCCCGATACCCTCACTATAAATCCCTTAACCGGCTATACTTACTCGGCAATCATTACCATTAAGCTGATTAACTCCAATATAACGATTACCACAAAATTGCACAATACCTGCTACCCTTTTAGTTATTGTAAACGTTGCCCTCCCGTAATAGTAGCGACCAAGCCAATTGGTCCGGGCAATTCCAAAGAGACAGCCATTAAACTTCCTTCACAGAATTCAACTCCTGCCCAACCTGTAAATCCTGCACTTTCATCGCAGACCGCCATTAAGCTTCCTTCACAGAATTCAACCCCTACCCAAGCTGTAAATCCTGCACTTTCATCTCAGACCGCCCTTAAACTTCCTGCACTTTCAACACCGGCTATTGCTAACCCCACCTTACAAAACGCAACACTCCTCAATCCTGTTAATTCTTCCGGGAGTATTAATGATTCTTTCCTGGCAACCAGTTCGGGAACACCTCCTCCAACAACCGGAAACTGGATTTGCAACCCATGCAAAATCATTAGTATTAAATATGATTCGGCTGGACAAACGGTTAGAATGCTCCCGGATGCTTATTCATGCGACCCTTGCCATCCAAAACTTGATTCGGCCATAACCGACACCATTGTTAACCAATGTATAGAACAACAGGTTCAGGCAGCTTATTTAAATGCGCAAAACAGCTATCAGCAAATTCTGGATTCAATACGAATTGCTTTCCGGAGTTTATATATTGAGCATTGCCTGCAGGCTACTGAAACCTTTACCGCAGGTTATATGGATGCCATGCATCACTTTACTTTGTATTACTATAATCAGGCAGGTAATCTTGTTAAGACCATTCCACCCGTGGGGGTTGTTAAACTCAACAATAGCCAAATACAAATTGCAAAAAATTATCAGAGTGGAACAAGCTCCTCTCCTATTTACAATAATCATGGTTTTAAGAGTCAGTATTGGTATAATAGCTTAGACCAGCTCCGCGAACAAACGCAACCCGACCATGATGGAAAAAGTGTTTTCTTTTATGATTATTTAGGAAGAATGGTTGCCTCTCAAAATCCTGAACAGAAAACTTACCAGAAATATAGTTACACATTGTATGATAGCCTGGGCAGGATCAATGAGGTGGGAGAACTGAACAATGTAACTACAGTTTTAACTGAACCGAAGGCTCGAAACCAAATCCAGTTTTTAACCTGGTTGTATAATTCAAGTTATACAAGAAAACAGATAACACGTACCCGATATGATGAGGCTTATACCAGTGTGGTAAACAGTTATTTTGGCGGGGACGCTAGAAATTACAGAGGTAGGGTTGCATCTTCCATGTATTTTGAAACCAATGTAACTACTTATACCAATGCAACACATTATAAATATGATATTCATGGCAATGTAAAGCGTTTGGTGCAGGATCTCGTAAAACTACCTGCAAAAATACTGGAATATGATTATGATTTAATCAGCGGAAAAGTTAATCAACTCAGTTATCAGCCAGGTTCAGCAGACCGTTTCATCCATCGCTATTTGTATGATGCAGACAACAGGCTTACACAGGTGCAAACAAGCAGGGACAGCTTTGTATGGGATAATGATGCCGTATATGAGTATTATAAACACGGGCCACTTGCGCGAACCGTGCTTGGACAAAATAAAGTTCAGACACAGGATTTTACCTATACAATTCAAGGTTGGATAAAAGGAGTGAACAGCCCAACACTTGATGTAAAAACGGATCCCGGACATGATGGCGGACCAGGTAGTGATCATTCACTTATTGCAAGAGATGCTACTGGTTATATGCTTCGCTATTTCACAAATGATTACAAGCCGATAGGCAATGGGTTTATGTATGAACCCACTTATACTGGCACTAATTACCATCGCCAGAATAAAGACCTGTATAATGGCAATATCCAAAGCATGATTACGGCCATAGGTTCACCTAAAAACAGTAATGTGGCCATGGGTACATTAGCCACAGCATATACTTACGATCAATTGAACCGTATTACACAAATGCAGGCTTTTACAGGACCCAATATTGGAACCATCAACAACAGTTTTATAAATTCGGTTGCAATGACAGACTATGCCTGCACTTACAGTTATGATGCCAATGGCAATCTTGTTACACTGAGCAGAAACGGTACAACACAGAGTGGACAACAACAAATGGATGATCTTGACTACTATTATTACCCGGGAAGCAATCGCCTTTCGTATGTAAACGATCTGGTGGCTTCCGGCAATTACCCGAATGATATTGATGCACAAAGCAACCTTAATTACACCTATGATAAAATTGGAAATCTGAAGAGCGATAATAAGGAGGGTTTAACAATCAACTGGAATGTATATGGAAAAATTAAAACGATAATCAAAGGAACTGCAAACACCAAATTTACTTATGGCCCAAGTGGTTCGCGTGTGATAAAAGAATATTACGATCCGGCAAGCAATCAAACTACTTTCACTTTTTATATACATGATGCAAGTGGTAATACGCTGGCCACGTATCAATCCCATGCAAACCCTGCCACACCTGCCACCACACGTTTGCAAAGTATTTATATCTATGGTTCGTCCCGCCTGGGTGAGCAAAGGGTAGATTACTCGATGACCCAACTTGACTCTTTAAAGAATACTCACAGTACGCGTTGGAATAGCTATAGAAGCAGAGGACTCAAATATTATGAATTGAGCAATCATTTAGGAAATGTACTGGCAACCATCAGTGATAGAAAACTGCCTGAAAACCCCGGTGTAAATAATCCGATTCAGTTTTATAAAGCCGATATATGGACAACCATTGATTATTATCCGTTTGGGAGTGTTATGCCTGGCAGAGTGTTTAATCCTGGTACAAGTCAATATGGTTATAATGGCCAGAGAACTACTGATGAAATTGCAGGTGAAAGAAATCATTATACTGCTGAGTTCTGGGAATATGACCCAAGAGCTGTACATCGTTGGAATATGGATCCCGTTGTGAATCCTTCGGAAAGTCCTTATGCTATTAATCACAATAATCCAATTAAATACAGTGACCCCAAAGGTGATAAACCTGTGGAAGGAGATGGAGACGGTGGAGATTGTGTAACATGTCCAAAGCCCAAAGCAGAAGAAAATCTTGCAGGAAAAGATAATTTATCAGGTTTTGCACAAGGTTTAAAAATAACACCAGTTGCTCCAAAAGCTTTTTTTTCATCGGATAACCGCACAGAACTTGTAAAACAAATCGACCAAACGTATACAAATTTTGTAGAAGGCGATAATCATTGGGCTTTTAAAATTCCTGTTGCTGGTTCAGCAGCTCAAGCGGGTAGAAGAGCAGCATACGGTGAATATGCCGGAGCTGCCGCATCTTTAGGAATGGCTTTTTTGGAGGGACAAGGACTAGGGCTAGCTAATTCTGCGGCTGCTACAGGATATTTAAAAAATGCGGGACAACTTGGCAATTTTGCATCTGTAGATGGATTTAGTTTGGGTTTGGGTGGAACAAAATTCATGTACAATAGTTCTTTAGAAGCAGCTTCTAAAGGCAAGTGGTTTACTTCAACTTTATTTGGAAGCTCTGGTGAAGCTTATACTAAATTGGCTTTGGGTTATCCTCAATCAAAAAATTTAGCTCAAGAAGTTTATAAGACACAAATATTAGGACTTTCTATAAAAGGCACTGCAGCCTCACAAGGTATAGGTGTTTCAACAGGTGGTGGAATTCAATACATGGGAGTGTTTTTTAAAAAATCTGATATAGTTAAAATCGGTTTTTAGTTAATATTAAAATGAATATATACTTAATGAATGGTTTTGTTAATTTGAATCCAGTTAGTGCAAATGGTCTATTTCATTACCAAATTACAACTTCAACTGAAATAACCAATAGAAATTTGGGATGCAAATTAAAATTATGTAAATTAAACGAAAAATTAATTTATTATAATTTAAAAACACAATCTCAATTTGAATTTGAAGCCAAGAAATTTTCTGAAGAGCGATTCATTCAAAATCTAGATTTGAGATTGAATGCTGCTATAAAATCTGTAATACTCGGTACAAAACCTGTTGATTCAAATAAAATTGAACCCGAAGTAAAAGAAGTTGAAAGCCATGCAACTAAAGTTAATATTCAGATTTTAAAATGAGTATTTCAAGAATAATTTTCCGCTTGTATTATAAATCAAAGGAGATGCCACTCGGGATATTTTGTATCCTTTTATTACATTCTAATCTTGCCTCCGCCCAACTTCACCTCGAACTCAAAGACAACCCCAAATACACAAAAACCATTGAGCAATTATGGCAATTAAAAATTAGCAATTTGGGTAGCAATACAGAGCATGTAGTAATTAGTCTGGAGTTGAACGATAGTGCGCAGCAACTCATTTATTCGGGGAGCAGTCGCATGCAGGAAATACCACCCGGAACAAGATTGCTGAATCGTGAAGGATGCATTCCAATTAATGATGAACAGACAGATGCAACAGCATTTCCTATGAAGCCCGGCATCTATTATTTCAAGTTCAAATTAATGGATGCAGGTACTAACCAAATGCTATTTTCGGGTGGTTTTACCATGGATACAAGAGCCGTTAAGAGAGGCCTGGCTGCACTTACCCAAAATAAAATCAGGTTTGGAGGTTCGGCTTCGGTTGCTGGTCAGCAAAGCGATTTCAGCGGCTTAAACTCAGAAGTGCCTGCAAACTATACCCGGGTTATGTTTAACCCTACCCTTACTTTATGGGAAGTGCCTGTGTCTTTAAACTATCTTTACAGCACCGAAAATACACCTAACAGGCAACCCATCAACCAGTTCTCGGTTCAGTTTGATCCCTACCAGTACCGTGCCAACCTGGAGGCCAAACTTACCGAAAAATTTGAAAGTGTGAAGGATTTTAAAAATCCCCTTGATGTTAAAAAATTAGATAACTTTAAATCCATGCTCAAAGAAAAACCGAGTCTGGCCCTGGTTAAAGCAAGCAATAAAATTGGAGGGAAATTTAATTTGGAAGAAATACAGAATAAAATTAAAGAAGGTGAGAATATTGATAAGATACTCGATAACCCGGATATGAACTTACAACTGAATGAGCTTAATAATTTAACGCAAAAGTACAATTTGAAAAATGTTGAAGATATTGATAAAGCCGGTAGTACCGTACCAAAAAATGAGCGTGAAAAACTTCGCAAACTATTTGCCCTTAAAAAACAATACGAAGAGTTAAAAAGTAAAAAAAGTAAAATAGACGAACTTAAAATAAAATACAAAAAAGCATTGCTCATTAAACAAAAAATGGATGGTATTGATAAAGGTGAATTTAGTACGCTTATTAAAAATAAAGTAAATTTAAAAGCTGGCTTAAAACAATTTGGGATGATGGGAGCAGGCACTAAAATATTAAGTTCCATACAAACGCTTGCTATCGGAAGCACCTATCCCTACTTCTCGGAACAAACCCTGAACGGAGCCCGGGTAGATGGATTTCAGCTTGAAATGAATCCCGGTATTTTTTACATAAATATAGCGATGGGCAAGTCAGCCATCAAAGCATATGAATCTACTTTTTCTCATAATATTTATAGCGTAGACCAGGATTTAACCGCCATAAAAGCTGGCCTCGGAAAAAAAGATGCAACACATATTTTTTTCACGGGAATACAAATAAAAGATGTGAATGATACATCGGATACAGCTCCACAAAAAAGATTCACGCCCAGGGAAAATTATATTTTGGGTACGGACCTGCAACTCTCATTCTTAAAAAAGGCTATACTTATGGGGGGAGAAGTTAATGGCTCGATTTATACTACGGATCAAAATGCCATTCCCAACCCGGCAGATGCAACGGATAAAATTGGCGCCAATCTGCCTTATGGAAATGAGTTGATTAAAAAGCTGAATTCCTCTTCCAAATTAGGTTATGCCTATAAAGCATTTACAAATATTTTACTAAATAATTCTACAAATATTACGGCAAAATTCAGTCATGTTGAGCCTTCTTATTATTCAATGGGAAACGAATTTTTATTGAAAGACAGAGAAGCCATACAGCTTAATGCGAGTCAGTCATTGTTCAAAAATAAATTCACTTTTGCGGGCTATTTCGAAAAAAACAACAATGGTCTGCAACCCTTTGCTACACTGTATAAAACTGTATTTACCCGTTATGGCGGAAGCATCCGGTTGAATACAAAAGTGATTATGTTCATGCTAAACTATGCGCCTTATTTTCAGTCGGTAAGTTCATTAAGTGATAGCGGCAATTACACCAATACCGGTGAAATGATTACTGCTACGCTTCTGTTAAAATATAAATTTTCAAAAAAGGTTCAGCTTCAAACCCAGTTTGGAAATATATACCAAAAACTCACCGGCTCGGTTCAGGCATTGGTAAGCTCGTACAGCTTTATGCAAAATATAAATTCTCCGGCTATGGGTTTGCAGCTTAGTGCAACCTGGTCGCCAAATCAGAATATTGGAGGACAAAGCAAAAATGTGCTTACCGCAAATTTGAACGGTACTTTACGTATTCGTAAAATCTGGTCGAATACAATAGGTTATATTTATTATGACTTTGAAGGAATTGAATTAAAAACAGGCTTTTATTATGTAAGTCAGTTACCCATTACTTCGCACATGCTTATTGACATACGTGTGAGCAAAAATACATATACCAATCAATTGTATCCCGATTCAAATTTTTCAGAACTTTACCTGCGTTATGGACTAAAAATTCAATTTTAATTCCACCCCTATTATATGAAAAAATACGCGACCGAACTATTTCTGTTTTCATTCTCTCTCGCTGTTGCATACTTCATGGGTTGGAATAATACAGATTTGATCTGGAGTTTTTGGATTACCAGTCTTGTTGTAGGTTATGTAACTATTTTTCGCACCACGGTGGCACCTCTTAGACTTTTAACCAAATTAATACGAAACCCGGAGGATACCAAAAAGTTTCGGGAAATGCCGACAGTCACGAAACTAAAAATCTCGGTCTTTATTTTGTTTTTTATTCCAATGAGTTTGTTTTATGTAGTTTTCTTAAGTCTTCACTTCTGTATATTCCATGTGCTGCTTGCCTATTGGTTGCATGGGTTAATGCCACATCCCGGGATAAACGATATTCTGACGGAGGCAAATAGTGGTGGCTTCTATGTTTCTTTTCAGATAGTTAAGGTTCTCTTAATTTCTTATTGGACAATTGTGCTCCAAAAACTCATTTTTGATTACAGAACTAATTGGGAAAGAGGCAGCAATAAGGTAACTAATGTTAAACAAGAGTTTTTTTCTTTCGATAGCCTTAAACGGCCATATGTGCAGGTTGTGAGAATTATTGCTTTAATGGTTATATTGTTCTTGCTGCACGCTATTGAAGTGAATCAGTATCTGATTTATGTGGTGATTTATAGTTTGTTCTACTTTCCAATGCCGGCCTTCGGAAAGCATAAAACTGTTCATGCAGCGACACACAAACCAAACAATGACGAACAGAAAGATTCATAAAATATTGCCCTATTGTATTGCCTCAGTTTGGATTGCAAACGGGCTATTTTGTAAGGTTCTGAATCTTGTTCCCAGACACGAACAAATTGTTGCGGAAATTTTAGGTGACGAATTCTCCAGACCCTTGACAATTTTAATCGGACTTTTAGAAATTACTATGGCAATCTGGATTTTAAGTGGCTATAAGACAACGTTAAATACGGTTACACAAATCGCAGTAGTTGCAACCATGAACACCCTTGAATTTATGCTTGTCCCCAGCTTGTTATATTGGGGAAAACTAAATTCACTTTTTGCATTTCTATTTATTTTAGTAATTTACTTCAACGAATTTTATTTTAACAAAAAACAACACACACAGCTGATGTTATCATTTCTAAAAAATCATCCATTTGCAGTTGAAGCGTATTTTGAAAGTTCACTTGTTTTGACATTTGCAGTTCCAAAAGAACAATTACAACACCTTATTCCAGAATGTCTGCAGCTTGACACATTTCAAAATAAATGGGCTTTTATAGCGGTTGCACTGGTTCAAACAAAACACTTGCGACCAAAAGGTTTTCCGAAATTTATGGGAAACGACTTTTTTCTTATTGGTTATCGGGTGTTTGTTCGATATATTAATATTGCAGGTAAAAGTTTACGTGGTTTATATATCCTCAAATCAGAAACAGACAAAAAGAAAATGGAGTTTATGGGAAACCTATTTACCCATTACAATTACACAACTACCGACATTACGCAATTTGAACAAAAAAACACAAAAGTAATATCTTCAATTCATTCAAAGTTCAAAATCACAATAGCTATAACAGAAGAAGAGGTTTCTTTGCCCGAACATTCACCCTTTGCAGACTGGAAAGAAGCAAGAAGATTTGCAGGGCCTTTGCCTTATACGTTTACCTATAACAAAGAAACCAAAGATGTTTTAATCATTGAAGGAGTAAGACAAAACTGGGCACCAAATCCTGTAAAAGTGATTGATTATAATTTCGGCTTTTTAAACTCCCTCAAACTTGAAAACCCAGTCCTGGCAAATGCGTTCATAATTAAAAATATTCCATACTACTGGAAAAAAGGTAAAAAAGCCGTATGAAACAAGTGAGAAAACCGTTTCAGGGTGTATTAAACATCATTCGTTTTAACTGGCATTTTTATATCATTGCTTTATGTTTGGTTTTGGTTATGTTTTATACATCCGGCTATTTTGAAAACCCTTATACAAGTTTCATTTACATTTTTGGCGTTTTAGTATTAGGCTCAATTATTTTTTCTTTGTTCACTTCACTTTACATTTATGACCTTTCAGGACTTTACAGCTTATACTGGATTGACCAAAATAGTAAGGATAATATAATTGTAAATATCAATGCAGGGTTTGACGAAACAAGTTACTTACTTCAAGACAAATTTAAAAATTCAGAACTTATCGCTCTTGATTTTTATGATCCTGAAAAGCATACAGAAGTTTCAATCAAACGTGCAAGAAAAGCATATCCGCCTTTTCCAAAAACAAAACAAATAAAAACATCAAACACAGAACTTGCCGACAATTCAGCAGATATAATATTTGTGATTTTATCGGCTCATGAAATAAGGAATGAAAATGAGAGAACAGCGTTTTTTAATGAATTAAAGAGAGTAATTAAACCAAAAGGGCTTATTTATGTAACCGAACATTTAAGAGACCTTCCAAATTTTTTGGTTTATAACATTGGTTCCTTTCATTTTCACACTAGAGCTTCCTGGCTCAAAACTTTTAATGATGCCCATCTAAAAATCAGACAAGAAATAAAACTTACGCCATTTATTTCTACCTTTATACTTGATAAGAATGGAAATACACATTAAAATAATTGGTATTCTATTAATTGCTTTGGCATTGTTTCACATAGTCTTTCCAAAGTATTTTAACTGGGACAAAGAACTTAAATCACTGAGTTTAATCAATCGTCAAATGATGACTGTGCATACATTTTTCATTGCTTTTATCATATTCCTTATGGGTTTACTTTGCTTGACATCTTCAAGCGAATTAATTGAAACGCATCTTGGCAAAAAAATATCACTCGGACTTGGTATATTTTGGACTGTTCGACTGTTCATTCAGTTTTTTGGTTACTCGTCTGAACTATGGAAAGGTAAAGTATTTGAAACATTAATACACATACTATTTTCATTACTTTGGGCATATTTAAGCATTATATTTTTGACAATATATTTCAATTGACAACCACAAAAAAGATAGGGACAAAAAAACAACTGCAGGCAATAAATAAGCATTCAGTTCACACCGTCTGCAAATACTTTTGCACCATATAAATTCCGGCTGAACCTTCGCCTACTGCTGCTGCAACCCTTCTGTTGGCACCGCTCCTTACGTCTCCTACTGCAAACACACCGGGTATATTGGTTTCAAAAAGAAAGGGGTCCCGTTCCAGATTCCACCCTTTGGTCCTGTTGTTAATTTTTGGCAAATCGGAACCTGTTAATATAAAGCCCTTTTCATCGAGTGGAACAAAACCTGCCAACATTTCGGCATGAGGTTTTGCACCGATAAAAATAAACATGGCTGCAAATTCATGAATAGTTTCCTGCGCTGTCTTAATATTTTTTACAACAACTTTCTCAAGTTTATTATTGCCACTTACTGAAATAACTTCAACTTCAGAAATTACATTGATGTTTGGTGTGGAATTTATTCTTTCAACAAGATAGTTTGACATTCCGGGACTCAACGACCCGGAACGTATAAGCATGGTGATATTTTTTGCATAACGGCTAAAAAACACTGCGCCTTGTCCTGCTGAATTAGCACCCCCAACAATACAAATGTTTTTATCTTTATAGGTTGATGCCTCTGTCATTGCAGCGCCATAATAAACACCGATTCCCTGCAAGGCTTCAATGCCAATGGCATCTAATTTTCTTACCAACATTCCTGTTGCAAATACAATGGAATAGCATGCAATTTCATTGCCATCACTGAGTTTGATATAGCGGTAAGGATCTTCCCTTCTGAATGAAACGGCTTCCTGGGCCGTTAGTATTTCTGCTCCAAATTTTTTAGCCTGAGCAACTGCCCGTTGCGCTAAGTCGGCACCTGAAACACCTGCCGGAAACCCCAGATAATTTTCAATTCTCGAACTGGTGCCTGCCTGACCGCCCGGTGCATTTCGTTCTATGATGAGGGTCCGTAAACCTTCGGAAGCCCCATAAACTGCATTGGCTAAACCTGCTGGTCCGGAACCTATGACCACCAGATCATAAAATGGCTTATTGGCTTTGGTTTGAATTCCTGTTTTTGAAGCCAGTTCGAGGTTTGAAGGTGCTGTAAGATAAGTTCCATCCGGCATCAGAATGACCGGAAGATTTTTAAATTCATCAGAAAGAGGTCTGATTAATTCCTTAACGGCTTCATCCCTTTCAATATCAATCCAGAGATAAGGCACCCTGTTCTGAGATAAAAATTCCTTTGTTTCGTAACTTCTTGCATTCCAATTTGCGCCTGCAATACGAATCCCTTCAAAATCAGTTTTCACTTGTGAAGACCAAAGCGCAAGTACGTCATCCAGTATAGGATAAAGTTTTTGTTCAGGAGGATCCCATGGCTTCATGAGATAGTGATCGAGGCCAATTTCATTAATACTGACAATAGCCGCTTCGGTGTCGGCATATGCGGTAAGCAGTACTTTTCTGGACTCCGGAAAAATTTTTCTGATTTCTGCCAGAAATTCTGTGCCGCTTATTTCAGGCATGCGCTGATCAACCAAAAATAAAGCAACTGCATTTCCTCTGTGTTTCAATTGCATACATGCATCTGATGCTTCCTGTGCAGAACCCGCTTTCATAATCCGGTATTCATTCGTGTAATGCTGGCGCAAATCCCTTTCTATAGATGAAAGAACTTCAGCATCATCATCAACACAAAATATTACAGGTTTGTTTTTTGCCATGTCTAATAAAATTATTGAGAAGAATCAATTGGAAGTTTAACAATAAATTTAGTCATCCCGGGCATTGATTGCAGATTGATTAAACCCTTATGTTTTTCGGTGATTATTCCATAACTTGTGGCTAGCCCAAGCCCGGTTCCTTTACCCGGTTCTTTGGTTGTAAAAAATGGATCGAAAATTCGTGATTGAATTTCCTCGGAAATTCCGGGGCCATTATCTTCAATCTCAACTACTATAAATCTGCTTTCCTGTGTGGTGCGAATAATAATTTCTCCTTTGCCTTTCATGGCATCAATACTATTGTCTATAATATTTGTCCATACCTGGTTGAGTTCACTTCCATAAGCTGTAATGTGAGGTAATGTTTCAGCGTACTCCCTGAGTACAACAACACCTGATTTAATCTTACTCCGAAGGATTACCAATGTATTATCAATTCCTTCATGTATATTTACTTTCTGAATGGGTGCCTGACCCAGAAATGAATAGTTTTTTAATGCCCCCACTATTTCTGAAATACGACCGGCTCCTTCACTTATTTCATGAAGCAATGAATAAACAATAAAAGTATTTGCAAGCCATGCAAGAATTTCCTTTAAAACAGTTGAATGTACATTTGATTCAATCTTATTCAGCAAGGGTATATCAAGGTTCATGGCTGCCATACTGGGTGCCAAACTCCATGAATTTTCTATTTCTCTTTCTTCAAGCCACTCTTCCAATATCAATTCTCTGTCACTGCGCTCCATTGAATTTAAATCGCCTTGAGCCGTAACAGCATTCATCGCAAGTTTTGAAAGATCTTGTATCATCTCACGCTCGTTTTGGGTCAAACCCATCCCGTTTAATATAAGCGTTCTTTTTTCAAGATCATGATAAACAACTTTGAGTTGTTTAGCTGCTCGCGCTGCCGCTGCCGCTGGGTTGTTTAACTCATGAGCAACTCCTGCAGCAAGCGTTCCAAGCGTTGCCATTTTTTCTGATTGCCTCAATTGCTTTTCAGCAAGTTTTTGAATAGTAATATCTGTGCCAAAAACAAAAATCAGATTCGTTTTGAAATCCCTTCTGTGATTAAATACAAAATATATTTCGCCAATTTGTTTTTCTACCGGAACGATATGAGAGGAATTGAGTATGTTTTTCCAAACTTCCTTATTGATATTCGGGAGTATTTCATTCCAATACCTGCCTAAAAGATTTTCGCCAAATACAGCGGTTGCTGCATTATTTGATAACAATACCAGACTCTCAAGATTCATTCGTAAAACAGGACCCGGATTCATATCAGGAAACCTTGCAATTTCCGCGATGGTTGCTTTCTGTTCCTCCAGTTTTCTTTCATTCAATTTGTTTACGGTGATATCGGTACCATATACAAATACATGATCTTCGCTACACACATAGGTGAACAAAATGCATAATTTCCCAATCTCTGCTTCAAGAGTAAATGTAGTTTTACAATTAAGGACATCCTGCCAGATATCAGCATGAATTCCAGGACATATTTCAAACCAGCTTTGACCTATTAATTTGAATTCTCCAAATAATTTTTTGGCCTTCGAATTCGCCAAAAGGATCTTCCCCGTTTTGTCAAAACGACAAACCGGTCCGGGATTCATTTCAGGGAACCTGGCCATTTCTGCCAGCTCCTCCTGCATTCTTTCTAAATCCGATTTTTTAACTGTTTGCTCTCCCATGCAAAGGATCCCCGCTTGCGGCAGGTTTAAAATTTACCAGTTTGATCACTTTTGTTTTGTCCCTGAATAAAGGAGGCACAGACATTTTTGCCATGGCATGACTATCGGCTTCTAAAATTGCGTAAGCATTGTGGTCATTATCATAACAGCCCCACTCAAAATGGGTTAAGAAACCGGCATGAAATTCCCTGAAATGTTTAATGGCCATACGGCAATCTTCTGCAGTATGGTTTGAAATAACCAGGTAACGATCCATAAGTTTTGATATTTAAGTTTAACAAATTTATTTTAAAATTTTTAAACCCTGTTATCATACGAAAAATTATAGAATATTAAATTTATCTATAATATAATATTAATGTTTTCTTTACAAATAGAGCTCAATCAAACTTCTGGCCAGTCTGATTCCGGAAAGAACAACCCGGCGTTCAGCAATTGCACGGGCTTCCTGATCATATGTGATATTTACCTGAGTCGGATTTTCTTTTGTCCCTTTAATGGTGCCTTTCAAATATGCTTTTGAAACGGCCAGATTCCAGCTTTCGTTTTTTACCCAGTCTTCTACTTTTAAATTTGATTTTAATTCTTTCAGCTTTGAGGGCTTATACATGCGCATATCCAAAAGCTTTTGCGCATAGGTTTGATATCCTGAAGTTTCAACATGAACCAATTTATCCCAATAACTATGCAGTACCCAGGCTCTTGTTGAATCAACAAATTTTATATAGGTATCATTTCCGCCCCGGTCTCCGGTTGGATGGTTTATGTCAAACAATCCAATGGTATGCAGGGGCTGATGCAGGTCCTGTAAAATATGAAACAACCAGCAAAGATTGATTGCCTTTTCTTTAGATTCCTTTTGTGTTTTAAGTTCTATTAACAATGCGTTTAATTTTTCAACGGCATTGATATTTTCGGGTGCTAAAGCTGTTATGTTTTCATTTTCGGGCACAAAGGGGTAATTGATATAATGCCATTTTGTTTTTTCTCCCCCGCCCAATTCAGGAATTCTTCTTACTTCATCAGGCCATACCGATGCCAGCATAAATAAGGTAATATCTTTTTGATCCGGATTTATTTTTGAAAGGGTATCAGCCCACCGGGTATGATACCAGGGATGATACTGCAGCGTTGCCAAAACCTTTTGCAGGATAACAGGATTGTTTTTTTTCAGGTAAGTATATGCAATTGCGCCCGCTGTACTATGTCCGCCTGCATTCCAGGCAAATGATATTAAAGGAAACAGCAGCAGTAAAAAAGCAAGTTTGATTGTTTTCATTTGATATGATTTTACTGGCGCAATGTTACAGAATCAAATTTGAGTTTTTATTAAAATATATTCATGATTTTAGCAAAAAAACCTCCGGAGAAAATATCCCCGGAGGTATTTAGTATTTGCTTTCTATTAATTTTAATTCTTTACAAACCTGGTATGAGAAAATAATGCTCCATTTAAACTTATTTCTGCGAAATAAATACCCGGGTTCAGATTTTGAGTATTAATTAAAACATCATTACTTCCGGGCGTAATTGTTGTTAAAGTGGTTAGCAATATTTTGCCATTAATATCATAAATTCTTATTGAACCTTGTGCATTTTCGATTGCATCCACTTTAACATTTAAAACATCTGTTACCGGATTCGGATACAGCTTCACCGACGAGGCATCAGCAATCCGGTTTTGATTTATTCCTGTTCCGATACTAGGTGACGAAATGCGATAGTAACGCATCAGCTGTCCCCTTATTTCACCGCTGGCAAAAACAGAGCTGTGAATATTGATATAGGTACTGTCATTGGTAGCCATTGCAATTGCATTGCTTAATGTAAACCCTCCTGCAGCTTTTGCAAAAAGATAGCTGCCATTATTGGTAAAGGGATTCATGTCTATGATTACACCACCGGATTGCCCTTTTAATCCTGCATGAATATGACCTGCACTAAAGGTTCCCTGTAAGCCATCACATACTGCCATAATATGAAGATTGGTGCGGTCCCTATCATAAGTTGCAATTGCGGTTCCTTTGGCAACACTCGATGTGGATGCTTGTGCTCCGTCTATTTCTGCAATAAATCCTTCGCGGGCCGAACGAAATACCTGTCCACGAATTTCACCACCCGGATTATTGGTAGTATGAACAGCAAAGTATAAATTCCCTTTTAATAATTCACTTAACATGGCATTACTAAAAGGTTCGGTATCATTTGCTGTCCAAATGCCACTTATATTGTTTCCAACCATTACCAGTGTTTTTACTGCACCGCTGGAAAGTGCACCCGCATTATGAAAATGCGCACCTGTTGCAGTACTCAACAAACCACTAAACATAACCTGGAATGAAAGTGTATCCATTGTTTTGTTTAACATTAAGGTAGCAACGCCATAAGCAGATGAAACCACAGCAGGGATTCCACCGGCATCTACTATTGCCTTTTGGTTGAGCCATGCATCGAAACGTAAGGTTTTGGAGCTACGCAACTGACCGCGTATTTCGCCACCTGCAAAAGCTGTAGTATGAAAATTAATGTATACACTATCTGACATCAGACAGGCCATCAAGGTAGTCCAGGTAGAAGCAGACAAGGTTATACCTCCCACGAGGGAAACACTATCAGAAGCCAGTATACTGTTTAATCCTAAAATTACACCTCCATTCTGACCCATTTTACCATGATGCAAATGTACATTCACAATCTTATTGCTTAAATTGGTTACCGCTTTTACAACTACGGTATCGCCTTTCAATCCAAAATTTATTGAAGCAAGACCTTTTGCCAATGATATCGTTGACGCCTGGGTACCATCTATAACAGCCTCAAAACTCCAGTCGGTTTCAAGTTTAATACTGCCTAAAATTTCAACTGCGGGGTTTGTCACTGTATGAACGGCAATGTATAAATTGCCTTCCATAAAATCGCCCATTAAGCTGTTTAATTGGGTTCCGCTAATAAAACTCCGAATGGTGTTTCCCTGTACCTTACCTGCAAAATCAATAATTACATTTCCACCGGTTCTGCCGTTATGAATATGGAAACCCGTTAATGCACTGCTTAGTTTTGCAAAGCTTGCTGTAAAATACATGGTATCGCGGGTTGAATTGAGCATGAATGCCGCCACACCGTTAGCGTTGGTAGTTACTCCGGGTGCCGCCTGCATCCTTGCAGAAAAGGTAAGCCGATCGCTTAAATGATTGGCTTTTACAGACACGAATCCCAGAATTCCCATTAAGATAAGTGTCGCTTTAAATTGTGTAAATTTTTTCATGATGATAATTTTTATGGTTAAACAATGAGATATACGCAGCAAATAAAAAGTTGGATTTACAAAATTGAAAAAAAGTTTTGTAAAAATTATTTTACAAAAATTATTTCAAAATTAAAATCTGTAAATTTGAATTTAACGTAAATATAATTATGAAAGACATCGGTATCCTGTTCATTTTTTTAATTGTTGCTTTGGCTTTTTCGTGCAAACATGAAATACCGGTGGCCCCAGCTGATACAAACAAATGTGATACCGCTATGGTTACCTATTCCATCAGCATCAAAGGTGTAATCAGTGCGAATTGTGGGCATTGCCACGGAAGCACAGTTTATACGACAAAAGGCAGTGGATATAATTTTGACGATTATAATGTACTAAAAAATGAAGTTGATAATGGCAATTTGGCAAAGGCAATAAACCATTTACCCGGTGTTGTACCGATGCCCTTAGATAAGACTGAAAAAATAAGCACCTGCGAAATCAGAAAATTTATGATATGGATTGATGCAGGAGCACCAAATAATTAAGAATGAATATTACCTTCAGTTTGCAGAAATATGTTAAATATGTGGAAATAATTCCACAACTGTGAAAAATATTGTTCAGTTTGAATTCTTTAATATAATTCAGGAGCCTGGCATCAGTATTGCTTCAAATATCTTAGCTTTGTTTTAATAATTTATCATGATGCCACATATATCAATCATTTCAGTCAGTGTTAGAATTGGTAGAAACAGTCACCGCCTTGCACTCTATTTTAAAAATTACCTGGAAGAAAATAAGTTGGCCACAGTGGATATTGTTGATTTGAAAGCATACAATTTCCCGATTTTTGAAGAACGCTTAAAATTTATAAAAGAGCCTACAGCGCAAATGTTGGAATATTCCGAAAGAATAAAATCTGCAGACGGAATCATTATAGTTACTCCTGAATATAATGGAGGATATCCGCCGAGTTTGAAAAACGCAATAGATTTTTTATATGCCGAATGGCGCAGAAAACCTATAGCCATAGCCACTGCATCAGATGGCGCATTTGGAGGAAGTCAGGTAATTACTTCATTGCAGTTTAGCTTATGGAAAATTCATGCCTGGACGGTTCCTCAAATGTTTCCTGCTCCCAAAGTAAATGAGGCATTTGATGAGGCGGGTATTCCAAAAGATAAAGAAGCAACAGATAAAAGGGCCGATGTCTTTATCAAAGAATTGCTTTGGTGCATGAAAGCCAAGCAATATATGGATAGCCAGGCTTTCTAGCTATATTTGCGGCATGTCGTCACATCATGTAGTAAGAGATACCCAGGAACCTGCCTTAATAATTGCCAACGGAGAAGCCTGTTCCAATGAACTGCTTTCGCAGTTGCTCGAATGGAATCCCATCGTAATGGTATTGGATGGAGCACTAGAACGAGTGCTTGAACTGGGAATAAAAATTGATATTGTATCGGGTGATTTCGACCGGCAGAAAAATCCGGAAGCATTACTCAAGCATCAATATCCGGTTGAAATCATTCACACGCCCGATCAGGATAAAACAGACCTGGAAAAAGGAATAGAAATTCTGTTAAGCCGCAATCACAAAGCCATCAATATTGTATGGGCTACCGGAAGAAGGTCGGATCATACCATTACCAATATTACCAATTTAACGCACTTTGCAAATGAAGCAACCCTGGTGATATATGATGATTATTCTAAAATTTATTGCCTTCCCAAAGGATTTGAAAAATGGTATTCTGCCGGCACTCCCCTTTCGCTCATTCCTGTTGGAACCGTAACAGGTATAAGTACAGAAGGATTGAAATACAATATGCAAAATGCTTGTTTGGAAATTGGTGTACGAACAGGAAGCAGCAATGAAGCAGCAGCTGATGGATTGGTGAAAATAAATTATGAAGAAGGTAATTTGTTAATGATGGAATGCAATGACAGGGATTAAAATAAAAAGCCACCCGGAAGCAGCTTTTTATATAAACTCAAACTATGAAAACCAATATTTTGCTGTCAATATTAAATTAATTAATACCTGTTCATTTAGTCAGGAGTCTGAGCTAGAATGTTCTCTGGCAAGGCTTGCGAAGTCACCAAAAAGCGGAGTGTACTAGTGTACATGAGCATTTTTGGGGATGAGCATAACGCAGCCAGAGGACATTATAGACAGACTCTAAATAAAGAGCATGTGGGTTCCTAAACCGGCACTCTGCTTATAAAAATCACCAACAGGAATCACCTCAGTGATATCACTGTACATATCTTCCTTTTTGTAATGAAACATATCCATGGCTAGTTTACATGCCCATAATTTTACACCGGAAGCTACCATAATATCGAGAAACTCACGCACTCCGGGCATATCCAGTTTATCCATTTCCTTTTTCATCATGTAAGTTGCAAAGGCTTCCATGCCGGGTAAGCCACCCAGCATGGTAGGCATATGCATGGCAGGATTACCTACTGTGGCTACATGCAGGTGTTCCAGTTTTTTATTGTGGATGGCTTCGAGTCCGAAAAAGGTAAAGAATATTTCGGATTCAATCCCTTCCATCCTTGCTCCATTTGCCAATACAAATGCAGCATAAACGTTTTCTATTGTGGCCTTGGAAAGTATGATCATCATCTTTCTGATTTCGCCATTATATTCACTCATAATTTTATTAATTTTAAATGCAGCTGGCTGGTTTCGGGATGCCAGCAATTTTTGATGCGGTTTTTAATGGGCCCTGTGGAAACAACTGATAAAACTCTTTGATGTCGACTACATCACTTTTTCCTATTTTACGAATACTTAAAGGCGACTCGTTTTTATGTTCCTTTTGTAAATAATCGATTACGTCCCAATGCCGGTGACCCAATTCAATATCCGCCTCTTTGGCCAATTCAGTTCCCACTTCTTTGTTCCATTGGTTTACATCTTTCAAATAGCCTTCTTCATTCACCTGAATGCTGCGGCCTGCAATTACTTTTTCCATAATCTGTTTTTTAATTTTTAATTTCTAAATTTTACTTCTAACATTTCACTTTTAACTTTTAACTTTTTCTTCCTGTTGTTTGCATGTTTGAGGATACAAACGGAATTGCGATTCCTTTTAATAACATATTCCAGTAAATCCACCTGAATGCAAGTTTTCCCATATGATTGATCCGGCTTTCTTTTAAGAGTTGTAAAGGTCCAATACCTGCAAACGGGAAGGAGCCTTTAACGGGTTCATGAGTATAATTAAAATCAATTAGCAATGCTTTGCCATGACCTGTTTCGATAAAGCAGTTTGCATGTCCGTCAAACGATTTTTTTAAAGGTTCCCCTTTCATATAATGAAGAATATTTTCTGTTAATATTTCGGCTTCAAAATGTGCGACGGAACCTGCTTTGGATGCAGGAACATTGGTGGCATCACCGATTACAAAAATATTCTGATGAGCCAGACTCTGTAATGTTGCTTTGTTGGTAGGAACATAGTTCAAGTCATCTCCCATTCCCGAACGGGCAATCACCTCATCGCCTTTGTTTGTAGGAACGGTAACCAATAAATCGTACTCGATTTCGCGTCCTCCGTAATCAAATATTTTTTTCGCTTCAGCATCAATCCGTTCAATGGCAAAGTCGCTTTCAATATGAATGTTCTTCTCTGCCAATAAATGATCGAGGGCTGCTGTTGCCTGGGGTTTGGTAAAAGCACCGCTTAAAGGGGTTACGTATGTTATATCCACTTTGTTGCGCATGTCTTTGTGTTGAAAAAACGAATCTGCCAAAAATGCAAATTCAAGCGGAGCCACCGGACATTTGATGGGCATTTCGGTAATATGCACCACCAGTTTGCCACCTTTCCATTCCCGTAACTTATTGCGTAAAGCCAAAGCTCCTTTAAAGGTATAAAAATCAAAAATGCTTTGATGCCATTCTGTTCCCAGCATGCCTTCCGTTTCTTCGGGTGCAATTTTAGCTCCGGTGGCAATAATTAAAATATCATAAGGAACGCTTGATCCCGTTGTTAAATACACCTTATTTTCTGCGGGGGCAATTTTTTCAATTTTCTTTTTAATCAGGTTCACGC
Organism: Bacteroidota bacterium; assembly: GCA_030680835.1. GTDB lineage: Bacteria > Bacteroidota > Bacteroidia > UKL13-3 > UKL13-3 > B1. Next base: position 56,288 of record JAUXUD010000022.1, read on the forward strand.
CTGAAGGAATATAATCTTCAATTTTTTTAATAATATCTTCCGGGGTATAAATATCAAAAGGCAAAAACAAATAGCCGGGTTGATAGTGATGCGCCTCCTCTTCATCAATGATGCTGATTTCCCAATCCGCTTTTTTTAATTTGTGTTTCAGGTGATTGGCCATCATGGTTCCCGATGTGCCAGCTCCCAGTATAAGTATCCGCTTCATTATTTATTGTGCTTATTTACGGCACAAAGGTCTTACCCATTTGCAAATATTCATGGGAACAATTGTTACCTAAATGTATGACTATTCTCAAATGAATTGCTATTTTTTCTCATGATTTTATTGATAATTTGTTGAATTTATTAGGTACTTTTGGCGCTTGATGTTTACAGACTCCCAATTACAGGCTTCATTTCTACAGCATGCAAAAAGGATGAAAGCTCCCGAAGGTGCCATTCTGATGCAACCGGGAGATTATTTTCGCATCATTCCCATTCTGATATCCGGATGTATTCGTGTTTTAAGAAAAAATGAGGAAGGAGATGAAATCTTCTTATACCATGTGATGCCCGGTGAAACCTGTGCTATGTCGTTAACCTGTTGTTCGAGTCAGGCACCCAGTGAAGTGAAAACGATAGCAGAAGAAGATTCTGAATATTGGGCCATTCCTATTTTTCTTTTGGAAGACTGGCAACAATATAAGGAATGGAGAGATTTTCTGGCATTAACCTATAAAACCCGGTTCAACAAACTTTTACAAACCATTGATGAAATTGCCTTTGAAAACATGGATGAACGTTTGTGGAACTATTTATTAGCAAGGTCAACAGCAAAGGAAAGCACTTTGCTAAATATCAGTCATGAAGAAATTGCCCGTGAATTAAATATTCAGAGAGAATCAGCCACGCGCTTAATCAAAAAACTGAAAGACAAGGGATATTTGGAAACCGGAAGGGGGCATATCCGGATTCTAAAAGATTATCATTCCTGAACCGGATTTATCTGATACCCCCTACAAGCTTTTTTTCTTTCCTGTAAATTTCAGTTTGCGTTCAAAGCAAACCTGTAAATCATGTAACTTTATCTAAAAGTTATATAAACCTTTTTAATACCAAAGGTTTCAAATTCGCATGTCCGATTCAAAGACATTGCATTTAACGGATATGTTTATAGTTATCAAAAATCAATTCAGAAAAAATAAATCAATACAGAAAAAATAAATTCAATTATGAAAAAGCAATATTTACATTTTTTAAGTCTGATAGCAATTAGCTTTCTGATTGCATCATGTGCCAGCATGACCAAAACGCAAAAGGGGGGTGTTATTGGAGCAGCCGGTGGCGGGGCTATTGGGGCTGTTATTGGCAAAACATTAGGCAATACCGGACTGGGTGCCATTATTGGTGCCGGTGTGGGAGGAGTAACGGGAGTACTTATTGGTAAACAAATGGATAAGCAGGCTGCCGATATGAAAAAAAATCTTCCAAATGCAAAAGTGGAGCGTGTGGGTGAAGGAATTGTGGTGGAGTTGAGTGAAAAAATTCTGTTTGGTTTTAACCGTTCAGATCTGGAATCTGAGGCCATGCGCAATCTGGATAAAATAATTGCTGTATTGCAGAATTATCCGGAAACAAATGTAGAGATTCAGGGCCATACTGATAATAAAGGTACGGATGAATATAATATGGATCTGTCGAAAAGACGTGCTTCTTCTGTATATGCCTATTTTTATCAAAGGGGTCTGCCGGCTTCGCGGTTTACTATTGTTGGTTACGGCGAATCGTTGCCTAAATACAGCAATGAAAGCAAAAGCGGACAAGCACAGAATCGCCGGGTTGAATTTCTGATTTCGGCCAATGAAAAAATGAAAGAAGCAGCACGCAAAGAAGCCGAAGGAAAATAGAAAATTTGTTTTCAGGATGACAGGCTATTTGAAATCATGATGTAGGGTCTGGTCGCGACCAGACCTATTTGGGGTGTGTTTGAAATGTGTTTAAAACGAAAAATAATTGGAAATAATCATTCAATCAAAACAAAAATATGAAAATAAAAATAATTGTTCTGGCAGCAGCAACCAGCCTTGTTGGTTTAACTGCTAATGCCCAGGTATCATTTGGTATTTGTGCGGGAGTTAACCTGCAAAATATTACGGGTAAAGATGCCAGTGGAAGCGACATCAGCAATAATAGTGCAGCTATGAAATTTAACGGTGGATTAAAAGTACATTATTTATTTGCGCAGGATTTCTTTATACAATCCGGTCTTATGTTTGTTTCAAAGGGTTCAAAAATTTTAACAGCCAATATTACCCTGAATTACCTGGAAGTACCCATTAATTTTTTATATAAACCCTTATTGGGAAAAGGACATTTGATACTGGGTTTTGGACCCTACATGGCTTACGGGATTGGAGGTAACGTAAAATTTGACGGAAGCAGTTCTGCGACCAAAGTAATCTATAAAAGTGAAGAAACGGCTGCAGATACTGCTAGTTTTTATTTTAAACCGTTTGAAATGGGAGCCAATATGTTTGCAGGTTTTGAATTTGTAAATAAAATTTCCATACAATTAAACGCCCAACTGGGTATGACAAAAATTAATCCCAATTACCCGGCCGGTAGCACAAACAAAACTGCAATTAAGAATACTGGTTTTGGTTTGTCATTGGGGTATCGGTTTTAAATATAAGGTATGAGGTATGAGGTATAAGGTATGAGGTATGAGGTATGAGGTATGAGCCTGTAACTTTAAAAAATATCCCGATCTCGTTAAAGGACGAGACCGGGATATTTTTTGACAATGATTATTTAAGCACTGCAAATGGTTTTCTTGCAATTTGATTTTCTTCTGTTGTTAATATCAAATAATATTTCCCGGCTGCAATATTCAAATCATTTAGTTCAATTTCTGATTGGTTTAGCAGACTTGTTCTTGTTGCGTAAACTTCTCTGCCCAACATATCAATAATCAATATGGTTGCAGATTTGCTTTCGATATTTTTCAACCTTAAACTAAATGTACCTCCGTTTGGATTTGGAAATAAATTAATATTCGCACTGATATCGTCCGAATGATTTTCAACAGCCGTTGCCGGTCCGCAGCCTATGGTATCTTTCTTCACGGTAACCGAAACGGTAAAGCTGCTTTTGCAACCCAGGTTTGTTGTTGATGTGAGGATCACGTTGTATTTGTTGATGGCTGAATATTTTTTACCAAAAATAAAAGTGTTGAGTGAATCAAATGTACCATCTCCAAAACTCCAGCTATAACCTGCAATCCAGCCATTACCGTTTAACACCGTGGTATTGTTGAAATTAAAACTATTAGTTGACAAGCATTGAACGGAATCGGTAGTATTGCTAAAACGGGTTATCGGACTTGGATTCCCCTTTGCAGTTACATTGATTAACTGAGGTGCTGAATTGGTTCTGCATCCTACTGCATTGATCGTGGTTAAAACAGCATAGTAGGATTTGATTGAATCATAAGAATGGAAAGCAAACGACTCTGTAGATTCGGTAGTGACAAATCCATCTCCAAAATCCCAGATATATTTAACGGCATTTGATGATGTGCTCACAAAATTTATTCCGGTATTGCAGGGATTCGATTTTACTTCATTGGCAATAAATGTTGCTGTTGGTCCAACTGTTGAACCCGGAGTAACATTGTTGTTTGCAGTAAGTACACATCCACTGGCTCCAGTTGCAGTTAAGGTAATGGATTTAGAAGAAGTATTGCTGAATAAAAATGTTGGGTTTGCATTGGTTGATGTTCCTTCTCCTGCAAAATTCCAGAAATAGGTAACAGGTGAATTATCGGACGATACTACGGTATTGGTAAAAGATACAGACTTATCGCATACACTTGGGGTGCTATTAAAATTTCCCGACAGGCTCGAAATATTAAATACGGTATTCAAGGTATCATAACATACACCGTCGTTTGCGGTTAATACCAGGGTATGATATCCGGCACTCAGGCTTGTTAAATTTACCGGCGTTGCATAGCTCGCATAGCCTGAACCATCCAGGCTGTACAAATGCACGGTTCCACCTGTACTGGTATCGGTGAGTAATCGGCTGTTACCGCAATAATTTGTTGCAGTTAAAGTGCCCCCAGCTTTAAATCCTTTTAAACTGTTTATGGTAGTTTGAGAATTTGCCTGGCATGCTCCATAAGAAGAAACGGTGAGTTTTACTGTGGTACTTGTTGTTGCATTAAAAGTTAATCTCGGATTGGCTATGGAAGTATCATTGGGTGTGCCTCCGCTGAATTCCCATATATAACCGATTCCATCACCCTGTTGTACAGCGTTAAAATCAAAAACATTCTGACAAGTATTGGCTGTATAATTAAAGTTTGCATTCGGTGTATTTGAAATTAAAACTGTTTTGGTATTCACAAGTGTTCCGTTAATTGTTAATGATACCTGGTAAATGCTGTCTTTTGAGTATGTATGTACCGGGTTTGCCAAAACAGAAGATGTACCATCGCCAAAATCCCAATAGTAAGATGTGGCAAGTGTTGACAGATCAGTAAAATTCACAGTTCTGCTGCTGCATGTATTGCCTGAAAAACTAAAATCAGAAAGAGGTACCGGAATCACAACAACCTGCTTTACCACTGAATCAACGCAACCTGCCGATGATACAATAACCAGAGAAACATTATAGGTACCTGCTGCACTATAGGTCTTCGCATACACATAAGCATGCGTAGAATCTTTTTTACCATCTCCGAAATTCCATACGCTCTTTGCAATCCATCCTGAGTTTAAATTTTTTGAAGTATTCATAAAATTAAAACTGTTTCCGGTGAACAATTGCGAGGGTTGGTTGATGGTAAAATTGGCTGCCGGTCCGTAAACAAAAACCGACATGTAAACCGGATATGAAACCAGACTCTGACAGGTTCCATTGGAAGCGGTGAGGGTTACAATAAACGTTCCGGTATCGCCAAAGCTCTTGATGGGATTGGTTTGTGTTGAGGTAGACCCATCTCCGAAGTTCCATATATAACTTAAGCCTGTTCCACCGGTAGTAGTATTGGTAAACTGAATTTTATTCTGACAAATTCCGGGTGCATTGGCCGTTGTGAAATTAGCAGAGATGGTACCCGTACCAGCACTTGCTGTTGCCGAATTGGTGATACTCGCCTTACATCCGCTGCTCGATGTTGCAGTTAATTTTACAGAATAAGAACCTGCCGAAGGAAAATTATAAAATGGATTGGCATCTTTAGAACTATCCAATACGGGTGAACCAAATTCCCAGTTATAGGTTAAGGCGCCATTATCTGTTGATGTACTTAAATTGTTGAATGCGATAACCTGATTACATGAACTTGGTGTTGATGTGAAAGCAGGAGTGGGTGTTGAAATATAAAAGGATGTGGTTGCCGTATCGGCACAGGTTCCATTATTCGTTGCAAGTTTCACAAAATGAATACCGGGTGATAATCCGGGGATGTTTTGGCTGCTGCCAATATTTGTATACATTAATCCATCAATACTAAATGTATAAGATGGCAGACCGGTATTGCTTGTATTGTTTATTGTTCTGGTAGCAGAACAGAAATCTCCGAGAGGTGGTGTAACCGTTACCCCTGCAATAACACCCTGAGATGTGAGCAAGGGTGAAAACACGTAAGGCAGGGCACTTGCCGGGCATTTGCTATAAGAAGTAACCACTAAATTTACCGTTGCTGAACCACTCACATTGTATGAACAGGTTGGGTTCAGCCCGTTGGTATTATTTGCACTGCCCCCAATAAACGACCAGCTATAGGTATAACCGGGATTTGCGGGTGCACCCCCAAAGGTATATACATTGGCGCAATTTGGTGTTGCCGTAATGGTTCCGATAACAGGTGTTGTTGAAACAATTATTGTTTGATAAGAAACAACGGTACCATTAACGGTTAATACTACTGTGAATGTGCTGTCTTTTATATACGTATGCGTTGGATTTTGGCTGGTTGATGTGGTTCCATCACCAAAATCCCATAACCAGGAAGTAGCCATGGATGATGAATCTTTAAATACCACATCACGGTTTGAACAGGTGTTTTCAATATATCCGAATTTTGAAATGACCACCGGAACAACGGTAACCGTTTTGCTGTAGGTATCAGAACATCCTGCAATGGTTAACAATGTAAGTGTAACGGTATAGGTTCCGCCCAATTGATAGGTTTTGCCAAATATAGAATTATGGGTTGAATCTACGGTGCCATCACCAAATGTCCAGTAATATTTATTGATCCATCCTGCATTTAAATGTTTAGAGGCATTGATAAAATTAAAACTGTTACCTGTTATAATCTGAGTAGGATTGTTAACATTAAAATTTGAAGAAGGTCCGGATACGGTATCGGAAATATAAACCGGTTTAATTACGGATGTTGAACACACCGCATTGGTAGCAGTAAGTGTTACAAAAAATGTTCCGGTATCTCCATATCCCCGAACAGGATTTACCGATGCAGAACTTGTACCGTCTCCAAAATTCCAAAGATATGTAATGCCCGTACCTCCGGTAGTTGTATTGATAAACTGAATTTGATTCTTACAAACACCTGCTCCCTGCGAAGAAGTAAAACCTGCAACGGGACCTCCGGTTCCGGAACCCACTGTAACCGTACTTGCTGTTGCTACCACACATCCGCTGCTTGATGTTACTGCTAAAAATGCACTGTCCATACCTCCGGTTCCGCCATAATTAAAAATGGGATTGGCAAAGGTACTTGTTGGTTTCACAGGCAATGATCCAAAGCTCCACAAATAGGTCATAGGACCGTTATCGCTCGAAACAGAAGTATTGGTAAAATTAACAACCTGATTGCAGGTAGTTGGTGTTGAATTGAAAGAAGCAACGGGTACTGAAATATAAAAACTATTTGTTGCCGTATCAAAACAAATTCCATTATTTACAGCCAGGTTTATTTTATGCAATCCCGCACTTAATCCTGAAAGCGTAATAGGTGTAAATGCAATCGATGTATATGCTCCTCCATCGATATTATACGTATAAGAACTTAAACCCGTTGTACTGGTATTGTTTATGATTCTTGATGTTGAACACAGGTTGCCCGATGGTGCAGTAATTGTGAAACCTGCATCTACTCCGGTAATTGCAACGGAAGGAGTAAAATTATAAGGACTTGCACTTACCGCACATCTGCCGAACGAATTCATATTCAGATTAACCGTTACAGGTGCTGAAACACTATACCTTCTTGTGGGTAGCTGAATACTTGTATCGCTACCGGTTCCTGCATTGTTAAAATTCCAGGCATACTGGTAACCATAACCAGCCGGAGCACCACTAAAAGTATATGTAAATGCACAATCTGAAGTTTGCGAAATACTGCCTAATAATGGTGTGGTAGCAACCGTAATTGTTTTTGTTGATGCAGTGGTTCCGTTAATTGTTAATGTAACAATATAGGTACTGTCTTTTAGATATACATGTGTTGGGTTTTGAGCCGTTGAAGTAGAATCATCTCCAAAATTCCAGAGCCAGGATGTTGCGAGCATGGATGAATCTTTGAATACAACACTTCTGTTTAAACATGAATTTTCGGTGTATCCGAATTTTGAATTTACCACTGCAACCACATTAATGGTTTGCTGGTAAAAATCGGCGCAACCGGCAGTTGACAATGCGGATAATGTAACTACATAGGTTCCCGGAAGTGCATACACTTTGTTATAGGGCGAATTATGGGTAGAATCTATTGGGGAGCCATCTCCAAACGACCAGTAAAATTTATTGATCCAGCCTGCATTTAAATGTTTGGATGTGTTGCTAAAATTGAAACTTTGATTCGGGAAAGTCTGCGATGGATTATTTATAGTAAATGTTGCGGATGGACCAAACATCGTGTCGGCTATATGAACCTGTAAACTTGCCATGTTTGAACAGGTGCTGCTAATGGCAGTGAGCGTTACATTAAATATGCCCGTATCGCCATAGCCTCTTTTGGGATTCGCAAGTGTAGAATTTGAACCATCTCCAAAGTCCCAGTAATAGGTAAGCCCCGGAGAACCGGTAGATGTATTAATAAACTGAATTTGATTGTTGCAAACACCTGAAACAAAACTTGCTGTGAAGCCTGCAACAGGACCTCCTGTACCGGAACCCACGGTAACACTGTTTGAAGTAGTTGAAGTACACCCGCTCGAAGATCTTACTGTTAAAAAAGCAATATCTGTACGTGCAGGAAGTTGGTAATCACAAAACGGATTTGTTGATGTTGAAGTGCCTTTAAGTGGTGAACCAAAAATCCATGAATAGGTCATTGGACCAAAATCTGAAGATGTGGATGTATTGGTAAAATTAACCACCTGATTGCAGGTTGTGGGTGCGGATGTAAAAGAAGCTGTGGGTGCAGAAATATAAAAGCCGGTTGTGGCTGTATCGAAACAGCTTCCGCCACCTGCTGCCAGTCGTACTGTATGATAACCCGGAGTGAGAGAAGTTATGGTTTGAGGAGTTGAAATGGGAATAAAAGCACCTCCATCCAAGCTCCGGGTATACGACGATAATCCCAGATTGCTTGTGTTGTTAATAATCCTGCTTGTGGAGCAGGAATCATTTAATGGAACTACGATTAAAACTCCTGCTGTTGCCCCTGCCGAAATAAGATTGGGGGTAAAAATATATTGCGGTGCAGCTATCTGGCAACGACCGGCTGATGTAACCGCTAAATCAACCCGGGTACTGCCTGCAACTGTATACGACCGGGTTGGATTTAATAAGGTACTGTCGCTGCCTGAACCCGATTCAAATGTCCATCGGTAGGCATAGCCATAACCTGTAGGAGCTCCGCTGAATGTATATACATTTTTGCAATCGACAATAGATGTAATGTTGCCAACTACCGGTGCGGTTGCAACAACAACGGTCTTTATTGATGTAAGTGTGCCATTTATTGTCAATGAAACGGTGTAAGTACTGTCTTTTAAATACAAATGACTTGGGTTTTGTGTGGTTATTGTTGCGCCATCACCAAAATCCCAAAGCCAGGATGTAGCCAGCGTTGATGAGTCGGTAAACACCACGGTTCTGTTTAAGCAACTGTTTTCTGTATATCCAAATTTTGAAGATACTACCTGATTTACATTTATCGTTTGTTGGTAATAATCCGTACAACCTGCTGTTGACAAAGCCGACAGGCTAACCGTATAAGTTCCCGGAATCAGATATGTTTTATTATAAATAGAATTGTTTGTTGAATCAACGGTGCCATCTCCAAACGACCAGTAAAACTTATTAATCCAGCCTGCATTTAAATGCTTTGAACTGTTGGTAAAATTAAAACTGTTATTTGTAATAAACTGGGTAGGGTTATTAATTGTAAAACTTGCTGAAGGTCCGAATACACTATCAGCAATATAAATCTGAGCACTTGCATAACTCTGGCATGTACCGCTTGTTGCAATCAGGGTGATGTTAAATAGTCCGGTATCCCCAAAACCTCTTTGCGGGTTTGCCAATGTTGATGTAGTACCATCTCCAAAATTCCACAGATAGGTAAGCCCGGGCGTACCGGTTGAAGTGTTTGTAAACTGAACCCGGTTTTCGCAAACCCCACTTACAAAATTGTACGTAAATCCTGCATAAGGTCCGCTTGTGCCTGAACCCACAATCAGTCCGCTTGAAGATACTACCGAAACACATCCACTGCTTGAGGTTACTGTTAATATTGCTGTATCCGGACCTCCTGTTCCACCATAATTGAACCTCGGATTTTTTAAGGTTGAAGTTCCTTTGGCAGGGGATCCAAATACCCATAAATAATTAATTGTGCCATTGTCGGTTGAAGTGGATGTATTGTTAAAAGTTACTTCCTGGTTACAGATAGAAGGACTTGCAGTGAAGGATGCAGTGGGTGCTGAAATATAAAAATTGCTTGTTGATGTATCGTAACAAATTCCATTGTTTACAGCAAGTCTTATTGTGTGCAAGCCTGCACTGAAACCCGGAATGGTGAGGGGTGTAAACGTAATGTTTGAAAAGCCTGCCCCATCAATACTGCAGGTATATGAACTTAAACCCGGTGTGCTGGTATTGCTAATTATTCTTGAGGTTGAACACAAATTTCCGGATGGTGCTGTAATGGTAAAGCTGGCATGAACTCCTGCAGTTACAATGCTTGGTGTAAAAGTGTACTGCGTTGCATTCACCGGACATTTACCAAATGAAGTAACCAATAAATTTACACGGGTTGAAATGCTGCTGGAATATACCCGGGTAGGATTCAACAAAGTAGTATCGCTCCCTGTTCCATGTTCGAATGTCCAGTTATATGCATAGCTGTATCCGGCCGGAGCCCCGCTAAAAGTATAATTGAATGAACAATCTGCTGTTTGAGAAATGCTTCCAACAGGTGGATTGCTGGATACTGTAATTACCTTGGATGATGCTGCTGTTCCGTTAACAGTAAGTGTAACCGTATAAACGCTATCCCTTAAATATACATGGGTTGGATTGGCACCGGTTGATGTTGTTAAATCTCCAAAATCCCAGAGATACGTTGTGGCCAGTATTGAAGAGTCTTTAAAAATAACCGTTCTGTCGGCACAAGTGTTTTCAGTATATCCAAATTTTGAAGTCAATACCGGATTTATGACAACTGTTTTTTGATAAATATCCACGCAACCTGAAATGCTTACTGCCGATAAAGTAACCACGTAGGTTCCCGGCAGCGTATAGTTTTTATTATAGTAAGAATTGTGTGTGGAGTCTATGGTACCATCGCCAAATGACCAGTAAAATTTATAAATCCAACCCGCATTGAGATGTTTGGAAACATTGATGAAATTAAAACTGTTATTGGTATATAATTGTATCGGATTGCTAACCGTAAAAGTTGCAGACGGACCTGCCAATGTATCGGCCACACGAATATAAGAACTGAAGGTGCTTGAACAACCACTGTTGGTTGCCGTTAGCGATACATAAAACATTCCTGTATCCCCATATCCCCTTCTTGGATTGGTTAAAGTAGAGCTGGAGCCGTCGCCAAAATCCCAGTAATACGTTGTGCCCGGTAAACCTGTGGTTGTATTGGCAAACTGAACCTGGTTATCACAAATTCCGTTAATAATATTTGAAGTAAAACCTGCCACGGGTCCGCTTGTGCCTGAACCCACAATGAGCCCGTTGGAAAAAGCACGCGATACACATCCGCTTGATGAAGTTGCTGTTAAGGTTGCCGTATCGGGTCCGCCCGAACCCCCGTAATTGAATCGTGGATTCATGGATGTTGAAGTTCCTTTAACCGGAGAACCAAAAGTCCATATATAGCTGATGCTTCCGTTATCGCTGGTAGTTGAGGTATTGGTAAAGCTAACTTCCTGGTTGCAGGTAGTTGGAGTAGCGGTGAATGATGGGCTTGGTGTTGAAATATAAAAACTGCTTGTGGCCGTATCAAAACAAACGCCATTATTTGTAGCAAGCTTCACCTGATGTAAACCCGGGATTAAACTGCTAAGGGTTTGAGGAATGGTAATAGTTGAAAAGGTTCCACCATCTATACTAAATGTATAGGATGGCAAACCTGCATTACTGGTATTGGTTATTATCCTACTGTTTGAACACAAATCGCCCAGAGGTGCAGTAACTGATACACCTGCAGTAACTCCTGCTGAAATGAGATTGGGTGTAAAACTGTACTGAGTTGCATTAACCGGGCATCTGCCTCCCGAGGTAATTCGTAAATCTACTTTGGTAATGCCTCCGTTTGTATAAGATCTTGTAGGATTTATTAATGTTGTATCACTGCCTGTGCCCGTTTCAAAAGTCCATAAGTATGCATATCCATAACCTGCAGGAGCTCCGCTAAAAGTATATACATTATTGCAATCCGGAATTGCGTTGATGCTTCCTGCCGCCGGTGATGTTGCAACAATAATGGTTTGATTGGATGCCAGATTGCCATTTATAGTTAATGTTACGGTATAGGTACTGTCTCTGCCATACAGATGGCTTGGGTTTAGTAATGTTGAAGTAGATCCATCGCCAAAATTCCACAGATAGGATGTAGCCAATATGGATTGATTGTTGAACACAACGTTGCGGTCAAGACAAGAATTATTTGTATAGGTGAACAATGAAACGGGAACTGCGTTAACGGTAATATTCTGATAATAATAATCGGCACATCCTGCTGCCGTTTGAATACCCAGGCTCACTGTATAAGTACCCGGACTGGCATACGTTTTTCCGTAAATTGAATTACGGGTGGAGTCTACCGTTCCATCTCCAAATGTCCAATACGTTTTGTTGACCCAACCTGCATTTAAATGCTTTGATATATTGATAAAATTAAAACTGTTGCCGTTTATTATCTGAACCGGATTGTTGATGGTAAAATTTGCAGAGGGGCCAAATGCCGCAGAGGCTATATGTACCGTTGCATTCTTTATATTGGAGCAAACCCCGTCAGTTACGGTTAAACTAACGGCAAATATTCCGGTATCTCCATAACCTCTTATTGGATTACTTTGTATGGATGAAGTTCCATCCCCAAAATTCCATAAGTAAGAAAGTCCGGTGCCTGTTGATAAATTTGTAAACTGAATTTTATTATTGCAAATACCGCTCATTGCAGGAGCATAACTAAAGTTGGCAACGGGACCTCCGCTACCATGTCCCACATATACAGGCTTGGTTAAGCTGGCTATACAACCGCTGCTTGATGTAGCAAATAAAGTAGCACTGTTTGTGCCACCGCTCATATAATTTACTGATGGATGGGTGGCTGTTGAAGAATCAAAAACAACAGAACCGAAATACCATTGATAGCTAATGAAACCATTATCCGTTGATGCAGATGTATTGGTAAAATTTACAATCTGATCGCAGCTGTTTGAATCTGATTTAAATCCGGCAGTTGGTAATGAAATATAAAAATTAACACTTGCCGTATCAAAACAAATTCCGTTATGTGTCGCCAATTTTACGGTGTGCAATCCGGGTGCCAATGCGTTTAATGTTTGTGGTGTTGAAATAACAGTAAAAGCAGATCCATCAACACTAACTGTATAAGAGGAAAGTCCCGCATTACTTGTATTGGTAATGATTCTGCTTGTTGAACACAAATCATTAAAGGGTGCCGTAATAGTAACTCCTGCTGTAACACCAGATGATGCCAGGTTCGGTGTAAAAACATACTGTACCGCATTCACCGGGCATCTGCCGCCTGATGTAACCACCAGATCCACTTTGGTTGAACCGCCAGTACTATACAAGCGCGTTGGGTTCAATAAGGTTGTATCACTGCCCGTTCCCCCTTCAAAAGTCCAGCCATAAGCATATCCATAACCGGTGGGGGCACCGCTGAAAGTATATAAATTATTGCAATTGGAAACCGAACTGATACTCCCAACAACAGGTGAAGTTGCAACCGTAATGGTTTGACTTGATAAATAGCTTCCGTTGATGGTTAATGTAACCAGGTATGTACTATCAGTGGCGTATAAATGGGAAGGATTCGCAAGCGTTGAAGTACTGCCATCGCCAAAGCTCCACAAATATGAACTGGCTGCTGTTGATAAATCTGTAAAGGTAACGGTTCGGTTTGAACAGCTGTTATTGGTATAGCTAAAATTTGATGCGGGTACACTGTTAACGGTGACCGATTGTGTATAGATATCCGTGCATCCAATGCCCGATACTGCTGTTAAAGAAACATTATACGTTCCTGCCGATGCGTATGATTTTCCAAAAACAAAAGTATTGGTTGAATCAATGGTTCCATCTCCAAAATTCCAATAATATTTATTGATATAACCTCCACCTAAATGTGAGGATGTATTGCTGAAATCAAAGCTGTTACCTGTAATAATCTGAACCGGATTATTGATGGTAAATTTAGCCGATGGACCAAATGCAGTGGGTGCAATAAAAACCTGTGAAGCAACCGAACTTGAGCAGGCTCCGTTCACTGCGGTTAAAGTCACGGTAAATAAACCGCTTCCGCCATAACCTCTTGCCGGGTTTGTTTGAGCAGAAGAAGAACCGTCTCCGAAATTCCATGTATAAGTATTGCCTGCAGAAGGAGTAGTATTATTGGTAAATTGAATTTTGTTTTGACAGGTTCCACCCATCAGTGCGGAGCTATATGCTGCAGTGGGTCCGTTGCCAATTCCTACTATAACGGCCTGAACCAATATAATTGAACAACCACTGCTTGATATGGCAGTTAAAGATGCTGTGCTGGGTGTTGGACTTATAAAATTATACGTCGGGTTAATTGCTGTTGAAGAATCCTGAACAGGAGAACCAAAATACCATTGGTATGAAATAGGTCCATTATCTGTTGAAGTGGTGCCATTTGAAAAAACAACCACCTGATTGCAGGTATTTGGTGTAGCGTTAAAAGCAACAACTGGCATCGAAATATAAAAGCTGGTTCTTGCCGTATCAAAACAGGTTCCGTTATTTGTAGCCAGTGCAATGTTATGAATACCGTTTGATAAAGAGCTAAGTGTTTGAGGAGATGTAATCGTAAGAAATGATCCGCCGTCAAGACTATATGTAGATGAAGGTCCACCACCGGTGCTCTGGTTTGTAATAATCCTTGAAGTGGCGCATAAATCACCACCCGGTGCGGTAATTGAAAAGGCAGCGCTGACTCCTGCGGTAGAAAGAGCCGGAGTAAAAATATATGGACTAGCACTTACCTGACATCTGCCTCCGGAAGTTACATTTAAATTAACACTTGTTGAACCGCTAACCGTATAGGAACGGGTTGGGTTTTGCAGGGTAGTATCGCTTCCCGTTCCACCCGCAAATATCCATGCGTATGCATAACCATATCCGGATGGAGCCCCGCTGAAAGTATACAGGTTACTGCAATTTGAACTGGCCGTAATACTTCCAACCACAGGCGAAGTAGCCACGATAACCGTTTTCGTAGAAACAATATTTCCATTGATGGTAAGTGTAACCAGGTATGAACTGTCTTTGCTGTATAAATGGGTTGGATTCTGTAGGGTTGAAGTATCACCATCGCCAAAATTCCAGAGATAAATGGTTGCTAAAATGGACTGGTCGGTGAACACAACATTGCGGTTTAAGCAACTGTTATTTGTGTAAGTGAAAATAGATGTCGGGGTTCCGATTACAGTTCCATTTACTGCCAGATTTTGTGAGCTGGCTCCTGTTGAAGAGATGATGATATTGCCCGGATAAATTCCACCCATCGTTGAAGCACTGAGTCTGATAAAAATTATTTTTGCCACCTCACCACTTACAGGTGAAATGTTTAAACTTCCCGAGTAGGTTCCTGCCAATGTTAATGAAACTTCATACCCTGCAGGTGCAGTAACAATCACATTATTTGTTAAATTTCTTCCGCTTACCGAAAAATTCTGTGCTGCAGATGCGGTTCCCTGTGGGGTTGAAAAAGCATCCAATACCAGGGTTGAAATTTTACGAACCCTGTTGTTGCTGGCGTCACCAATGTATATATTTCCGGCAAGATCTTTTGACAAACTATAAGGATTTCCAAATTGTACATCTATGCCCATTCCATCTCCCAAACCCCAGGAACCACTGCCTGCAATTGTACTCACCAATCCCAGCGGAGAAATCTTGCGAATCCGTTGATTATTTTTATCAGCTACATAAACATTCTGAAGCTCATCAGCAAATACACCGGAAGGGCTGTTAAACATTGCCGTTGTACCGGAGCCATCCAGATAAGCCGCTGATCCGCTGCCTGCCAGTGTGGTAACCACACCTGCCGGATTTATCTTACGGATTCTGTGATTATTTAAATCCGCCACATATACATTTCCCAATGCATCCGCTGCAACGCCTGTTGGCAGGTTAAACTGAGCCAATACTCCTGTTGCATCATTATAGCCTGCAGTACCGTTACCTGCCAGGGTGCTTACCACACCCCCCGGAGTAATTTTTCGGATCACATGATTGTATTGATCCGCAACATAGATATTACCAAGCAAGTCGGCTGCAACGCCGGTAGGCGCATTAAACCGGGCAGTATTGCCGGCGCCGTCAACATACCCATTGATGCCATCTCCGGCTAAAGTACTCACGATACCTGCCGGAGTAATTTTACGAATCATGCTGTTAAACTGATCAGCCACATAAACATTTCCGGCCAAATCAGCCACTACCCCGGTTGGCGACCTGAACAGGGCAACGGTTCCAGCTCCATTTGCAAATCCAAAAACACCCGTACCGGCAAATGTTGTAACCACGCCCCCTGAACTGATTTTGCGAATCACATTATTGTTGTAATCTGCAACAAAAACATTTCCAAAAGTATCGGCTGCAATGCCTGTGT
The DNA here is from genome assembly GCA_030680835.1 of Bacteroidota bacterium. Lineage (GTDB taxonomy): Bacteria > Bacteroidota > Bacteroidia > UKL13-3 > UKL13-3 > B1. The sequence goes on from JAUXUD010000022.1 coordinate 72,600, forward strand.
TTAAATCAAACTGGGCGTTGATTCCTGTTGCATTAAAAAATCCAGCAGTGCTACCGGCATAGGTTGTTACACGCGTGGGATCGATAGTAATTACAGGACTTTGAGCCAATGCAACGAAAGAAAATTGTGTGAGCAAACAGTAAAAAACAAAATGTTTTCTACGTTTAATTTTTTGTAAAATTAATTTCATAAGAATTAATGTTTTGAGTAAAGGTTTAGTTGTGCTCTAACATATTTAAGATGAGCAATTTAACCAACAATCTGCTTTTTGAACCTATATATATGACAAATGGCCGCTTTCACAATATTTTATTACTGATAATTAATATTAACGGGGGTGAGAACAGATTTAACAATACTTAATTATTTCTTAAAAAAATGAGAGTTAAATAGACAAATAAAAAAAAGGTGCGTATATCAAAATTCAATTCAGGATTTTGTGCATGCACTATTTTTCGATTTTGTTTTTAAACTTTTTTCACTTAAAATTTGTATTCCGAAAATCAAACAAACAATGAAAAATTTATTTTTTATTCACGCTTGTTTTATTCTTTCATACGTGAATTCACAAACTTTGTTGAATGAACCCTTTTTTTATGGTACCACTTCAGGACCTTTGTGTGGTACCGGCGGAGTAACTGCAAACTGGACACCCCATTCAAGCGCAGGAGTAACACCTGTTTTATATATAATTTCAAATTTAACATACCCTGGCTACGGACCTGGTAGCTCTATCGGGAACGGGGCAACAACATTTGCTAATGGTGCATTGCCCAGAGAAAATGTGAACCGCATAATCCCTTTGGTGAATACAGGGAGTGTATATGTTTCTTTTTTATTGAAAGTAAGTGGAGCAACCAGTACAACCGTATCTTCCGACTATGTGGTTCATTTTAGTGATACATTTGGAAGCACCTTCAGTGGGAACGCAAACGGCAGAATTTTTATTAAAAATCAAATGTTGTTACCCGCCTGCAGTTTGGGATTGTCGAAAGGGAGTTTGGCAGGTGCAGCAGTTTATTCTCCTACACAGTATTCAATTAGTCAGACTTTACTGGTGGTAATGAAATATAAATTTAATACGGGCTCATCAAATGATGACAGTGTTTATGCCTGGATATATACCAGCGGCGTACCTCAAACAGAACCCCCGCCACATCTTATTGCATCCGACATGACCGTAAATGATCTGGCACAGATCAGATCTATTTGCATCAGGCAGGGAACTGTGGGCACATCCTATGGCACCATAGATGCCATAAAAGTGGGACTCACCTGGCCCAGTACTTTGCTGCCTGTTGAGTGGCTCGATTTTAATGCACAACAAATAAATAAAAATGAAATAAGGCTTAACTGGTCAACGGCATCCGAAAAAAACAATGCGTTTTTTGAAATTGAACGATCTGCTGATGTTGAATCTTTATCTTCAAATTCTGAATGGAAAAAAGTTGGAACTGTAAAAGGAAATGGCAATTCAAATTCAATAATCAATTATCAGTTTACAGATAATATTGAGGAACTAAACAAATCAAAATTATTATATCGGATCAGACAGGTTGATTTTGATGGAAATCTAAACTATTCAAAAATTATATCCCTTGATTTTAATAAAACAATTACAGTGAATCCTGTTGTTTATCCGAATCCATTCAACAATAAAATAATGATTAACACCCATGAACCTTTGTTTGTAAAAGTTATGGATATCAGGGGCAATATAATTGTCAAGCAGGAACTTTTACCCAGTGAAGCATTAGCAACCGAACATGTTCATTCAGGGATTTATTTTATAGAAATAACAGGTAATTCAGGAACCGAATATTATAAGATGATTAAGTTATAAATATTTTTCAGCTGCCTGATAAAAATAGAATAAAGACAATATGAATTACAACCCTCATTTACATCACAGAAAATCAATTCGTTTTCATGGGTACGATTATTCAAAAGAAGGTGCATATTTCATCACAATATGTTGCCTTAATAAAAAAAATCAGTTTGGTAATGTTTCCAATGGCGAAATGATTTTAAATGAATATGGTCAAATTGCACATAACGAATGGTTAAAAACAACAGAAATACGCCCCAATGTAAGATTGGACGTTTTCATAATTATGCCCAACCACATACATGGAATAATTATCATTGATGATTCCCCGATTGATGGTAGGGGCGAATTGCATTCGCCCATTATCAATGACAAACCGGATCCAATCGATGCATTAAAATCAAATTTACACCCGATTGATGGTAGGGGCGAATTGCATTCGCCCATTATCAATGACAAACCGGATCCAATCGATGCATTAAAATCAAATTTACACCCCATTGATGGTAGGGGCGAATTGCATTCGCCCATTATCAATCGTAACCCCGTTTCCCCTATGAAATCATCCCATCAGAATTTGGTTTCACCCCGAAAGGGCGAATGCAATTCGCCCCTACGGTCACCATCCAATAATGTGGGTGCAATTATTCGTGGATATAAATCATCGGTTACAAAACAAATTAATTTAATTAAATCCGGTGAAACAATATGGCAACGGAATTATTATGACATTATCATACATGATGAACAATCTTATCAAAATATGTCTGATTATATCATCGATAATCCTGCAAAATGGAACGAAGATGAATTTTATAACAAAACATAAAAATAAAAAACCACCCAAGGGTGGTTTTTTATTTTTTAATGTAATACTATTTAATTACAACTAATCTTGAAGATACCATAGATTCGGCGGTGCTGATTCGTACAAAATATATCCCCTGAGGAATATCATTGATTTCAATATCAGTTGTGTTTTCTCCAGCAGAGAAATTTTGTGCATTTCTGTTCAAAATTATTTTCCCTGTTAAATCAATTAATTCAATGGAAACTGAATTTGAATTTTTCAGTTCAAATGAAATACTAAATCTTTCACTGGCAGGATTTGGATAAATAATTAATTGATTGAATGAGTTGTGGGATTCAGTGGTACCACTTGGAAAGTTTGAACCTGATTTTGCAATTGAATTACTCATAGGAACAAAGCTTGGATTTGAATATAGGTACGGACGGGTAAGGTTTATCTCGTTTGATTGCTTTAAAGTATCTGTTTGGCCTGATAGTATCCATGCTACAACAGCAGATGAAGTTGTAATGCCTAAAGTATCGCTGTTGGAAGCCAGTCTGCCTGCCCAGCCTGAAGGAATTCCAGCAATAACATTTGATTTAAACACTGCGTTTCCATTTTGAAAATGAGAATTCGTAGCACGCGAATCAATAAATAAACCGGCCAATGGATAACCTGATAGTATTGAGTTTACAATTGAAATAGCAGAATTTCTGCGAATATGTGCTGCCCGCTGAAAGTTGCTGTTTACGGTAGCTGTTTGTCCGTTATATAAAGGACCAACCATGGTCATGTTCGAAAATACAGCCGATGTTCTGGGCATCCTGTATGAACCATTTGCATCATTATCACTTTCAAATCCATTGGAACCGCTTTGATCGGCATTGGATGGAATGCGCACACCAATTCCAAATTGCACCAAACCTTTATATCCGTTGTCTGTATCAAAGTCATCATCAATACCTGCGTATGCAATTAAATGTTTGCAATTAACCGAACCTCCAAACCATTCATAAGAATCGTCACCTGAATACGAAACTTGAATATGATCAATCAGCGTTTTTCTACCCACTGAATAAAAAGTAATTCCATTGATTTCTGAATTGGCAGCAGTTGTTAAGGGAATGCCTGCAAACTCTATTCGGCAATACGTCATTATACCCGAGCTATCTTCATCATTATTTCCTCCGTGACGGCCATCTGTTTCACCTGCCCCTAAAACAGGTTTGGCAATACCTCCTTCGGCTGCAGCAGTATCTCCCTGAGGCAGGTTGTGAATTCCGCGGCCGGTTAAAATGATGCCACCCCAATCGCCGGGAGCTCTTAAACCAGCACCTTTACCTGATGTAAAAACAATAGGTTCAGCCAAAGTACCTTTTGCATAAATTTTTGAACCGCGGCAAATAATAATGGCACCTTTGCCATTTCCACGAATCAATGTTCCGGCTTCAATAGTTAATGTAGCACCATTGGTTACATAAACATATCCATCATTTAACAGATAGATATTATTTTTGGTCCAGGTGGTATTGGTGGTGATATCACCCCCGTTAATGGTAACATTTGTGGTACCATAATTTGTAGTTGCCGGATTCCAGTTTGTCCATCCTTTGGTCCAGTCTTTTGTTGAGTCCGGATCCATTGCCCCTCTGTATATTGTGGGTGTAAAAAAGTTACTTTGCGCAAAGGTTAGTGATGCAAACAAAAGCATTAAAACACATGTAGTGAGTCTTTTCATAATTTGTATTTTTTTATATATTACAAATCTATCCGCGTCACATTATCTAATATTTAACTGAAGGTTAACTTAAAGTAAAGTGAACAATAAATTTATGTTATCAGAATTTGTAACTCAGGTTTAAAGAGTACGCTGAACCTACCTTAAAGTTCCAGATGTCTTTATCTTTTGCTGAATCATAAGTAGTTTTATCATCACCGTTTTGGTAGAAAATAATATTTTGTGCAAACAGATCTTTAATGGCAATTCTGATATCCAGTTTTTTGAAAAGTGTTTTGTTAACCTGTATATCCACAACAGATCTTGGTTTTTCCCAATAGCTCGCATACTCAGAGTTTCCAACGTTTGCAATGCGTTGCCCTACGCGGTTGTACATTACAGCAAAACCACAATTGTATTTAATGTTGCTGTATTGCAAACCTCCATTGAGGATATAAGGCGACTGCCCTTGCAAAGGTCTTTCTTTCGATTCTACTGCAAGCACTTTCGATACATCTACTTTTGATTTAATATAAGCAAAGTTTCCAATAAAGTTTAATCCGTTTAAGAAGCTTTTATCACTGTTTAACAGTTGACCCAAATTTAATTTATAATCCAGTTCAATTCCATAACTCAAAGCAGATGCTACATTTTGATAACTCATTAAACGTGGGCTTCCACCTGAGAATAATATTTTTTCAATAGGATTATCAAATTTCTTATAAAACACAGATGCAGATACAATCTGACCCGGGGTTGGATAAAATTCATAACGGATATCGTAGTTATAAATTTTTGTTCTTTTGAGCTGTGAGTTGCCTTCCACCAGTAAGAGGTCATTAAAATCAAAAAACTGAAAAGAGGCCAATTCCCTGAACTCCGGACGTGAAACCGTTTGTGAATACGAGGCCCTTAAATTTGATTTGTCACTGATGGTGTATACCAAATTAAAAGATGGAAGTATATCTGTTACTGTAGTATCAAGTTCAAATTTTTCGTTGATACCGGTTCTAAAAGTACTTAATTTTTGATTATAGGATTCGAGTCTTGCTCCCCATATTATTCTGAAGCTACTTGTAATTTTAGAGTCAATACGGATATACGTTGCAAATAGATTACTGGAAGCTGTATACGCATCGGCTGGTGTGGTTGCTTCTTTTAAAACAAAACCATTGGTATCTATTTTATCATTGGCAAAAATCTGATCCAATAGCAAGGATTTATAATCCGGATTTTGACCCGGTGCATTGGTATAACCCAACTGGCGTGCATTAAAATCGCGGTTTCTGTATTGTGTATATACACCTGTTTTTATTTCATTCTTAAACTTACTCAAAGTGAAAGGCTTTGACGCATCAAATCCTGCATTCACGATCCGATCATTTTGAGTGGAAAAAAATCTTCCTGCAATTTCGGGTTGGGTGGTGCTTGTTATCGGTGACTGAAAAATTGCATAGTCATCATTCATATCCCGCTGGTATCTGATTCTTCTGAAATCCGGTACGATTCTGCTTAACCTGCTCAATCCAAGCGACCAGTTCAATTTTATTTTGTTTGCTGTTACCAAATGTTCTCCGCTTAACTGGTGACTGTTTAATACATTTTGTGTATACCACATGGCATAGGATTTATAGGCAAAACCATTCATAAAATCAGAACCCGTTCTGATAACTGTCTGATCGTTGGTGTTCACATTTAATAAATTCTTAAGGGAGATTTTATTGTTCTTGTTTTTATAACTAAAGTTCCATAACAAACCATTTAAAGTATTCAAAGTATATTGTTTGTCATCGTATTCATATACTTTCCCATTATTATCATAGTCGGTTCTTTTTACAAATTGAGTTGTTGGTGAATTTTGAGTTGACATGGAGAAAACACTACCCAGTTCTGATTTATTAATTTTTTTAATATGGCCCATGCTAAACTGAAAACTATAGGCAGGTCTCATGGAATTGCTTTTATCCAGTTGAAAGTTATTATTAAAGGGTTTGGCAACACTTACCAGTCTCTTCACATCATCCATGGTTTGAATATTATTTTGATAATCATTCATGGTTTTATTATCCGGAAAAGCTGAAGGTAACTTTCTTGTGCCGTCGTCGATCCCTAAAAAATCAAGAGAGCCTTTTACATTTCGGTTAAATTCTTTAAAAGTGGTAATGGTATTCATACTGCTTCCCAAAGAAACCGTATAAAAATTCTGCTCAGGGATATCCCGTGTTTTTATAAGTATCAATCCACCTGCAAATTCTCCAGACAAATCGGGTGTTGCAGACTTAACTATAACAATATTGTCCAGGAGATTGGCAGGGAAAATATCGAAGGCAAAAGCTTTTCTGTCAGGTTCAGAACTGGGTAATGGCGAACCATTAATAAATGCAGAATTGTATCTGTCGGGAAGACCTCTGATAATGGCATATTTATTATCCTGTATGGTTGCACCGCTTACTCTTCTTAATACATCACTTGTATTTCTATCCGGAGTTTTGCGTATGGTTTCAATGGATACCCCATCGGAGATGGCAATTAAATTTCGTTGCTGAATCAACAGGGTATTCGCACTTTCTCTTTTCATTTCAGCCTGAATCACTGCTTCAACGAGTTCAGTAGTGGATTCTTCAAGAGTAATATTTGTAGTGGTAATGTCTCCGGCTTTTACCAAGACCTCATTGATGTTTTTCTTCCTGTGAGAAACACATGAAACGAGGAGATTATATATTCCCGGTTTTATATTTTTAATTAAAAACTTACCTTCAAAATCAGTAGCAGCCCCAATTGAACTCCCTACCACTACAATGGTTACACCAGGCAACTCTTCACCCGTTTTTTGGTCAATTACTTTTCCTGTAATTTTACCTGTACCTTGCGCAAATATGGATTGTGTGAACAATGTCAACACAACCGTAATGAATAATTTGTTTATCAGCTTCATAGATATTTTTATGATGAAGCAAAAATATTCATTCCCCGTTAAGCCAAAGTTAATCACAGGTTACTGTAATGTTATTTGAATGTTACGCGAAAGTTAATATATGAGTTTTTGAAGCCTGAAAATTATATGTATTTTTGTTGATGCTTATTTCATTCAATGAAAAAATTTAATTTACTTTTTGTCCTGTTGCTGATATTAAACTTTTGGAGACCCTTATATGCGCAATTCGGTTCGGCTTCCATGGTAAAAAGCGGATTGGAAGATGCGAATAAACTTTTTGGTGCATATGTTACACCGATGCTAACAGGATGGGCTTCGGGGCTTAATAACGGTTGGTTCAATACTGCCAAATCACTCGGTACCGGCGGGTTTGCACTGACCCTCTCAGGAGGAGGTTTTTTTGTGCCTCCCGAAGCACAAACCTATAACCTTCTGGCTTTAAATCTTAAAAATACCCGGCCTTCCAGTGTGGATGCTACGATTGCCCCCACCCTTTTTGGAACCACCAATGAAGGTCCTAAAATGGATGTAATGTATCGAACCGGGCCACCGCTTAGCAAAGATTTTCCCGTTGGCTCTTTCAATCTTCCGGGTGGTTATGGTTATTATTTTTTCCCAACAATTCCAAATATTCAGCTTTCATTAGGCATCATTAAAAGTACCGAATTGATGTTGAGGTTTATTCCAGGGATTAATCTCAAAGGTATTCAATCGAATGTTTTCGGTTTTGGAATTAAGCATGACATCATTCAATGGATACCTGTTGTTAAGGATTGGAAATTCAACGTATCATTTGTTGCAGCCTATTCTAATTCAAATGCCGAATATTTAATTCCGGAAGAATACAGGCTCTACCCGGATGACTATACATACCCGAATGCCCGTGAAAAATCTTTTTACGACAATCAAAAATTTGGATATGAATCCCAGGCTTCTCTTATCGGTTTTGTGGTATCAAAAGATATTAAGTTTGTCACTCCCTATGCAGGATTAAGTTATAATAAAACCTTCATTCGGTTTCTGGTATTAGGCAATTATCCCATGCCCGTTTATGACCCCACCACAAGCGTACTTACGCCTACCATACAAAATGTTGCAGACCCCATAGCACTTGAAAACAAGGATAATGCATGGAGGGCAAATCTGGGTTTGCGGGTTAAACTCTGGTACATAACTTTACATGGAGAATATACGCTGGCCCGTTACAATACGGTAACCGCAGGTGTTGGATTTAATTTGCAATCATTGTATCCATTTGTTCGGTAATAAGCCCAATCTGTTTCCTAATCCCACTTCTTTTTAAAATCGCCTTTTGCAAACGATTTTTCGATTAAGCAATAAAGCAGAATAAAAAAATAACGGCTTCCCATTTCCCTGATTTTTAATTTGCTTACCCCATGCTTTCTGTTTGTCCAGCTATTGGGAACAATGGCATAAGAATAACCTCTGATTATTGCTTTTAGCGGAAGTTCAACCGTGAGATTAAAATGGGGAGATAATAGAGGTTGAATGCCCTGTATGGTTTCCTTTCTGAATAATTTAAATGCGTTGGTTACATCATTATACTTAATGCCAAAAATGATCCTCACAATATTGTTAAAAAAACGGTTCAGAAAAAGTTTGTGAGTTGGGTAATCATATACCTTACCTCCTTTGCTCCAACGGGTACCAAAAACACAATCGTAACCTTCGAGCATTTTGTTGTAAAATACAATCAGGTCATCGGGCGAGTCTGATAAATCCGCCATCATCACTGCAACACAATCTCCGGTAAATTTTTCAAGTCCCAGCCTTACTGCATACCCATAGCCATGGGCGCCCGTATTGGTATAAACAACCAAAGTGCTTATTTCCTTTTGTAATTGGCCAAGAACCGCAATTGTATTGTCGATTGAATTGTCGTTAATCACCACAATTTCATGATTGATATGGTTTGCGTCCAGTTTGGAATGCAATTGCCGGAGGGTTTCAACAATACACAATTCTTCGTTATGAGCCGGTATTACAATACTGAGTTTCATTTTATTTGCTTAACGGCTTTTTGGCTATCAATAAAAATTGTTTACCCATGATTTTCCATGCAAAGGGCATTTGAAAATACAGCTTAACCAAAAAATCAGTTACCGGTATTCTGCCCCTGAATGATAAGGGTAAAAATTTAGGATGTATTTCTTCTATTTCAAATCCGGCACCATACAAATGTTCGGCCAAACCCAACTCCGTTAAGATAACGGTATGGTCGGCAAAATCAAAATAATTTTTGGAACAGTATTTAAAATTAGGCCCCATAATAGCAATCCGCCCACCGGGTTTCATGATGTTAAACATACGGCCTAAAAAGTGCGCGACTTCTTCCTGACTATGCAAGTGTTCTAAAAAATTAGAAACGTAAACACCTTCAAAATAGTTTTCAGGCAATTCAACTTCCAGGTTATTTCCAATCACCACTTTTATACCTGGCAGTGCCGCTCTTAGTGTATGTTCCCCCATGTCAACGGCCCATCTTTCATCGCCCGGAACCTGATTGATAAACTCGCAATCCCCCGCTGCCGGATCAATCACAGAAGCGGGACTACCAAGCTTTTTATAAATAAATTCAGCGATAATTTTCCAGGTAGATAATTTCTTATCCCTGTCAATTCCCTTAAACCGGTAAGCGTATATTCTTTCGTAATTCATATTTTTTTTATTAGGTATGAGGTAATAGGTATGAGTGATTAGGTATGAGGTATGAGGTATATAAAATGCAAGCTCATCACTCATAACTCATCACTCATACCTCATACCTCATACCTATTGTTTTATTCTTTCATTCATAATATCATACATCTCAATAAGGGTAGTTTCTAAATTAAATTTCCAGTCCCATTCGGGATAATGACTCTTGAATTTATTAACATCACTTATATACCAGATATGATCTCCAATCCGGTTGGTATCACTATAGCTGTAGCTCATTTTCTTGCCTGTTATTTTTTCACACCATTCAATGGCTTCCAGCATACTGCAATTGGCAAATCTTCCGCCCCCTGCATTATAAACTTCACCCTGCTTGGGATTCTGGTAAAAATGCCAGAACATATTTACCAAGTCAAAGCTGTGAATATTATCGCGCACCTGTTTGCCTTTATACCCAAATATGGTATAATGATTTCCGTTAATGGCACATTTCATGAGGTAGGCTAAAAACCCATGCAATTGTGCCCCGCTGTGGTTCGGGCCTGTTAAGCACCCACCTCTGAAAACTGCAGTTTTCAATCCAAAATATTTGCCATATTCCTGCACCATAACATCTGCTGCAACTTTACTTGCACCAAATACACTGTGCTTGGTCTGGTCAATACTCATATGCTCATCAATGCCATATTTAAAGTATGGATGGCTTTCATCTATCTCCCATCTTTTTTCCAATTCAACCAAAGGTAAAAAGTTGGGCGCATCTCCATAAACTTTATTGGTGGAGGTAAAAATAAATACAGCTTCCGGACAAAATATCCGGGTGAGTTCCAGCATGTTTAAAGTGCCTGTTGCATTCACTCCAAAATCGGTTAAAGGCTCTTTTGCTGCCCAATCATGACTAGGCTGTGCGGCTGCATGGATAATGAGTTTGATATCCTTTCCATGTTCATCAAAAACTTTGGCAAGTGCGCTGTAATCCCTGATATCAATATCATAGGATTTAAAGTTTGCATACTTTTCCAGTAGCCTGTTTTTATTCCAGTTTGTTGAACCGTCAGCACCAAAAAAATAGGAACGCAGGTTATTGTCTATACCAATGATCATGTCAAATTTATTGTTAAAAAATTCAACCGATTCTCCTCCTATTAATCCACTGCTGCCTGTTATTAATGCAATATTCATTTTATGGTTTCAATTTGTGTTATAATGGGCCGACACGTGGGTCGGGCCCGTACGTTATAATACTTGGCCGACACGTGGGTCGGCCCCTACGATAGTATATTTTTTAAATCCTGTTCATGTTTTTTCATCCATTCAAATGTATCTGTTACCAAAGTTTGCATACTTCGTTTGGGTTGCCATCTGCTTAATGATTCTAACTTTGCGCAATCACTAACATAAATCCGCACATCAGCAACCCTGTTTTCTGTTACCGGTTTGATGCTGATTTTATTCCCGGTTACCTCTTCGCAAAGCCGGGTTAATTCCTGTAAACTAAAACTTATTTTCAATCCCCCTCCGGCATTTAATGTTTTTCCATTATACAAATCCAGGTTGTGAATCTGATGGTCGATCAGGTCAAACAAATCCTCTGCATGCATTACATCACGCATTTGCTTGCCTGTACCGCCGTATCCGATATAGGCAAGTTCTCCCTTAAAGTAATGCCTGGCCAGCCACAAAACCAAAACGCCCTGATCTATTTTTCCCATTTGCCAGGGGCCGCTTATCACGCCACAACGGTTGATGATGGTTTTAAGTCCTTTGAGCTCATTATACTCAGTGATCATTAACTCCGAAGCCAGTTTGGTTGCACCATAAAAACTTCTGCTTCCTTCCAGAGGAAAATCTTCGGTAACACCTTTCGAACTGATTCCGCGTAATGTTTGCTTATCTGTCCATTCAAAGCGGGTTTCAAGCTCTTCAAAGTTTGCTGATTCTAAATTTTTTATGGGATAAATGCGGCTGGTTGACAGGAAAATAAAAGCCGCATTATGTTTTTGGGCCAGTTCCATACAATTTATGGTGCCAAACAAATTTGCATTAATGAGCGGATAAACAGGCGATTGAATTCCGGATAATACGCTTGGGTCAGCCGAGGCATCGATGATTATATCAATATGTTTAAACGCTTGCAGGTCTTCAGCATTTCTGATATCACCGTGTATAAACTCCACCTCTGCATTTTTTAAACGGCTTATATTTAACTCAGAACCCCTGCGTTTCAGGCTGTCGAAAGCATAGACCGTATATAACGGGTACTTTTTTTTGAGTCCGATTGCCAGGGTTGAACCTACAAAACCTGCACCACCTGTAATAAGTATATGTTTAGACATTGGTTTAAAAAGAATCGCAATTTTAAGGGATTAAATACGTATTTCCATATCCTCTGTATTCAAAAACTAACTGATTTGAGTATTATTGTTGCTTTAATTGATCCTATGGCGCCCGGTATTCGTTTGTATTTTTTAGGTATTATCTTATTTTTACTCTATGCCCATATCATTATCTGGCCGGCATTCCTGTTTTTATTCAATATCCCGCTCAGCAGCCTTGTATTTCCCCTGTCGGTTTTATTATGGTTTATAGGTGGCTGGTATATTCAAAAACATTTATCTGGCGATGCAAAAAAGGGTGAATATTTTTTTAACACTGTATTTGCAGGATTTATTTTTGCGCTGACTCTAATTTTTACGCAAAGTTTTTATGATACGTCTTTTGATGGAAACTGGTATCATATGGATGCCGTTTATAATATCATGGCGGGCTGGAACCCTGTATATACACAGCTCTTGCCCCAACAAACATCCTATTGTGAACCTTACCTGAATCATTTTCCAAAATGTTCCTGGATTTATGGGGCAAATGTTTCTATGTTTTTTGGCCTGATTGAAACCGGTAAATCGGGGACCCTTTTATTGCTAATTGCAGGTTTACTGATCTGGCAACACGTTGCAAAGGAGGCACTCGGTTTAAATACGTTTGCTTCATGGACCTTTTCTCTGCTTATTGCCGCAAACCCGGTTCAGATGCTCAATATACTGACGTTTTATACAGATGGTCAACTTTCATCCATGTTCTCCATTGCAATCGGCTTTGCATTGTTATTTGTAAAAAATAAAAATGGGTTCGCCGTGATATTTGCCTTGCTTGCGCTTGCCTTGCTTGCCAATTATAAATTTACTTCGGCTATTTATGCAGGTATTTTGGCATTTTTTCTTTTTATATATTGCTGGAACCATCAGTTTAAAAATTACAAAAAACTACTGCTTATTTTTGCCTGCTGGGGACTGTTTACCTATGTCATCATTGGGTTCAACCCTTATATCACCAACACCATACATCATCAGCATCCGTTCTATCCCTTGTCGGAATCGAGCGAGCGGGTGTTTTCGAAAAAGAATATTTACCCGGCAAATTTTTTGGAAATGAACTGGGTTCAAAAGTTTTTTAACAGCGTTTTTGCTGAACCGAGTTGGAACCGCAATCCGGATAAGAGTGCGTTGAAAGTTTTATTCGGACATACGAACCTTCATTCGTACACAAGCGGAGTGCCCGATTTGGCCGGCTTTGGACCGATGGTTCCGGAGGTATTGGTACTATTAATTCCGGCATTTTTATTCGCCTGTTTTTTCAAACCAAATAAAAAAATAGTTCCGGTTTTGCTGTTCATGGGAGTTGTTACATCTACAATTATTATCAATCCCGAAGCATGGGTATTGCGGTATGTGCCACAATTCTGGCTTTTTATACTTGCCATGCTTTATGTGGTTTGGGTTCACCCAAAAGTAAAATATATAGCCTGGTTACTGGCCTTTGGTTTACTGATGAACACCTATATGATTACCCGTGAATACATTCAGTCGAACCATGATAAAACCCAGGCATTAGAAGCTCAGTTTAGTCTGATTAAACAAGATTTATTTCAATATCAGATTTATCATGGCTGGACAAATTCTTTTAAGAACCGATTGGGTGCTGTTGGTTTCGATACGGCTCATCTGGTGTGGATTCCGCCTGAAGATTCTACCTCAATTGAATTTGTTGGAAGCCTGGGTGCAAGGTTTCGTAAAATCAAATGAAGGAAACGCTAAAATTTATATATTTTTGACCCTATCAAATTATTCAACATGTCAACGGAAAGAATATTAATTATTGGCTCAAATGGCCAAATCGGACTTGAATTAGCAGAAGCATTACGCAAAAACTATGGAGACGAGCATGTAGTATGTGTTGATATCCGGAAGCTCGAAAATCAGATATTGCCCTTTGAAGTGTTGGATGTATTGGATCAAAACGCATTGCTTGCACTGGTTAAAAAATATGAAATTACCCAGGTATACCTTCTGGCTGCATTGCTAAGTGCCACGGCAGAAAAAAATCCAAAATTTGCCTGGGACCTTAACATGAATGGCTTGTTTAATGTTTTGGATCTTGCAAAAGAAGGACATATAAAAAAAGTTTACTGGCCCAGTTCCATAGCCGTTTTCGGACCCTCAACACCCGGACAAAATACGCCTCAATATACGGTAATGGAACCCAATACCATATATGGAATCAGCAAGCTGGCCGGAGAGCGTTTTTGTGAATACTACCACCAGAAATACGGAGTGGATGTAAGAAGCATCAGATACCCCGGATTGATTGGCTGGAAAAGCGCACCCGGCGGAGGCACCACAGATTACGCCGTACATATTTATCATGAAGCTTTAAAAAACAAAACCTATGAATGTTTTTTAAATGCACAAACTGCATTGCCCATGATGTATATGCCCGATGCCATCAGGGCCACCATTCAATTGATGGAAGCACCGGCCGAACAGGTAAAAATAAGAAGCAGTTATAACCTGGCCGGCATTAGTTTTAACCCCGAAGAAATTGCAGCCAGCATCCGCAAACACATCCCCGATTTTAGCATCACCTATAAACCCGATTTCCGCCAAAGCATTGCCGATAGCTGGCCCGCCAGTATTGATGATACCCTTGCCCAACAAGACTGGGGCTGGAAAATAAAATATGATTTGGATGCAATGACTCAGGAGATGCTGGATAATTTGAAGCGTGTTGGGAATATGGCGGTTTAAAATTGACAAGTCCAGTCAACCCTATCACTGTTTTATCTAATAACAGTAATGGTTCCTCTTTGATTAATTTTTTGATCACACTGGCTAGTTCCATTTAAAATAAAAAAATAAACTCCCTCCGATACATCTTGACCTGTGTTTAATTTGCCATCCCAGCATCCTGTTTGACTATTGGTGCTGAAAACTGTAGTTCCCCAACGGTTAAATACAACAAACTCAACATACTCAAATTGTACCACGGATGTTAATGGAAGGCAATCATTTATGCCATCATCGTTCGGGGTAAACACATTAGGTAGCCCGCGAATTACTTCAGCTTTATTTACCAGTATTTCAATACTATCGTAGGCAGTGCACCCGAGTGTATCTTGAGTAATAACAAAATAAAATGTATTTGTATCAGGGTAGGCTATTGGGTTAGCAATATTTGCATTTGAAAGTCCAATGGCCGGATACCACAAATATGTATAGCCACCATCAGCATTTAGTAATGCGAAAGGGTTTTCGCAACTGATATTATTTGATTTTGAAAGACTTAAATTAATTGGTTGTAATACAAGGTTAATTGTCATGATACTATCACATCCTACGCTATTTAAAATGGTGTCCTGATATTGCCCGGATACTGAATATGTATATTTTCCGCTTGGCGAAACAATTGTATCACAAACCGTTAGCATAAAATTACTTTGAGTAATCAATCGTTTATACTGAATAACAATAATGCTATCGCAATTTTGAACGGTTAATACAGTATCTCTGTATTCTCCGCTAATACTGTAAACATACTTGCCACTTGGACTTGTAAATGAATTACAACTTTGAATGCTTACGGTATCAATGGTAATGGTTTTAGTAAATTGAATGGTGATAATACTATCACAATTATAATTATTGGGAATCGTATCGTAATAAATGCCTGAAATATTCCAATTATAGCGTCCGCTCGGACTTAAATAACTTCCACAAAATGTAGTATCAATAACATTGTAGGTTTGTAAAACATTTAAGCTAATTGTAATTATGCTATCTCCACCAATTTTGTTGGGTATGGTATCAAAATACATACCTGTACTTGTATAAAAATACTTCCCGCTTGGCGAAATAAAGCTACGGCAAACAACAGTATCAATATTACTTTTTGTGAGTAAAACAGTCAGACGAACTTTTAAAATGCTATCACAACCCCTGGAATTCGGTATCGTGTCATAGAATACTCCTGAGCTATCCCATAAATATTTACCACTAGGTGCAATCAGAGAAAATTTTACAGTGGTATCAAAAGCGTTTGATGTTTGCAAAATAGTAAGATGAACAGTAATAATGCTGTCGCAATATTTTGTATTTGGAATTGTATCTTGGTAAGTACCTGTGCTATCCCAAAGGTATTTACTACTGTATGAACGCATATTTATACAAACTGCAGTATCGAGGATGCTTTTAGTGGTAAGTATATTAACCCTGTATAATAATATACTGTCGCATCCTAGATAGTTAGGAATGGTATCAAAATAATAACCTGTGCTGTCCCATGTGTATTTTGTACTTGGGGATAATATACTTTTGCAAGCTTGTGCCTCAATGGGAATATCCGGTCTAAGCATCAGTACAAAACCATCATCTAATGGATTACCAGATAGATCGGTTGAAAGGGTAGCATGTAATTTTTTGCAGGGTAAACTAATACTATCTGCAAACCATCCCGAAATATATAATCTTCCTTTGAGGTCAGTTGTTATGGAGCTATTAGTTAAATAATTAAATTGTACAATATAACTTAAGTTAGTAAGGTTATTTAAAATAGGCTGAGCAGCATAAATATTGTTTAAGCTATCTGCGAATGCAACAAAAGCAAAAGGTTTATTTAAGGGATTTGAAGGCATATACTTTTGGAGTTTCAAACTGTTTATATTATATCCACCAAAAATATGTTGTCTTGTTTTATAATTTAAGTTAACAGAATATAACCAGGTATTTTCATATAACTCTTCCCATAAAACATTTCCTCCAGAACTTATTTTGCACAAATAAGTGCCTTCATTACTATTGCTGAAAGATGGATTAAGTAAAAATTCATGTAAATATACCCTATAAGGTACTATAAGGAATAATTCTTGTTTAATTGTATCGTATTCAAAATTATAAAGCGGATATTGAAAAGAAATATTCCTAATAATTGGTTTTACCCAAAGGATACTGTCTTGTTCATTGAGTTTTATTAAGAGGTAATTGTATCCAGGCTTTAAAGGTACTGGAATGGTACTTTTAAAAGTATCTGGCCTGGTGATGTAAATACCCAGTATTATATAACTATTATTACCATCTGTAACCATATTGATGTCTCTTCTATAATAGGAGGAATCAGCATGAATATAGGATAAGTGATTTTTCAAGGGTTCTTTAAAAGACAATAAAGTACCTGAGAATGAAAATTTAAACAATACATACTGTGTGTTGACAAAAAACATAGTCTTTTGACCAATATAATTGGTAACAGATAAGGTATCAGGAATTGATGAACTATCTGCTCGTATATTTGGGAAATAGATGCGTATTTCATTTGCACTACTAACAATTAGGTTTGCACACCGGGCAGAACCTAAATTACCTGGTAGGGTTTCCCTTGCTATGGAGTTCATCCAAATAAATTGCCCACTGGGGTTGAGCTTAAATATTGCTATTGCAGTATGACAGTTATTATCGGTAGCCCTTCTATTGTATTGAAGTATCAATTTTTTATATAAAATTCCATGGGAATCGAATATATCTATGGAGTCACGCTGCAAAAAAGTATAACAAAGGAAAACTTCATTGGTAGCGTTAAACTTTAAATCAAGATTCTCATAACTAGCCCCACCACCTTGGGCTGAAAGAAATCTTACATGAAATAAATATTTACCTAAAGTATCAAATTTTACTATAACAGTTGAGAAAACATAAGATACCGTATTTGGATTTTTTTGGATTGTTATTGGGGAACCTGCACTATCAATTACAAAATCTGCACTATAAATAATGACCTGGTAACGGTTTCCGGCATTATCAATAAAACATTGTGTAGCCCTTTGGATACCTGTACCTCCATATACCCAGCCGGCATTGATGCGTTGTGCCATTAATTGGCAGGTACCGGTAAGAATAAACAGGAATAATAACCACTTATTCATTTTTTAATGAATTGATAACAAATATAATAAAAGGAGTGCTGAAATGCACTCCTTTTATTAATTACTTTATTGTTTAATCACTTTTATGGATTTAACCATATTATTTGGGAAATGAACCTGAACAAAGTAAACACCTGTTTTAAGTTCCGAGGTGTTTAATTCTCCGTTCTCCAGTTTTGAAGTAATCAAAACCTTTTTACCGCTCATATCATAAACAACTACTTTTGTAATTGTATTATTGCTAGTAATTCGGATGAAATTATTAAAAGGAATAGGAATAGCCGATAATTCTAGATGCACATCCTTACCATTAATATCTGTTTTTACAGAAGTACCTGGGCTTTCAGGTGGTGGTGGAGCAAGGAATCGCGGACAAGTAAGTTCGCATGGCTCCTGGCTTACAAAAGTTCCATTTACGGTATTATATGTTCCAGTGATAGGATCAAATATTTTGGCCTCCAGTTTAGGTGTATAAGTATTATAATCAGGCATAGGTTGTTGCTCACAACCAGCTTCATCACCTTCAGTCGAAACAACAACCCATCTACTGGTTGTTTCTCCATTTTCCAATGTAATAACCTTCCATCTATAGCTCACTTTGCAACATTTATCACTGCAAGGGATAGATTGGGTTACAGTTGAACCTGCCGATACATACATCGTATCAACATGACCCAGGTCGTCTGGTGTTCCTACAAAAAAGGCACCATTTGGAAAACTTAAAGTTACTAAAGAAAAACAGGCTCCTTTAAAGTAAATATCGTAGTCGGATTGTGCTGGGTTACCAAATTTAGTTAGAAGTTTGTTTATAGCATCAGTTACTGCAAGATTCATTGAAGCTGCAGTTGGTGGGTCAGGATAAGTACATCCGCTAATATAAGCGGCTGGTATTATATCCACTCCTGGAATAGGTGAAGTAACAGCTCCTGCCCCACCCCATAATGTTAACCATGTATTATTCCAATAATCTCTACTATCTACAAACACATAATCGTCAATAATAATAGATTTTATCCCACCGCAATCTCTTATTCTATATGCGATCATTACAAAAACAAATGGAACATCTGTAAATGTCTCAGTACCGCCACCAGGAGGTGGACCTGGATTATACCAAGAAATAGTATTACTGAATTTACAAAGTGGTATCGTTTCCCATATTAAAGGCCCTGTTGTACAAGGGTCCGGGCAAAGATTCGGTTGTGCAATTGCACTGTTTATAAAAAGGGCAAATATGCCCACAAATAAAAGCTTAATTAAACTTTTCGAATTTTTTATTGTTTTCAAAACTATTTTTTTAAAAGGTTAATGTTTAATAAAAAGGGATTATATAATGAAATTCAAAGGCTAAAAACATTTATATGAAGCCTGCCGCATCACTATGTACTGGGCAGGCATTTGGTTGTTTAGGTATTAAAGTAGAAAAGGCTACTTTCCACCTTGCCAGGATATGGTTTGAGAAGGTATATATAGTGTAGAATAAATGAACTGTTTGAATAATGAACCAAATATCCATAAGCAACCAGCGTATTATATTTATAAACCTCATTGTGCCATTGTTGTACATTGAGTTACTTTTAATAGTTATTGGTGATACTTGTAAGTTCCCTCTCAACAATCGAAAAGGATTATTTTATGATACTGCAATATTTATTTTAAATACACGCATTATAACCTGTTAGTAAGGAATAAATTATTCCTATTGGGAATATTATTTGGAATAAATTATTCCTGTGTTTAATATTGAAGAAAAAAACTACCCACCTATGAAAACCTTATCAGAAAAATTAAAAGTATTTCGTGCATCAGTAGGTTACGACCAGGAATATATGGCTCGTATGCTTAAAATTACCCAGAGCAATTTTAGTAAATTGGAACAAGCTCCTGAAAATATTTCATTTAAACAATGGATTGAAATTCTTAACTTATTAAATATAAACTTTACACAGCTTCTTTCAGAAACCGAATTTGAAAAATATGCCCCCTTGCATAAAGCAGATGATAAAAAAACTGCCGAAATGTTTGCAATATTTGCAGGGCAATTAGAAAACAACAGAAAGGAATCAAACCAGGAATTTATTGATAAAACCATCAAGACATCAGCTAAAGTACTTGAAGAGGTTTATGCTAAAATGTTTTTGGAAATTAATGAACTCAAAACCGATATTGAAATATTAAAACATAAAAAGAAAGTCATTACGGAGTTGTCGAAAAGATCCTCTGATGAAATACTCCAACTCTGCGATAAGTTTCCGGAAGTAAAATTATATCTGAAAGATAAAATGTGAGCCTTTCAACTGGCAGTCTTTACTTGACATTCCTACAAATTCTTCGCCCCGTTACTCAGCGCAATCAGGTGGGTTAATTCTTTATTGAGTTCAAGCAATTCATTATTCATCATAAATAAAACGGTGGCTAAATCGTCTTTGTTTTTATTATTGGGATTATTTAGTTGTTGAGAAAAAACAAGGATTTTTGAAATTTTTGGAAGGATGGAATAATCTGCGCTTTTGATAATTTTATCGACCACTTTGCGGTATTGGTTCAGGGCAACTTCATGTTCGTAAATGCGGGTAACATCGTGGGTTATTCCCATACAACCGATTACTTCCTTTTTTTCGTTATAAACCGGATTCAGACTTATTTCTACAAAAGCATGTTGCCTGTTTACATCGCGCTCATCTTCAATAATCAAACGTTCGCCCTTTAGTACCTTTTCGTAGATGGGTTTCCACTTATCAATTCCGGCCTGGGGAACTCCTTTAAAAAAGTCGTCTCCTATTTCCAGATCCTGCTGGTATGTATTTTTTCTGAGATCGAAAAAAGCAGTATTTGCTGCGGTTAATTTGTAATGCTGATCAAAGGACCAAACAATATCCGGTAAACTTTCAACAAGTGCTTTAAAATAATTTTGTGTCTCAAAATTCATGTTTGTAAGTTAAACCCCGGCAAGATACAAAACCTGTATTAATCTAAACAAATATGTTGCAAATTAAATTCAGTTAAGCTCCTCATTTTATAATCGGCCAGTTCAAATCTCCCGTCTTCAAATTTTTCAGGTTCAGGAACTACCAAACACTGCATACGCGCAGCTTTGGCCGCTATCATTCCGTTAACCGAATCTTCAATTACCAGGCAGTTTGCAGGTTTCGAATTCATTATTGCGGCGGTACGAATAAAAATACCCGGATGTGGCTTTCCATACTCATCGGATTCGGCAGAAATTAAATGGCTGAAATAATCTTTTATCTTAAGCTTTTCAACCACCACTTCTATTAAACTCATGGCTGAGGAAGAGGCCAGAGCCATTTTATACCCTTTGCTTTTTGACGCAGCTAATGTTTCATAAACACCGGGCATTGCATCGGCATGGTCATGTATCAATTGCTTTACACATTCCAGAACATCCTGTTCGGTTTTTATAAAATCGGGACTGGGCCAGGGTTTAAAGTGGTACCAGTGGCTTACCACTTCACTTAACCTGAAGCCCATTACCTGTCGAAGTAATTCATCATTCAGGTTCAATCCGAGTTCACCAAATACTTCTTTTTCGGCAAGCTTCCAGTAGGGCTCCGAATCAATCAGGAGGCCGTCCATATCGAATATTAAGGTGTCTATCAAAATGCGGTCAGGTTTAAGCTTTGGCCTACTGAGCTAATGCTTAGTGTGACAATTGGGACTTGGACGACATGATTTCTTCTATGGCTTCGGCTTCGATGGTAATATGATCCATCAAATCTATGCAGCCATCTTTGGTGATTAAAATCTCGTTTTCAAGCCGGATTCCAATGCCTTCCTGGGGAATATAAATTCCGGGTTCACAACTGAAGGTCATGCCGGCTAGCATCGGCTCATATCGCATTCCCACATCGTGCACATCAATGCCTAAAAAGTGACTGGTGCCATGCATAAAATACTTTTTATAAGCAGGCCAGTTCGGATTTTGTTTTTTAATATCATCCATAGAAATTAAACCCAAACCCACCAGTTCCCGTTCCATTATTAACCCAACATCATTCTGGTAATCCATTAATAATACACCCGGTTTCAATAATTTTTTAGCCTCACGCTGCACATTTAAAACTGCATTATAAACCGCTTTTTGCCTTGCTGTAAACTTTCCATTTACCGGTATGGTACGGGTCATATCACTTGCATAATTGGCGTAATCTACTCCGCTGTCGAGCAGTAATAAATCGCCATCTTTGCATTGCTGGTTATTGTCAACATAATGTAAAATACAGCCATTTTTACCGCTGGCAACAATGGGGTGAAATGAATGTCCGTTTGCCCGGTTGCTTAAGTATTCATGAATAACCTCTGCTTCTACTTCATATTCCCAAACCCCGGGCTTTACAAACTTCATAATGCGGTTAAACATTTTTTCACTGATGCTTACTGCAACATTCATCAAATCAATTTCCTGTTTCGATTTCATAGAACGGAGTCTTTGCAAAACGGGAGCTGCACGCTCAAACTGGTGCAATGGATAACGCTCGCGCATTTCGGTTGCAAACCTTAAATCTTTATAGGGAGTCCTGATGGATGCCCGGTCGTTTTCATTTAAAGTTAAATAAATATTTGTGGCATAGTTGATGATGGCATTCATTTTTATATTAAATTCATCATACCAGTACAAATTGGAAATGCCACTTATATCTGATGCTTCTTTGTGGGTTAATTTATGTCCATTCCATATTTCCATCATCTCATCCGTGCGCTTCACAAAAAGGGCCTCACGGTATTCAGGAACCGGGCAATCGGGAAACAAAACCAAAATAGTATCTTCCTGATCAATTCCACTCAACCAAAACAAGTCGCTGTTTTGTTTAAATGTATGAATGGCATCTCCATTCCATGGGTGCTCGTCATTGGCATTAAAAATGGCAATGCTGTTCGGCTTTAATTTTTCATTAAATAACTTACGGTTGAGAATAAATAACTCATTATTAATTTTATCGTATTTCATGATTTGCTTTTAATGTGAACCCAAATTTATTGCAAGGATACTTATTTCTTACAACCAATCCAATAAAGTTTCCAGCTTCATGCCCCGCGAACCTTTAATAAACACAAACTGATTGTTAAATGGAGCTTTTTCCAATTGAGCGGTTAAGGTATTTATATGCTCATGTTTTTCATAATCACAGAGGGTTTTACCAAAGGCCGGGCCAATAAGAATTACCTGTTCGAGATTCAGTTTTTTGCAATAATCCGTAATGGCCTGATGTTCGGTTGCTTCATAACTCCCCAGTTCGTACATATCACCCAAGATAAGCAACTTATTTTCGCCCGGCATGGCGGCAAAATTCCGGATACTTGCCTGCATGCTGCTGGGGTTAGCATTATAAGCATCCAGAAAAATCCGGTTGTGTTCCTTTTCTATCAGCTGCGATCTTAAATTTTGAGGTTTGTAGGATTCAATTCCTTCTTTTATCTGATACGTATTCAACCCAAAATGTAAACCTATACATACTGCAGCCATAATATTATCAAAATTATAATCACCGCTTAAATGGCTGCTGATAATTTGACCGGTATCATCTCCAATGCTAAATTCAATTTGTGGTTGTAGTTTTTGCGCATATCCTATATAATCAGCAATGGTACTTGTTGAACCAAAATTCGCAGCATAAGTTACTTTTTTAACCAATTTTTTTGCCATAAGAATCAAATCCGCATCATTGGCATTTACAAAAGCGGTTCCTTCATTTTTCAATAAATAATCATACAATTCCCTGTTCGATTTTTCAACTCCCTCCATGCTGCCAAACCCTTCCAGATGATCTTTTCCATTATTGGTGATGAGTCCGTGAGAAGGCATTGCCAGTTCGCATAAAAATGCATTTTCACCTATATGGTTGGCACCCATTTCTATCACCGCAATCTGGTGATTTGGGTTCAGCATTAATAATGTTAAAGGCAGGCCAATATGGTTATTAAAATTACCGGGGGTACTGAGTATATTAAAATGTGTTGATAAAACCGAACTGATAAGTTCTTTACTTGTAGTTTTACCGTTTGAACCTACGATGGCAATAAGCGGTATATTTAATTTTTTTCGATGATACGTTGCCAGTTGCTGAAGGCTGCTTAACACATCCTCAACCAAAATACAATGCTCATGAATCATGTATTCTCTTTCATCAATAATAGCGAATGCAGCGCCTTGTTTCAGTGCCAGTTCTGCAAAAGCATTTCCATTAAAATTTTCTCCTTTCAGGGCAAAATACAAACAATCTTTTGTAAGTTTACGCGTATCGGTGCAGATAACAGGGTGGGATTGAAACAAGGCAAAAAGCTCGGGAATATTCATTTTTAAGGGATTATTAAGTTGGTAAAGCAGTAATATAGTGATAAATTTGAGTGCAATTTACAAATGCTATGAAAAAATCCTATTTACTTTTTTGTCTTTCCTTCTTTATAGCAATGGCATATGCTCAGCCTGTAAAATTTACTTTGTTTAACCAAATTCCGGTTCTAAAATATAGCAGCACAGATACTTTGCTTTATCCTTTTACCGGCGGCTTAAATTCGCCCCAGTTTTCAACCATAGATTTAGATGGTGATGGCAAGCTTGATTTATTTGTTTTTGACAGAATGGGAAATAAAATTCTCACTTTTTTAAATAAAAACAATAAATACATCTATGCCCCTAAATATGAATCCATGTTTCCCGAATTAACTAACTGGGTAGTTTTACGCGATTATAATTGCGATGGAAAAATGGATATTTTTACAGAAGTAAATTATAATGTGAAGCCTGAACCCGATAAATTCATTTATACAAATGGAATCCGGGTGATAAAAAATGTAAGTACAATACCCGGTGAACTGAAATGGCTGCAATCTCAAAATCAACTTTATGATACCGGAACCGCTTCTTCGCCTCCTTCAAATATTGCCATGCAAAATGGGGATTTACCGGCCATTGAAGATATTGACAATGACGGCGATCTGGATCTGCTGATGATGCCATACAGCAAAAATGTTGTTACGTATTTTCAGAATGTGAGTAAAGAAAAGGGATATAATTGCGATTCTCTTTTATTTGTTTTCAGGGACGAATGCTGGGGCTATATTTCCTATAAAGTTGTAACCAATGATTTTGTTTTGGGCGATACAAGTCCGTGCTGGCGTAATTATAAAAAACCTACCATGCACAATGGCACAACCCTTTGTATGTATGATAAAGACAATGACGGCGATAAAGACCTCGTATATGGCGATGTTGGATTTAATTCACTGGTATTATTAGGTAATGGTAAAACGGTTAACAGCAAGAATCGGGATTCTATTATTTCACAGGATACATCATTTCCGGCAAACACAAAACCTGCCCGGATTGCTTTTCCGGCAGCCTTTATGCTCGATGTTGATTTTGATTCAAAAAAAGACATGCTGGTTACCACCAATGCGGATGAAGCGGCAAAAAACAGAGATCAGATTTCTTTTTATAAGAATACAGGCAGCAATTCCGTTCCGGTTTTTCAATTTCAAAGAGAAAATTTTCTTGTTGATGAAATGATTGATCTGGGCGGAGGCAGTTTCCCAAATTTTGTAGATATTGACGGAGATGGTGATCAGGATTTGGTAATGAGTACCCAGGGCGAATTTACCAAAACCCAAAACAGCAACGACTATCTGGTACTATACAAAAACATAGGAAACAGCAGCAAACCTTTATTTCAGTTAAGTGATACCAATTTTCTATCCATTAACAGCGGCAGTCCGAAAATACAAAGAATTATGCCTGCTTTTGGGGATCTGAATGGAGACGGAAAACCAGATTTGCTGATTGGTGATTTAAATGGCAAAATGCATTTTTATCAAAATACGAGCAACGGTTCCACAATTTCGTATTCAAAAATCAGCGGAGATTATTTTAGTATATATGGGGGTACCAGTGCAGCGCCTCAGTTGTTCGACCTCAATAAAGATGGTAAATTAGACATTGTAATGGGTCGTAAAAACGGGACCCTTGCGTATTTCGAAAATTCAGGCAGCACCTCGACTCCTGCTTTTTCTGCTTCACCCACCATTGATTCCATTGGAAAATTTACGGTGGCCGAAGGTATCTTAAGCGGTGGGATTATGTATTATTTCGATGGCTATTCGATTCCGCATGTATGTGATCTGGATACCGATGGCAGGTATGAGATATTGGTTGGCAGCCAACTGGGGAGGGTATTTTTATTCAATAATTTTGAAGCCAATCCCAACCGGAAATGCCAGGAGATTTCGAACCTGTTTCTGGACGACCCGGCAGCAACCGCATCGGATATAAAATTTGGAAACCGGACATCTGTGTGTGCGGCCAACTTATTTAACGATGGAAAGATTGAATTGCTGATAGGAAATACCCGTGGGGGATTGCGTGCATACCAGGCGCAGGTTAACGGCAAAATAAGCGGTGTTTTGGAGCAATCGGCAATGCAAAATGATTTTGTGATCTATCCAAACCCGGCACAGGATAAATTATTTATTAAAGGAAATCACAACCTCAAAGGAATGAAATATTCAATCATCAATATATTGGGCGAAGAAATGTTAACAGGTGAATTGAGTACTTATACCCATGAGTTGGATATTTCTGTATTGCAGGCGGGCGTTTATTTTTTAATTGCTGAGTCAAAAGAGGGACGCAGAATTAACACTAAATTTATGGTTCAATTGCCTTAAATACGTTCCTTCTCATCTTACTCAGTATTCTTTGTCTCTGCATTTTTCCTCTGTGGTAAAAACAATCATTATTTACATTTAATCTCTCAGTGTTTTAGAATTATCTTTACATTCCGATATTATGATTCAAGTAAACATCCTTTTTACCACAGAGTGAAAAGAGGAAATTAGCACTGAGCAGCACTGAGAAAATAACGAAACGGATCTATTTTGCCAAAACCTATAATTAATCATTTTTATTCTCCCGGGGTTTTATACTTTTGCTGCAAATATTATAACCATGTACGGAGCACTTCAACAACAGCTGCAGTCTGAATTAACAGAAATTGAATCGGCTGGATTATACAAACGTGAACG
Source organism: Bacteroidota bacterium (assembly GCA_030680835.1). Lineage (GTDB taxonomy): Bacteria > Bacteroidota > Bacteroidia > UKL13-3 > UKL13-3 > B1. The sequence continues at coordinate 99,839 of JAUXUD010000022.1, forward strand.
CATTATTACCTCTCCGCAGGGAGCAGAAGTTACGCTGCAAAATGGCAAAAAAGTACTTGTTTTTTGTGCCAACAATTATCTGGGACTTTCTTCGCATCCGCGTGTACTGGAAGCTGCAAAACGTACCCTGGATACCCATGGATACGGGATGAGCTCGGTTCGTTTTATTTGCGGAACCCAGGATATTCACAAAACACTGGAGCAAAAAATAGCACAATTTTTAGGAACCGAAGATACCATTTTATATGCTGCTGCCTTTGATGCAAACGGGGGTGTTTTTGAACCGCTTTTTAATGAAGAAGATGCCATTATCAGCGATGCACTGAACCATGCCAGTATTATTGATGGTGTACGTTTATGCAAGGCTGAACGCCACCGTTATGAGCATAATAACATGACCGATTTAGAAGAAAAACTGCAAAACACCCAGCATTGCCGCAACCGTATAATTGTAACCGACGGGGTATTTAGCATGGATGGTACCATCGCGCAGTTGGATCATATTGTATTGCTTGCCGAAAAATACAATTCATTGATTATGGTGGATGAATGCCATGCCAGTGGGTTTATGGGCGCTACCGGAAGAGGTACCCATGAGTACCGCAATGTGATGGGTAAGATTGACATCATAACCGGAACTTTAGGCAAAGCATTGGGTGGAGCCATGGGTGGTTTTACCTCAGCCAAAAAAGAAATTATCGATTTATTGCGTCAGCGTTCAAGACCTTATCTGTTTTCAAATACATTGGCACCTGCCATCGTGGGGGCAAGTATTGAAGTATTGGATATGTTAACCGAAACAACCGATTTACGGGATAAGTTATGGGAAAGCACCCAATACTTCCGCAAGCAAATGACCGATGCGGGATTTGATATCAAGGCAGGTGAACATCCTATTGTTCCTGTTATGCTTTATGATGCCAAACTATCACAGGATTTTGCTGCAAAACTGCTGGATGAAGGCATTTATGTGGTAGGTTTTTATTATCCTGTTGTAGCCAAAGGGCAAGCCCGGATCCGTGTTCAGATAAGTGCCGGACACGAACGGCATCACCTGGATAAAGCCATTGCTGCATTTATAAAAATCGGGAAAGAGTTGGGTATCGTTAAATAGCAAAACGATGTACGATATACGATGTACAATGTACGATGTACGAATTTAGTTTCTTGTCAGTTTGAGCGGAGTCGAAAACTATTTTCGTTGAAATCAAAACATGGATTTAGATACATTAAATCACGTCCTTAACAGGACTTAAATTTTCAATGTCTCCATTTATTCCTACCAATATTAGGTCCTTCCAGGACACAGGAAGCTATAAATGTTTGCATTCCCATTCCAATATTTTTACCCTCCTATCTTCTAACCTTCTTACCCTCATACCTTCCCACTCTCTTATCTTCCTACCTTCCTATCTTCCTACCCTCCTATCTTCCTATCCTCCTACGCTCACACCCTATGCTCTCTGCCCCATGCTCTATGCTCCATGCCCCGCGTCACACCACCGAAACTCCATTTAAATCTGTAGTCAGCACTTCACTCATATAGTCAAAAAATGGGCGCATTTTTTTGAATGTGTCGTTAATGAGATTTAGGAAATCTGGGGCAATTACTTCTTTATCGGTAAATGCATGTTTGATGATGAATTGTTTATGGCGTAATAAATCTATTGCACTATGCTCTTTTGAAAAACCTTTTGGTGCAGATAGTACTTTTTCGCCTTGTAATGTATTGAATGTTTTAACAAATGTTTTATTGGAAAGCATTTTTCTCCAATCCTTTTCATTCAATTCTATATCCTGACGAATCCGTTTTAAGTCATCAGGGTTGGGGGCAAAAAAACCTCCCGCAACAAAGGTATTGCCGGGTTGTATATGAAAATAATAGCCTCCCCGCAACTTTTTGGTAGCACGTTTAAACCGGCCACTCCAGTGATTTTTATAGGGTGCTTTATCTTTTGAAAAACGAATATCTGCATAAATCCGGAACAAAGTTTTCTTACCCGGGTTGAGTTCGATATGATCATGCAATGCCATCTTGCTTTGGAGTGCTTCGGTAAATGCAATCATGTGTTCATATTCATTCAAATAGGTTTCCTTATTTTGGTTGAACCAATCGCGGTTATTATTTTTTGACAGTGCCGTTAAAAACGCAAATGTTGATTTTGGAATGATTGCTTTTTTCATGATTGGAAATTTTTCATACAATAATAGTTGAAACAGGTAATTAATTTGTTTCCCTTTGTTCCTTTGTTACTTTGTAGCAACTGGGATTTTTATAGCTACGAAGAAACTAAGAAACAAAAAATATTTAACACATTTGTTTCATTTTGGTTATCCTATTTAGTCGCTTATACAACAAACATATTCTGATAATTACTGCCTGACTTTAAACCCACTCCTTACATACGCTCCTCTTAATTGAACTGAATCTATAAAATAATAGGAACAGGGGAAACGATCCCAGCAACTGTTATTATTTTGAGTAATATAAGCAGTAAAGCCATTTATTTTTACTTCGTTAAGCAGGGCTACCGGGTAGGGTTTGGGTTCAACAAAAGAGCTAAATAATTCTCCTTTTTTATACAGCTTAAACATTAACAGAAAGCTCAGCAACACGATTAATCCCAATAAGGCATTTTGAGGCAACCTGAATTTGAATATGCCTGAAAAGGTTCCCAATAAAAGCGCAAAAGTTGAAACCATATATGGAAATAAAAACCGAACATGGGGACCGTTGAAAAAGATCAGGGCAAAACCCAGTTGCAAAAACAAAAAGGGCCACAGGTATTGTTTTTGTTTAATGCTTTGGAATAGCATAACAGGAATGCTGATTAAATAAACAACAATTAATCCCTTGTTAAACAAATCGAGTTTGCCAAACCATAAGGGCATCCATTGCGAAACCGTCATGGCTTTGGTTATGTAAATATCCTGCTCAGAAACTTTGCCCCAACTGCTGATCACCAGTTTGTCAAATTCAAAATATGATGCCGGCACTTTCCAGTCAACATCAAACAAATCAATTTGATTAAATGGATACAATAAATATCCGCAGGCAATCACATTTCCGATTAGCCAGGGAATGAAGAAAATAAGGACCAGAATTGTAATTCCTGCAAAGCCACGCCATTCTTTTATATTAAAATAATTACGGAATAATAAAGGAAGCGGAATCAGAAACAAAGTAATTGCAGTAGCCTTTACTGTGAGGATCCATGCTATCAGCAACATCATAATCAACAGATATTGTTTTTGCTGTGACTTGTTATAGATGCAGCTCAGGTATAAATCAACTACAATAAAAATAATAGTGGTAACCACAATATCCGGGGTAACACTTCCTACAAATGCCGTTTTTACTGATAGCGCGCTGAATAACGCAAATACAAAACGTACCATTAACTGCACTGCATTTGCGGGTTTGTTTAAAATAAAAATTTGTAATGCAGAAATAAATAGCAGGGCATTGCATACATAAACCGATCTTATGCCAAACCAGCCCTGTCCAAAAAATGCCTGTAGGTTAAACCACCAGTTATTATTTGCCAAAGGCCGGTTAAAATTTCCAAGTCCAATAATATTCGGATAATTTTCGGCCCACTTAATGGCCTGCAAATGGTAATCGGCAATATCGCCAATACCCGGGCGGGCAATGATGGATAGTAACGCAGCAAGTAATACTATTATAAAAAACAGGTAATTGTTTTTTAGATGCGTCCATAAAATATTGAGTTCAAATATTGTTTGCTTTGGGTTAATACAAACAATAGCGATAAAAAATAAATGCAGGGTGAAATCTATTTTGAAAAAGAAATGACAGATGGCAATGAACGGGCTCATTACAGCAAGTCCGAGTATATTGCTTAAACCAAATTCCGTATCATTTTTAGGTTCAAACCGAAATATTTTTTGCAGTAATATATGCGCCCTTACACCAAGCAGATGGCTTAATAAAAATGCGTATGCCAGTAAAAGGAAAGAATATAACATGGGCACAAAAGAAAAGCAGGGTTCTCACTAATACAAGAAGAAAATAAACTTGTTATGAGGTATGAGATATGAGATATGAGTTATGAGTTATGAGTTATGAGTTATTCTGCACAAATTTGTTGATTTGCTTTAATTGGCTTTTGCCTTTAGTGCAAGAGCCATGGCTGAACCAATTTCGGCAGGTGATTCAACCACTATTAAGCCACATTCGCGCATGATGGCCATTTTAGCTGCAGCGGTATCGTCTTTTCCTCCAATAATGGCACCTGCATGACCCATACGGCGTCCCGGAGGAGCAGTTTGACCGGCAATAAAACCTACCACAGGTTTTTTATTTCCGTTTGCCTGAATCCAGCGTGCGGCATCGGCTTCGTAGCTTCCACCTATTTCGCCAATCATTACAATTGCATCTGTTTCAGGGTCATTCATTAACAGCTCTATTGCATCTTTGGTAGGGGTTCCAATAATGGGGTCGCCACCAATACCTATTGCAGTTGATATTCCCATACCCGCTTTTACTACCTGATCGGCAGCTTCGTAGGTAAGTGTTCCTGATTTTGAAACGATTCCGATCCGGCCTGCCTTGAACACAAAACCCGGCATTATACCAACCTTTGCCTGACCTGGGGTAATGATGCCCGGGCAATTCGGTCCGATTAACGTGCAGTTGCGTGTTTTGATGTATTCCTTTACCGGAATCATATCATTTACCGGGATTCCTTCGGTAATACAAACAATTACCTTAATACCTGCATCGGCAGCTTCCATAATGGCATCGGCAGCAAAAGCAGGAGGTACAAAAATAATTGAAACGTTGGCACCGGTAGCATCTACAGCGTTTTTCACGGTGTTAAAAACCGGTTTGTCCAAATGCATCTGACCGCCTTTACCGGGTGTTACCCCGCCAACCAGATTGGTGCCATATTCAATCATCTGCTGGGCGTGAAACGAGCCTTCGCTTCCGGTAAAACCCTGCACAATAACTTTTGAGTGGTTATCTACTAATACTGCCATTTTTTTAAATTAAGCGGCGAAAATATGATTAATTTTCGGAAATATATATGAATAAAAAGGGTTTTATGCAATGGCTGCCTTACTGAGTAGCTGCATTCCTATTTTTTGAAGCAAAATATCTTTATTAAAAGGTTTGGTTACGTAATCATTCATACCAATATCATAGCACTTTTTCTTTTCTTCAGCGTCGTCATGCGCTGTCACTGCAATAATCGGAATATCACGGTCGAGGATAAACTCTTCTTTATTCCTTATATTATAGGCTGTTTCAATTCCATCCATCTCAGGCATGCGTATATCCATCAAAATAAGGTCGAATGACTTTTCTTTTAGCAGTTCAAGTGCCTTATTTCCATTTGATGCAATTCCATAATTATAACCAACCTTTTCCAATATTTTAGTCAACAATCGTTGGTTCAACTGATTGTCTTCTGCAACCAGAATTGAATATTTATTGGGTTGAATCCTGGCCAATTTTAAGGGTACATCACTTTGTTTCAATGAATTTTGTGCAAGTACTTCAAGCTCCAGTTCAACGATAAAAGTACTGCCTACCCCTTTTTCACTGATTACTTCAATGTGTCCTTTCAGCAGGTCGCATAACTCTTTAACGTTTTTCAACCCGATTCCAAACCCGTTTCCCTTATCACTTACTTTAACATTTCCTCTGAACACATGTTTAATTTCCTTTTCGTCCATTCCCGGGCCCTCATCACTTACCGAAAATTGTATGGTGCTTAGTTGTTTACGATCTTTTATACGATTTGCCGTTTGTTTCACCTCCACTTTTACAATGCCCTTTGAACTGTGCTTTACTGCATTGCTTAAAAGATTTTGAACTATGGTGTTCATTTTCTGACTATCCCCTTTAACCATCCGGGGCAATCCGGGATATACCATCTGGTTAAATAACAGCCCTTTGGCTTTACATTGAAAATCGTAGCTTCTAAACAATTCTTCAAGCAATTCAACCAGATCAAATGGTATTGACACCGGATGGGCCTCTTTTCTGTCTATTTGCAGGTATGCAATTAAATTATTAAGTACAAACATTAACTCATCACTGGATAATTTAATATTGGCCAGATAATCTTTCAGTTCAACAAAAGTTTTACTTTCAAGTGCCAATTGGCTCATCCCCACAATGCCATGCAAAGGCGTGCGGATTTCATGATTAATCTGCTGCAGCATACTGCTTTTGGCCTTGCTGCTCATTTCAAATAATTTCTTTTGCTTATTGAGATAAAAACCATATACAACCAGGCCCGTAATTAAAAGTAAAAGAAATATTGTAACACTAAATACAATCAGTAACAGATTTTTGGTTTCCAGCTCCATCTGCTGTTCATGTATTTTAAGTCTGTTAATTTCATTTTCTTTAGCCATTAATCTAAGCCGGGCTTCTTTCCGTTCGTTTTCATGCCGAATGGTTAAGTTTGTTATTTCATTTATTTCATCCTTTGATACGGTTGAATTTTCGGTTTGGTTTTTTAAGTCCAGGTAGTGTTTGTATTTTGCTTTGTCCCCTTTTTTTCCATAGATATCAGCCATGATGCCATAAGCGTTTGCTTTATCACTTTCGGTTTCTCCATCAATTGCATATTTTAATGCCCCCTGGGCAAAGTATAAGGCCGAATCCATTTTGTTTAACTTAAAGTAAGTAACAGCAAGATTTCCACTTGTAAAGGCAATGGCTTTCTCATCTTTAATGCTTATATCCAGTTTAAGTGATTCAATAAAAAAGGGTAAGGCTTTACGTACCTGGTTTCTGTCGAGGTAAACCAATCCAATATTGTTGAGTGCCGATGAAATATCGGAAGCACTGCTTAATTTTCGAAACACCTCCAGGGCATTTGAATAGTGATACAAAGCTTTTAAATCATATCCTTTGAGTTTGTAAATATTGGCCAGATTGTTTTCAATTTCTGCTACCACCAGTTCTTCTTTGTTCCCTTTAAACAAGTCGAGTGCCCGCAGATAATATTCTTCTGCCTTTTCCATATCTTCTAATTCGAGATATAAGGTGCCAATATTGGTATAGGTCCGGGCTGCCCGGCTATTGTCTTTTATTTGTTCCGAAATTTTTACCGAACCAATATAATACCGCATGGCCCGGCTCTTATTTCCTTTTAAATACGCAAGATTTCCTAAACTGTGATAGGCAAAAGATACCGAGTAGGGTTCTTTACATTTGAGTGCCAGTGCCAAACCCGATAGATAATGTTCCTGGGCACTTAGATAATTTCCGCGATTTTTTTGGAGAATCCCCAGAATAATATCTGCCGTTGCCTTTCCCTTGCAATAATTTAACTTTCCCGACAGGATATATGCCTGCCGTGCATAATTGCCTGCTTTTGTGGTATCAAAAGTGCGTATGCAATTAGCGATTCCGTTTAATATGTCGGCTCTTTGCAAGTCGTTTGCATAGGGTAGCAAAGATTCCAGACTATCCTGTTCCGACTCTTGCTGTGCAAAAACTTTTTGATTGTTTAACAGTATGAAAAATCCTGCTAAACATATGAATAACCCCTTTGATAATATATTAGTATTCCAACTTCTCATTTTGCAACTAAAATAACACCTCTTATCAATTAAACAAGCGATTTAAAATCAGATTGCCGGAATTCAGCATTTTTTGCATTTGTTTTTTCGCTGTATTCTTCAAATTCCGAAATATTTTTCCCAATTCTCATAAAAACTTTTTTATTTATTGATAATCATTTTATTACGACATAAAGTTGACTTAAAGACTTAAATGCAAATTTGGATCCCAAAACACTTTTTCAAAATCCAAAACCTGATCATTTTCTACTTTTATACCTTCCTTTTCGAGCAGGATTTGCATTGCATCGGGTGAACCAAAATGATGTTTACCGCTAAGCATTCCGTTTCGGTTAACTACCCGGTGAGCAGGCACATACGGTAATTCGGCATGTGCTGCATTCATGGCATAACCTACCATACGTGCACCTGATTTTGCACCCAGATAAGCTGCAATGGCTCCATAACTCGTTACCCTTCCAAAGGGAACCAAACGAACCACATCATACACATCTTTAAAAAAATCGGGACCGATTGCCATTCGCTCAAAAAATTAAGGTGATTATTTGTATTACAAATCAAGTAGTATGTTTGAACAATGCAAGCTACAATTAACCCACAAGATATCCTCAAAAAGCATTTTGGATATGAACAGTTCCGCCCCTTGCAAGCTCAAATTATTGAAGGGGTATTAAATAATAGGGATACTTTGGTACTCATGCCGACAGGTGGCGGTAAATCAGTTTGTTTCCAGGTTCCAGCTATGTTGCTGCCGGGCATTACCCTGGTTATTTCGCCACTTATTGCATTAATGAAAGATCAGGTTGAAGCATTGCGGGCAAATGGCATTAAAGCCGCTTTTTTAAACAGCTCGATGGATAATAACGAAGCGGAAGCCGTTGTGAGACTTTGCCACCAGAATGAGTTAAAACTGCTTTATATTTCACCCGAAAGATTAATAAGCATAATAGATGGACTATTAAGTAAAATACAAATTTCATTAATTGCCATTGACGAAGCCCATTGTATCAGTCAGTGGGGACATGATTTCAGACCTGAATACACAAAACTGGGAATGCTTAAAGCCAAATGGCCCGATATTCCGATTATTGCCCTTACAGCCACTGCCGATAAAATTACCCGCAAAGACATTATCACCCAATTGGGATTTGTTGAACCCAATGTTTTTGTTGCCAGTTTCGACAGGCCCAACTTAAGTTTAGAAGTTAAATTTGGGGTAAAGAAGAAAAAAAAAGTTGAGGAAATTATCCACTTTGTTAAAGCACGAAAAAATGAAAGCGGAATTATTTATTGTTTGAGCCGTGCAGGTACCGAAGAAATTTGTGCCGAATTGGTTCATGCCGGGATTAACGCCGGTTTTTATCATGCCGGGATGGCTTCAGACCAAAGAAGTAAAGTACAGGAGGATTTTATTAACGACCGACTAAAAGTAATATGTGCCACCATTGCCTTTGGAATGGGGATAGATAAAAGCAATGTGCGGTTTGTGATTCACAACAATTTGCCTAAAAACATTGAAGGGTATTACCAGGAAATTGGAAGGGCAGGAAGAGACGGATTGCCCAGCGACACGGTTTTATATTATGGTATTGGCGATGTGATTATGCTCAGAAGATTTATTGATGAAAGCGGACAAAAAGAGCTGAACCTGGAGAAATTAAACCGCATTCAGCAATTTTCGGAGGCCGGTATTTGCAGAAGAAAAATATTGCTCGCTTACTTTGGAGAAACCCTTACTGAAAACTGCAATAATTGTGATGTTTGTAAAAACCCGAGAATGAATTTTGATGGTACTTTAATCATTCAAAAAGCACTTTCGGCCCTAACCCGTTTAGAAGAAAAAGTGGGCTTTAATATGCTGATAGATGTATTGCGGGGTTCGCACAAAAAAGAAATAGTTGAAGCCGGTTTTGATAAAATAAAAACTTTTGGCGCAGGTAAAGACCTGGGTTTTTACGATTGGCAGCAATACCTTTTACAAATGCTCAATCTGGGTATTATTGAAATGGCGTATGATGAAGCCTATACCCTGAAAGTAAGTGATTTTGGCAAAGAAATACTCTTCGGCAAAAAGCATATGCATCTGGTGGCACTGGAACCGTTCACACCTTATAAACCTGTTGTTAAACGCGAACTTCAATTTGACAATACCGCAGATTTAACGGATAAATTATTCGATTATTTACGGGGTATCCGAAAAGAATTTGCAGAAACCGAAAATGTACCTGCCTATGTAATTTTTAGTGATGCCACCTTAAAAGAAATTGCCCAAAGAAAACCTGTTGCCATCAGTGATTTGATTCACATAAACGGTGTAGGCGAATACAAGCTCCATAAATATGGAAACCGGTTCATTAAAGAAATAAAAAGTTGGCTAAAACAAAATGATGTAAAAGCGCCCAAGGTTGATACGTATAAAGAAACATTAACCCTGTTAAATGCAGGTTATAGTATAGAAGAAATAGCCGAAACCCGGCAGATCCAGGTTAATTCGATATACTCGCATATTGGCCAGCTCTACAAACAGAATCTGATTGACAGTTTGGATCCATACATTAATGCTGCCGAAATTGATCGGGTACGAAACGCAGTAAAGGAAACCGGTGAAACCAAAACTTTAACACCGCTCTTTGTGCATTTGAGAGAGGAAGTACCATTTACCATGATACGACTGGCACTGTCTTATCTTGAGAAAGCAGGAGAAATATAGATTGAAAGATGAGGAAGATTAAACACATAGGCACATACAAAAACCATAGGTACATAGAGGTATGAAAAAAACCTATGATTCTGTGTTTAAATTCGAAATTCAATAAATTTAATTACTATGACAAAGAAGGATATTGATAATTTAAGCTATAAGATAAAGTGCATCCCTATGTGCCTATGGTCCCCCTATTGTGCCTATGTGTTTAATTCTTCCTCATAATAAACACAATATCATCCCCTCATTATAAAATATTAAAAGTCGAGGCTTAGCGAAACATACTGAATGGGGAGGCTTGCCACTTCACCATCCTGAATGCCCCAGGCCAGATCGAAGCGAACAAAATAGCCAAAAAGTTTTGAACGCAATCCGCCACCAAAACCCGCTACAATTGGATCACGCACATTGATTACTTTTGCCCGTATGGGACCCTGGTCGTATATTTTTTGGTTAAAGGTATTGTCTTCACTATATGGGTTTGAACCTACCCAGGCCGATCCGATATCAAAGAAAGGAACTATCTGAAAATTATTCAAAAACTCACTGCGCATGGGTCGGTTCAGTGCATAAACAAAAACCGGCATCCTGATTTCGGTATTTATTAAAGCGAATGTATTGCCATTACGTATATTTTGTTCAAAACCCCTGAGATTGCATGCCAATGCCTGAAATGCATAGTTCTGATCCTGTGCTGTACCAAACTGACTGTTAAACCGGGCTGATAACCAGTTTTCAACTCCTCCCAAATAGTACACCACTTTTGCAGGACCGAAAGAAGTATTTACAGAAACCCGGGTTGCCCATATAATTTGCCGATGAATTTTTTCATAATGCCTGAAGTCGAACCCAAGTGTATTTAACTGAATTTCCCGGTTACTTACGTTTATGTATCGTTCATAAAATATTTTAAACCGCGTTCCATTCATTAAGTTCATTCCTTTTGGAATGGTATTATCAAAAATGTATTCAATTTTAGCCCCAAACCAATTGGTAACTTTAGTCGACGAATCGAGGGTACCGAAATTTGTAGAGTGGGTAATATCTTTATCCTGCCTTAAAAATGAACTGATCCGAAAGCAGCTGACCTGATTAAAAGGTAGTTTAATGATATACCTGAATTCATGGGAAAGACTTTTATAACTCAGCTCTTCCGGGTTTCCGCCTTGCCTGCTCTGGCGGTAAAACATAAATTTATGATCTCGTTTTTTCTTTAAGGTTTCAAAACTTGCAAAATAATCAAAGCCCGACAAATCAAAGGCGGCACGTATACCTCCGGTTATCCGGTAATCTTCAAACAAATCAATCATCCCCAGTTTAAACATCCCGTTTAAACCCGGATTAAACATTTGCTGCGATGCAGGAGAAATCGGCTGATAGTAGGTGTTGATAATACTATTGTCGACTTGAGTAACCACCTTATCTGTAAAAAAAGTAATGTCGTAAAAGCGCGGTGCATTTATTTTAATGTTTTTGGCAGCCAGTAGTCCCGTACCCGTTTTAGGTACGATTACATAGGTTGGGCGTTTATAGTCAGCTGGCGTAAATTCGTTAACAAAAAAATAGGCATTGGTATCCACCGGAATTTTTACTTCAGTCTCTGTACTTACTTCATCTGCATTGTTTATACTGGGCTTAAAAACAACAGGACCTGCTTCAAATTGTTTGTTGGCATATCCTGTTTTTAACCTGAACATATTGGGGTAGGTTTCCTTATTTTTAGATTCTTCAGGAACATTTTTTATGATGGGTGTATACTTAATATAAAACTTATTATTTTCCTGAACCAGATCATATACCTGCCTGCCCTGAACCGATACATCATGTGCCAGAATATTGCGCTTATAATTGGTTAAAGGGTATGTATAAACAATGTCCTTGTTATGAACAATGGTGTCTATTCTTTCAACCTGTGAATTCAAATGAATCTGTTTTCCATTGTATAAAAAGCTACTCCCTTTCCAGCCGGGTTGGTCTGTGAAAATCAGTGTATCCGTTTCTTTAGCCGTACTGTCGAGATATTTTATCTGAATTTCGGTATAATCATAAACTTCCTCCACTCTCACTGCATAGCGGTTTTTAATTCCATTGTATTCACTTATATAGGCAAAATATTCTTTGTTATAATCGATGGGTTGTGTTTCGTTTAAGAAAGGAGTATTGGTTAATCTTTTTAATTTCCGGCTGCCTGTTTCCAGATCATACATAAAAATATCGAAGTTATTATCTTCTTCAATAATTGTTTTGATACCTACCCCCAATGAATCCCGTTTGCGGTTTGAACTGAAAATAATTTTACCCGAATAATCAACAAAGCGGGGTTCCAGATCATCATAAAAATCCTGGGTGAGTTGCCTTTCTTTCCGGGTTGGAATATCATAGGTAAAAATATCACTCTGTCCTTTTCGGATGGCTGAAAGTACGATCGTCCTCCCATTTTCACTAAAATCAATTCCGGTAATTTTATCAAATTTTAAAAAACGTATGGTTTCTTCTTTTTTGTTTACCAGATCAACAATGCGTAAAAAAACTTTGCCTTTTTTCTCAAATATGTAGCCCAGCTTATCGCCACCTGCCTGCCAGGCAATCAAGGGAAAAGAATTGTCAATAATCAGATGATTGTATTTAAGCCCGCCCTTAAACATTTTTTTTGTTTTACCGGTTTTTGTATCCAGGGTAAAAATCTTGTATTTGCCATTTTTATTGGTGGTAAAGGCAATAAAATTTCCTTTTGAACTTGCCTTCAATTGAGGTTGAATATACTGGGCGATACGCCTTTTTATTTTAAACTGAATCGTTGGCATTTCCCGCAAATTATCTTCTTTATTATACAGGTTTTGATAATACTCCAGCCAGTCCTTTTGAATTTCCTTAAAATCGAGATTGGTTACATATAAAAAAGCCGATTCGTAATTGCGAGTTAAACGGGTGATGTATATCATATTGGCAATCACCTCAGGTTCATATTTATCAGCCATGTATTTCCATAACGAATGCCCCGCAAAAACCGGATCTTTTTGGTTGAGCCTGTTAAACCGCATTGCCTTTTTGGTGAGTATGGCATCCTTCATGCTGTTGTCCATATCCACGTTCCATGATTGGGATAAATAAGAAGTTAAGCCGCGTAAATACCATTGGGGCAGGTTGAGCAGTGTGGCATTTTGAACACGATCCTGCAAAGAACCACCATAAAGCATTTCATTTAGCAATACCAGTGCCAGTCCATCCTTTAACTGACGGATGAGGTCGGCATGATTTCCATTAAAATACACGCAAACCCTGTTGTTTACCACACTGGTATAACCCCCGGTATTTTGTGCCAGTTCCTCCAAACCAAAATTACTTTGTTTGTAATCGGAAAGTGTATTGTAACAAATGATTTCAACCCTGCCACTTAAACGATGGTCTAAAACCTTTTCTATGGAAGACAAATTTTGTTCAGCAAATTTTATACAAAACGTAGCCAGTTCCCTTCCACCGGTATAAAAAAATGCATCATAATTTTCGGTGCGCACATAACTCCACTCATAACGGCCGTATTGCACGCGGTTTTGCCCAAATACTGTATTGATGCCCTGGGCCCAAAGCTGGTTTGAACCCAAAGAAAAAAACAAAATAACAACTAAAATAAATTTCCTAAAATTTTTCAAATTATCTAATTACATCAAATTTGCTATAAAAACACGAAACCACGAAATTAATTAATAAATATTCCATTAATATTATTTAAAAATAAAAAATTATACAAAAACCTGACTATTGTTTTACAAATTTGCAGCATGTTAAATATTCATCATTTTGTGTTCAACGATTTTCAGGAAAACACCTATGTAATCTGGGATCATACGCTTGCCTGTGCCATCATTGATCCGGGTTGTTTCCGTGCCCAGGAACAGACAGCATTAACTCAATTCATCAAAAATAATCAACTCAATCCAACATTATTGCTCAATACGCATTGTCATATCGATCATATTTTGGGCAATAAATTTGTTTCCGATCATTTTAATCTGGCTTTACATATGCATGAAGGGGAGCTCGAAACCTATCATGAAACCGGACGTTGGGCGGCAATGTTTAATTTACCGGCATTTGAAATTCCTGAGAACCGCGTTTACTTAAAGGCGGGTGACCGGATTCGGTTGGGTGAAAGCGAATTAAAAGTATTGTTTACTCCCGGCCATTCATTGGCATCTATAAGCTTTTACCATGAAGCCGGCAACAACCTTATTGCAGGAGATGTTTTGTTTAAAGGCAGTATCGGCCGAACCGATCTACCCGGAGGCGATTTTGATATACTCGCCAACAGCATCCGTACCCAGTTGTATACCCTACCTGATGAAACAACCGTATATTCGGGTCATGGGCCCACTACAACAATTGGACATGAACGGGAGTTTAACTTGTATGTGCGGGGATGATGGTTCAATAGAATACAACTGAATTCGCTTCAAAATTTGTGTTAATACTATGTGAAACCTATTGTGTTTTCCTATTGTGCCTATGTGTTTTAAAAAATATTTCGCTCGTACAGGCAATTTTTACTGGCAGGGCAATACCACCTCAGTTAACCACTTAGCGGTATCTTTTTCGATAATGGGATCGGTAACATAAAACTCCATGGGTGCACCGCTTGCATTCAGGTTGTTTTTTGCCAGGTATTCAAACCCTGGGCCATAAACTTTGCCAATATTCATATAATCACCATAATATTGAATTACCAAAGCTTGGGTTGCCAATTTGCTGCCCGGTTTTATTTGGGCATTTTCAACGATGGGTTGCTTTACCGGAATACAAATTTCAATGTCAAATAAATCACCGCTTGCCGAGTAGTTTATCGAAAAGGGATTCCCTGCCTGCTCCACTCCCTGCTTTTTCATTTCGGCCATTAATAATCCAATATAGGTTCCAAATTTTTGAGATATTTCTGCACCCTTTAATTTTTCACGAATGCCCACATAATAAAATGCCGGCCATTCTTTTATTTCCGACTCAAAGCCTGCAATGGTTTGTATGGGTTCATTTTCAACAATTTCTTTTATGTTTTTCAAACCTTTTTCATAATTAGGACCCACAAACCGATCCATCATCAGGCACATCATTTTCCATAAAGGTTTCATCAGTACAGGAATTCCCTTGCCTTCAGTATCCATCGACCAGGTAACTTTTATCCCCGAATCACCCGGTTCAATTATTATATCTGAATAGGAATATCCCATCCCCTTATATTGCATTTCAGTACGTATTTTCTGGTTTGTAACCGCCTCAATAATTGTAAGCGTTCCTTCACCTACCTCATCCACCTTACTTTTCCATGAATAAGCAGCCCCTGTTCCTTCAGTGATATCATTATATGATTTTAGTGCTGTGGTGTCCATTTTATTCCAGGGGCCCCAAAGGTCCCAATTCCTGAAATTGTTCACGAGTTTATAAACCTGCTCAGGTTTTGCTTTCATAACCAATGACCGCTGTGTATGAAATTTTGATGGAAGGAAAAAAGAAATAATAAGAAGCAAAAGGGTAATACTGACTATTGTTATGAGGATAATTTTTAATATTTTCATAAAACTTGTTTTTAGGTTTTGCCTGCGAAGGTAAAATTTTACTTAATTAATTTCTGTCAAATTGCAATTCAACTGCACACCAGTTGTTTAATATCTCTTTGCGCTTTATGGATAACCCATGGCTGCCGGCTTCATTGAGTATATCTTTTAAATCCTGCTCATAAAAACCACTTATTAATAACCGACTGTCGTGTTTCAATTTTTTACTTAAAGGCAAAAAACTTTGAATCAATATATTTTTATTGATATTGGCTAGAATAATATCAAATTTATAATCGGGTACATTCCTTAAATCCCCTTTTACAAATTCAATATTTTTAATCTGGTTCAATGCTGCATTTTCAAAAATGTTTTCGGCAGCCCATGCATCAATATCATTGGCAAATATATGTTTTGATCCCAGTTTGGATGCAAGAATTGCGAGTATGCCCGATCCGCTGCCATAGTCAAAAACTTCTTTCCCGCTAAACTCAGTTTCAAGCATTAATTTCATAATCAGAAATGTTGTTTCATGATGCCCGGTACCAAAAGATGTTTTCGGTTGAATGGTTAAAACATAAGGATAGCTTTTTTCAACTTTATGAAAAGGTGCTTTTATCAAGAGCTTTTCGCCAACAACTACCGGTTCAAAATTACTTTCCCACAAGGCATTCCAGTTTTGTTGGGGCATTATTTTTTTTAAAACCTGTTCGTGTTTAATATGATAGCGTTCAAATATTTCATTGCTTGTTGTTTCGTTAAATTCCAATTCAGGTAAATAGGCTTCAAACCCTGTATCCGTTTCCAAAAACCCTTCAAATCCAATATCACCCAGTTCGGCAATCAATAGTTCATTCATTTCAGGTTCACAGTTTATAGTAAGTAAAATATAATTATTCATTTATATTTGGTTTAATTTTCAAAGATAGTGTGATTCATAAATTATTATTAGCTCTTGTTTTATTTTGCCTGCGCATTACGGCAATTGCACAACCCATGCTCTTTGAACATATTAATGAAAAGCAGGGCCTGTCACAAAACTCCGTTCATTCGGCTGCAATGGATGCACAAGGTTATTTATGGCTGGGAACCGATGACGGGTTAAACAGGTTTGATGGTTACACATTTGATGTTTACCGTACAGATGAGAAAAATCCAAAATCGATACTTCCCGGTAAAATAATGCATGTTAGCTGCCGGCAAAATATCCTGGCTTTATTAACCGAAAATGGAATCAGCACTTTCAATACCCGAACTTTTGAAGCCACCAATTTCCTATTCCCTAAAAAACTTGTTAAACCCAGATTGATATTTGATCTGACCACTTTGATTTTAGTTGGGGCGGATAACGGATTGTTTTTGCTGAATCCTGCAAATGGCGAATTCAGTCAAACCCAAATTACGGATCCTGTTACCGGTTTTGCCAACATGAAACAGGGAGTTATTGCCATTGGGGCATCAAGTGGTTTGTATTTATTTTATCCGTTTAATAAAAGAACGGTACCCTTGATTTACAGTCCAGCCTTTTATATCATGGATATTGCTGCGGGAAAAAATATGCAGCTGCATTGGGTTGAATCTAATGGAACTGTTTTTTCGGGTAAGATTTCAGGACAAAAAATGGCAATAACCCGTAAAATTGAATTGCCTGAATTAAACAAATGTAATGGCATTATTGAATATGAAAACAATCTCATCATCGGAACCCCGAACGGACTCTTAAAATTAAACAGTAACGGTGAAAAATTGAATATTGTATTTAATGAGGATGAACCTTTTTCACTTTCCAACAACCGGGTATTATGTGTTTATGCCGACGACAATAAAAATTTATGGGTTGGAACAGCCTCAGGCGGTATTAATAAATATCATCCGTACCGGTTTAAATTTCCGTGCATCGGACCCGGAATTTCGAACAGATATAATCAAATGAAAGACATTACGGCGTTTTCTCAGACTCAAGCGGGAACTATATTATTTTCAAATGCAGCAGGTGCAATAGGATTGTTTAACATACAAACCGGTAAACTTTTAGACTACAATCAAATTAATTTGGTTGTAAACAGTATTATACCCACAAATAAAGACAGTTCACTTTTTTTGATTGGAACTACCAAAGGACTGTATAGTTATTCCCTTAAAGAAAAATCAATAAAAAAACTGAATACGGTAAATCTGGTTAAACCTTTTATAATGGATGTAAAATCCATAATTCCTTTTTATAATAATCAATACTGGGCAGCTGGTGGAGATGGTCTGTTTTTATTTGATTTGAAGGAAGAAAAAACAATTGCTTATTATGGTGTGGGCAATTCACGATTGGGAAGCAATAATATCAGAAACATTTTACTCAATAAACCTGATGAGCTTCTCCTGGCCAGTTCTGCAGGCCTTTATCGTTTAAACCTGAAAACCCAATTAATTTCGCAGCTAAAAATTACCCAAGAGAAAAAAGAACCTTTTATTTCGCAATTAAAAAAAGATAAAACGGGAAATATCTGGATCGGGACTTTAAATCAGGGAGTATTTAAAATAAACATAAATAACAGCATAGAAAAAATTAATACTTATAATGGTTTGCCCAATAATAATATTTATGGAATACTACCTGTTAACGAAAAAAACGAAGTCTGGTTTAGTACCAATGCGGGTATCTGCAGGTATCGCTTAAATGGAAATATCATAAATAATTACGATATTTATGATGGTTTGCAGGGCAATGAATTTATTGAATCGTCGCAGCTCATCACCAAAGAAGGTACACTTATTTTTGGAGGAACCAATGGCTTCAATTACTTTAATCCGGATGCAATAAAAAATGATGAGGGAAGCTGTAAAGTAGTGATTAAAAAATTACTGGTTTTTAATAAAGAAATCCCCATTTCCCAATATTATAATTTTGACTATCAAAAAAATTACCTGACAATAGAATTTGTTGCACTTGATTTCAATCTTTCGGGGAATAATCAATATTACTATAAAATGGAAGGGCTGCAAAGTGATTGGACAGAATCGGGAAACAGAAGGTTTGCAAGTTTTGGACAATTACAAGCCGGCAATTATGTTTTTAAGGTAAAGGCCACGAATGGGGATGGGAAACTCAGTTCGAAGGAAGCTGAATTACGGTTTTCAATAATACCTCCATTTTGGCTCACCTGGTGGTTTCGAATTGGATTTATATTATTGATTGCAGGTGGGATCGCTTTATTTATTTATTTAAGGGTTAAACTGGTAATTGAAGAAGAACAGGAAAAAACCAAAAACAACAAAATGATGGCAGAGCTTGAATTAAAAGCATTGAGGGCACAAATGAATCCGCATTTTATATTTAATTCCCTAAATTCAATACAGGATTTTGTTTTGAATAATGAAGGAGCGCAGGCCGCCAAATACCTGAGTAAATTTGCCAAACTCATGCGCATGATTCTGGATATTTCGGAACAAACATTTGTAAATATTCATCAAAAAATTGTGTTTTTAAAACTCTATGTTGAACTCGAGGCGCTGCGAATGAATAATAATTTTAGTTACCGGTTTGAAATTGAAGAAGCGTTTGAAACGGAGGGTCAGATACCCACCTTGTTGGTTCAGCCACATATTGAAAATGCAATATGGCACGGACTGCAATATAAACAAGGTGAGAAAATTTTGATTATAAGAATTAAAAAACTGTCGGAAGATATCCTGTTATGTGAGGTGGAAGATAATGGCATTGGAAGAGAGGCAGGTTTATCCATTCAAAAAAATAAAACCTTTTTGCACCAGTCAAAAGGCATCCGAATAACCGAAGATCGGATGAAAATTTTAAAGAGAACTTTTGGCCAAAGTCCAAAAATTGAAATCATTGATTTAAAAGATAAAAATAATGTAGCTTGCGGTACCAAAGTGCTTATACAAATCCCGGTTATAAATGGCTAATGAGTTAAAAACAATTATCGTTGAAGATGAATTACGGGGTAGAAATGCACTGAAAGCATTGTTGATGGCAAATACTTCGGTAAAGTTTATTGGAGAGGCCTCAAATGTTGATGAAGCCAAGGTGCTTATTGAAAACAGTGAACCCGATCTGGTGCTTTTGGATATTGAAATGCCTTATAAAAATGGGTTTGATTTACTTGCAGAACTTCCTAACCGTAAATTTGATGTGATTTTTACTACTGCTTATGATACTTACGCAATTAAAGCGATTAAGTTCAGCGCCATGGATTATTTACTAAAACCCATTGATCCGGAAGAATTATTTGTGGCCATTGAAAAAACAATAGAAAAAAGATCTAAGAACGACTATAGGCCTCAAAATCAAATAGATAACTTATTAGAAAATTTAAGGACGATAAATTTACAAAATTTAAAATTATCTTTGCCTACGTCTGATGGTTCATTGTTTTTTTCGATTGATGAAATTATCAGATTTGAGTCGGATGCAAATTATACACGTTTTTTTATTTTAAATGAACAAAAGCCTATACTTGTATCGAAAAATTTAAAAGACTTTGACGATTTGTTGCAGGATTATGGATTTTGCAGGGTACATCACTCCAGAGTGATTAACCTCAGGTACATAAAAAAATATATTAAGGGTGATGGGGGAATTGCGGTAATGGTTGATGGTTCGGAGGTAGAAATTTCAAGAAGAAAGAAGGAAATTTTTCTAAAAATGTTAGAAAATTTTGCCAGTTTCAGCTAAATTCCTACCAGATATACATCCAAACCCGCCAGTTATTTGTTTTCGTGTTCAGCAGGTAGTTTTTAGTGCACTTTTGTATTGCATATGAAAGCCAAAAAAATTGCCTTGATTTCTTTTGTTATGATAACCTTGATACTGGTTCTTTTTGAACTCATCAGTCGTTAACAAAAAAACCCGCTGACGCCTAAATGATTGCCCCAACCCACCCTCGAAAAGCTTGCTATGGTTTCACCATAGCTTGAGTAAAGGTTGGACCGGGGCCGCGTAAGCGGCCTTTGGTTCGTAATAAAGTCTGGGTTTTTGGTGGTTTTATAGATTAAACAGGCATCGCCACTCCTTTGTACATAATCTCCCGTTGCTCTTTCACCCGTTCATCTTCAATAAAATCATCATACGTCATGCGTTTATCAATAACACCATTTGGGGTAATTTCAATAATGCGGTTTGCAATACTTTGCATAAAAGTATGATCATGTGAAGTAAAAATTGCATTGTGTTTCCAGTCAATCAATGCATTATTAAAGGCAGTGATGGTTTCCAGATCCAGGTGATTGGTGGGTTCATCCAGTATCAGACAATTGGCATTGGTAAGCATCATCTTTGATACCATGCAACGCACTTTTTCTCCTCCCGAAAGTACATTCGACTTTTTAAAAACTTCATCACCACTGAATAACATTTTACCTAAAAATCCACGAATATAGGTTTCATCTTTTTCTGCTGAATATTGCCTTAACCAGTCTATTAAATTATTATCGCCACCAAAATAACTGCTATTTTCATTAGGTAAATAAGAAGTGGTAATGGTTTGACCCCATAAAAATTCTCCTGCATCTGGTTTATCAATCCCCACGAGTACTTCAAAAAAAGAAGAAATCGCCATGTGATCGCGTGATAAAACAGCCACCTTATCTCCCTTATCCAAAGCAAAGGAAATATCCCTGAACAAAAATTGTCCATCTCTGTTTTTCTTGCTCAAACCATCAACTCGGATGATTTGATCACCGGCTTCACGGTCGGCTTTAAAAATAATACCCGGATATTTTCGGGTGGATGCTTTGATATCATCAACAACCAGTTTTTCCAGCAATTTTTTACGGCTGGTTGCCTGGCGCGATTTGGAAGCATTGGCAGAAAAGCGCTCAATAAAATCCTGTAATTCCTTGCGTTTGTCTTCTACTTTTTTGTTTTGATCGCTACGCTGGCGTAATGCCAACTGAGAGCTTTCGTACCAAAAAGTATAGTTACCTGTATACAATTGAATTTTTGCAAAATCAATATCGGCAATATGCGTACAAACCGCATCTAAAAAGTGCCTGTCGTGCGAAACCACAATCACTGTATTTTGAAAATCGGCTAAAAAGTTTTCGAGCCATTTAATGGTATCAACATCTAAATCGTTGGTGGGTTCATCCAGTAACAAAACATCGGGGTTTCCAAACAAAGCCTGAGCTAATAATACTCTTACCTTTTCCTTGCCATTTAATTCCTTTATGAGCATTTGGTGCTGGTGTTCCTTAATGCCCAGGTCACTCAATAAATTGGCAGCATCACTTTCTGCATTCCAACCTTCCATATCTGCAAAATGACCTTCCAGGTCTGCTGCTCTGTGTCCATCTTCATCGTTAAAATCAGGCTTCAGGTAAATGGCATCTTTTTCTACCATAATTTCCCAAAGTTTTTTATTTCCCATAATCACCGTTTGCAAAACCGGCAACTCATCAAACTCATGGTGATTTTGTTTCAGTACACTCATGCGTTCTCCCGGCGACATGGAAACAACGCCTGTGGTGGCATCGTTTTCGCCGGATAATATTTTTAAAAAAGTAGTTTTACCGGCGCCATTTGCACCAATAACACCATAGCAATTTCCTGGCGAAAATTTTACATTCACATCTTCAAACAAAATGCGTTTTCCATAACGCAAACTCAAATTGGCAACTGAAATCATTTATTTTTTTTAAGGGCTGCAAAGGTAAGGTAAATAATTGGGTTTTTGATAGTTGATTCATTGATTGTTAATTATTGAGACGCGATAAATTGCGTCTCTACTTGTTTAACAAGGCGGGCTGCTTAGGGTGTTCTCTGGCAAGGCATGCCGGGCAAAAAAAGCGCAGTGTACATTATGTACACGAGCATTTTTTTGCCCGGCATAACGCCGCCAGAGGACACCCTATGCAGCCCGCAAAAAAAACGGGGCCGATTTCTCGGACCCCGCTTTAGCCTATGAAACAAATTGCACTTCTACCCCTAGGTGCAATTATCTTTATAACGCTTGCTCTTGTTTTTTTATTACAGGCAAGCCAAGTCGTTTTTTCAAATTGTTTGACAAAAGTAACATAACCGGAACTAATATCAAAGTTAAAAATGTTGCAAAACTTAAACCAAAAATCATCGTCCAGCTCAACGGCCCCCAAAAAGCCACATTATCGCCGCCAAAATGAATATGTGGATTTAATTCGCTGAACAAAGATACAAAATTTATATTTAATCCAACAGCTAATGGAATTAATCCTAAAATAGTTGCAGAAGCAGTTAAAATTACCGGGGTCATCCGGGTCTTACCTGCCTCTATTATAGCCTCTTTCAGCTCCATTCCCTGCTCAAGTAATAAATCTGTAAATTCTACTAAGAGTATGCCATTTCTTACCACAATTCCCATTAAAGCAATAATTCCTACCCCCGACATTACGATTGAAAAATCTACTTTAAAAATTGAAATTCCCAAAAGTACCCCGATGAAACTGAAAAATATCTCTACAAATATGATAATTGGCTTTGAGATGGAGTTAAATTGTATTACCAGTACCACCATAATTAAGCCAATTGCAATAAATAAGGCTTTAACCAGAAATGCACCGGTTTCTGCTTGTTTTTCCTGCTCGCCGGTCATGCTTACCATTACGCCCTGCGGCAACGGATATTGTGCAACTGCTTTTTGGATTTTTGCAACAATTTCATTTGCATTATATCCACTTAACACATTTGAAGAAACCGTAACCAGTCTTTTTTGATTTTTGCGCTTAATGCCCCCAAAAGTATTGCCGTACGAAATTTTGGCAACCGATGATAAAGGGATCTGGCGGATATTGCCGCCCATGTTCATATCCCGGTAAGTTATCTTTAGGTTCATTACTGCATTGATATTATTTCTCTGATCAAAATTATATCGCAGTTGAATCGGATAGTCATCATTTGCATCTTTAAATTTTGATACTTCTGTGCCAAAAATAGCTGAACGCAATTCGCCTCCGATAACGGCTGTAGAAATGCCTTCCCGGTTTGCCCGTTCCCGGTCTATTTCCACTACAATTTCGGGCTTATTGGTTTGCAAATCCGATTTTAACTCCTCAATTCCTGGTATTCCCAATGAATCCAAATAACGTTTCAAGTCTTTTGAAGTGACTGTTAACTGTTCAAACTCATCACCGGTAATTTCAATATTAACCGGCTTTCCGGTTGGAGGTCCGCCTTGCTCCTGTTCAACGGTAATTTCGGCACCCGGAATTCCCTTTACCACACTTCTGATTTTATCCAGGTATTCAATAGTCGACACTCCGTTTCTATCTCCAAAGGGTACAAAAGCAACGGTAACTTTGCCCAAATGCGGACTAATACTCATGTCGAAACTGGTTGGATTTCCTGCCCCAACAGCTACATTGGAAATAACGGATTCAACCAATTTGTTGCTATCACCAATCACCTTAAAAATACGGTCTTCAATAATATGGGTTATTGAATCGGTATACACCTGATCGGTACCGATGGGTAATGAAATATAAGTATAAATAAAATTGGGATCGCTTTTGGGGAAAAACACCACTTTGGGACTTCTCACTGTGGTGAGGAAAATGGAAAAAATAAATAAACAAAATGTTGCCACTAAAAACCAAACCGGACGATTTTTATCCAGCACCCAATTTAACATTTTCTTATATCTTTCCTGGAATGCCGGCCAGGTTTTTTCCTGAAACTTCAGAATAATTCCCTGCAGAACAAAGCGGTTGAGGCAATATAAACCATAGAAAGTTAATACCAGGTTTCCAAAACCCCAGTTTTTGCCAAGATAAGAGAGTAAAATCACCGCGCCAAAAACGATTGAAGTTATTTTAAACCTCTTTGTAATTTTACTTTTTTGATCCTCTTCGGGATTGTGAGGTTTCATAAAGTCAACTGCAAAAACCGGATTTATAATATAGGCTACAACCAGTGAAGCCGTTAAAGTTACGATTAAAGTTACGGGTAAAAAGAACATGAATTTACCAATTACACCACCCCAAAATGCCAAAGGAATAAAAGGTGCAAGTGTGGTAAGTGTTCCTGAAAGTACCGGTAAAAAAACTTCGCCCGCCGCATGTTTTGCTGCTTTAACAATAGGCACCTTTCCATTATCATATATTCTGTGTGTATTCTCAATAACAACGATGGCATCGTCAACCACTATACCCAAAGCCAATAGGAATGAGAACAACACAATCATGTTCAGGGTAAAACCCAAAACCGGCATAATCATAAAAGCAATAAACATGGATAATGGAACCGACATGGCCACAAAAAGCGCATTGGTAGTTCCCATAAAAAACATGAGGATAAAAGTTACCAGGATAAATCCGATAATAATGGTATTAATCAAATCATCCAGTGTAACTTTGGTTTTGTCAGACTGATCACCCGTAATGGTAACTTTTAAACCCAAAGGAAAATGTTTTTCCTTCATCTCTTTGGTAATGGCTTCAATTTTATCGGAAGCATCAATCAGGTTTTGTCCGCTCTTTTTAATTATATTTAAAGTCACCACATTTTCATGATCCAACCTTGCATAACTTTCTTTTTCCTTGAAACCATCTTTTACCGTTGCAATATCTTTTAAATAAACAGTAGCACCACTGCTCGAACGAATGATGATATCTCCTATTTTTCTGGCATCGGTATATTGTCCGATTACACTTACCGACCGCTTTACTCCGTTCATTTTAATGAGTCCGCCACTGATGGTCATGTTTTCATATTTAACTGCATTGGTAATATCACCCATGGTAATATCGGCTATCTGCATCTTGTACATGTCCACATCAATCTGTAATTCGCGGTCGAGTGCGCCCACAATATCACAACGGGTAATTTCTTTTAGGCCTTCGATCCGGTCTTTTAAATTATCGGCATACACTTTTAATTTATCCAAAGGATAATCGCCCGAAATATGCACATTCATAATAGGCATTTGCGATATGTCGATATCTATAACTTCGGGTTCGCGGGTAAGATCACTGGGCAGGTCTTTTCTGGCTTTATCAACGGCATCTTTTACGCGTTGTTTGGCAACAGGCACATCCACATCGGTATTAAATTCAATATTAATCATCGAAAAATCCTGAACCGAATTGCTTGTAACCTGTTTTACGCCATTTATCGATTTTACTTGTTTTTCTATTTGTTTGGTAACCAGATTTTCGATATCTTTTGGAGAAGTACCTGCGTAAATGGTGTTAACCAGAATCATCGGAAATACGACTTCCGGGAATTGTTCCTTGGGCAAACCCCTGTATGATAAAATACCTGCAATGGTTATAATGATCGTCATTATATAAATGCTGGTCTTGTTATCAATAGCCCAGCTGGAGGGCTTGAATTCTTTTATTTTGTCTAACATTCCAACTAATTTTAATATTTAATTACCTCATTGTTGTTTAAATCCTGATAACCGGTTGTAATTAGTAAATCGCCTTTATTAATCCCCGATAATATTTCTGCTTTGTCATTATAGGTTCTGCCAACTACTACTTCGCGTTTTTCAGCTAACGATTTGCCATCTTTGTTAACCAGTACAAAAACATGCGTTTTTCCTTCACTGTTTTGCACTGTGTTTACAGGCACCACAATTGCATTTGCCGATTTATAATCAATAACTTTTAAAACGGTAATCATATTGGGGATATACGAATTGTCTGCAGGTAATTTTGCTTCAATGGTAAAAGTACGGCTCATCTGGTTAATAACTTTTGCTGTAAAACTAATGGTTGAGCGTATCTCCCGGTTGTTTATATCCGGGAACATAAGTACCACTTCATTGCCTTCTTTTATTGCCTGTGCATAGGTTTCAGCCACATCAGCCTTAACTTTTAAATTGTTGAAATTTACCACCCTGAAACAAGGCATGCCGGGTGTTACCGATTGTCCTATTTTTATAAATACCTCATCAATCGCGCCGTTAATCGGAGATTTAATTCTGTACATATCCAGTTGTTCATTTAAAGTAGCCAGTTTTTGCTCAAGATTTTCCTTATTGTTTTTGGCTGTGAGGTATTGCATTTCCGAACCCACCTGCTTTTCCCACATTGCTTTTTGTTTGTTATAAACATCATTTACAAAGTTCCAGTTTAATTTTAAATCAGCTATCTGGGTTTTTACAATTTCACCATCCAGTTCTGCCAGAAGCTGTCCTGCTTTAACCTGCATTCCGGTTTTTACGTAAACCTTAACTACTGGGCCCATAGCCCTTGCACTGATTGTTGTATTTTCGTCTCCATCAACCCTTCCCTGCACGTCAATATAATGTTCAAAAAGGGTTGGATTGATTGGGGTAATTGCTACCACCTTGGTGCGGTCGTTTGTTTTCACCGTATCACCAATTGCAGCAATTTCTTCTTCAAGCGTTTTAATTCTGCTGTTAATATCAGCCTGTTCAGCCTTTAATTTTTCGATTTCTTTCTTTTTATTTTCAAGGGTATTTCCACCGCCACAGGCAGCTAAAATTGCAATGGCTCCAAAAAGGAAAAAGATTTGAGGTATTCTTTTCATATATCGTAATTGATTATTCGTTTTAATTAATTTAATGGTGTATTTATTTAATGTTACCCAGCGATTTTTTAAGCTCTAGTTCTGCCACAAAATAGTCGTATACCGTAGTGAGGTAATTGGTGCGTGCATTTTCAAGATCGCTTTGCGAAGTAGTAAGCTCCAAACTT
Source organism: Bacteroidota bacterium (assembly GCA_030680835.1). Lineage (GTDB taxonomy): Bacteria > Bacteroidota > Bacteroidia > UKL13-3 > UKL13-3 > B1. The sequence goes on from JAUXUD010000022.1 coordinate 127,304, forward strand.
GAACCCACTCCGTTTTTATATTTTATCTCGCTACGGTTATATATTTCCTGAGCCAGTTCCAGGTTTCTTTTTTGTATTTCAATTTGCTCTTTGGTTCTTGAGAAATGCGTTCTCGACTGATAAACCTGTTGTTCAATTAAACTTTCAATATTCTTCAGGTCGTTTTCATTTTTACGGATATTGATTCGGGTTTGCTGAATTTGTGCCGTTTTTCTCAAGCCATCAAAAATGGGTACATTCAAACTTAAACCAACCGAAGAAGCAGGGAAGGTATTAGCCGATTTATAAAGATCACCAAACTTATCTCCGAAGGTATTTCGCTGGTTATTGTAAAAGGCAGCCAATGAAGGAAGATAACCCACATAATAACGCTTTTTATCAAGAATGTTCAGCGTCAGCTGTTCCTGTAACATTTTGTATTCAATCCTGTTTTCATATACTATTTTTTCAGCTGCACTTTCAATAGATGCTTTTAAAAACAGGTCATCCAGATTATCGGTAAGTTCTATGTTTGAGTTTACATTTATTCCCATTTGAAATTTTAACAGCATTAGAGTCAGCAATTTCAAGTCAATACTTTTATCACGATCCAGCTTCAGATTACTTAATTGCAGAGTTAACCTGTCTACATCAATTTTTTCGACTAACCCATTCTTGAAAGTTAGTTCCAAATCTCTTTTGCTTTTTTCAAGGGTTTCAATATTCTTATTCAGCATTTTTAGTTTCACATCTACCAAAATAGCCGAATAATACGCTTTTGAAACATTTACCTCGGTTTCAATTTCGCTGCGGTTAATATTTAACTTTGACAGATTGACAAATTCTTTGGATGCTTTTAATCCAAGAAAAAAGGTTCCGTCGAAAATGAGTTGCGTTGCGGTAAGGCCGATGGTACTTGAATACGGGGTTCCAAATTTTATTACCATGGGCTGACCACCAAAATTAATTACGTTTGAACCGATTGTAACATTGTTGATGAGATTTGCATTTGCATTAACCTGGGGCAAACCCAAGGCGAGTACTTCATTTACTTTCTTTTCAGATGACTCCATATCGAGCCTGCTGTTTATTAAGTTAAAATTGTTTTTTTTCGCAAATTCAACTGCTTCTTTTAAGGTAAACCGCTTTAATGTATCCTGTTGCGCTTTCCCGGTTTGAACCAAAAAAAACAGAATTCCGAACATGAATATTAAATTGTTTCTCATAGTTAAAATTTACTTTTTATCAGGGTTAATTACTTGATTGAATCTAAGGCTTTGTTTTTTTAAATAAGTGGCGCCTTTTGGCGTGCATATCGAACGTAAATGATAATTGACCATTTCGGTATGAACCGTTTTAAAGTCGGTATTTTCGCCATGATAATTATCCGGGTTCAGCATAAAATCTATCAAATGAATATAAAAGCGGGCTACCAGATTTTCATTCAGGTTTTCATGATATAAACCCATTTCTTTACCTTTTTTTAAATTGTCGAGAACCTGCGAATAAATAAAATCAATTCTAAACTGGTTTAATTTTTCCCAGGTACTTTTAAAATATTTTTTTAAATCATACAATATACTTTGGTTGATTTGTTTTTTAAGATCTCCAAATGTGTCGGTAATCATCAGCATATAGTCAATGGGATTTGAAATCTGGTTTCTTAAATTTCTGCACGCACATTCTTCATGTTCTATATGCCGTGAAACCGTTTGATCTACCAGACTGCTTTTATCATCAAAAAACTGGTAGAGTGTTTTCTTGGAAACTCCCAACTCACGGGCAATATCATCCATTGTGATATTTTTAAAGCCATACTTTAAGAATAAGGATTCTGCACCTGCTAAAATTTTATTCTTATTTTCGTCCAACATTTCTCATTAATTTTTGCGGATGCAAATGTAAAAACTTTAAATACATTGGAAACTATTTAAATATAAAACGTTTCCAATGTTTCGTAAGTTTGTGAAAATGAGGAGAAAAAAATTGTACATTTGTCATTAATATGCAAAGCAAACCTTATCTGGTTGGAATTTCGGGAGGTAGTGCCAGTGGCAAAACCCATTTTTTAAACGCTCTTAAAGAACGGTTTAACAAGGAAGAGCTTTGTATTGTTTCGCAGGATAACTATTATAAATTAGCTCATCAGCATAGCCGGGATCAAAACGGGCATATAAATTTCGACTTACCGGACTGTATCAATTTAGACGATTTTGCTGCTGATATCGAAGCATTACACAAGGGTGAAGCCATACAAAGGCATGAATACCGTTTTCAGCATGAGGATCAAAAAGGACCTTTATTATTATTTAAACCCGCGCCCATTATTGTATGTGAAGGCTTGTTTATTTTTTATCACAGCAAGCTTTTTAATCAATTTGATTTAAAACTTTTTATCAACGCCGATGAAGATATCGCTTTACAAAGAAGATTAAAACGGGATGTGGCCGAGCGTAATATCAGTGAAGAGTTTGTTTTATATCAGTGGAAAAATCATGTAATGCCTTCGTATCAACAATATTTATTGCCCTTTATGGCAAAAGCCGATTTGATTATTAATAATAATACCCATTTTGAAAACAGTTTGCGTATTATTTCTGCTTATCTCGAACAAATTGTTTTACGCAACCGGGGCTTGGTGAGTCATCATTTGTAGGGTGTAGTGAGTCCCTTCGATCCATCGTCAGGTTCAGGACAAGTTTAGCACCAATAACAAATTTTACTGTTATAGAGTCTGTAAAATACAGCTTTCGGGATTCAGTAATATTAATAAGGTATTAAAGTGCTTTTATTGCTGCCATATTATCTGTATATTTGGTTTGATTTCCACTTTTTTATAAAAAAGAATCTATGGGAAAATATTTTAAATTTTTCTCATACTTTAGTTAAAGATAATGTTTAAAGAAAATTTATTGGATAAATACAAATCTGCAAAAAACAAGTTAATACTCCTTGACTATGACGGCACGCTTTCACATTATACAGCGTTTCCGGAAAAGGCGAGGCCCACTCCGCAATTGCTTACAATTTTATCAAAGTTAATTCATAAGTCACATACAAAAGTTATTATTATTTCAGGCAGGGAACATTTTGATATTCAAAAAATATTAGGACAGCTTCCTGTTGATATGGTAGCCGGGCATGGAGAAATATCAAGAGTAAATGGTGTATGGACAGAACAATTCGTAAACCATGCTTCATGGAAAAATATGCTGCGGTCCTTTATGAACCGGATTACATTATCGTGTCCTAATTCATTTATTGAAGAAAAACAAAATTCATTAACCTGGCATTACCGAAATGTCAGTTCAGGGTCAGGATATTACTATTCAAGAAAATTGATTCGATTAATGGAGCCTGTTATTCATTCCTTCAATTTAAAAATACTGGATGGGAATAAAGTGGTCGAAGTCATGCCGAATGAAATTGGCAAAGGGAAAGCTGTAAAAAAAATAATTGAACAAAATGATTATGATTTTATATTATCAATCGGGGATGATAAGACAGATGAAGAAATGTTTGAAACGCTTTTATCAAATACGGAAGCAATAACAATTAAAGTGGGGAAAGGGAGTACATTTGCAAAATATAAGCTTAAGAATGTTGATGAAGTATTGATGCTTTTAGAGCAGTTATCAGCTTATGATTAATTAATACATGAAGCGTATTCAGGCTTTATGATATCCATACCCCGACAATAATTACTCTGATATGGAAAAATCTGTGCATAAATATCCGATGGGTATCATCGGCAACTGTTCCTATTTAGCCTATATTGATTTACATGCGAATGTTAAATGGCTTTGTATGCCTCGTTTCGACAGCAGCTTTTTATTTGGTTCCTTGTTAGATAGTGAAAAAGGTGGGGATTTTAAAATTTCACCTCCTGATAATAGCTATCAAAGTAAGCAATACTACCTGCAAAACACGAATATACTATGTACGGAGTTTAAATGCAGTGACGGCAGTTTCAAAGTTACAGATTTTGCACCCAGATTCTATCAGCAGGACAGGTTTTTCAGGCCCTTAATGTTACTCCGGAAAATAGAACCGCTTGAGGGTAGACCTATGGTAAAAGTAATATGTAAACCTGTTGGAGATTATGGACAAATTAAACCTGAAATATTAGCCGGAAGCAACCACCTTCGATTTTTAAACATTGGCTCTCACGTTAGATTAACGACAGATATTTCGCTTAATAACATCGTTGATGAAAAAGCATTTGTATTATCCGAAGCCAGATACCTTATCTTCTCATATGAATTACCTCTTGAATCCGGATTGATAGATACTTTTGAGACATTTTTTAAAAAAACCAGAGATTATTGGCAGAACTGGGTTAAAACTACTTCAATACCTTCAATTTACCAGAAAGAGATGATACGTTCAGCATTGGTATTAAAAATCCACCAATATGAAGATACTGGTGGAATCATTGCATCAGGGAGTATGGGATTGCCCGAGTTTGACGGTTCGGGGCGTAATTGGGATTATCGCTATTGCTGGATGAGAGATACCTACTATACCTTATATGCATTAAACAGCATTGGACATTTTGAAGAATCACAGAAATATTTTCAATACATTGAAAACATTATCGCTTCCGAAAAATCTTATATTCAGCCCATATATTCGATAACTGGACAAAAAGAAATTACTGAGAAAATAATTAATCTTAAAGGTTACATGGACAGGAATGTTCCAGTAAGAACTGGAAACCTGGCTTATACGCATATTCAGAATGATGTTTATGGACAAGTACTTGTAAGTCTGCTTCCTCTATATACTGATAAGCGTTTAACCATAAATCCCAAATCCAAATCGCTGGACATTATTCATTTCTTACTTGATAAAATTGAAGAAACCATGTTTGAGCCAGATGCGGGTTTATGGGAGTTCAGAAATAAAAAGCAATTACATTGTTATACTTTCCTTTTTCATTGGGCAGGTAGCAGAGCGGCCCTTAAAATTGGTATTGAACTTAACGACCCCAATTTGATTAAAAAGGGTCACAATTTAATTGAAAAAGCAGCTCAACAGATAGAAAAATGTTATTGCTCAGAAAAACAAGCATATACCCAAGCCATCGGAAATGACAGTATTGATGCGAGCTGTCTGAAGCTAATTTCAATGGGATATCTAGAATGCGATTCAGAACGGGCCAGAAAGCATATTGAGGCAATAGAAAGGGAACTTAAAACTGATGAAGGTTATATGTTCAGGTACAAACATGATGACGGTTTTGGGATTCCGGAAACCACTTTTATGATGTGTGCTTTTTGGTATTCGGAAGCATTGGCATGTGTGGGAAGGGTTAACGAAGCCTCCAAAGTTCTTGATAACCTGATTAAAACAAGTAATCATTTGGATTTACTAAGTGAAGATGTAGGCCTAGATGGCAGCCAGTGGGGCAATTTTCCTCAAACATACAGCCATGTTGGATTGATGAATGCTGTTTTTGGAATTGCAAGAAAGCTTAACAAACCACTGTATGATTAAGCAAATCTAACAAGTATTATGAAACCATGAGATTAAATTTATCATTGATAATTTCAATAATTGTAGCAGTTGGTTTAATTGCTTTTAGTTTTACCTTCTATCAGACTCTATCGGAAAGAAGCAAACTAAACAGCGAACTTGAAAAACGAACTGTACAAATTGCTGAAGAAATATGCCAGGGAAATAGCGCTTATTTGACACAAATAAATCATGTGAATGTTGATTCTTTTACTGACAGCATAAACAACAAGTATAATTTGGTGGGTTTAGCTGTTTATTATAATAACGACAGTATTATAGCCAATAATTTTTCTCTTAATTTAATGAACAGTTCCCTGGATTATATTTCCCAATCAATTGCTGCGGATACTTCTCTGGGAACATTTATAACTTCAGATGGTAAATCAATTTATCAGTATATTAAACCGGTAAACAAAGAAACCATTTCAAATAATGTTATTGTTTTTTATAATGATGCGGAATACATAGATAACATCATAAACAGAATCTGGATGCGTAATTTCATCAGATGGTTTATGCAGGCTTTGTTTGTTTCATTAATTACCGTATTTATCATCCGATGGGGAATTTTTGGTCCGATTAATAAAATAGTAGATTGGGTAAAAGCAGCCAGAATGGGAAATATTGACCAGCTAAGGAAACAACCTCCGGCAAAGTTCCTGGCACCTTTACACAAGGAGATTGTGCAAATTGCAAAGGCCATGCACGAAGCTAAAGCTTCCGCTGAAGAAGAGGCCCGGTTAAGAACAAAAGCAGAGGCGGTATGGACACCGGAAAGACTGAAAGTAGAAATGACAAATCTTTTGCAAAACAAAAAATTGGTTGTTGTTTCAAATCGTGAACCCTATATGCATGTTCACGAGGGTAAAACTATAAAGTGCCTGGTACCTGCGAGCGGGATGATAACTGCCATGGAGCCCATTCTGAAAGCATGTGGAGGACTATGGATTGCATCAGGAACGGGGGATGCTGATAAGGAAACCGTTGACAAAAATGGAAAGGTTCAGGTTCCACCGGAAGATCCTAAATATACACTGAAAAGATTATGGCTTACTAAGGAAGAGGAGGATCATTTTTACTATGGTTTTTCTAATGAAGGACTATGGCCACTTTGCCATATTGCACATACACGTCCAACTTTCAGAAGAGAAGATTGGCATTTTTACAAAAAAGTAAATGAAGATTTTGCAAAGGCCGTCCTGGAGGAAACAGCAGATGAAGAACAACCATTTATTCTCATACAGGATTATCATTTTTCGCTCTTGCCTGAACTGATAAAAAAGGGAAAACCAAATGCTAAAGTGGCTATTTTCTGGCATATCCCATGGCCCAATCCTGAGTCATTTGGAATTTGCCCCTGGCAGAAAGAAATATTGCAAGGTATGCTTGGTGCCGATTTAATTGGGTTTCATACACAATATCATTGTAACCATTTTCTCGAAACCGTAAATAAAACACTGGAATCAAGGGTTTTATGGGATAATTTTTCAGTAAAAATGTCCGGACAAACCACCTTTGTTAAGCCGTTTCCAATTAGTATTGCATTCACATATAAAGATTTTAATAAAAAGCCAAAAATAAAAGCTTCTCAATTACTGGATGAACTGGGCATTAGTGCAAAATTTATGGGTGTAGGGGTTGACCGGATTGATTATACCAAAGGTATAATTGAAAAGTTTCAGGCGATTGAACGGTTTCTTGAAAAGAATCCATCTTATATAGGTAAATTCACCTTTGTACAAATTGGAGCACCAAGCCGGACATTAATTAAAAGTTATTCAGATATGGTAAGTGCAGTTGAAACAGAAACCAATAGAATAAACTGGAGATTTAAATCAAAAGGTTGGAAAGCAATCCTTCTTTTAAAAAGGCACCATAGTCATGAAGAAATTGAACCTTTTTATGCCGTTGCTGATTTTTGTCTGGTTAACTCTCTTCATGATGGAATGAACCTGGTGGCAAAAGAATATGTTGCTTCCAGAAATGAAAATGATGGTGTACTTATTTTAAGTCGCTTTGCCGGAGCTTCTCAGGAACTTCAGGGAGCAATTGTTGTTAATCCGTACGACATCGAAAAATCTGCTGATGCAATTAAACTTGCACTGGAAATGACGGATCAGGAACAAAATCTGAGAATGAAACAAATGAGACAGATTATTGTGGAAAATAATATTTATTCATGGGCAGCAGCTTTATTAAGAACCATGGTTACAATTCATAATTAATAAAAATTCAGGTAGCATGAAAATCAAACCAAAGGGTATGTCACAATGATACTATTGTTGCTATCGGTTTGCATTTTTCTCTCTTCAAATTGTTTCGTCATTTTCTACCTGCGTTTTAAGTGTTAGTTTAAGAAAAATAAACCCTATTGTCCCTGCAATAAATGAAGCAATAATAATTGCTATTTTTGAACTGTTTACCATCTCTGCATTGTCAAAAGCGAGAATAGTAATGAAGATTGACATAGTAAAGCCGATACCTCCTAAAAAACCTGCACCTATTATATTTTTCCATTTCAAGTCTGTAGGCAATATACAAATTCCCAAACCAACACCAATAAAAGAAAAGAGCCAAATGCCTAATGGTTTTCCAATTACAAGTCCTGCTATAATGCCTAAACTGTTTGTTTGTTCTAAACTACTTTGCCAACTGTCGCCAACTGAAATGCAAGTGTTGGCTATTGCAAACAATGGCAGAATTAAAAAAGCAACTGGTTTGTGTAAGAAACGTTGAAGAATGTAAGATGGTGATTTTTCACCACCGTTGCCAAAAGGAATTGCAAATGCCAACAAAACGCCTGTTATTGTAGCGTGTACCCCTGAGTTCAGCATAAAATACCACATTACAATACCTCCAATTAAATACGGAATTAAGTTGTAAATTTTTATGCGGTTCAGTATAAGTAGAAAACCAAAAATACATAATGCAATAAATAAATTTACATAAGCGATTGTTGTTGTATAGAAAATAGCAATTACTATAATCGCTCCCAAGTCGTCCATTACTGCCAAAGCTGTCAGGAAAATTTTTAAAGAGGCTGGAACACGATTACCTAAAAGAGATAAAACACCTATAGCAAAAGCAATGTCTGTAGCCATAGGAATACCTGCACCTGCTTGAGTGTCTGTCCCGAAGTTGAGCAACAGAAATAATCCTGCCGGAACGATCATACCACCTATTGCACCAAAAATAGGTAATGAAGCATTTTTTATATCGGATAGTTCTCCCTGATAAATTTCACGTTCTAACTCTAAACCAATTAGTAGAAAAAAGATGGCCATAAGACCGTCATTAATCCAATGAACGATACTGTGTCCACCCAGGTCATTTTGCCAAAAATTAATATAGTCTTTCTGCCAGGAATAATTTGCAAGAAAAAGTGAAAGGGCTGTCACGAAAACCAGAACTATTCCGCCCGCCTTTTCACTGGTAAAAAAATCCTGAAAAAGTTTTGTTAATTTCATTTTGCTGTCTGTTTGTTTCGGATATTCAATGCTTGCCAATAAGTGCAACATTGTGGCAATACACCGAACAAAGACGCGATAAATTGCGTCTCTATGGTCGTACATACCATGAATTTACCGATTACCTTGTATTTGCCGATTACCGATTACTTTTTTAACTGTTTAATGCCCTTGTGGCCATTACAATCCGGATTTTCATTTTGGTGCCTACGGCTAAAATATCTACCAAATCCTGAATGGTTAGCGTGGCATCCATTCTTAAAACAATAGAAGGATCGGTTTTGCCTTTTGTGGCTTCTATAATGGCCTTTTCCAAATCTACAGGTACAATTAATTTATCGTTGAGGTAATATTCCTTGCTTTTATTAATGGTTAAATTAATCTGCTCTTTGGTAACTGTTTTTTGTGCAGCGGCTTTTGGTACCAAAACTTTAATTACACTTGGATTGGCCAGCGTTGAAATAATTAAAAAGAACAACAATAAAAAAAACATAATATCATTTAATGAAGAAGTAGCAACTTCTGCATCAAATCTTTTTTTTCTTCTAAAATTCATACGCCTCCTTTCATTTATTCCTAGCTCTCTAAAACATCAATAAAATCAATGGCAGTGCTTTGCATTTTATGGCTGAACCGATCGATGCGGGTATTTAAAATATGGTAACCGGTATATGCCAGTACGCCTACAATTAAACCTGCACCCGATGTAATCATTTTTACATATAAGCCCCCGGCAATTACATCAATACTAATATTATTGCTTTGGGCGATATCATAAAATATTTTTATAATACCGGCAATGGTACCAATAAAACCCAGCATGGGGGCAATACCCGCAGTTAAACCCAAAAAGCCCATGTTTTTTTCCAGCTTATCGGTTTCCAGTCCTGCAGCACTTTCCATGGCACTTTCAATATCTTTAATGGGTTTGCCAATGCGGTTCACTCCTTTTTCAATTACCCGGCTAATGGGAGTGTTTAGTCTCTGGCAATAGGCTTTGGCCGCCTTGATATCACCTTTTCCCAATAAATCCTTTAAATTATTAATGAAATTGGATTCAAGCTTAAACGCATTGTAAATATAAACTGCCCGCTCAATAATAAAATAGATACTTAGTATTGATAAGATAACTATCGGCAACATGATTATCCCACCCTTGATAATCAAATCGAATATACTTAATCCTTGTTGTTCCATGATGTATTTTTATATAACTAAATCGTAAACGAAACTATGTTTATAGCACTTAACATGCACTTTCACTTACCCACAGATTGTATAAATAAGAGGTCCGGATTCAAAAAAAATGGGCAAGATATGATTAAGCATCTGATTATCAATTTTTTGAATGTTTTTTGCTTTTAGTGTCATCTCCCCTTATATTTGCCAGCCTTTGATTAATTTAAAATAACGTAAATAAAACGGGTTCGAACCGAATAAAAAGCTCAATTTGCCTGCGGGTTATGAATTAAGAATTTAGAATTTAGAATTTAGAATTTAGAATTTAGAATTAAGAATTAAGAATTAAGAATTAAGCCCCGATAGCTATCGGGGTAAGAGTTAAGAGTTAAGAGTTTTAGAATTTGGAAGTACGAGATTGGTTAAATAGAAATTAAAATTATAATTTGAATTAGAGATACAAAATGAAAAGTAAAGGAGCAGTTAAGTTTTTTGCAGTCGCACTGGTGCTGGTAAGTATATTCCAGCTATCATTCACATTTAAAACCTATTTGGTTGAAAAAGATGCGATCGAGTTTGCCAATGGCAATGATACATTGGAACGTTTATACCTGGATTCGGTATCGCGTTTACCGGTTTACAATTTTTTAGGCCTGAAAAAATTTACTTACCTGCAATGTAAAGAGCGTGAGTTAAATCTGGGTCTGGATTTGCAAGGGGGTATGAACGTTACATTAGAAGTTTCGTTATCGGATTTGGTTCGTGGATTGAGCAATAACAGTCAGGATCCAAAATTTAATCAGGCCGTAGAAATGGCCCGTGAAAATCTGAAATCGACACAGAAAGATTATGTGACCCTTTTTGGAGAAGCTTTTAAAGAGCTTGCTCCAGATGCACGTTTATCGGCAATTTTTGTAAATCCATCGAACCGCGACCGGATTAAACTTTCTTCAACCAATGAGGAAGTACTTAAATACATTCGTGAAGAAGCTACACAAGCCATTGATCGTTCGTTCCAGATTTTACGGGCACGTATTGATAAATTTGGCGTAACCCAACCCAATATTCAAAAACTGGAAGGCAGTGGCCGTATTTTGGTTGAATTGCCCGGTGTTGATAATCCGGCACGTGTACGTAAATTGTTACAGGGTTCGGCAAAACTGGAGTTTTTCGAAACATTTGACAACCCCGAAGCTTATAAACATCTTATTACTGCCAATGATATTTTGAACAAAGCAAATTCATTGAAAAAAGAGGGGGCTGACTCCTCCCTAACGGCTGCAACAGATACCGATACAGCAACAACCCGAAAAAGCGCCTTATCCGGTTTGGCTTCAACAACAGCAAAACCCGATAGCAGCAAAAAAGATACCGCCAAAACTGCAGAAAAAACTCTTGAAGAATATGCAAAAGACAATCCGCTCTTTGCAATCCTTCGTCCGTATGCGGATGATAAAAACAATCTGGTTCCAAAAGGTTCATCATGCGGAACTGCACTGGTAAAAGATACTGCAAAAATAAATACCATGTTAAACAAACCGGAAGTAAAAATGGCCTTACCCGGTAATATACGATTTGCATGGGAATACAAAGGAATTGGTGAAAACCAGGAAGGTGTTATTTTACATGCATTAAAAACATCGCGTGATGGATCTGCCGCCCTCACAGGCGATAAAGTTACCGATGCCCGCAGGGATATTTCGCCTACAGGAGGTGTTGAAGTTTCTATGTCGATGAATGGCGAAGGTGCAAAAACCTGGAAAAACTTAACCCGTATCAATGTGGGTCATTCCATTGCAATTGTTTTGGATGATGTAGTTTATTCATCACCCAATGTTCAAAATGAAATTCCAAATGGACGTTCTTCCATAAGCGGAAGTTTTACCAATGAAGAAGCCATTGACTTAGCAAATATTTTAAAATCGGGTAAATTACCCGCACCTACCCGTATTGTAGAAGAAGCTGTTGTGGGTGCTTCCATGGGAGCCGAAGCCATTAACCAGGGAATGTGGAGTATGATTATTGCCACTATCGTTATTTTGGTTTTCATGGTAGTTTATTATAATAACTCTGGTTATATCGCCGATTTTACTGTTCTCATAAACGTGTTCTTTATTATAGGTGTACTCGCCAGTCTCGGGGCGGCACTAACCTTACCCGGTATTGCAGGTATTGTTTTAACGATTGGTATGGCTGTTGATGCAAACGTTTTGATTAATGAGCGGGTAAAAGAAGAACTGCTCAATGCCCGAAGCCTTAAGAATGCCATTACCGATGGCTATCAACACGCAGCCTCTTCTATTATCGACTCCAACTTAACCACTTTAATTGCAGGCTTTGCATTATATATATTTGGAACCGGACCAGTACAAGGGTTTGCCATTACTTTAATTATAGGTATTATCTCATCAATGTTTACCGCTGTATTATTAACCCGTGTAATTACAGAGTGGAGACTTGAAAAAGGAAATGTTGTTAAGTATTCGCGTCCGTTCTCTGAAAGAGCTTTTCGAAATATGAATTTCGACTTTGTTGGTAATCGTAAAAAGTTCTACGTTTTTTCAGGTATCATTATAGTAATCGGTTTAATATCTGTATTTACCAAAGGATTTTCATTAGGTGTTGATTTTAAAGGAGGCTGGACTTACGTGGTTCAGTTTGATGAGAAATCTAAAATAAACAGTACCCAAATACGGGATGGTTTGGTTGCCAGTTTTGGTACTGCTCCCGAAGTAAAAACTTATGGTACCAATAATAAGTACAAAATAACAACCACCTATTTAATAGATGACCAGTCGGAAAATGCTGCTGAAAAAGTACGCGAAAAATTAAATACCGGATTAGCCTCTTTTGGGACTACAGAAGTGCTGAGTTCAGCCAAAGTGGGACCTACCATTGCAAACGATATTAAGTCGGCATCTATATTGGCAATCATTGTTACCTTGATTGGAATCGGGCTTTATATATTAATCAGGTTTAAAAGCTGGCAATACGCATTGGGTGCGATTGTTGCCCTGGCGCATGACGTATTGATGATGCTTGGTATATATTCTATTTTTGATGGTATCCTGCCTTTCACCATGGAAGTTGACCAAACCTTTATCGCAGCGGTATTAACCATTGTAGGTTTCTCCATTAATGATACAGTGGTAGTATTCGACCGGATCAGGGAATTCTTATACACACATAAAGCCGAAAGGGATGAGAATAAAATCATCAATGATGCTTTAAATAATACGTTAAACCGTACCATAATTACCAGTTTAACTGTGTTTATGGTGGCTTTGGTATTATTTATTTTCGGAGGTGAAATCATCAGAGGATTTACCTTTGCATTGCTGGTAGGAATTGTATTTGGTACCTATTCTTCACTTGCAATTGCAACACCGATTGTAATAGATTTCAAAAGAAAGAGAAAAGTTTAAATACATTTTTAAATAAAAACAAAAAGGCCGGGGATTGATTAAAAAATCCCTGGCCTTTTTGTTTTTATTAGTAGTCAATGCTTTAGTTTATCTGAATAACTAAACTTTAAACCTATTGCTTGTCAGCCTGCAGAAGTTAAACTTCGTAACCTAATTTGAAAGCAATGAAAATTAAATTATTACTGTTGTTCTTCATGGGTTATTTGAACATGAATGCCCAGAATTTAGAACCAAAAGGAATGATTACCGAACCCAAAACGTTTGGTGAAAAAACGCATAATTTCTTTTTATCAAAAAGAATGAAAGAGGCCACCCGTCAACGCGACTCCTTGCTGTGGCTGAATATTGCCTTTAACAAAGACACTACGCAAAGAGGCAACAATTACCGGGAACTGGATTTACAGTACCGAAATCTGAACACCCGCTTTAATGAACTGGAAGCAGATCACAAAACACTGGAAGATGATTATAATGAAATGAATGACCGCTATACCGATTTAATAAAAACGAGTCTGAACAAAACCGAACAACTAAATACCGCGCTTAAAGAAAAAGGCGAACAATTGCTGGCCCGCGAAAAACGCCTGGCTGAAGTAGAAGCTTTATTGAAAAGTCAGGATTCGATTACCAATGCACTGAACGAAATTGTAAAACGAGCCTTGCTGAGTTTTAAGAGTGATGAACTAACGGTAGAAATGAAGAATGGAAAAGTTTATGTTTCGATGAGCGACAAATTATTGTTTAGAAGCGGCAGCGCCGATGTGGAAGAAAAAGGGAAAGATGCCATTAAAAAACTGGCTGATGTATTGAATAAAAATACAGATGTAAGCATTATGATTGAAGGTCATACCGACAATGTACCTATTAAAACAGAAAAATTTGCCGATAACTGGGATTTAAGTGTGGCGCGTTCAACCAATATTGTTCGTTTGCTGGATGAAACCTATAAAGTGGATGCCAAACGTTTAATAGCAGCCGGACGTGGCGAATACATGCCTAAATTGACTAATGAAACCTCGGAAGGCCGGGCCAAAAACAGAAGGACCGAAATTATCCTCTCCCCTAAATTAGATGAATTGTATAAGCTGATACAAAAAAGATAATCGGCATACCACTTGTAGAGACGCGATCCACTGGTAGAGACGCGATTAATCGCGTCTTTACCAGTGGTATACCAAACCCAAATTCTTCCAAATTACAGGTTTTATGTATAGTTTACTAGTCGAACCTGCCTTGGTAACATGTTTACCTATATGGGTATGAATCCATACCTGCCCTGGTAACATGTTTACCTATATAGGTATGAGTCCATACCTGCCTTGGTAACATGTTTACCTATATGGGTATGAATCCATACCTGCCCTTAAAACATTGCAACATATATGGGTTGGAGTCCATACCTGCCCTTAAAACATTGCAACATGTGTAGGTATGAGTCCATACCTGCCCTTAAAACATTGCAGCATATATGGGTAGGAGTCCATACAAACATATCCAATGGACGGATTGGATCTATGAAAATTAGGCTGGCATAATTTCTCATTTGTAATATATTTGTTATAGAAAGCGCATTCTTTACTTCAGAAAACTGCCAAAACCCACAGCAATGAGAAATATATATACGCAACTACCAAAAAAGTCAGATTTAACGAAAACTATGATCTTATTTGAGAATTATAGTATTATACACCGGCAGGTAAGGAAGATATACGTGTAACAAGTTTCGTTTACTGAAACGTTATAACCAAGCTGTTTTTTATGGCTTCCCCAGACAATTTTTTAAAAACCAATTATTTTTCTTAATTTTACGGCATGACAAACACTTCTTTAAAAATGGAAATCAATACTATGCCGAAAGCTCTGAGAGATGAGGTCTCGGACTTTGTTGCATTCCTGAAAAAGAAATCAAAACCGAAAACAAAGCTAAAGGCCCGTGAATATGGGTTTGCCAAAGGTAAAATAAAGCTGTCGACGGACTTTGACGAACCGCTGGACGAGTTCAAAAACTACATGTAATGGCTTTCTTGCTCGACACCCATGCTTTTTTGTGGTTTGTTTCAGCGGACAAACAACTGCCAGCATCAGTAAAGGACAAAATTGAAGATATAAATCAATCTTGTTTTCTAAGTGTAGCAAGCTTATGGGAAATCACAATTAAAAATCAAATAGGAAAACTGGACTTAGAAATCTCTTTACCGGACTTATTCAATTTTGCGGACAGAAATCAAATAGAAATTGTTCCCATTACCTAAAGAAGATGCATACAGACTTGTTGTTAGACGAGCGCTAAAGGATAACATTTCACTAAAAGACAGTATTAATATTCCTGTAATTTATGCAGATACTTTATTAAATGCATTGATTGCCGTTTTTAATGCAAACTCACTCAAAGCAGCTGATACAATTAAAAATGTTCACACGTTGCCTTATCCAGACTTACATACAATAAACATTGCAGCGGACTCAAATTTAAATTGGATGATTAATTTGCGATTAAGAACTATCCCAACCGGTGATAACCGAATTGACAGTCTGATATTTATATACAAACTTAAATATTATGGTTATTTGGCATTTAAGAAGAAGCCTTACCACGCGGTAACTTTAAAGTCAGATTCTTTTCTAAATATAAAACCTTTAATAGCAGTATTTGATTCAATACCTGGGGTGTACTTTAGCGAGCCAAACCCACAAGGTAGTGACGGTAATGATATTAAAGACTCAATTTATAAAGACTATATTCAATTAATATATTCAATTGGTTGGGGTGACTGTCCTTCAGGTTGTATCAATAGGAGATTTTGGAAATTCAATGTATATTGGGATTGCTCAGTTGAATTTATTGAAAGCTATGAAAACCTCCTACCAATAACATCCATAAACGAACTTAAAATAAATAAAATTGACCTTTACCCCAATCCTTTTAATGAAGTATTACATATTGAAGGCCTTAATGGAGATTTCAGGTTTGATTTATATAATACTATAGGGCAACTCCTGCGAGAAGGCATTAAGGTGAAGGAAATTTCAGGATTAGGTGAATTAAAAACAGGCATGTATATTCTTAAAATTAGTAGTGCCAATTATTATTCAACATTCAAAATCATTAAGGAGTAATGCAGCCAATAACAGTTTTGTGAAATCAAAATTTGTAATCCTGAGCTTGTCGAAGGGACCGATCACCTTCCTCCTACTGATCCCCTTTCTTACCCGGTTCAGGATGCGCGTCACATTTGGCGCATCCAGCTTCACCTTTGCTGTTGCGTTTAATGCTTTTATAGACATAAAAGATTGCACCTACAAACAATACGCCAACTACAATATATTGCCAGTCAAATTCCATATACCTATAACAAAGGGTGTAAGTTTATTGTTTTAGCTTGTTATTTCTTTTTTCTTTTTATAAAACGATAGGCCCAGAATGATGAGTAATGCACCATATAATGTAATCGAAGAGGCGTAAGCTATTCGCTCTCCTTTTGCAATTACAGTGGGTTCAAACTTAAACTCTATTTTATGTTTGCCGGCCGGAACCTGCATGGCACGCAGAACATAATCAACCTGTTGGTGTGGTACCAAAGCTCCGTCGAGGTATGCATTCCATCCTTTCTCATAATAAATCTCTGAAAAAACAGCGTATTGCGGACTGGCAGCATCGGTTTCATAATTTAATTTGTTGGGCTGGTAGGCAGTTAATTTAATGGTGGCTGCACTATCAAACTGAGGTGTAAATCCTTTGAGTTCGGCTTCAAACTTTTTATTTATAATTGCAGTTTCCCTTGATTTAAATCCGGTTAAAGCTGTAATTTCTTCATCGGCATCCTTCACCCATTTCAATTCTTTTACAAACCAGGCATTGCCATTATTATATGGATTTCGCTGTGCATACTTATTACCCAAACTATCACCTACTATAAAATACTTTGCATTCAGCATATTGTAACACTCCATATTTTGCTTTCCCAGATGCCATTCAACCAACTCCTGGTACCTGCGCATTTTGGCTCCATGATAACCGCCCAGCGACTTGTGGTAATAGGCCGTAATGGCATCCTTATCGAAATCGGTGGTATTGTTGTAAACGCGGTAATGAATATCCGGGTCTGCCAATATTTGCTCGTCATACGCATTTTTGGGTACGGTTATTTCTCCCTTTTTTCTCTCAAAATCTTTGTCGTTCAAATAGCGTTTATCAATACTCCATAAATCAAATACTACAAGCAGGGTAATAATAACAATTAATACATTTTGTTGAATTTTTTGTGTGATAAAAAACCAGATACCGCCAAATGCAGCAGCCACGAGCAGCAGTGAACGCAGGGCATCTGCTTTTAAAATATGTTCACGGTCGGAAGCCAGTGCGGTTAAAAACCAATCCGGCAAATTCAACTTGGGATCGCTTTCCCGTTCCGAAATAAAATTGAGAAACATATTTGGTACCAATGTAAAAATCAGGCAGAGGCCTCCAACTATATAAAATGAATAGAGCAGCTTTTTTTTCAGCTCTTCTTTTTTAATGTTTCCTTCCATTATGGCTTTAAGAGCTAAAACAGCCATTAAAGGGAACAGCGTTTGGGCTACACAAAGTATAAATGTTACCGAACGAAACTTGTTGTACAATGGAAAATATTTAAAAAACAATTCGCTTAAAGGCATAAAGTTTCTTCCCATAGAAAGACAAATAGCCAGTACACAAGCCGAAAATATCCACCATTTTTCGGGACCTTTGATAACAAACATTCCCAATACAAACAGGAAGATGATAATAGCTCCATAATAAATGGGTCCTGCCGTAAAACTTTGATCGCCCCAATATTGTGAAGTGAAATATTGGGCAAGCTGGTTTGCCATTTGCGGGTCGTTTGATGTCTGCAGCGCTTTTAAGGTTTCACTTTTTTTATCCGATAAAACAGATTCGGAACTGGAGCCTCCGTAAAAATTTGGGATTAACAAGGTGAAGGGTTCTGCAACGCCGTTGCTCCAGGCAAAAGCATAATCCATATCAAGACCTGAACTTGAATTGGCCGCATTACTTTGTCCATCTACGGTTTTTGTTAAATCGGATTTGCCGCGGATGCTATATTTGCCATATTCTTCGGTTGCCAGTAATCCTGTAATATTTGTACCGATGCCTACACCGGCAGAAACCAGCATTAATGCAGCGCAAACCAAAAAGTTCGCTAAGGTTTTCTTTTTTACGGCCTGAACCAATTCTACAATCATCCAGCATAAAATAATAAATATAAGGTAATAGGTTATCTGTACGTGTCCGGCTGATAATTCAAATGAGATGGCGATTCCCGTTAAAATGGCCCCCAGCCATTTATTTTTATGCAGTGTAATTTGTATTCCCGCCAGAACCAGAGGAATTAATGCAATGGCATTCCCTTTGGTAACATGCCCGGCATCAATATTTATAAAATTAAAGGAGGAGAACGTAAATGCGAGTGAGCCGGCAATGGCCAGCCAGGGCGAGACCCCAAAAGCCAGCAGCATAATATAAAAACATACAAACAGCAGAAAAATAGTATCTGAGGGGTGTTTAAAAACCTGGGAAATTTTAAATAAAATATTATTCGTAAAATTACCATGATAGGAAGCCCCGATCAGGTAACTGGGCATACCGCTAAAGATGCTGTTGGTCCAGAAGGTACGCTCTCCGCTGGCCTTTTCAAATTTTGCGATTTCCTGAAACGTTGATTTCCATTGTAATACATCATATTGCTTTAAAACCTTGCCATTAAACAAAGGGGTGAAATAGGCAAATATTACGAGCATAATCACGGCAAAGGCTATGAGGTGCGGCGCGGCTTTCTTAAGAAATGGTTGGTTCATGGTAGTTCAATTTTTGCGGAATATAGCTAAAATTCGTATTGACCAAAACAACGAAAAATTCAGTGTCCGGATTATTGTAAAATTCTTAAGAGATTCTTAAGAAAATAAATGGTAGCTTTGATTGGAGTTTCTTCCTTTCCCAATGATGTAATTGTTTTACAAATGGTAAAAAGATATTCAATATTCCTCCTTAGTTTATCCTTATTCATAAACCAACAAATATTTGCACAAGGAGGAGGTATAGATTCTTCATTTGGGATTAATGGAGTTAAAAAGGTTGTTATTGGCATTTCACATAAAGGTGGGGTAACGAATCCTTTAAAGTCATTTGGGGATAGTTTAAACCGAATTATCATTGTTGGTCAGACAACAATAAAAGGGGTTAATCATTTTTTTGCCACACGTTGGCTTGCCGATGGTTCATTAGATTCCAGTTTCGGAAATTCAGGAACATTTTTTATTCCAATAACTTCAGCCAATACCAATTCATTTGCAATTCAGCAATTACAGGATGACGGTAAATTATTGCTGGCAGGTACCGTTAATACAGCTCAATTAAAAGATATTGTTATTAGCCGGTATCTATCAAACGGAGCCTTAGATGCAGGTTTTGGCAATAACGGACAAACCATTATTCCAGTTAGTTATCTTGATGATATTCCATCCGACCTGGTTATCGCACCTGATGGTAAAATAGTAATTGCTGCAACTACTGCATTGGGCATATCGGGAATTGAATTTGCAACAATACGATTGCGGACTAATGGTTTGTTGGATTCCAGTTTTAACCTGACTGGCATTGCCAAAATAAACATATCCGGGAACGATAATGCAAAAAAAGTGTTGGTTCAGTCGGATGGTAAAATAATAGTTGGAGGCGAAACCACACTTACAAATATAGACCTGGTTTTTGCGCGTTATCTGCTAAATGGAACACTCGATTCAAGCTTTGGTAACTATGGTAAAATAAGTTATCCAGTTGGTTCAGGCGATGACTTATTAATGGATTTAAAACTAATGCCTGATGGTAAATTGATGGCTCTTGCGCAGGCAGAAATTTCAGCTACAACCGCAGCTATCCTCCACTTGAATGCAAACGGCTCTGTGAATACATCTTTTGGTTTATCGGGCGTAAAATCCCTGAATTTTATGGCCCGTCAATTGCTTTTAGATTCATCCGGAACCTTTTATACCCATTACCCCATTTTTGGTTTTGTTCGCAAATACTTAGCCAATGGAAACCCGGATACGAGTTTTGGTGCAAATGGTATATATGACTTTTTAAACCAAATCGGTGGGCTCTCGGTTTTTCTTATACAATTGAAAGATAGAAGTTTTAGATGCATCGGAAATATTGGACTCGGTACCGGCATAAATAAAGATTTGGTGGTAGCAGGAGTTACTTTAAATGGACAAGTTTTACATTCATTTGGTCAAACAGGAATTAAGACTGAAAATTTTGATTTTGTAACTGAATTTGGGAAATTCGTTCCAATGGCACAAACTGTGCTCAATGATGGGTCTCTCATTGTAGGAGGATCACTATTTCTAAACAGTTTAACTTATTTTGTAGTTACAAAATTTAAAGCCAATGGTGAGCGCGACAGTTCGTTTGCTACCTTTGGTTCATTTATTACGAATAACCATTATTCAAATTCTACTCCTTTAGGTTTTGATGTCAAGGTAAGACCCGATAATAACCTGCAAGTTCTTTACAGCATTAATTTGTATCCATCTAATAAAGTTTATACTTCTTTATATATGCTTAACCCGTTTGGAGTTCTTGTAAGGAACTTTGGAGACAGTGGTTATGTTAATGATACCATACAAATGGGGCATTTGAATTTTCAAAGTGACGGGAAAATTATTGCCGATGTTTATAAAAGATATTTCCCTGATGGAAAAATTGATACTTCATTTCATGGATATGTTTTCATTAAAGATATTTTAGCTGTTAGTGTTTTAAAAAACGATTATATTCTGTTGAGTGTGGATACAATGGTAATGCAACTTAATCCAAACGGAGCAATAGACGCTTCGTTTGGAACAGGCGGACATTTTTCTATTTATTATCTAAACACAAACTGTTTTCCCGCATCGAAAAAATACTATGTAAGAACAACATGTATTACTCAGGAAAGTAGTGGTAAAATAATGCTGGGTGGATTTTTTTCTGGTGCCCCAACATGCAACGGTGCCAGAACATTGTTAATACGACTTAATGAAAATGGGACACCCTATGGACCTGTTCCCTTTTTATTTGCCGGATATTACTATCAAAATATGGCTCAGATATTACTTCCTGACTCTGGTTATATTTTATATGGTACCAATTATGGTGGTGTTTCTCCATACAATCATGGGACAATAAAAAGAGTATACAATAATGGAACATTTGACAGCTCATATAGTATTGCCGGTTCATACAAAGTTCAATTAATTGGTAGTAGTGCCAAGCTCGGTAGCTCAATCTTAACGAACATAAATGGAAGGAAAATTAGTTGGTTAAGAACGGTAGATATCAATAATGACACGCTATACTTAGCAAGAATTAAAGTGGATTTTTCACCTCTTATTGATTTTTCAGCCTACAAAACCAATCCTGGTTTTGGCGATACGATAAAGCTTATATCAGCTAGCTATGTTACTGTAAAAGCCTATAAATGGTATATAAGCCCTGATAATTTTACTTTCCTGCAAGGCACAGATTCAACATCTGCAAACCCTGTTTTAAAATTTCACAAAGCAGGTTTATACTCAATAAGTCTAAAGGTTTTTTATGATGATACTTTTAGTACAATAACCAAAACAAATTACATTTCATTAATCCCGTTTGTTAATTTTACAGCAGACAAAACCCTGCTCAATTTTAATGATACGGTTCGTTTTCAGGCAAGTTTTAACGGCTGGCCAACAGGTTTGAAATGGAATTTGAACACAACAAATTTTAGTTATTTAGCAGGTACAGATTCAACTTCTTCAAGTCCTGTTATAAAATTTAATTCCTCCGGAAAATTTGATGTGCAATTGATGGTAAATTATACAGATTCTACGCTTATGTTAAATAAACCTCAATATATTGAAGTACTTCCTCAAACAGGAATAACTGAAAATATAAAAGATGAAATATTCATTTATCCGAATCCAACACATTCAACAATAGTAATTGAAAGCAATGGCCTTCTTAAGGACGCAATATGTGAAGTTTATGACATTCAGGGAAGACTCTTCCAAAATTACACATCAACTGCCAATGATAAATGGACTATCATACTCCCGGAAAATCCTGGTGTATATTTCCTGAAAATTAATACTGTTGATGGAAAACAATGGGTAAGGAAAGTGGTGAAGGAATAAGCCAACAATTATTAAATTTATTAGTCATGAAAAAAAGATTTTCTGTATATGTGTTTTGCATGTTATTATTGGGGAAAACTTATGTATTTGCCCAAGGAGGAGGAATAGATACTACATTTGGGATTAAAGGGGTTAAAAAATTTACTTTTGGCATATCCTATAAAGGCGGAACCACCAATCCTTACAAGCTTTTTGAGGACAGTTTAAACCGCATTACCATTGTTGGCCAGACAACCAAAAGCGGGGTGAATCATTTTTTTGTCACACGCTGGTTTGCCAATGGTTCATTGGATACCACTTTCGGAAATTCAGGAACGTTTTTTATTCCAATAA
This sequence comes from Bacteroidota bacterium, assembly GCA_030680835.1. GTDB lineage: Bacteria > Bacteroidota > Bacteroidia > UKL13-3 > UKL13-3 > B1. The sequence goes on from JAUXUD010000022.1 coordinate 150,399, forward strand.
CATCAGCCAATGCCAATTCTTTTGCAATTCAACAATTGCAGGATGACGGTAAATTATTACTGGCCGGGACGGTTAATACTGCGCAATTAAAAGATATTGTTATTAGTCGCTACCTATCAAACGGAGCCTTAGATGCAGGTTTTGGCAATAACGGACAAACCATTATTCCAGTTAGTTATCTTGATGATATTCCATCTGATCTGACTATTGCACCTGATGGCAAAATCATAATTGCCGCAACTACTGCTTTGGGTGCATCGGGAACTGACTTTGCAACTATAAGATTGCTGCCAAATGGTTTGATTGATTCCAGTTTTAATACAGCTGGGATTGCAAAACTAAACATATCGGGAAACGACAATGCAAAAAAGGTATTGGTTCAGGCGGATGGGAAAATCATTGTTGGAGGCGAAACCACACTCACAAATAAAGACCTGGTTTTTGTGCGTTATCTGCCAAACGGAAATTTAGATACAACCTATGGAACCCAGGGTAAAATAACTTACCCGGTTGGTTCAGGCGATGATTTATTAATGGATTTAAAGTTGATGGATGATGGTAAGTTGATGGCTCTGGCACAGGCTGTTATTTCGGGCACCGGCGGGGCAGTAGTTCAACTGAATGTCAATGGCTCAATGAATACCTCTTTTGGTTTTTCAGGGGTAAAACCATTGGGTTATCTGGCCAAACAAATACTGTTAGATTCGGCAGGAGTTTTTTATACCCATTATACCAATTTTGTGCGCAGGCACCTGCCTAATGGAAATCTTGATTCGGGCTTTGGTGTAAGTGGAGTTTATAATTTTAATACACATACAGGTGGAAATTCTGTTTTTCTGGCTCAACTGAATGATAAAAGTTTAAGGTGTGCCGGACAAAAAACACAAGGTACAAATTCAGATTTAGTGGTAAGCGGTATCACTCAAAATGGGCTGGTGTTAAATACCTTTGGACTATCAGGTGTGAGAACTGAAAATTATGATTATAAAACGGAATTAGGCAAATTTACGGCTTTCGCACAAACATCCCTGAGCGATAGGTCTCTTGTTGTTGGTGGAACAATGATCCTAAATAGTTTAAAATATTTTATTGTTACAAAATTCAAACCCAACGGAGATCGCGACAGTTCATTTGCTTCTTTTGGTTCATACATAATTAGTGTAAATGCAACTTATATAAGTCTCTATGTTAAAGTTAGGCCCGATAATAATATACAGGTTGCTACCAGAATTAGCATGTACCCATCCTCAACAGTTCATACTTCATTATTTATTCTAGACCCGAGTGGAAAAATTGTAAAAAACTTTGGCGACAGTGGCTTTGTTAATGATACTTTGGGCGGTGGACCTCTCATCAATTTTCAAAGTGATGGGAAGATTATTATAGGTGTTTCTAAAAGATATTTTCCTGATGGTAGCGCAGATACTTCTTTCCATGCACCTGTATTCAGCTCTTCAATATATGCAGTAAAAGTTTTAATAAATGATTATATTCTACTTAGTTTTGATACAATGTTAATTCGTTTATTTCCAAATGGGCAAGTTGATTCTACGTTTGGCACAAAGGGTTACTTTGCTTATTCAACGGGTTACGATTGTAATTATCCTAATTATAAAAAACGCTATTTCAAAATCTTAGTAATCACACAGGAGAAACTCACTAATAATATAATGTTAGGGGGTTATTATAGATATGGTTGCCTCCCTCCCACATCTTATATTATGAAAGTACTTTATTTAAATGAAAATGGAACGCTAAATGGGACATTTCCATTCGCAAGTTATGGATACTTCGATGCGGAATCCAATATTATTCAGCTTCCTGACAGGGGATTTCTTTTATCAGCTAATTCAAGCCAAAACAACACGGGTCCCATGTATCTTAGTATTATAAAAAGGATATATCCACTGGGTTACGACGATCCAAATTTTGGCTACCAGGGATCAATACTTGGAGGTAGATATACCTATTTTGGTATCTCTTTGTATAATAACAGCCAGGCTAATTGGTTACGCTGTATTGAAAATTATGATACAATTTATTTACAAAGAATTAAATTTAACGCTACTCCTTTTGTTGATTTTTCAGCCAATAAAACAAAACCTGGGTTTGGTGATACAGTATTACTAACATCATCGAGTTATATGACTGCAAAAGCATATGAATGGTCATTAAGCCCATCCAAATACACTTACCTGCAGGGCACAGACTTATCATCTGCAAACCCTGTTTTAAAATTTAATAAAGCTGGTTTATATTCAATAAGTCTAAAGGTTTTTTATGATGATACTTTTGTTACTTTAACAAAAACAAATTACATTGAATTATCTCCAGTAGTATATTTTCATGCCAATAAATTAGTAATTAGTCAGGATGAAACCAATTCATTCTATTCATATTTTAATGGTTTTCCAACCTCATATTTTTGGTCATTCAATCCATCAAGTATTTCATATAAAAACGGAACCGATTCCTTGTCTAAAAACCCATTTGTTCAATTTCATTCTCCTGGAAAATATGATGTAAGTTTTACCGCGGTATATAATGATACAACTGTGTTAAGTGAAAGAATCCAATATATTGAAGTACTTCCTCAAACAGGAATGACTGAAAATATAAAAGATGAAATATTCATTTATCCGAATCCAACACATTCAACAATAGTAATTGAAAGCAATGGCCTTCTTCAGGATGCAATATGTGAAGTTTATGACATTCAGGGAAGACTCTTCCAAAATTACACATCAACTGTCAATGATAAATGGAGCATCACACTCCCGGAAAATCCTGGTGTATATTTCCTGAAAATTAATACTGTTGATGGAAAACAATGGATTAGGAAAGTGGTGAAAGAGTAAGGTGAAAGCCCCCCACTGGTCATAATAAGAGCTTAGCATATCATTTAATATTTTTGAAATCCAGTTCTGTAATTCCTGCTTGTTTAAGATTTTCTTAAATGTACCAATCGGAATATCGCCTGGGTGCATTGCCACAAAAGTTTGTCTGCCATCAACATGGCGCAAAACTATATGAGATCCGGATTGTCTTCTAATTTGAAACCCCAACTTTAAGAGCCTGGATAATGTTTCATTAGCCGAATACAATATCCTCAGCTTGCTTAAGCGAATTGCAAGTGTGCTTACACCTATGCGTAGCTTTTCATTACACGGTGTTGAAAATAATTTGTACGATTTATAAACAATTATTTGTTTTAAAAAGAAACATTGCTTACATTGGTCCCCGTTGAATTGAAAAATAGAAACTGTATGAATATTAAACTTTCACAAAAACAAATTGGTCAGCGGATAACTAAACTTCGTAAAATGAAGGGGTTGTCACAGGAAGATTTGGCTAAGAGTGTCAAAATATCCAGACCGTCATTGGCTCAAATTGAGTTGGGTAACAGAAGTGTAGATGTCCTTGAATTGCAAAGATTGTCAATGGTATTGGGCTTTTCTTTAGATGATTTTGTCTCTAAAGATTTTACAGTGAATCAAGATATTGAAGGTATAGCAGAATCAAAATCAAAAAAAACAGAAGAGCGAATTTCTGTTCCAACTTTAAAAGTTAACAAGTTTAAAAATGTCTTGCTGTATATTTTGGAAAGATGTGCTGGTAAACCAAATGTTGGAGAAACGGTGCTTTACAAATTGCTATATTTTTCCGATTTCAATTATTATGAATTGTATGAGGAACACCTGACTGGTGCCAAATACCGCAAATTGCCATTCGGACCTGTTCCGCAAAAGATGGATACCATCATTGGGCAAATGATAGAAAGCGAACAAATAAAAAGAATAAAGACAGAATATTTCAATAAAACGCAAACCCGTTACATTCCACTTACTAAAGCAAATTTGACGGAATTGAAAGCAAGCGAAAAAGAGGTGATTGATAAAGTTATTGAACAACTGTCTGACTGGTCTGCATCTTCCATAAGTAACTATTCTCATAAGGATATGCCATGGATGGCTTCAAAAGAAGGAGAAATAATAAATTATGAATTGGCTTTTTATAGGGAGGCGCCTTTCTCAGTGAGAAATTATGGTGACGAAATTGAGGAGCAATGACATTTGACGAACTAAATGAATTTAAAAAGGACTTAAAAAGCCTTTTGAAAAAATACAGAACATTAAACGATGATTTGGATGTTGTGAAGCAAGTTTTAGCTACTGCACCTGATGAAAGACCACCGTTTAGTTTTCGTATTGATAATTTAGGGTTAGAAACATGTGTGATCAAAGTAAATTTGCCCTGAAAAACGACTCGCATTTTTTCACAAAAAAAGCCCGGAAAGAATTTAATCTTCCCGGGCCTTTATATAAGTAATCATAGATAGGTTTAGCTACATCCTGTTTGCGTTCCGCAATTTAAGCATTTGTAACAGGCGCCGCTTCTGATGGTAATGTGGCCGCAGGTTGGGCAGGCCGGGCTGTCGCCCATACGCTTGTTCATTTCGCTTACCTGGTCAAAAATTCCTTCTTTGGCAACAGCTACTACCGGATGCTGTGCGATGTCGGCAACAACAGGTGCTTTGTAAAACCCGATAGGTGTGGGTTGCGTAACTGTGCTTACAGGTGTTGTAGGTTCAACCTTTGGTGGTGTTAATGCATTGGCTTTTTGCTTATGCTGGTTCACCGCCAAATGGGTGCGTTGTGTTTCGGTGGGTGGCACCTGTACAAAATCTTCTCTTCCCAAATATTCAAAACCAATCATTCTAAACATGTAATCAATTATAGAAGTGGCATTTTTTATATTATCATGTCCGTTTACCATACCTGCCGGTTCAAAACGGGTAAAGGTAAATTTATCAACGTATTCTTCCAGAGGTACTCCGTATTGCAAGCCTAGAGAAACTGCTATCGAGAAACAATTCATCAGTGATCTTAGCGTAGCACCTTCTTTGTGCAGGTCAACAAAAATTTCTCCGATGGTTCCATCTTCATATTCACCGGTACGCACAAAAATGGTTTGTCCGCCAACAGTTGCTTTTTGTGTGAACCCACCGCGTTTGCCGGGTAATGTTTTACGTGCCACCACTCCGGCCAGTTTGTGTTTAAATGCCGTGTCGTGGGTTCGGTTCAATATTGCGGTCGCTGCTTCCAATACCTGCTCCGGACTTAACTCACCAACCGGCTTGTATGCATCTTCACCCAAAACCTGTTCTACTGCATCCTGAATATCTTCTTCTTCACTTGCATCCGATTTATTGTTTAATGGCTGACTCAATTTACAACCATCACGGTACAATGCATTGGCTTTTAAGCCCAATGTCCAGCTTAGGTAATAGCATTCTTTAATATCTTCAACCGTTGCTTCGTTGGTTAAATTTATGGTTTTTGAAATGGCACCGCTTAAAAATGGCTGGGCTGCTGCCATCATTCTGATATGGCCTGTTGCAGCTATGTAACGTGTGCCGATACTACCACATTTGTTTGCACAATCAAACACAGGTAAATGCTCTTCTTTTAAATTAGGGGCGCCTTCAACGGTCATGGTTCCGCAAATAAAATTATTGGCTTCCTCAATTTCAGTTTTGGTAAAACCTAATTTACGCAATAAGTTAAAGTTTTTGCTGTTGTATTCCTCAGGCTTAAAACCTAAACGTTTCATGCAATCTTCACCTAAAGTCCATACATTAAAAGCAAAACCAATTTCAAAGGCACCTGCTGCTTCTTTATCGAGCTTTTTAATTTCATCGTCAGTAAATCCTCTGAACTTAAGGCTCTCGGGATTGATATGAGGTGCATTTTTTAAAGTTGCTGAACCCGTAGCATATTGAATGATTGCATCGATTTCAGTTTGTGAATATCCTAAATTTTTAAGGGCTGCAGGCACTCCTGAATTTATAATTTTAAAGTGACCGCCACCTGATAGTTTTTTAAATTTAACCAATGCAAAATCGGGTTCAATACCGGTTGTATCGCAATCCATAACCAGGCCAATGGTACCGGTTGGAGCAATCACGGTTGCCTGTGCGTTGCGATAGCCGTATTCTTCACCCATTTGCACCGCTTTATCCCATGCATTGCAGGCAGATTTCAATAAATAATCGGGGCAATATTTGGGATCAATACCAGCAGGTTTAATAGATAAACCTTCATAGGCATCGGTAGCATTATAAGCCGCATAGCGGTGATTACGCATTACCCGTAACATGTGATTTTTATTTGCTTCGTATTTTGGAAAGGGTCCCAGATACTTCGCCATTTCGGCCGAGGTTTGGTAGGCAATACCATTTAATATCGCGGTTAATGCCCCGCCAATCGCAAATGCTTTCGGACTGTCGTATGGAATTCCGGCAACCATTAAAATACTTCCCAGATTGGCATAACCCAAACCCAGGGTGCGGTAATCATAGCTTAACCGCGCCACTTCTTTGGAAGGAAACTGCGCCATTAAAACCGAAATTTCAAGTACCATCGTCCAAAGGCGGCTCGCATGTTCGTATGCTTTTACATCAAAGGTGAGGGTATCGGTATTAAAGAAACGCATGAGGTTTAAGCTGGCCAGGTTACAAGCGGTATTATCTAAAAACATATACTCACTGCATGGGTTGGAAGCATTGATACGGCCTCCTTCGGGGCAGGTATGCCATTCGTTGATGGTGGTATCATATTGCAAACCCGGATCTGCGCATGCCCAGGCGGCTTCTCCTATCATGTCCCAGATTTGTTGTGCAGGGATGGATTGCATCACCCGGCCATCGGTACGTGCCGTTAAATTCCAGTCTTTGCCCTCGTTTAATGCTTCAAAAAATGCATTCGGAACGCGTACTGAGTTATTGCTGTTCTGACCCGATACGGTGGCATAGGCTTCACCTTCATAATCGCTTGGATATCCGGCTGCAATTAAAACGGCAACCTTTTTTTCTTCATTCTTTTTCCAGTTTATAAAATCTACAATTTCGGGGTGATCCAAATCGAGGCACACCATTTTGGCTGCCCTGCGGGTTGTGCCACCCGATTTTATTGCTCCTGCCGCACGGTCGCCAATTTTAAGGAAACTCATTAAGCCTGATGATGAGCCGCCGCCGGATAGCTTTTCTTTGGAGCCTCTTATTTTGGAGAAATTGGTTCCAACCCCCGATCCATATTTAAATATTCTTGCTTCACGTACCCAGAGGTCCATAATACCGCCATCGTTCACCAGATCATCCTCAACCGAAAGGATAAAACAGGCGTGTGGCTGCGGACGTTCATAAGCCGAAGATGATTTTTCAAGTTTACTTGTTTTGGGATCAACATAATAATGCCCCTGCGGCTTGCCCGTAATGCCATAAGAGCTATGCAAACCGGTATTAAACCATTGCGGCGAATTGGGTGCTGCATATTGTCCTACAATCATATATGCCAGTTCATCGTAAAACACCTGAGCATCTTCACCGCTGTCGAAGTAACCATAATCCTCACCCCATTTCATCCAGCAATGCGCCATTCTGTGTGCTACCTGTTTCACACTGGTTTCCTTGCCGGTGGTTCCGTCGGGCTGGGGCACGCCCGCCTTGCGAAAGTATTTCTGGGCCAAAACATCAGTGGCCACCTGACTCCAGAAGTTGGGAACTTCCACATTTTTCATTTCAAAAACCACGCTTCCGTTTGGATTTTTGATAACAGAGGTACGGTAATCGTAGGTAAACATGTCGTATGCACTTACTCCCTCTTTGGTAAAGTGACGCTCAATCTTGAGGCCCTTTTGTTCGGTTGGTTTTTTGTTGCGGCTCATTGCAAGTCAGGTAATTGGTTTTTGGCGTTTATATATTTTTTAAAATCTGTTAAAAAGTGCTTTGTTAATTTTTGAAGTCCTGCATGTAAACTTTCAATTTTGTTAACATTACATAATTGTTAACGTTTAATGAAATACTACTTACCACAGGAAAGCTTCAAACTTCAATCAGAACAGCAATTTAAACCGGTTATTACTAATAAAAACAATCCTAAATATTTTAAGGGGGTTTTTAATCCAAAAGTCAACTATCAAAACTTGTAAATCAAAAATCAATTTCAACATGTATCTATGTTGATTTCCATTTTGTGTTGTGAACGCAAAGGAGTAGCTTGTTTATAACAATAGTTATTCACAATAAGCCCCCCGCCAATAGCGGAGTTCGGAGAGACAACAATTTATTAATAATCAACAGATTGTCTTATTTACACTACAAAAATGAAAATTTGCAAGAAACGTAAAAACTAATTCTTGCATAATTTCAAAAATTTCTTTTATTGTAAAACCTCTTTTTTAAGTTTGTATATGAGAATTAAAGTTAAAAAGCTTTAATTTGTTGCAAAGCAGATATAAGCCAAACGTGTTTTGAAACAAGCTGTACTAAATAATCTTATTCAACGGGCCGATTCGGGTATCAAACAATTGGCTGTACTCATTGATCCGGATAGTGTGAATTCGGAGGAACAATTGCTGAACACCTGCAATTTGTGTGAACAGGCAGGTGTTGATTTGTTGCTGGTTGGCGGAAGTTTAATTACAAACGGATTTTGGGATCGCTGCATTGATTTATTGAAAGCCCATTCAAACATCCCGGTGGTATTGTTTCCCGGTAATGTAATGCAAACCCATAAAAAAGCCGATGCCATATTGTTTTTAAGCATGATAAGTGGCAGAAATCCCGAATTATTGATTGGTAAGCATGTTATTGCAGCTCCGGTATTAAAAAAATCAAACATCGAAGTAATTCCTACCGGTTATATGATCGTAGACGGAGGTAATATTACCAGTGTGATGTACATGAGCAATACAACACCCATTCCGGCAAATAAAAACAGCATTGCTGCATGTACAGCCATGGCCGGCGAAATGCTGGGTCTTAAAGTTATGTATATGGATGCAGGCAGTGGTGCTCAAAATCCTATTTCAGCTGCTATGATCAAGGAAGTAAAACAATCGATCAGCGGCCCTTTATTTGTGGGAGGCGGAATAAAAAATACCGAAGGAGCCATTAGTGCTTGCATGGCGGGTGCTGATATTGTTGTTGTAGGTAATGCCATCGAAAAAAATCCCAATCTCATTATATCGCTGGTAAAAAGCGTACACGGGTTGAATAAAATTTAAAATGTACGAATTACGATGTACGAATTACGATGTACGATGTACGATGTACAATATACGATGTACGATGTACAATATACGATGTACAATGTACGATATACGATATAACCCTTAATTATTGCGTAGTGGTATATAACCTGTAAAGACGCGATTAATCGCGTCTCTATATGTTATATGCCGAATTCTGTTTATTGAAATTACACTTCGAATGCTTCAAATTTGCTGATCCAGATAATACCATTTTTACTTTCGTATTTATCAATAAGCTTTTGGTCGTACAAATCAATCAGTAATTTATGCCCTTCCTCACGTGAAATGTTACTTAGCAAGGCAAATTCTTTGTCAGTCATGGTTGGAAAATGCGAGAATAAATTTTCAGGGTCTGTATTTATTTTATCCTTCTTTGCATCAGGAATTAATTTTTTGATAATATCCTCAAAACTTTCGTAAGGATTATACCCTTTCAGGGTGTATTGGTTATTTGAACTGTCGGAAAATATTAGCGTTGGGAATCCGGTTACGCCCAGTTCACCAGCCAGGTCAAGATCGGCCTTGAATAGTTCTTTAGCATTACCTTCAAAATCTCTTAAAAGCCGTGCCGAATCCAGTCCCACTTCAAATGCTGCATTCTCAAGAAATTCCCACTTAATGATATTCTTCTTTTCAAGAAAAACCATTTCCTTAATGCGTCTCAAAAATAAAATTGCCTTGTTGGTATCCTGCATCTGGGCGGCCTTAAATGCAATGGATGGCGGATATGAAGAGTTTAAAGGATCTTCCTTCCATACATCTCCATCGAGTGGCATTTCATGTAAGGCACAAACCTCTTCCCAGTGTTTGGCTGCATCTGTTGGTTTACGTATTTTTCCACTTGAATATTCTTCCCAGGAAGGCAATAAACCTCCCATACAATATTTAATATTGAGATAGGTTCCATATTCCAGTTGCATTTTACGAAGTAAAGGCTGAATAATCCAGCATGTGGAACAAATGGGGTCGGTGAAATAAAGCACCTGAATTTGTTTGCTGTTTTCATAGATGCTGTCGTCCTTTTTGGTTGGAATCAATGGCACCGGTATATCATCATCGTGCTGGCTCTGGGGACTTAAAAACAGGTTTGCAAGATCTCTTCCTAAAGTAATATGTTCTGAGACATCCTGAGAGCGTATACTATAATATTTTTCAAAGGCCATTTCATAATCTTTGGTAGCCAAAAGGGTAAAAACAAGGGCTTTTGCATCCACAATGGCATTGGTGGTTCCTGCACTTGTAAAAGGCAATGCCAGGTGTGCCGCGTCGCCGATCAATACCGCATTTTTCTTATGAAAAGCAGGCAGTAATCCAAAGTCGCGGGTATTCCATACATAACTGGTTGAAAAGTCATTGGTACTCAGAATTTCATTAACAACGGGTGGAAAATTTTCGAGTAATTTTTTACAAAACAACTCCAGTTCTTCAGGTGATTTATTTTCAATATCTGAAACGGTGGGATCAAATTGCATAAACCAAACGAATTCGATATCGGAAGTTGGAATTAAACCAAATGCCAGGCCGGTGCTTCTGCTCTGAAACTTGGTAAACATACCCGAATGCGTTTTGGCTACTTTTTCATTATACGAAATGCCTACTACTTCTTTCACACGAACCGGGGTATAGGTAACCTTTCCAAAAAGTTCTTCTCTTACCTTCGAATTTCCTCCGTCGGCACCTATAAAAATATCTCCATACTCAATCTCACCGTTTTTGAACACGGCAGCTGTTATTTTATCGTTTTCATATATAAAATGCGAAAATTCACGATTTACTTTTATTTTTTCATCCGGTAATATCGAGAATAAAAACCGAACCAGATCAACTCTCTTAATACACTTCCATGAGTTTAACTGAAGCCGTTTAATTTCATTTCCATCGGGCCTTCGCAGGCTATACGTCTTAATCAGTTTACCGGGAAGCAGACTGTTGTTGATACTGTTTAATTCGTTTAAAATAGACAAACCATCGGCATGCATTAAAAAGGCATGACCGCCAACGGGCATCCCTGAAAATCTTTCATTAATTACTACTTCTACTTTTTTTTGATGTAAAAAAATACCCATTGTTAACCCTGCAATACCACCACCGATAATTACAACTTTCATATAAAATTAATTGTGTTTTTTATTCTTAAAATTGCTTCCTTTAAAATATCTGCGGATGTTGCAAAACTCAACCGGATATAGCCATCGGCTCCATCCCCAAACCACTCTTTCAATCCGGGTACTACGGCTACCTTTGCTTGGTCCATTAATATTCTGTGTATTTCAATATTTGTTTTATTAGTTCCCCGGATATCAACAAAAGCCACATAGCAGCCTTGCGGGGAAATACATTTAAATCCTGAAATTGCATTCATTTCATTCACACATAAATCGCGCATCGACTGTAAATGAGCAACAAAATCATTTAACCAATATTCACATTTTTCAAGAGCAGCGGTTGCAGCAACCTGTGAAACTACATTGGCTCCATGAACTGTTGATTGATGTAGGGAAGCTTCCATTAATTTATTAAAGTGCATTGCATGAGATGCCATCACACTTCCAATTCTTAATCCGGCCAAGCCATACGACTTGCTAAATCCTGTAATGGTAATGGTTCTGTCCCTGATCTCCCGGTTTAAGGATGCAATACTTACAAACTGGCAGGGTTTAAAAACGATGTCGCTCCATATTTCATCCGATAAAATAATCAGATTGTATTTACAGGCAATTTCACCCAGCTGCATCAATTCCGATTTCGTAAAAACCTTTCCTGTGGGATTCAGGGGATTGCATAAACAAAGCATCCGGGTATTTTTTGATATCAGACTTTCCAGAAGTGTAAAGTCAATATCTGCATCTCCGGCGGGTATTGCAAACGGTACCGCAATCCCTCCAACAGATTCAACAGAATACCTGAATAAAAAATCTACCGGATCAAAAATAATAGCTTCATCATGCTTTTCAAGAAAGGCCTTACAGGTTAAATAAATACCATAAGCGGCGCTGTCTACGGGTAAAATGAATTCGGGGGCAGCCGGAATATTTCGCTTATTTTGATAATATCCGGCAAGGCTTTCTTTAAACTCGGACAATCCTTCGGGGGGGCCGTAACAGAAATATCGTTCATTGCTGAAATTACAAATTGCCGCTGCAATTTCCGGAGCACATGGAAAATCAGGATCGGCTGCTGTTAATGGAATAATCCCTTCAGCCACTTTAGCCCAGCGTAAGTTAAATGCTCTTTTTTTTAAAATTTCAAGATTTACTGAGGTATGGCTAAACATTTTAATGCAGGGTATTTAAGTGGGAAGAAAGTAATTATTTATTCAATAGCTCAATTATTTTATCTTTTACCAGTGGTTTGATAAAAAGATCGGAAACCATGGGATGACTTTTTGCCCTTTCAATATCATAAGGAGCAATCGTTGATGAAACAATATAGATATCTATTTTCTTTGCCAATTTGGGAAGTAATAATTTATATTCTTCCAAAAAACCCCAGCCATCCAATATGGGCATAAAAATATCCAAAAAAATAATATCCGGCAATAACAAGGCATTGCCTGCAATACTCTTTAAATAATCTATTGCTTCCTGTCCATCATTAAATTCACTTATCTGAGATTCAATTTTGGTAGAACTAATTGTTTTTTTAGTTAAAAAAACAAAGGTTTGATCATCATCAACAATAAATAAATTCATGTTTTAATTTATCAATACTGGTTTTTAAATTCAATAAATATAGTTGTACCTTTATCAGGGGTACTTTCTGCCCAAATTTTCCCGTCCATTGCATCAACATGGGTTTTTGTCATATACAATCCAAATCCTTTTGCATTGGGATTGCGGTGAAATACCTTGCCTATTTTAAAAAAATTGTCTTTGTGTTTTACCAGGTCAATACCCAAACCGTTATCGCTTACTGATAAAATGATATTGTTATTTGCTTTTTTAGTCTCGATGATAATATGTGGTTTTCTTTGTGGTGATTTGTACTTAAGTGAATTGCTAATTAAATTATGGAATATGCTGAACAGATATTTGGGAGGAAACAGAATCTCCGGTGCCTCATTGAATTTTCTTTCAATAACGGCTCCCGACCGGCTTATTTCCGCTTCAAATGGTTCCAATGTTCTGTTCAAACACATTTCTAAATTAATATTTTCTGATTGTATTTCAATATCCTGTTTTATTTGAATTGATTCTACCAGTTCGTTAAACGTTGTATGTAAATTTTCAATAACCGGTTTAAATTTTGATATTAAAAATTTTCTTTCCTGTTCGTCAGTACTTTCTTCAATAAATGTAACCAGCATCGACATATTTACCAGAGGCGCCCTGAGGTTATGCGATACAATATTACAAAAATCTACCAATTGCACATTTTGTAATGAAAGCTGTTCAACATATAAAGCCTGCTTTTCTTCAAGTAATTTCCGCTCCGTTATATCAATACCAAATCCAATAACCATTGATAACTCTCCTTTTTCGTCAAGAACCGGGAACAATCTTCTCAAATGAGTGATGGTATTGCCTTCCGGGCTTTTCAAACTGTCCTCCCATCTCATTTCCCTGCCCGACTTTTTCACCTCTAAAAACTGTTCGCGTCTCACTTGGGCCAGTGAAGTATCTCTTTTTCTGTATGCTGCGTATTCAAAATCATCTTTGCCAATAATATATTTTCTAAGCTCTTCATCTTTAATTGCTCCCGGATTTACAAACAAATATCTGTGCTCTTTATCAAACACCGCAATATCCGTAGGAATTTTATTTAATATATTTTCATAAAATTCTTTTTGCTTATCAAGTCTGCTTGATATCAGTTTCCTGTCTGTTAAATCACTTATATAGCAAATATAAAATCTTTCTCCATTGATTGTTGAAAGAGATATCCCTAATGCAATGTTTACATCTGTATTATTTTTACGTAATGCAGAAATTTCATGGGTATTGTTTACTACTTTACCCTCATTAAATTGCTCCATCCAGCTAAGATGCTCATTTCTACCGGCTTCGGGAATGATTATTTCATGAATTTTTTTCCCAAATGTTTCTTCTTCGGTCCAGTCAAAAATAACGCGGGCTTTTGGATTCCAGTAAAGAATCACCCCATCCGGATTGATCACGATGATGGCATGAATTGCATTTTCAAAAATGCATTTCAACTGAACCAAAGTCTCATTTAATCCTTGTTTGTTATTTATATTCTGGCTCTTTTCCATTGCTTTTAATATTCAAAAGCTTGATAATCAATTGGGTTATTAATATTATACAAATTGGATTTTAAAATATAATCCCAGCACATTTCCATTGAATTTCTTTTTCAATTTTCCTGGGAATACAAGTAAAGGGTTTATAAAGACAAAGTTAACTCAAAAAAATCCATAAATGCAACACTTTATGGGTTTGCATATTAAAAACAATCCTGATAACAGGTAGTAATATTAATTTAATTAAACATAATGGCTGTATCAGCAGTAATCGAACTGCCGGAGCGGAGTATAGATCCAGGCAGGTAAATTTAAGTTCCTGCTTAACGATTCTTAAAGGCTGTCGGTTTCAGCGCTGTCGGCATCGAGTTCTTCCATTTGCGCCTTGATAGCCTTTTCAAGCGAGTCCATTGCCCTTTGGTCCATGTTCATTTGGTTTTGAACAGCAGTTTCTTCCTGGTTATTCAATTTTGGGTTGTTCTGGCAAGCAACAATTGCCAGGAAAAGAAATGTAACAGCTAATAATTTTTTCATGTCCGGTATTTTTAAATAATTTACAAAGATTACTATCTTAATACAAAATTCTGGCCTAAATATACTTTTCTTACAATCTCATCATCTGCAAGTTCCTGAGCGGTTCCTCCCTTTAATATTCTTCCTTCAAACAACAAATAAGCCCTGTCAACAATCGATAATGTTTCATGTACATTATGATCGGTAATTAATATACCAATATTCTTGTGTTTAAGCTTTGCTACAATTTGCTGAATGTCTTCTACAGCAATCGGGTCAATGCCTGCAAAGGGTTCATCCAGTAAAATAAACTTTGGATTAACCGCCAGGGCACGCGCAATTTCTGTTCTTCTTCTTTCTCCCCCGCTTAATACGTTACCCATACTTTTTCGTACCCGGTTCAGGCCAAACTCTTCCATTAATGATTCCAGTTTTTCGGCTTGCTCAGCTTTTGTAAGTTTCGTCATTTCAAGTACGGCTTTTACATTGTCTTCAACACTTAATGACCTGAAAATGGAAGCTTCCTGAGACAAGTAACCCAGTCCTTTTTGTGCCCTTTTATACATGGGCAAATCGGTAATATTTTCGTCGTTCAGATACACCTCACCGGCATCCGGTTTAATCAATCCAACAGTCATGTAAAAAGTTGTTGTTTTACCTGCGCCGTTTGGCCCGAGCAAACCCACACATTCTCCCTGGTGTACTTCAATGGAAACATGGTCAACAACAGTTCGTTTCTTATATCGCTTTACCAGGTTTACGCTTTTTAATATCATTGTCATAGGTTTGGTTCAATAAAACTAATACGCCCTGGCAGTTATGCCCTCCATAAAATTAATAAACGCTTTATTCACTACCTTGTTGCCTCCGGGTGTTGGGTAGTTGCCTGTAAAATACCAGTCGCCGAGGTGGTTTGGACAAGCATCATGCAGGTTTTCGATGCTTTGATAAATTACATCCACTTCAGCATGAATATCTTCAGGGGTAACAATTTCGGCAATTCTCCTACTGATTTCGTCGGCCGTAAAATTGGCATACAGGTCTTTCACATAATTAACCATTTCTTCTTTAGGTAATACCTCCTGCGCTTTGCATTTTTGATAAACCTCATTTAACAAATGTTCCTTTCTGTTGCTTTTTAACAGTGAAACCATAGCTCTGAACGCAACAAAATCGTTCATCCGGCTCATGTCAATTCCATAACAATCGGGGTATCTGATTTGCGGGGATGATGAAACAATAATAATTTTCTTTGGATGCAGCCTGTCTAAAATACGAAGTATGCTTGATTTTAACGTAGTTCCCCTAACAATGGAATCATCAATTACAACCAGCGTATCAACATGGTTTTTAATAACCCCATAAGTAACATCATACACATGCGCCACCATATCTTCGCGGTGTTCATCATCGGTAATAAAGGTACGGAGTTTGGCATCTTTTACGGCAACTCTTTCTCTTCTGGGATGAACCGATAAAATCCGTTTTACCTGCGAAGGTTCCGGATCCGCGCCTAATTTTCTTATTTCTTCAACTTTCCAGTTATCCAGTATTTCGTTGATCCCATCTATCATGCCATAAAAGGCAACGGCTGCAGTATTGGGGATATACGAAAACACGGTATTCTTAAAATCATAATCCACCGTTTCCATTATTTTACCGGCCAGCAAGTGACCCAGCATTTTACGTTCTTTATAAATTTCCCGGTCGTTCCCTCTCGAAAAATATATTCGTTCGAATGAACAGGATTTGCGTTCGCCCGGGGGCATAATATTCACCTCTTTTACGGAACCATTTTTTCTGACAATCAACGCATTTCCCGGACCGATTTCTTTGATATCGCGATGGGCAATATTAAAGCCTGTCATAATTGCCGGCTTTTCACTGGTAACTACAACAATTTCATCATTCTGGTAATAATAACAAGGGCGAATTCCATTGGGATCGCGCACCACAAAAGCATCGCCATGTCCAATCATACCGGCCATTACATAGCCTCCATCGGCATCCCGTAATGAGCGGCGTAATATGGTTTCTACATTTACATATTCCGACATCAAATGACTAATGTCCCTGTTTGAATGTCCTTCAATTTTAAAACGGGTAAAGTTACGCTGAACCTCTTCATCCAAAAAATGTCCCATCTTTTCGAGCATGGTAACGGTATCGGCTTTTTCACGGGGGTGCTGACCCAGTTCCATTAAAATTTCAAAAAGTTCATCTACGTTGGTCAGGTTAAAATTGCCTGCCAGCATTAAGTTGCGGCTCATCCAGTTATTGTCGCGGATAAACGGGTGACACAGGTCTTTGCTATTGCCTCCATGGGTTCCGTAACGCAGATGCCCCAGATACAATTCGCCCACAAAAGGCGCATTTTTTTTTAAGTATTCAGCGTTTTTTAATTGTTCTTTGGTACCCGTTTTATCAATTTTTTCGGAAACCCTACGGAAAATTTCAGCAATTGCATCGCTTCCATTTGCTCTTTCCCTGAAAATAAAGGCTTCACCAGGTTCCGGATCAAACTTGATTACTCCAACCCCGGCTCCATCCTGACCCCGGTTATGTTGTTTTTCCATTAACAGGTACATTTTGGTTAGCCCATAAAGTGCTGAACCATACTTTTCCTGGTAAAAACTTAAGGGCTTCAGGAGGCGGATTACCGCGATACCGCATTCGTGTTTTATTGGATCACTCATAAAATAATTTGCAAAGTTAAACAAATATGCAATGGAAGCATATCAAAAGTTTAAGCTGCTCTTATTTTGCTATGTAGATTGTTTGAGATGGGTAGGCAAATTCACAGCCGTGTCTGCGCACAATTTCAAGTATTTTTACATTGATTTCCTGTTTAACTTCTATCATGTCTTCATATACATTTGAGTTCACAAAATAGATAATCAGGATATTAAGGGAACTGGTATCGAAATCGATAAACTTCACGGTAATGTCTTCGGCAATATCGGGACCCTGTTGCCGGATAGCCGCTTTGATATCATCTATAATCAGGAGGATATCCTGAGCCTGACTCTGATAAGTAAGACCCACCGTAAATTTTACACGTCGTTGTGAGCTTTGGGTTATGTTATTGAGGTTTGAATCGATAATTTTTTTGTTGGGCACAAAGAGTAAGGATTTTTCCAATGTTCTGATTCGAGTGGTTCGGAATCCAATTTTTTCTACTACCCCCTTAACTTCTCCCAAATCAACAATATCACCCACTTTAAAAGGCTTATCGAGGTATATAATAAATGAACCTATTAAATTGGCAAGTGTATCTTGTGCCGCGAGCGCTATTGCCAAACCTCCAATACCCAAACTGGCTACAATGGTTAAAATGTTTACTTCAAAGGCCTTGGCCAAAATGGTAAAACAACATAGGGTATAAATGAGTACCTTGCTTAATTCCTTTAAAAAAGTAGCCAGGTCTTTACTAATTCTGCTTTCTTCCAGGTTGTGGTGAACATATTCAACAAATTCTACCGACTTCAGAAATAGTCTTGTGATTACTACAATTAATGCAATTACAAATACAGTTTGTAATGTCCAGCGTATGCCAAACACATCTGCTTTGTTAAAATTCCAGCTCTGGGGAAATGTTAATTCGTTGAACGCAACATATATGGAAACAACTATAAATAATTGTCTGAATGGAACGGTAAACAAAGAAATAAACTCTGCGTGAAACCTTGCATGCGAATATTTTTTAAAGATGCGGTATGAAATGTTTGAAGCAAATTTTGCAATGAGCCTGCTAAATATCAAACCCAGCAATAAAATAATTCCACAGGCAAAATATTTGCCCAATGAATTATCCAAAAACTGATTATCTAAAAAACTCCAATCCATTGTGTATATTTAAAAGGGTCGATAAACCATAGTCGATAGTCTATGGTCTATGGTCTATTGACTATGGACCATCTACTTGTATTACTTCACCAAATTGATCAAGGCCATTTCCAGTCCTTTTTTTAACAATCCTTTAGGTTTTGGGTTAAACTGGTGCAAACGCATCAGGCCCTGCCAGATTGTTTTTGAGGTGTCTTTAAAAATTGCCTCATCACTTAAATCAACAGTATCATTGCTCATGCAATATGCAAATACACGGGCCATGCCACAATTGGCCAGATAATCCGGAATAACGGCAACCTGGTCATCGGTATAATTTGCAATGGGGCCTAAAAATATTTCCTGATCGGCAAAAGGCACATTGGCACCGCAACTGATTAGTTCCAGATCATGGGCGGTCATGATATCAATTTGTTCTTTGCCAACCAAACGGGATGCTGCAGCCGGCACAAAAATTTCTGCACCTGTTTCCCAAATTTTAGAATTGATCTCTTCAAAACTCAACAAATCAGGATGCGTAAGTGTATTCCCCTGTTTGTTTAAAAACAATTGTTTTATTTCTTCCTTGCTAAAACCTGTGGGCTTCAGCAGGCCTCCGTTTTTATCAATAATTCCCACTATCAAAATACCATATAAACTCATGTAATAAGCTGCTGCAGCTCCCACATTTCCCCAACCCTGAATGATGGCCCGTTTATAATTAATATTTCCTCCCCAGATACTGTAATAGTGACGAACGGCTTCGGCCACACCAAAGCCGGTAATCATATCGGCAACCAGGTAATTGGCTGTAACCTGCGGGGTAAACCGGTCATCTGTTAATACTTTGGAAACCCCTGTTCTTAAATTTTGTATCCGGATTTGTTTCTCAGTTTCACCCACTTTAAAGTGTCCGTTTACCACACCTTCCTGTGGGTGCAATAATCCATAACTTTCAGTAATCGGAATGACTTCGTGTATTTCATCCACATTTAAATCGCCGCCTGTACCATAATAACTTTTCAGGATGGGATAAACTCCTTTGTACCAACGTTCCAAAACACCTTTTTTACGCGAGTCGGAAGGATCAAAATTAATCCCTGATTTTGCGCCGCCGATGGCAGGTCCTGCGATGGTGAATTTAATCTCCATGGTTTTAGCCAGAGATGTTACTTCATGTTTATTCAATCCTTTTCGCATACGCGTTCCGCCTCCGGCAGCTCCTCCGCGCAATGAGTTAATCACCAACCAACCTTCTGCTTCTGTTTCGCTGTCTTTCCATTCAAAAACAATTTCCGGCTGCTTTTCTTCGTATTTTTTTATTAGCTTTTGTAATTGCATGCTGCTTGTTTTATTCTATTAATTCGTTTGTTTTTTTTGCTACAAAGGAACAAAGGAACAAAGAACTTTTTTGTTTCTTTGTTCCTTTGTAGCTATATTAATTTAGTATAGTCTCCATATAATGCCCCTCCAATATGATTTTGTTTTGAACCGGTTACACTACTCAAAACATTTACCTGATTGTTTACCCGCAACACGCCTAAAAAAGCAAAAATCAGTGCTTCTTTAAAATTCACCATCAGTGCATCCGGAATTACCAGTTCGGCCGAAATCTGTTTACGGATTAAATCAATCAAATGACTGTTAAAAGTTCCACCACCTGTTAAGAGTATTTTTTGTACACCCGATTGATTGATTACATTTGAAATCTGCCTGGCTATGTGCTGGGCCAGTGTTGCCATTTTTTCAGTTTCACCGGTATCAGGAAAACTTTTTATAACAGGCCAAAAAACTTCATTAATCCATTCCCTTCCCAGTGATTTGGCCCCTTTTGTTTGATAGTATGAAAGCGCTTCTAACTTTTCCAGTAACATAGGGTCGTAGTCTGCTGAAGCTGCAATTCTACCAGCATCATCATATGCATGTCCTAACCAGCGCGCAACCCGGTTCAATACAATATTGCATGGACAAATATCAAATGCAAGGGTCTCGTTTAACCCGGTAAATGAAATATTGGCAATTCCACCCAAATTTAAACAAGCTTCATATTCTTCAAACAGAAGCTTATCTCCAATCGGAACCAAAGGTGCTCCTTGTCCGCCCAAAGCAATGTCCATACTTCTGAAATCGCAGATTACCGGTAAGCCCGTTTCTGCCGAAATTGCTGCACCGTCACCAATCTGAGCGGTAAAACCCGATTTGGGCTGATGAAAAATAGTATGTCCATGGGAAGCAATCATGTCCACTTCAAGCTGATTTTCTTTGATAAACTGATTAAGCAACTGTCCCAGAAAACGACCATAATACGCATGTGTTTTAGGAAATACCTCGATGTATTGTTTATACAACTGGGATAGCCTGATCCGCCATTTTTCGTCGTAGGGAAATGTTTGTGCCACTTTTATGGTGTAGTGCCATTGATTGTTTTTCTGTGTAATTTCACAATAAGCCAAATCAACACCGTCCATTGATGAACCGCTCATTACGCCAATTACCCGATAGGTTTCCTTCATTAATACAAATATAGAGTGGCAGCGAATTTATGAATTTTGAGTAGAAATGCTACATATAAAAAAGCATTGGGCATGGAGCAGCGGGCATAGGTCGTGGGGCGTGGAGAAAAGCAATAAATATTTGTATTCTCAAAAAGTTTTATACCTTGTATCGAAATTCAGTAACCATGCAAGCTTCACGCAGAACTTTTTTAAAGCAAGGTGCCACCGCCCTCATAGGCAGTCTTGCATTTCAATATCGGGCAGAAGCATCTTTGCCCTCATTGCCGCACAACAAAGGTATTGTTGAACCTTTTGATGAACCCTACTGGCAATTGGTGCGCCAGCAATTTCCATTAAGCAGGGATTTTATTTATTTAAATAACGGCACTATGGGTCCTTCGCCTTATCCTGTAATTGAAGCCGTGCGCAAAGGAATGATGGAATGCGATCAGTTTGGTTCCTATGGCGGATGGGCAGCTACTTCGGGTAAACTGGGGAAATTTTTGGGTGCCCATGAAGATGAAATTGCCTTAACGCATAATGTAACGGATGGAATAAATATTGCCTGCTGGGGATTGCCCCTGAAAAAGGGTGATGAAGTTATATTAACCACTCACGAGCATGTAGGCAATGCATTGCCCTGGCTGAACCGCAGAAAATTACATGGCATCGTGATTAAAGTATTCACACCTGCATCAACAGCCGAAGAAACATTAAACCGGATTACTGCTTTATGGACAAAAAAAACAAGGGCCGTTGCCGTGCCCCATATACCCTGTACACAGGGACAGATTTTACCTGTTAAAGAAATTTGCACCTGGGCTAAAGAAAAAGGTTTGTATGCCGTAATAGACGGAGCTCATGGTCCCGGAATGTTACCTGTTGACCTGCATGACATGGGCTGTGATACCTATGCAAGCTGTTGTCATAAATGGATGCTGGGTCCGAAAGGAACCGGATTTTTATACGTACGCAAAGATTTTCAGGAGACCCTGCAAACTTATTTTTTGGGTGGCGACAGCGATACCGGGAAATGGAATATGGCACTTGACCCAATTCCTATGGGTGATTATGCAAGCTCCGCACACCGCTACTATGGCGGCACGCAGGCAGCAGGTTTATACAAGGGGGTAGATGCGGCCATTGATTTTATTGAAGGTATTGGAATTGAAAATATACACAACCGCATTAAATCATTGGGTAAATATGTACAAAACCAGTTACTCACTTTTGGCGACAAGGTTGAACTGATAACTCCAACAGAAGACAGGTCGCGTTGTGCTGTAAACGGATTTAGAATTAAAGGGGTTGAATATACCCAATTCAATACCCTGTGTTCCGAAAACAAGATTCGTATCAGAAGTGTTGGGGAAAACGGTTTGAATTCGCTGCGTGTTTCAACACATATATATAATACAAAGCAGGAGATTGACAAGTTGATAGAATTGGTGGGGAAAAGTTTAAAGGGTAAGTAGATTAAGATGAATGTTTCAATTGGTTATTGAAAATAATATGTTTGATGGTTTCATTTAAAATAAATGACTGCAAAAAATCCCAAATCCTCCCGGTATAAAGGCTTTTGGAAACTTCTTGGGCCCGGATTGGTTACCGGTGCAAGTGACGATGACCCATCAGGCATAGCCACATACTCGCAGGCAGGTGCGGCATACGGACTATCAACGCTCTGGACAGCCATACTTGCATTTCCGCTTATGGCCTCCATTCAGCAAATGTGTGCAAGAATCGGACTCATTACCTCTCATGGGTTAACAGGTACTATTAAAAAATATTACCCCCGGCCTGTATTGTATTTTATGCTGTTGTTCAGTGCCCCGTCTATTGTAATGAATATTGGGGCGGATATAGCAGGAATGGGTGCTGTTGGGAATTTATTATTTCCTTCTGTTCATGCTACTTATTTCAGTGTTGTTTTTACCCTCTTGCTTCTGGGATTAATTATTTATCTGCCCTATCAAAAAATTGCGGCATCGCTTAAATATTTATGTATAGTTATGTTGGTTTATTTTGTAGTTCCTTTTTTATATAAACAGGATTTTGCAGAAATTATAAAAGCCACATTTATTCCAACCATTCAATTCGACAAAGATTTTATTGCAATTCTTGTGGGTATATTAGGAACTACTATTTCGCCCTACCTGTTTTTTTGGCAGGCCTCGGTTGAAGTTGAAGAAATGAAGCATAAAAAAAAGCACTTGATGGTTAACAAAATAATTATTCATGAAATGGATCAGGACGTGGATTTTGGAATGACTTTTTCGGGTTTTGTTATGTATTTTATTATTCTTACCACAGGAACTGTTTTATATAATGGCGGCATTCATCAAATAGATACAGTTGAGCAGGCCGCAATGGCGTTAAAGCCTTTGGCGGGTCACCTGGCATTTTTACTTTTTGCAATCGGAGTAATCGGTACCGGATTAATTGCCATTCCCGTTTTAAGTGGTTCTCTCTCATATATCGTTACCGAAACCTTTGGATGGGAACAGGGGCTTAATAAAAAATTTCATGAAGCAAAAGGATTTTATGTAATCATTGCCATTTCACTGATACTCGGCTTATCATTGAATTATATTGGCATTTCACCGATAAAAGCATTGATTTATACGGCAATACTTTATGGATTAACCGCTCCTTTTTTAATAGCAATGATTCTGCACATTTCCAACAATAAAGAAATAATGGGGAGAAATGTTAACGGACTCAAAACAAATATATTCGGGTTTGCTGCTTTAATCATCATGACAACGGCTGCTGTGCTTTTGGTATATTTTCAATTAAAAAGTGAATAGAATCGTATAAACATATTAAAATTATTTTATTTTTGCCAAGGGTATATGAAACTTACAAAAAAATATAACCTGAAAAAGCACATAAGTATTGTATTTCTTACCCTACTAAGTGTTTTTCTTTCCCGGAATCTTCACGCGCAATTTGTAACCCATCACAACGCAATTTTTCAGCCCGAAATTTCAATACCTCAGGCTGGAATTAATATTACAGATCCCAAATTCGGGACTCATTTAAAACGTGTGACAAATGCAAGAGTTGCCGGCAAGGCTGGTTGTTTCCCCGATTATTCAAAAAGGCAGGCATGGAATTCAGATCAAACAAGTTTAATGCTTCGATCAGCCAATGGCTCGGTGGATATTTATAACGGTCAAACATACCAATACGAAAAATCCCTGGTAGAAATTGAAGGCGTACAGGATATTTTTTGGCACCCGGCAAATCCAAAGATTATTTATTATATCCTGAATAATACTTTCAATACAATAAATGTGCAGTCATTACAAACAAATTTATTGTTTACTTTCTCCAATTATTCTTATGTATCAACCCGTGCCGAAGGGAATATAAGTAATGACGGACATTATATTGCCTTATGCGGATATGATTCAATATTTAATCCCATCGATTTTTTTGTTTTTAATATATTTTCCAATTCCATTTTCAGTGTTTTTCCCCTGAGTGGAAAAGTGAGCGAATTTGATTGGATAAGCATTTCACCCTTGGGTAATTATGTAATTGTTGATTATGCCAATGACATTGCGGCTCCTTATAACGGATTGGAAGTGTATAACAATAATTTTAACTTTATATGGAGAAAACCATTAGGAGCAGGACATAGCGATTGCGGACTGGATGCAAATGGCAATGAGGTTTTAATAATGGATGTTTATGACGGAGACAGTAATATAACCTATATCAATAAATATCTTTTGATGAATGGCACAAAAACCAAATTGCTTTCTGTTTCTCCCGATTTTGATTTGCATGAATCATGCAGGGCTATGCTAAGGCCCGGCTGGGTATATATCAGTACATTTGATTTTATCGGCCGCTTAATCGACGATAGTTTGAGCTGGCTTCCTTTTGAAGATGAAATATTCGCTTTAAAAATGGATGGCTCAGGAGATGTTCAGAGATATGCCCATCACCACAGTAAAAGATATTCTGTAATTACACCCAATTCCGACAGCAGTGTTTATTTTGCAGAACCTCATGCAACCGTTAATAAAACAGGAACATATATTTTGTTCGGGAGTAACTGGAGATATAAAGTTGAACAGGATTCAAGTGTTGATGCCTATCTTATTGATTTAAGTAATGTGTTAAGCATAGGAAATATTACCAATAATTGTGCCAAAACTGAATTATTCAACCTTGTGCCAAATCCGGTTATTGATGAGTTAAAATTCAATACAAATTTAACTATTTGGGAAATCAATGTTCATGTTTATAATACGCAGGGTATACTTGTAAAAATCTTTTCCCTCAATCAGGATATGAATACCATCCATCTTTCAGATCTGTCGAAAGGGCTCTATTTTTATCAAATTTTTGATCAAGAATTAAACCAATCCGGTTCAGGTAAATTTATAAAAGAATAGGTAACATTGATTTTTCAACCATATTAAATTTAAACTATGTCAGCAAAGATTTAAATTCAGTAATTCTAAATAATTTAAAGTTTTAACATTTTATGTAGTAGATATGTTTATTGGACATTTTGGAGTTGGATTTGCAGCGAAAAAGCTTGCTCCAGCTATTTCGCTTGGTTATTTATTTATAGCGTCTCAATTTCTGGATCTGTTATGGCCTACCCTGTTGTTGTTTGATATTGAACATGTAATCATTACACCCGGCATTACCAGGGTTACTCCACTTGATTTTATCGATTATCCGTATTCTCACAGTTTATTAATGGTTTGCGGATGGGGAATTTTACTAGGCTTATTAACGTGGCTTTTGGTAAAAAATTTTAAATACTCCATGATTATTTTTCTCTGCGTATTAAGTCATTGGTTTCTTGATTTGATTGTACATCGTCCCGACCTGCCTCTTTTACCCGGGGATACTTCCCGATTTGGTTTTGGCTTATGGAATTATCCACTTATAACCGCATTGCTGGAACTCATATTTTTTCTGAGTGGGGTTTATTTTTATTATAAAACTACCACTTCAAATAATAATATTGGCAAATATGCACTGATTGTATTGATTGGGTTACTCATACTCATTCAGATTATGAATATGATTGGCCCACCTCCACCAGGTATTAATGCAATAGCATGGGCCGGACAATTGCAATGGCTTTTTGTTTTGATGGCTTTTTGGGTGGACCGCCATAGAATAATAAAATAAAAAAAGCCAATTTTTATAGCTTTTTTAATAATCAATCAATCTTAAATCGTTGAATACATTATAATCTAATTTCAGCCTGTAGTTAATAAACCTCCATTCATTTTATAATTCGTGTAGTTTGCATAAAAGGTGCATGCTTATGTACCCTCCTTGCATTAGGTGTATTAGCCTGTTGTGACTAATATTTGTTGAAATCTTTACTCAAAAAAACACATGAATAATTATTCCACATATTGGTTAATGGAAGTTTCGACCCTTTCAGTGCGGCTCTTTATATCTATGTTCAGCATGCATTCAAAAACTGCATTATTAATTACTTCTATTTTTATATTCACCTTGAATTTAAGTGCCCAATCAAACAAAGGCAAGCAAAAAAAAGATCAAAATATTTCGACCTCAACACATTCAAAACCAAATGAAATTTTTCCGGGAGGATTATGCGGTGCGGAGCTTTATTACAAATTTTTAAGTGAAAAAGAGATTGAGATTTTTTTGGTTAAATATTTTTACTGCACCGAATTTAAAATAGATAGTGCAGAGTCGGTTACTGTTCAGGAAGGGATCATAAATATGGTGACAGCTAAACCTGTATTAAAGCTAGTATCCATAAAAGATTCAACACATTTACAGAATTTAAATTGTCCGGGTTATAAAAATGGATGTGTAAAAAAAGTAGTGTATTCCGGTAAGGTAAATATTATGAGTCCAATGATGGGTGGATATGATATTACCTGGGGATTTTGCTGTTGGGATGAATTTCACATGACAAACATTCAGGGCATACAGGAGTTTCAAAAACAAGGTCTTTCATTAACCATACACATTCCGGAATTGAATGCAGGTGAATTAAATGCTGCACCCGTTTTCATGATGCCACCGGTTTTAAGCACATGCAAAAATCAACTAATCGCCATCAATGCTTCAGCAATGGATGATGACAGGGATTCATTGGGATATAGGTTAAGTGCATTATACAATTATAAAACCGAAAACGGAATTGCATATCCGGAGGAACCAAAATTTAATCCGGGTTCAATTATGAATACCTCTTTTGCAGGAGGCCGGCCCCCTTTCAAAAAGATTTTATATAAAAAAGGATTTAATCCTGTGCTTCCCATGGGAGGAAAGCAAATTGAGATTGATTCAAAAACCGGAGAAATTCAGCTAAAAGCCGATTCAATTGGAGAATATTTAATTGGAGTTACTGTTACCGAATACCGTTTAAGAAAACCACTGGGATCCTGTCAAAGGGTTTTCAAAGTTCAGGTAGTTGATTAAAATAAAAACACAAACATAAATGCTTATAAAAATGAAAACAAAGTTACAATTCAAAAACCTGAGAAGGACAGCAAGGTTCTTAAAGGTACTCTTTTTGTTGTTGCTCACATTACCCGCTATGGCAACCGATTATTATTGGGTAGGCGGTTCAGGAACCTGGACAGATATCAGCCACCACTGGGCTACTACTTCAGGTGGAGCGGTGTTTCATCCACAGGTTCCCTCTCAATTTGATCGGGTAATTTTTGATGCCAATTCATTCTCGGCATCCGGTCAGGAAGTGACGATGAATGTGGAAGGATTTTGCAAAGAATTCCGTTCACGAAATGTATTACCGGGGGTAAAATTTACCTCTACCAAACCGCTTAATGTTTATGAGGGTATGTCTATTGACTCGAATATGATCTGGAGTCAGACTGGCAACCTCATCATATCAACAGGTGGATTTACATTGGGTAAAAGTGTGACATTTTATCTGAATGGTACATTTAGTATGCCTTCGGGGGCGTTTACCTTACTTAATGGCGCCACCTACAACCAACCCGGAGGTGCTTGTACGGTTACAAATGGATTGTTTACCCTTAATGTTGGATCCAGTTTCACACATACAGGTGGGCAGCTATACATTGGAAACAGCTCTTTAACGATTAATGCAGGAAGTACTTTTTATCATCAGGGGGGTATTACATTAAATATGGGATCACTTACTGTAAACACCGGTGCTACATACAGGGAGAATAGCGGTACCCTTCAAATGAATAACGGGAGTGTAAATATTCAACGGGAAGCTACCTTTTACCAAAACGGTACTTTTAATATCAATGTAGGCTCATTCACTTTGGGATCAAAAAGTACATATACCCAATATGGTGATATGAATATGGGAAATGGTGCTTTTACCATGGGAGATACGGTTACCTGGACTAAAAATAATTCTATTAATCAAAACCGGGGAGATTTTAAGATTGGTACTGATAATACCTTTTACATTAACAGTGGAAATGTTTTGAATGATGTGTTTGGTGATTTTTATATCGGAGCACGAACTACATTTTCACCAAATTGTTGTACAGTCAGAACTTCCGGTCATTTCTATTTTGATGTAACTACGATTATTAATACCAGTGCCAGTATTCAAATAGGTATCGGTAATTTGGTATTGGATTCGGGGATGCGCTGGACCTGCAATAACGTATTGTACCTATGGACAGGTTCATTAATTGTGAAAGCAGGAGCCCGTTTCTCCCATAACAATCATGCGTATGTATATGGAAGTCTTGATATAGACTCCGCAGCCATTTATACCGGAACAACTCAATATTATATGAGAGGAACCGGAACAGGTTTATATATTAAATCGGGAAACCGGGATTTAAGAAGAATACAGTTTGATGGAAATAATGGTCAGTATACTTTTATGGATGATGCTATTTTCAGCAGCGATGGTATCTTTATGTATGGAAATGGAAACAATATTAATTTCAATGGTAAAAAAATAAAAGCTTATCATTTTTACCATTGGGATGGTAACCCCATTACTATTAACTTAACAGGAACGGATACCGTATTTGTGAAAGGGCAATATAGAATTTACAGCAGTGCAAATGTTATAGGCAACCCTGTAATTTATTACGATGGTACGGATCATTTTTACATGATTTCTTTAAACAATAAAGTGTACGATAAGGTGTATATGAAAGCACAAAACACCGGTGGCACCCAAATTCAGTTTCAAAATAATTCAAAGGCTAAATCTGTTGAAATACTTGCTTCAGGCACTCAGCAACTGTACTTTGATAATGTAACTATTGATAAATATGATATTACCTATTTGCAAAATTACAATACTACGGTGCTTACTCAATTCAACAATGGTGCTCATATAGATACATTAAATATTACCAGCAATTATAATATTAAAACCAATCTGGTAACCAATGGAAGCAATTATCTGGGAAGAGTTAATATTCCAAAAATAACACAATGGACCATAGGTGCCAACCAAACCCAGACACTTGTTTCGATGAATCCATTAAACGGGGTATGCGGAGGTGAATTTTCACTTAATAGTAATAGTATTGGAACCGCAGGTACCATTTCAATGACAAACGATTCGCTGAAAGGAAACTGGTTAAAAATACAGGATTGCAGAGCCATTGGTGGAGCAGTATTTATCGCAGACAATACGGTAAATTTTGGAAACGTAACAGGTTGGATAATTAATTCTATACCCCCCAGGGATTTTTACTGGGTGGGTGGTACCGGAAACTGGAACGACCCCAATCATTGGGCGTTTACAAGTGGTGGTGTTACAAGTGGATGTGCTTTGCCCAATAAGGTTGACAATGTAATTTTCGATACCCTGTCCTTTTCAGCATCCGGTCAATATGTGAACGTAAATGTAACTGTTGATGTAAACAACATGACTTGGGATAATGTAAAAACTGGTGCGCGATTCGAAGGTGGCGGTGAGTTTAATTTATGGGGATCATTGGTGTTACATCGCAATATGGTTTACAATTTTGGAGGCAACTTTAATTTTGTGTCCAGAACTCTAGGTAAAACTGTATTTACAGATGGTGTAAGAATGAGAACAGTTTGGTTTGGAAGGGATGCAAATGCAAGCACTGGATCCTGGACCTTACTCGACAATTTTGACAATGATGGTTCCTGGTTCTATTTTGTTTATGGAAAATTAATCACCAATGGAAAAAATATCAAGACCTTTGGTTTCCACAACTGGCATGGACCATCTTGTGTAATTGACTGGACCGGTACAGATACCGTTCAGGTTCAATATATGTTTATTTCGTACAACCCTACTACATGGATTAGTAGGCCCGGGCTTGTAATTTTTGACAGCTATAATCATTTTTACATTTATGGAGGTAACCATACCCTGAATGATGTTTTGATGAATGCACGCAGCACGGGTTCAACATATATTGAAATTTCACAAAATACCACTTTAAGAGATGTAAAAATAAATGCATATGGAACACAGTATATGACGTTGCATCATCAGTTAACCATGCGCGATTTTGAATTTAATTATTTACTAACCAATAATGTTCAGCAGAATCTTGACTTTCAAACCAATCCGGGCATATTCAGGAATTTGAAAATATTAAGTTCAGGTTTAATGCGTCCGCAAATTTACTTTAGATACCAAAATACTGTTGATAGTCTTGTTTTACCCAATATAAGTCGTTTATATTTTGCAGGCGGATATACCA
The DNA here is from genome assembly GCA_030680835.1 of Bacteroidota bacterium. Taxonomy (GTDB): domain Bacteria; phylum Bacteroidota; class Bacteroidia; order UKL13-3; family UKL13-3; genus B1. Next base: position 181,205 of record JAUXUD010000022.1, read on the forward strand.
AATACATCAATAAATATCTGAAAATTCAGGGAGCATGCGACAACCGCATTCCGTTTTACAGTGATGGTTTATATGGATACATTACCTCACCTGCAGGCACTGATTTTTCGGTAGACTGGGTGAATATGCAAAGGCTGAAAGGCCAGGGCGGAGCCACATTCAATGCCACACATGTCCTTAACCTGGGTGATAACGTTGGTTGGAATATAACTCCCAATCCAACTACCAATTATTATTGGGTAGGAGGTTCAGGAGACTGGTCGGATAAAAATCACTGGTCGTTTACAAGCGGCGGAACACCGGGTGTTTGCCCAATGCCAGAAAGAACTGACAATGTAATTTTTGATGTGAATTCATTTACCGGACCCAACCAGTATGTGAATGTAAATACCTCTGCTAATTGTTTGAGTATGACCTGGAACAATGTGAATTTTCCGCGCATTATTGGCGGAGGGGATTTGAATATTTATGGTTCCATGACACTGGATTCAAAATTAAGCTGGCAACATACAAACTGGACCTATTTCCGTTCAACCACAACTGGCAACACGGTTACCACAAAGGGCGTAAATATGTATCTGGTAAACTTTGCAGGCACAGGAGAATGGACTTTGGGAGATAATTTTAAAGCACAATATGATATTTATGTGAACTCCGGAACATTTAATTCGGGAGGCAAAACCATTACCCTGGGCAGAAACTTTTATTGCTGGACAGGCAATCCTACCACAGTAAATTTAACAGGAACGGATACCATATCGGTTACCAACGAATTCAGAATTTATCCGAATAATTTTAATTTAACCATGGGTAATGCGGTAGTTAAATTTACAGGTACAAATCATTTCTATTTTACAGGTGGTGGCAAAACCTATACCGACCTTGTTTTCAATGCCGATAATACAGGTTCAACAGCGATCAATATTGCTTATAACAACAGCATCAGAAATGTAAAAATAAATGCAGCAGGTTATCAGCAGATAAATATGTCAAGTAGTTCAACGTATAATGATGTAACCATGTTGTTCAGAAATACCACCACCAGTAACCCAACGGTAAATGTGAGTGGAAACAATACCTTTAATGACATGACCATTACTTCCATTGGAACGGCCGGTCCATTCATTAATCTGTATAATAACAACACATACAATAACCTGATCATTGCAGGTGTTGGAACCCGTATTTTTATTGGTGCCAATCAAACACAAACTGTTAACGATGCCCTTGCACTGGGTTCAGGCAGCTATCCTGTATTCCTTCAATCAACTTCACAAGGTACCCAGGGAACCATTAATAAACCATTTGGAAACATTTGTATGGATTATATCTGGCTGCGTGATTTGAGAGTTATTGGAACCGGTACTTTTAATGCTGGTGCCACCAGTACAAATCTGGGAAACAATACCAACTGGTCATTCACATCCTGCGCAGGTTATTATTGGGTAGGCGGTACAGGAAACTGGTCGGATTATGCACACCATTGGGCTTATGCTTCAGGGGGTACTATATTACATAATACCGTTCCAACAGAATTTGATGATGTATACTTTGATGCGAATTCATTTACAACAGCGGGTGAAGTGGTAACGGTAGACGTTAATGAACCTAAAATGCGCAACCTGTCATGGGCATCTGCACTTTACACACCAACATTAACGGGTACAGTTTCATCTACCGAAATGAATGTTTACGGGTCCATCAAACTGATTACAAACATGAATCAGAATTTCACCGGAGATTGGAACTTTAAATCACCCAATGATTCAAATGATATTAATACCGCAGGGAAAACACTTACACGTGTTAATTTCGTGGGAGGTAATAACGGACAAGGGGAATGGACATTGAGAAATAACCTGACTGTTGCCGATGCCATTAATTTAAATAATGGAAAACTGTTTTTAAATGGTAAAGAGGTTATCACTAAATATTTCAATTCTTCAACAAGCAATACAAGAACCCTTGACCTTTCTACTTCGAACATCAATATTGTTGATGGAGCCTGGAATCCTTCCAATCTTTCAAACCTGACTTTTATAAAAGGCAGTTCTGAAATTATTATCAAAGGTTCATTAAACAGTAATTTCTTAGGAAACGGACTTACCTATAATAATGTAACGTTCCGTCCAACCACTACTATGAGTTCCACATTAACCGGTGCCAACACCTATACTAAACTTCGTTTTGAAGGAGGTGTAAATGCTTCGCTTGAACCGGTAATTCAATTGGCAACAACGTTTGAGTTTGTAGGTACATGTGCCAAACAAATCGGCATTCAGTCTACAAGTACCGGAAATCAGTCAACATTCAGACAACTCAGTGGAACTGTAAATGGTTCATTCATTAATATAAAAGATAATGTTGCAACCGGTGGAGCAACCTTTAATGCAAATCAAAGTGTGAACCTGGGTAACTCCAGCGGTTGGAATTTCTCCAATGCACCCTCAATAAGTATTGCAACTACGAGCGGACTTGTAAATTGCCAGGTAAACAATGATGGTTGGGCCAAAGTGAGCGTATTGCAAGGTACTGCTCCATTTACTTACTTATGGTCAACCAACGAAACCACAGATTCAATTGCAGGTTTGATCCCGGGAATTTATAATGTTACGGTACGCGATTCGAATGGTTGTGCAGCTACAGATGCCGTATCGGTAATTAATTTACCATCCGCGCTGGCACCAGTTAACTGGGATGCTTCGGCATATGATGTTTGTCAGGGTACAAATATTAATTTTACACCCAATGAAGTTTCAACAGCGATCCAATTGGATGGAACCAATGATTATGTATCTATTCCCAATAGTGCTACATTAAATTCGGCAACCAATGCCACATGGGAAGGTTGGTTCTATTTTAATTCTTTACCATCTACAAGTACATTATTCAGCAAGAATACAAACAATTTCGCTGATGGTTATTTCATCAACGTTCTGGGTAACGGCAAACTCCAGTACAACCAGGCCAGTGATACCGGTAATACACAAACATTTACTACAACCGGAGTTATTACAACCGGAGTATGGACGCATATTGCAGTTACTAAAAATGGCGCCACTGTTACCATTTATGTAAATGGGGTTCAAATGGCGCAGAATAGTGCTCATGCATCAAGTATTGTTACCAGTACTAACCCACTTAAGCTGGGTGCATCTATCAGTAATAGCAATAATATCGTACAATTTTTTAATGGTAAGATGGATGAAGTGCGGGTATGGAATACAACCCGAAACCAAACTCAAATTCAGGCTAACAGAAATATAGACCTGAACGGAAATGAATCGGGTCTCGTTGCCTATTATAACATGGAGTATAATACAGGAACAAGTACCTTAAAAGACATGACCTCCAACAATAATAACGGAACTTTAACCAATATGGTTCCGGCTACTGATTGGGTGAGTCCGGGTGCTGTAAATTCAACCATTTCGTATGTTTGGAATTTCGGTGACTTTACCACAAGTAATTTGAAAACGCCTTCAAAAAATTATACTGCAGCCGGTACTTATAATGTTTCATTAGGAACCTATGACAAAAACGGTTGTCCTAACTTTGTTTCAAAAACAATACGTGTAAGTCAGTTGGTGGTTTCTGTTATTAAATCCAACATCCAATGCCGTGGTGCTGATAATGGAACGATTTCAATAACAGCAAGCGGTGGAATATTACCTTACAGTTATTCTATTGATAACGGTGCTACCTATAGTTCTTCATCAGATTTCACAGGACTCACTGCAGGAACTTACCAGGTAAAAGTAAGAGACTCCATCGGTTGTACTTCAGCCGTTCAAAGTCAGGTAATCAGCCAGCCGGCAACTGCATTGGCATTTACCAAAGTTCAAAACGGACCTATTTGTCCGTTCTCTACTGCAGGTACAATTACTGTTACCGCATCGGGTGGTTCCACTCCATATCAGTATTCAAAAAATGCAGGTATCAGTTATCAGTCTTCCAATTTGTTTGATCTTTTAACTTCGGGTACATATACCATCAGAGTAAGAGATGCAAACAACTGTCTGGCTGCAGACCAGTCGGTAACAATTACAGATGTTGATACCATTAAACCGGTGTTTACTTCTTGCCCATCAAATATAACCGTGAACACTTCGGGGGCCTGTGTGGCAACTGTAAATTATGCTGCACCTACCGCAACCGATAATTGTAAAACACCTGCCATAACCAGAACTCAGGGATTGGCAAGCGGTTCTGCATTTCCATTAGGAGTAACTACTGTAACTTATATGGCTGATGACAGCAGCGGAAATACCATTAACTGTACCTTTACCGTTACAGTAGTAGATAATCAAAATCCAACCATTTCTTGTCCATCAACAGTAACCGTAAACGCCATTAACGGAACTTGTGCAGCAATTGCAACTTATGCTGTAACTGCAACTGATAATTGCGGAATACAAAGTGTTGTATACAGCATCGCATCCGGAAGCAGTTTTAACGTAGGAACAACTCCGGTAACCGTAACTGCAACAGATGTAAATAACAGGGTTTCTACCTGCAGTTTCAATGTTGTAGTTGTAGATAATCAAAACCCTGTAATAACCTGTCCAGCGAATATTTCAGTGAATGCAGATGCTGGCAATTGTTCGGCAGTCATTGCATCACTTGGAACACCCACTTCAAGCGATAATTGCGGCGTTGCATTAGTTTCAAATAATCATCCATCAACATCATACCCTGTTGGTATAACAAACGTAACATGGACGGTAACAGATGTAAACGGAAGAATCGCAAACTGTGTTCAAACGGTTACTGTAACCGATACACAAGACCCAACCATCACTTGTCCGTCAAACATCAGTGTATTTGCAAATACCGGAAATTGTTCGGCTGTGGTTTCATCGTTGGGCACACCAACAACTGCTGATAATTGCGGAGTTGCATCAACAACCAATAACCATCCTTCAACAACATATCCTGTTGGCGTTACCAATGTAACATGGACCGTAACGGATGTGAACGGAAGAACTGCTACCTGTGTTCAAACGGTAACCGTTACCGATAACCAGAATCCAACCATAACTGCACCTGCAAATGTAACTGTGAATGTTGATGCCGGTTTATGCAGTGCCAGTGGAATAAGTTTGGGAACACCCGTAACTTCTGATAATTGTTCAGTAGATTCTGTATGGAATGATGCAGGTTCTTCATTCAATAAAGGCACAACAAATGTAACCTGGTATGTAAGGGATATTAACGGAAACAGCAATAGTACGATTCAAACAGTAACGGTTAATGATAATATTGCCCCAACACTTATCTGCAAAGTAGATACTGCAATTTTGAATGCATTGGGTACCGTTACCATTACAAGTTCGGATGTTGTTTCCACTTCATCAGATAATTGTGGTGTGCCTGTTTTAACCCTGAGTCAATCAACATTTGGATTAAGTGAAATTGGAAATAATATCGTTATTGTTACTTCTACGGATGCGTCAAACAATATAACCAGATGTACAACTACCGTAGTTGTTGTTGAACCTGCTCCACATGCGTTTTGCAAAAATGCAACCGTGTATTTAGATGCAAGCGGACATGCAACAATTGTTCCTGCTGATATTGATAACGGAAGTTATAGTTTAATCGGCATTTCAAACAGAACGGTAAGTCAGAGTGCGTTTAACTGCAGTCATGTTGGGAATAATACCGATACACTTACTGTTTACAATTCATTTAACAGAAGTGCAAGTTGTGTTGCCACAGTAACTGTACTTGATACCATAGCTCCAACAGCTATTGCACAAAACGTTGACATTTATCTGAATGCAAGCGGCACTGCTTCCACTACTGCTTCTGCTGTGAACAATGGCTCTTATGACAATTGCAGTATTGCAAGTCTGAGTCTTTCAAAGACCGACTTTACCTGCTCTAATGTAGGTAATAACAATGTTGTATTAACTGTACTCGATGTAAATGGAAACAGTTCTACAGTAAATGCCACCGTGATTGTTCACGATAATATAAATCCAACAGCCATTGCTCAGAATGCTGATATATATCTGAACGCAAGCGGCACTGCTTCCACTACTGCGGTTGCAGTAAACAATGCCTCATATGACAATTGCGGGATAGCAAGCATAAGTCTTTCCAAGACCGACTTCAACTGCAGTAATGTGGGTAACAACAATGTTGTATTAACTGTACTCGATGTGAATGGAAACACTTCAACTGTAAATGCCACCGTGATTGTTCATGATAATATTAATCCAACTGCGATTGCACAAAACGTTGACATTTATCTGAACGCAAGCGGTGCTGCTTTTACTACTGCATCGGCAGTGAACAATGGCTCTTACGATAATTGCGGGATTGCAAGCATAAGTCTTTCCAAAACCGATTTCAACTGCTCCAATGTAGGTAATAACAATGTTGTATTAACGGTGCTGGATGTGAATGGAAACAGTTCTACCGTGAATGCCACCGTGATTGTTCATGATAATATTGCTCCTACTGCCATTACACAGAACATTAGCATAACACTGGTTGGCGGCGCTGCTTCAATTACTGCAACTGATGTGAATAATGGCAGCTTTGATAATTGCGGTATTGCAAGTCTGGCTGTTTCTAAAACCAGCTTTTATTGTACCAATTTAGGCCCCAATACGGTTACCTTAACTGTTACCGATGTGAACGGAAATATTTCCACCCAAACTGCTATGGTTACTGTTATTGGTGCCATTCCAACTGCAAGCATTGCCCAGGGGGTTCAACCCGGATTTACCCAGGGAGGTGCCATTGTACTTACTGCCAGTTCTCCAACTGCAGTAAGCTATAGCTGGACCGGTGGACCTGCAACTGCTGTATATTATGTGTATGCATCAGGAACCTACACCGTTACTGCAACCAACTCTTATGGTTGTACTGTGAACGCTTCTACTGCCGTAATTTATAATGCCAGCAACTTATTATCTTCATATGTTATCATTGGTAAAGAAGAAGTTGAAATTAAAAACCATTCGGTGGTATATAACGGAGGTGTAGGAGTTACAGATGCTAATGGTGAAGCTGAAATAAAAGATTACTCAACCATTACTGCCAGCGGTACTTTTGTAAGAGCCGATGACATTCAAGTAAATTCAAACAGTTCGGTTACGACCAAAATATTTACGCCTGCTCCTACCAGCATTCTGCCTGCATTCCTGTTCAACCCGTATTGCACCAGCAGTAGTTGTTCAAATGGTCACCACGGAAGTCATAGCGGAAGCTGCAGTCATTCTCATCACAGTTCATGCAGTCACCATAGCAACAATTGCAACCACAGTCATCACCAGAGTGCTTGTGCAAGTTCATGTTCACACAGTCACCATGCCAGCTGTAACAATCACAACAACAACAGCAATAACAACAAAAATGTTGGACAGGGTACAACGGTTACCATTACAGATTCTATTATGGGTACTGTGGTTTTGGGCAAGAATTCAACTGTAACTTTCACCGCAGCCCGTATCTATATCAAGGATCTTGAAATTAAAGAAGGTGCTACCGTTAACTTTACCCAATGTGCCGTAATACGTGTTTGCAACCATGTGAAGATTGGTGAAGACGCCAGGTTCAATACCGTAAACAGCACCATTGTGACTATTTATGTTGAGAAGAAACTGGATGTAAAAGAAGGTGCTCATGTAACTGCAAATGTGTACTCTTTGAAAGATATCAAGATTAAAGGTAAATCACCCAGCCAGCCTACCATTATGAAAGGCTTGTTTATCGGTGAGGAAGTAGAAGCCGAGAAATATGTTTACTTCTACTGGAATACCAATACTACTTGTCCGAACAACAACTTTAAAACAGAATTTGCTGCCGATGAAGAGGGTTTAATCAAAACATATTTTGATGTTAATCTGTATCCAAATCCAACCGAAGGCAATTTCAATGTACGTTTGTTCAGTTCTTCAAATGAACCGTATTCTATTGAAGTTTATGACATGAATGGCAAAATGGTTTTATCTGATTTGGTTCAGAATGCTGCTTTACAGCATGAAATGAATGCCGAGTTTGCGGATGGCATGTACGTGGTTAAAATTACTCAGGGAACCCAATCCAAAACTTTGCGTCTTGTAAGAACGCATTAAAAGCATATTCCTCACAAAAAAAGCCGGCTCATTTGGATATGAGCCGGCTTTTTTTATGGAATTTGTCTATAAATCGCAAGCCATTCTCATTTACTGTTTACATTTAGTTTGTTGTATATTAAGTATGTTGTGCATTTAGATTTATAATAAAAAATGTTAGCATGAATAAGCATATCAGTTTGTTCATTTTGTAAAAATAATATATTGATTGAAATTACATTGATATAAATACAGCACTAAGATTTGAACAATTATCAAGAATTTTATTATCCTTATTTAATTCTGCAATAAGTTAATCCTGTCATTAACTACTAAATAAAAGCCATTAACATAATAATACTTGCCCTTTACATAAAGGTGCATGAACATGCACCATAAGGGAATGATAATAATTCAAAAAATGCAGTTAATATTTGATATAACTTTTACTAATCTAAAAACTCATGAAACCACATACACATGTGTCGTTAAGGAAATTTTGTTCAAGAATTGAAATGTGTTTCAGTTTTGACAATTTACAAAATAAAACTTTAAATCAATAACCATGAAAACATCAAGAATTAAAATTCTATTGTCCTTGCTTTGCCTGTTATTGGTGGCTTGGAGTAACAAAGCTTTTTCACAATGCAGCTATGTAATAAGTGGAACAGCTCATGATACCACAATTTCAATTCCGTGTGATTTTCCAGTATACATGAACACCGGTAGTATCAATTCCGATATGGTTACCTTTAATAATTCAGTTCAAATATGGAATACCGCCAATCCCGGTTTAAGTCATTTGGCTCAAGTACCAACCTTTTTACCTTCGGTTGGATATATAGCAATACCAGCTACCACTTTTAGTCTTTTCAGCGCACTCAGGAAAGAAAGCATTTTATCAACACCTCATTTTTACCATATTATTCAATAAGAATAAAATATTATAGCGTTTCTCAATAAGACACAAAATTAATACAACCATTATTATGAAAACGAAATTTTACCCTGAATATGCAAATTCTATTTTGCTTATATTCACAATCCTGATTACTCTTTTTCCGGGTAATGCATTTTCTCAAACGTATTCATTTACCAATTGTGGTGCAAGTGGAAGACTTGGGCCTACACAGGCCCAGGTAAATGCAACATATACCGGAGCTAATCCCCTTACTGGAATGGTAACAACGCCAACTCAGGGGATTCAACAATGGACGGTTCCTACCTCAGGGCAATACAGAATTACAGTTGCAGGAGCCGGTGGCGGCGGATCAACAACAGTGGGTGGAAGAGGAAAATTAATTCAGGCCGATGTCACCTTAAATGCAGGTGAAGTCTTGAGAATAATAGCTGGTCAAAAAGGAAGTAACGGGGGTTGTGGCTCTTCAGGTGGAGGCGGTGGTAGTTTTGTGGTTAAACTTACAGGCAATTTGCCGGTAATTATAGCCGGGGGTGGAGCTGGTTATCTATCAAATACAGGAAATGTTTTATCAAGCTCTGATGCGGCATTTACCAACTCAGGAAAAAATTCAATTTGTAATACCGGAACTGGTGGTACCGGAGGGAATGGCGGCACTGGTTCCACTAATGGATGGGGATGTGGTGGTGGTGGCTTTAGTACCGATGGAACGGAAGCGGCAAATGCTGCTGCCTGGAGTTATTCAGGAAAAGGATATGCCTTTATGAATGGGGCAATGGGTGGCAATACAGCAAATAATGCCGCTGGTGGATTCGGTTGCGGCGGAGGAACGCATGGTTGCACCGGCGGCGGAGGCGGCGGTGGTGGCTACTCAGGTGGTGGTGGAAGCAACCAAAATATAAATCCAAACGCTGGTGGTGGCGGTGGCAGTTTTGTTAGTGCAGCCATGAGCAATGTTATCGACCTGGGTTTCAACCAAAATGCAGGTTATGTAACCATTACCAACTTAACTATTCCTGCAACAGCATTAAATTTTGACGGTGTAAACGATTTTGTAAATGTAGGTACTTCATTGAACCCTATATTGGACACTACAGGAGCTCTTACTGTAGAAGCGTGGGTATATCCAACTTCAACCAATCAACTTGGTGTAATTGTTGGAAATTACTGGACTTCTACAGCTTCAATGCAATTTTTGCTTAGACGGGATAATAGTTCTTACGTTTTCTATGTTGATTTAGGT
>JAUXUD010000032.1 GCA_030680835.1 Bacteroidota bacterium
GGCGGGTTGCTCCTCAGCAGAGCCCGCTTCCGCTTAGTCCGGTTCAACAAAAGTAAACGGTATTCAGGATTAATTGTATAATTGTAAACCCAATTTAGGATTTAAAACAAAAAGTGTAAACTTTTTTCAGGACGAGTCATCATCTCCCATCCCATCTCTCATTTCCCATCTCACATTTCATACATCGTACATTGTACATCGTACATCGTACATCGTACATCGTACATCATTTCCCCAAACTTAATCCCAATTCCAAATAATCAAAAATATCCAAGGGTAAATCATCTGCATTTTTCTCTGCTCTTTTATGCCCGAGCCGCACGATGATCATTTTTTTTGCCGGAATATTAAAAATGTATTGTCCTTTTATTCCCCTTGCATAAAAAACATCCAGACCTTTATAATTCAAGATCCACCATTGATAACCATACTGTGTATTGGGTTTACCTGAAGCTGTAAGGGTAGGGGCAGCAATAATACTATGCGCTATAAAACTGCTGTCTATTAATTGCATTCCATTCCAGTTTCCAAACTGCATATACAATTTACCCAGACGGGCAAAATCATGTGCTGAGGCATAATAACAGCAGCTCACTTTTTCCATGCCATTGGGTACATCCAAACTCCAGTATGCAGTATCCTCTGCACCTATTTTTTGCCATAAATGTTGGCTGGCATATTCCGAGGCCCGCTTTCCACTGGCTTTTTCTAAAATCATTCCCAACAGTTGCGAATCGCCCCCTTTATACTCATAAACAGTACCGGGTTCATATAGTTTAGGAGCATCCATAACCGTTGCATTTACATCCTTGCCATAATATGCTTTTGCAGGCCAGCCTAAAATACTACCATACGTTTCTTTAAAATCCAATCCCGAACTCATCATCAACAAATGCCGGATGCTTATTTGAGTATAAGGTTCTTTTTGAAACGCTTCAATATAGGTTCCTACTTTTTCATCCAGACTTTTAATCAAGCCTTCTTTTAAGGCGCAACCTATTAATGCAGCTGTAATACTTTTAGCCATCGAAAACGAATTGCTTTCCGTTTTTGCATTCGCTCCTTCCCAATAATCTTCATAAACAATACTATCATTTTGAATTAATAAATAGGCTGTGGTTTTATTTTCATGAAGCTTTTTAATGAGTTCCGGATTAAGCTGAACATTGTTGTATGCAAAGCTATGCGGCCAGGGTTCAGGCTTTGCATTGGGAATGCTACGGGTAGGAAAATCGTTGAGTTCATCAATCTGCGGACCCATTTGTCCCCTGAAGATAGTCATGGCAAGTGTGCGGTAAATATGCGTGTTGCCGCTTAACTGAACCCAGGTTAATAAACCCAAAACAACAACTCCCAAAACCAGGAGTAATTTTTTGATTCTTTTCATAGGGTTATTTTAATATTTAATTAGTTTCTGCCTATATGGTCAGGAGTCTGAGCTAGAATGTTCTCTGGCAAGGCTTGCGAAGTCACCAAAAAGCGCAGTGTGCTGGTGTACATGAGCATTTTTGGGGATGAGCGTAACGCAGCCAGAGGACATTATAGACAGACTCTATTTAGCTTTACTGAGTTCCGTTTTTATCCGCTTGATTTCTTTTTTATCCAAAACAGGAGTATGCAAATCAAGGGTTGCCAATTGCTGTTTTAAGATATTGGCAATAACAGAACGCGCGTACCATTTATCATCCGCAGGAATAATATACCAGGGTGCATTTTCTGTTGAAGTTTTGGTTAGAATATCTTCATAACAACTCATATAATCATCCCAGTATTCCCGCTCTTCAATATCGGCAAAATTAAATTTATAATGTTTGGCCGGATCGTTTATCCGGTCTTTGAGCCTTTGTAATTGCTCATCGCGGGAAATATGCAGGTAAAATTTTAAAATAAGGGTGCCAAATTGTGACATGTTTTTTTCATAGCGTTTTATTTGCTTGATGCGTTTCTCCCAAAAATCAGGGGTAATATCTTTTACGCTAAAAATTTCAGGCAGTTTTTCTTTCATAATCAATTCCGGGTGTACTTTACAAATCAGTGAATGCTCGTAATACGACCGGTTAAAAATGCTGATGGCTCCCTGTAAAGGCAAATGCTTGTTAAATCTCCAGATAAAATCATGGTCATATTCTTCATCACTCGGGTGTTTAAAACTGGCCACATGCACTCCCTGAGGATTCAAGCCGCTCATCACATGCTTTATGGCCCCGTCCTTGCCGGCTGCATCCATGGCCTGAAAAATAATCAAAACGCCATGCCGGTTATCCGCATATAGTTTCTCCTGCAAATCTTTTAACTCATCAACTGTTTCATTGATTTCAGCCTGCATTTTTTCCTTGCTAAAATCTTTGTCGGGTTGGGTTCGGGTTTTACTTAAGTTTAAAGGCAGGTCGGGTTGAACCCAAAAATGTGCAGACTCTTTTTCCATAACCTCGAAGGTAGTTTTTATTTTCCAATTTCAAACCCCATCTCTGAATTCATGACCCTCACCAGGAGCTTCTGTTTTTTATCACCTTATTCCCCGTATGCATAAGTATAACTTGTTTCTTCAACCGCTTTGTTCTTCTTGTTAAATGTAATAAATTTCTCTACAAAGCCTTTATCGTTATATATGTACTGATATGAATTTTGTTTTTTTCCTTTTCGGTTAAATGTATCATAAAAGGTAACCTGTTGCTTGTCGTCGAAATAATAATTGGCCTTATAGATTAAGTTTCCTTTAACATCAAACCTTTCAAATTGCTTAAGGGTAGAGTCTTTATTATAATTATAAACGGTTTTGCGAATCCTGTTTTTTTCATCTTTAAATTCAAATATTTCAACAAAAGTCCCATCGGCATTCACGTTTTTTTTGCTGCAATAATTTCTTGCTTTTACCTCTTTGTTTTCAATCTCTCCTTTCAGATCGCATTCATACGTATATTTTATTTTAAGTTTGTTTTTATGGTTATACAACCGGGTTTCCTTTTTTGAGCCATTTTCATAGTAATCATATTCATATCTAAATTCCAGTTGTCCATTCTTATTATAATGTTCATTTTTTACCAGCTTGTTTTGTGCATTGTAAGAGCGAGTTTCAAATATTTTTGGCTGATTCATGTCTTTATAATAACTTTCTTGCCTCGTTAACATTCCAGTTTCATTGTATGCATAAGTATTTTTGTAGGTAGTATCTCCTTTTTTGTTGATGCTGTATGTTAATGAGATAAGGGTATCATTTATATATTTATATTTCCAGGCAAATATTAATTTATTTTTTTTGTTGAACCTTTCATAATTCGTGCTCCATGCCATTTTGTTTAAAGTATAAACAATTTTTGAAATTTGCTTTTTATTTTTTAAGTTTTGGTTGATTTCCGTATAGGATTTAACTTTTTCCGTTTTAAAAGTTTTTTTGCCGGGTTTCTTTTTAATAAAACCAATCTGGGAGTATACCAATCTGGTTTGCGCATTGTTTAATTGATCTAAACCAAATTGACCAAAGCAAAAAATGCCCAATAACATCATTGTGGTTAGCAAAATTGTCTTTTTCATAGCAGTAAAATAATACCTTCTAACGAACTGCATATTACAAAATTGCAGTTTTATTTATTTATTTATTTATTTATCATTTTCCCTTCCATCAAACGCAAGTCTTTTTTATATTTTACAAGGTCCCATTTTATTCCCCAATTGGAAACATAACTGGCTATCGGGTCTAAACCAACCGAAGCCCTTCTCTGGTCTACATGGTCAGGGTCAACCAAAGGGGCAACAAAGTAAATTTTCTTCCCTTCATCCCGTTCAATCTGACTGCCATAAATCTGTTTCTTTCCTTGTTGCAACGCAACTCTATCCTCTAGTAATGCCAGTGATGAAGGGGATATATATTTGTTTTTTACAGCTTCCCTCAACATGGGTAAAAATTTTTCCTGCTCTTTTAATGGGGCGTGTTGAATTACCAGAAACAAGGTTATACTGCCTTTATAACCAATCACCTCAGGTCCGGGCCAACCATATTTACTAATTATTACTTTTGCTTTTAATAGATTTAATGAATCTTTTTCAGCTATAATTTTCCACTGAGCCATTAACTCTTTAGAATCCCAACCATACTCTTCTTCAATTAATTCAAGTTGCTGTCTAACTTGTTGATCATCCTTGAGCATTGTATCTAACTTGGCAATGAGCCCCTTATTAAATTTTGATTCAATCAATTGATTATGCCTTTTATTTCTTTCAATTAATTGTTGCCAGGCATTGTTCTTATCCAGTAAACTTATTTTTTTGAGTTGAAGTTCAACTCTTCGGTTATACTTGCCATCCGGACAGACACATACGGGATATAAACCTTTCAATCCAACATAACTTAATCTGGAAGCAGGAATGCCATTTGCAACAAAATGATCATAAATTTTTTTGGCCCTTGCAACTGATAAATTATCCAAACCCGTATCCGTATCGGGAGCATCCAAATTATTCCGCATGGGATTATGAACATGTCCTTTTAATAATATGTAATATTCTTTCTTTTGTTTAAGAATCCAGGTTAAACTATCTAAAACAGAAATGGATTCGGGTATTAATGTGGAGCGGCCTCCTAAAAATAAAACACCCTCAAGGGTTATATGATCTCCGATATCAAGGTCATCCGAAAGCAGACTTTTTTTATTTAATGGTTCTTTTGATTCAAATGTGACTTCAACTTCAACTCTTCTGTTTAAATTTCGTTGTTCAAAAACTGAATTTTTTTTAGAATTAAGAATAGGTATTTCACCTTTTCCAATTAATATTCTAATATTATTTTTGTTTATGCCTAAACTCAATAAAATGTTCCTTACCTGGTTTGCCCGCTGTAATGATAATGTATCATTATATTTTTCATTCCCGGCATCGTCGCAATATCCGATGATTGAAATTTTGATATTTTGGCGGGTAATATGAGGTGCAATAAAGGTTTTAAGTTTCGCCTTTTCAACTGATTTAAGTTTATAACTGTTTGAAGTAAAGAAAACCTTGCAAGTTGATTTATTCTGACCCTTAACTTGATTCAACAAGGAAATAATTAATATCAAAAATAATAATTGAAAATTCCTCAAAATCATATCTTCATATTTTTCGAAAGGTAATTAATACCCATTACAAGTCGTTAATATATTATTCATTCGATTTTTTACTTTTTTTTAGTTTAATTCTATACCCAAGAACTTCTTTACTTCAGCTACCGAACTAAAGCTGTTATCACTTGTTCTCAGGCATATTTTGCTTGATCCGTTTAAGGGCAACTTTTTACAATCTTCTACGGTATAATAGCCCATCTTTCCATTGGCATAAATGGTAAATAGGATTAGATTATTGCCTGGCTTATATTTGAAATGGTTATTGCAGCATCCATAATAAAAACGACTAATCATTGCATTTTGTGTGAGATCGCATTGATAAATGATATCAACATATTTTTCCTTTTGGCTTTCATCCGTAAAGCTCAATGCAATTTCAGCGCCGTTTAAAAGGTATGGGTAATCGCAATTATAAATGCCAAATTTTTGGATTTTAAAAGAACTCATAAGTTCGGCACTGTTTAATCTTGCCGGATTTTTCATTGCTTCCTGTTTAAAAGTTTCATATTCTCTTCTATTCGTTGCTCTCCTTGCGTTCACTTTTTCCTGTATTCGTTCGGTAATTTCCAATGCTGTTTTTTCTTCAGCAAGCTTGAATGCAATTTGATTGTTATATTTAATCGTATTTGAATTATAAATATTCCTTGCTGCCAGATAATTCCCTTCTTCAAAAACAGGGTAAACCAGCAGGTTTTCAATTCTTTCTTTTTGTTGAATGAGCACTGTATCTGCTAAATTATCATTCTGATATCCCGGTTGGCCCTTTCTTACAATAACAGGTTCCCGAAGATTGGGCCTGTTGGGATAGATGAGTTTATACTCGTTCCTTTTAGGAGAAGAAGAGCTGGTATATCTTTTCTCATAGCGACAGAATTTAACATTGTATTTTTTACCACATTCAATGCTCGAATAAATAATTTCATCCCATGGCAGTTTAAACAATTCAACACTTCTTAATTTATCTTCTTCCTTTACCTCAAATACTACATTCTTATATGGATTTAATTGGGTGCATGATTCTTGATCAAACTTTGACTTAAGGTCAAAATGTGGCAATTCAATAATCGCCTTCTGGGGTTTAACCGGTTTTTCCAGTTTGGCCAGCTTCAATAATTCTGCGACAAGATTTGGGTTTTGTTCGCTCTGCACTTCAAAAACGGGTGGCACTATAATATTTTCATTCAGAAATTGATTATCCGAACTTTTCTCTTTCACTATCTCTTTCTCAATTTCTGGCTTTCCTTCAAATACCCAGGTTTTTTTCACAGTATCTAAAAAATACAAATTAAACTTTGGGTCCGTTTTCACCGGCTTCATCTCAATTTTTACCGGACAAAATAAATTCACAAATATGGGTTCATTATCTCTTGTACCCAATAGTTCACACATACCGGCAGATTCAAACTGGTATTTCTTCCCAGCCGAATCATAATCCATGGGGATACCACTGAAAGCAAAATCAACAGGATCCCTAAACTCACGGTATTTAATATTTACCTTTCCTTTAATACTTTTTCCCGTCTTATCTACAAATGGGCAATCAGGAATAATAATCCTGGTTCCTGTGGGTGTAACGATTGTGGTTGCTTTCCCCGATTCAACTTCGTAGGTGTTATAAGGAATCTGAATCGTTGTGCTTGCAGGATGTATAAATGGGAGTTCAGGAATATTTTTTTGTTGATTGTTTACAATCGTATTCTCTGTCGGTTTGATGAACCAATATACTCCTGTGGCTATTATAATAATTCCGGCAGCCATTACAGGCGCAAACCATGGTTTTTGATAGAATGGTTTGAATGACGATGCAAATTGCTTTAGTACGCCATTAAAATCTTTCATGCTTTCAATTTCTGCTTTGCTTAAAACGGGGCGGTTTATATTTATTTTTAGATTCTTGTTTTTCATTTTGTGTACTTAATTGGTTTTCATCAATACTTTCAATTTATCAATCACACGGTAAAGTCTAACCTTGGCATTATTCTCAGTAATTCCCATGATTTCCCCGATTTCAGCGAAACTTCTTTTCTCAAAGTATCGCATTTCAACAATCAATAATTGATCATCAGTTAAATGTTTAAGGGCACTAAATAATGCCTGATCCAACGCTGCATAAGCAGTTTCATTTACCTCCATTAAAATTTCCTTGAGGCCTTCACTGTCAATATTAACACAACGCTCCTTTTTTATCTGACCATAAAACCGGTTCAATTCATTAATGGCAATTCTAAAAAGCCATGAAGAGAAAGTGAAACCTTTAAATTGAAATGAATGTATATTAAGCAATGCCTTCACAAAAACCTGTTGTGTAATATCTTTTGCCGTTTGTTTCTCATTGAGTCTGTGATAAACAAACCTGAACACCCTCTCGAAATGCAATTCGTAAAGTGCCCCAAAAGCCTGTGGGTCTTGTTTAGCATGCGCTACAAGTTCAATTTCATTCATCTGCTAAGCATTTTCACTTGAGCTATTAATTGAAAAATTTATCATGGTATTCTGCGATTAAATAGAGCGCTCTGACCCTATAATCCAAAAACAGATGAAAAGATACAAAACCAATGAAAAAAAATTGAATGATTTTCGAAACTTCATTTTATCAAAAAGAAAAATTTGGACTCGTTACATTTTTAAATAGTAAAATATATGATTCGGCAGGCTCACCATGACATTCATTTTTGTTAAGCGTCAGCATAAAAGGGAGGGTATAATTTTTTGCTAGCAAAAAATTATACCCTCCCTTTTATGCTGATAAATATATGATGAGTATTGTCATGGTGAGGGATTACTTATGGGTCAACCCATAATTTTTGAACGTAATGACATCCAAATGAAGTGCTTGTTTTTCAAACACATACAAAAGATGTCATTGGTAGCTTGCCGAACCATTGCCTGAGTGAAAGCTAAATAACATAATTTAGTAATGCAATTAAAATAAATAATAAATTAATCATGTTTCCATTTGCTTCATTACTCCTCCAAAAAAAACAACTCATTAACGGTCTTTCCAAAAACCTCCGATAATCGCAATGCCAGTTCTGTTGAAGGTATATATTTTCCATTTTCTACTGAAATAATCGTTTGCCGGCTTACCTTCACCTTATCTGCAAGCATTGCCTGTGAAATATTGTGTTCCGCTCGTTCTATCCTGATTCTATTCTTCATCTTTAGAATACCTGAAGGTAATAAAATAAAATAGTGCTGAAAAATAAAGTAAGCCCATTGGGGTATCAAACAATCCGCCTTGATGAGAATGATTGAATATATAGTTGAAGGGATCAAATAGATGATCCAATTTAGAAACAAAAATCCCAATGATAAATGTTAAAAAAGCAGATGACATCGCTTTTAACCGACATAATTTTATGCGTTCATCTTCATCTTTTTCGGCGCTTTGTATGATAAGAAAAAATCCAATCAAAGCAATAATAGAACCTATGTCAGCCGTTTTATCGGGACTAAAACCCACGTATTTAAAAACTATTACAATAGGCAAACTCGATAACAAAACACCCCAGCCTATTTTTTTAAAAACATTTGGAAATAGAAATTTAAACATAATTGTAAAGTTTACTTATCCAAATGTAAAGTATGCTTTACATAAAAGCAAACAAATTTAGTAAGATTGGAGGTATTACCCTTTTCAGTGAAGCGAATTTGTAATTACCTTTTGTAGAGGGCCCATATAAGTTTCACAAATATCAAAAATGATTTCGTGTTGCAGTTTATCATAACTATGAGAAATCAAATCTCTCAGCCTGATTATTTCTCTCCATGGAATCTCTCCTTTTGAATTAAAATAATCCGGATATTCCTGATAACACTTTTTGAGAATTTCTCCAACTACCTGAAGATGCATGAGAATGGCATCGAAATAAGCTCTTCCTGATTTTGAAGTTACAAAATCCTGGCAAGTATTGATTTCTTCAAAATAAGATTCAATTGCTGAAATATGCTCCGAAACTAAAGTTAAATTAAGTTTTAGCCTTTCTTCAAGCATAAATAATTTCCTTCTCAACCTGGTTTAAAAAGTTCTTTGACAGGTTATTATGTTTTGTGGTAATATCCACCTTTCCTGCCAATTTTTCTTCTAAAAAATCAACTAAATGCACAAATTTAAGAAAACCCGGATTTTCCAATGACACAAGCAAATCAATATCGCTCTGGTCATTTGCCTGGTTTTTAGCAAATGAACCAAATAATCCAATTTCCTTCACGCCAAACTCACTTAAAAGAAATGGTTTTAGCGTTCTTAATTGATGTAATATCTTTTTATTGTCGATCATTGAGTATTCAAATTTATAATAAATATTTCAATTAATGTGTTCAACTAATCATTTACCTCTATTCTGACAAATTCTCAAACAAAAAAATCCCGGATTCAATCTAAACCCGGGATTTCTATTTTAAATATTAATATTCATTCAACAATTTACAACCACATATTATTAGCAGTTGTCAGTTGTGATGAAAGTCTGAGCTAGAATGTTCACTGGCAAGGCATACGAATTACAAAAAAGCGCAGTTTACTTGTGTAATCGAGCATTTTTTCTTATTCGCATAACGCCGCCAGAGGACATTATAGACAGACTTTTAGTAATCCATGCCACCCATGCCGCCGGGCATTCCACCTGGCATAGCCGGTGCATTTGCTTCTTTTTCTTCAGCCAAAATACATTCGGTTGTTAAAATCATGGAAGCAACTGATGCTGCATTTTGCAATGCAATACGACCCACTTTAGTTGGATCAATAACACCTGCAGCAATCAGGTTTTCATAAACCTCGGTACGTGCATTGTAACCAAAATCATCTTTGCCTTCACGTACTTTATTAACTACTACACTGCCTTCGCCGCCTGCATTGGCAACAATCTGGCGCAATGGCTCTTCAAGTGAACGCTTTATAATAGCGATACCGGTATTTTCGTCTTCATTTAAACCGATTAATTTTTCTAAAACGGCTATGGCACGTATATAAGCTACGCCACCACCTGCAACAATACCTTCTTCAACAGCCGCACGGGTTGCGTTCAAAGCATCGTCAACACGGTCTTTCTTTTCTTTCATTTCAACTTCAGATGCAGCACCGATATAAAGTACAGCAACACCACCGGCTAATTTAGCCAAACGCTCCTGTAATTTTTCTTTGTCGTAATCTGATGTGGTATTATCAATTTGTGCCTTAATCTGGTGTACACGTGAGGTGATATCTTCTTTTGCACCGGCACCATTAATGATAGTTGTATTGTCTTTGTCGATGGTAATTTTTTCTGCTTTTCCCAAATAGGTCAGGTCGGCATTTTCCAGTTTAAAACCACGCTCTTCGCTGATCACGGTTCCACCGGTTAAAATTGCAATATCTTCCAGCATGGCTTTTCTTCTGTCGCCAAAACCCGGAGCTTTAACAGCTGCAATTTTTAATGAACCTCTTATTTTGTTAACTACCAAAGTAGCCAATGCTTCACCTTCTAAATCTTCGGCTATAATTACCAAAGGTTTTCCGGTTTGAACCACTAACTCTAGAATGGGAAGTAATTCTTTCATGCTTGAAATCTTTTTATCATAAATCAGCACAAAAGGATTTTCAAGCTCAGCTTCCATTTTCTCTGCATTGGTTACAAAATACGGAGATAAGTAACCGCGGTCAAATTGCATTCCTTCAACAGTTTTTACTTCTGTTTCGGTACCTTTTGCTTCTTCAACGGTAATTACACCTTCTTTACCCACTTTGGCCATTGCATCAGCAATTAACTTACCGATAACTTCATCGTTATTGGCACTGATGGTTGCAACCTGCTGGATTTTTTTGTTGTCGTTGCCAACTTGCTGTGATTGTTTTTTCAAGTTCTCAACTACTGCATCAACAGCTTTGTCGATACCGCGTTTCAAATCCATTGGATTTGCACCGGCAGCTACGTTTTTTAAACCGGCAGTTACAATTGCCTGAGCCAATACTGTTGCAGTAGTGGTTCCATCACCCGCCTGATCGGCTGTTTTGGAAGCAACTTCTTTCACCATTTGTGCGCCCATGTTTTCGATGGCGTCTTTTAATTCAATTTCTTTGGCAACTGTTACACCATCTTTGGTAATAATAGGTGAACCAAATTTTTTGTCGATTACTACATTACGGCCTTTTGGTCCTAATGTTACTCTAACGGCATTGGCCAAAGCATCAACTCCGCGTTTTAAACCTTCGCGGGCATCTACACTGTACGATATTTTTTTTGACATAATTGTTTAATTTAATTTAATTTTAGTTTGAATAATTCAATGGAAACAGCCCGATTTGATGTTTGGGACTATTAATTTTAATTTAAATAGTGGCAAAAATGTCACTTTCGCGCATAATCAGGTAATCTTTACCTTCAACGCTTATTTCGGTACCGGCATATTTTCCGTAAAGTACCGTGTCTCCAGCTTTTACGGCTGGTTTGTTACCTTTTTCGTCAATTTCGCTCACCGAAATAACGATACCTCTCTGGGGTTTTTCTTTTGCTGTGTCCGGAATGATAATTCCTGAAGCTGTTTTTTCTTCTGCCTGGGCAGGTTCTACAACAACCCTGTTTTGCGTACCTGCAATAGGTTTTAATGATGCTGACATATACTTATTTGGTTTAAATTTGGTTTTATGTTACGACCTTTCCTAGCACATGTTGTGCCAAGCTGATTTTGCTGACAGTTTTTCACTTTTTAGCAAAAATTGCGTTAAAAATTGACACTTTTAATGGATATCGGGTTCAATTAAACATATGTTGCCTGCGCCTTAATTAAAGCATCTTCTATCAAATTTAATGTGTATATAGCTGAAATTGTGGTTTTAAATAAAGATATTTGTGCGTAGGCAACCTTTATTTAGCGGGGGTTGACTAAAAAGCAAGAGACCTTAAATGCCCTATAACGAAACAGATATAATCAGAGGATGCCTGGAGGGCGAACGCGCCAGCCAGAAGCAGCTTTATGAACATTTTGCCGGAAAAATGCTGGGTGTGTGTATGCGATATGCCAAAGACCGTGCAGAGGCGGAAGATATGTTGCAGGAGGGGTTTCTAAAAGTTTTTCAGGGTTTGAGTAAGTTTAAAGGTGAAGGTAGTTTTGAAGGATGGATCAGGCGGATTATGATTTATAATGCCATCAATCATTACAAACACCGGAGCCGCAAATTTCAGGAGGACCTTGACAAAGAAAATTATGATGCCGTATATCACGATAATATTATAGAAAAAATTTCTGCCAAAGAAATCATTGCATTGATTCAACATTTACCCGAAGGCTACCGGGTTATTTTTAACCTGTACGCCATTGAAGGGTATTCGCACAAAGAAATTTCAGAAAAACTGAGTATTGCTATTGGAACCAGCAAATCGCAGTATTCGCGTGCAAAACAATTTATGCAGGGATTATTGGCCAAACATTACCATATATTGAATGAACCCTTTGAAGAAGCGAGATAAATTTGAGGAAAAGCTAAATGAGCAGTTGAGCGGGATGGAGTTTAAACCTTCAGACTCGTTGTGGAACCGTATTGAACAAAACCTGGATACTGATGGCTTTGAACCGGCCATGCGTGAAAAATTAGAGTCGTTTACTGCTGAACCTACTCAAAAAGTTTGGACGCATATTGAAAATCAGTTGCCTGAAATGAGAAACCGAAAAGGAATTTTTTGGATATCAATGACAGCTGTAATATTAGCCATAGGTTTTGGTGCAGGCTATTGGTTCAGCCCGAAACTGCTGGTAAGCAATGATAAAATTACAAATACACAAACAGAAACCTTCCATCAGCCTGCAATCAATCCTAATGGAAATGAAGGTTCCAATATAAATGCCTCCAAAAAAGACCCGCGTAAAGCAGAAGATTTAATATCAACCTCCGTGAATGACCCGGAAAAGAAAAGTTTACCGGTTTTGATTTCAAAAACTCCGGTAAATAAGGGGGTTCCTGCAAAAGCCAGCCAGCCTTTAGCAATAAAAAACATTACGAAATCCAAAAATGCAAAAGAGCTTGCAGAAGGAAACAGATTGCCCGTAACATCTCAAAATAAAAATACAGGTATAGCACAGAAAGGAAATCCGGATCAAGGTTTGGTTTCAACTTTAGCCGGTGTAAATGAAAATATACCTGCAAAACAGGATAAAAATGTTATAAGCCCGGAGACACAAAAAATGGAGCAACCAACGCTTCCCAATTCTAAAAATGAATTGCCAAAACCGGAAGAAACAAAACCATTGGTGTTACCCATTCCTGAAAAAATAACTCAGGGTATTTCACCGGTGGTTTCTAACGATGCACTTACTCCTAAAGATACAAGCGAGGTATACTCAAATGAAAATGTTTTGGTTGATAAGTCGGCTTATTTGCCACCGGGCGATTCGTTGAGTAATATTTCAATAACCGCCACAGTAGGCGCACAGTTGTGCTTTCTTTCCCTGAGTATGCCTGAGGATTATAAAAGCACACTCCAAAAATCTTTCGACTTACGGCAAAAAATGGAAACACCCGTAATTGATTATAATGGGGGATTTTTGCTCAATTATCATTTCAGTGAACGTTGGATGCTTTCTTCCGGGGTAATGATGACCTCATTTACACAGGATATCAATTACTCATTAATTCCCCCGGTAGGTAACCCTGTACCTCAACCCAATAAATATCTCCATCCAACTGATTCGATAGAAGCAGGGACTCAAAAAGTATTGCAGAATAAATACAGTTTTACCGAAATTCCCCTTTTGCTCACATACAAGGCTGTGAAAGGTCAATCGGTAGATGTAGAGATGCAGGCTGGAATTAGTTATGCAGTTCTGAATCTGGTTAATGCCTATATGCCTGACCCAACTTGTATTGGCTTGCTGGAAGTTACCGACAAAGATGATTTTCCAAAATTGAAGAACCTATTTTTTGTGAGTCTGGCTCCGTCTATCGGATATAAATTAAACAATGCGATAACACTCGGCGCCATGCCGCATATAAAAGTATCACTTACCGGTATGGTTGATAACGATAATTGGATTCAGCAAAAGCCCTGGTTTGTTGGGCTCAATCTGTTCATGCGAAAAAGGTTTTAGAATGCCTTCTGACCAATTGATTTGACAATATTTTAACAGGCTGTAGAAAACTATCTTGCAAAAGTTTCGTTGAATTCGTAACTTCCGTTAAACAAAAAGAGTTATGAAAACACTTCCTTCAGATTGGTTTTATTCGAACCGGGTAGATGCAGAATATAAGAAGTACGTGCTGCTGGCCTACCTTAAAGAGGTACAGTCAAATTTTAACCAAACACGTTTATACCCGCAACTGGCCGACCTGGTTTTTCACTACCGAAACCTGCTTTCCTTTTTGCATCAGAAACAAAATCTTCAAAATGAATTTCCTAAAAACATCAGCGAAATTGATTTGAAAAATTTCAGAATTGCATATAATTCGGTTGTTTCAAACGATGAATTGATGCAGATTATTGAACAAATAGTTCAGTATTCATTGCCTCAGATTCAGAAAAGTTTGGATGAAGGAAAAGAGATTTATGAATTTGTTGAAAATGTAATGCATTTTGATCCGGTAGGGATTTTACCCATATATAGGAATGAAGGTTATTTAATAATAAAAGATGGCGAGGACAATGAACTAAGGGTATATGAGTATGAACTAAAGCTTTTTGAAAACAATTACGAAAACTACCGGGCCATCAGCACTACTTATTTGGAAAGTTATTATAAGAGTTTTGTGAATACCACCGAAAATATCAAGATTGACCTGATTAAAAAGCGCAAAAAACTGCCAAATCCTGCCACATTTTCTATTGTTTCAGAATTTCATTTCCCCCTGGAAGAAACTGTTCTTCAGATTGCCAAGCGCAAGCTCAATAAGTTTCTAGAATAAAGGCACAAAAAAGCCGGCTCGTTGTTGAACGAACCGGCTTTTTTGTTTTATAAATACTATTTGTTGGTGGGTTGCGTATTGGCTGGTTGTGCTGCCGGAGTTTGTGGTGGCGGCGCTGGAACCGTTACTCCCTGGATGCTTTCTTCAATTCTGGAACTGTTGGTAGATTCCTGATTGGTTGCATCAGGGCGGAAAAAGTTAGACAACAACGACAGGGAAATTAAGGCGATTGCCAAAACCCAGGTAGCTTTTTCAACCACATCGGTACTGCGTTTAACGCCCATAATCTGGCTGGGAGCAATAAAGTTTGCGGCGATACCGCCTTTAGGATTTTGTATTAAAACCAATAAGGTTAAAAATAAACAAACTACGATGATTATTATTAAAATGAATGTTAACATATGTTATTCTATATTGTGTTCTGTTTTTATTTGATTAATAAGGCCCGCGAAATACGACAATTTATCGGGATAAAGCAAACCTAATTTTTCGTACATCAAAATTGCTTTCTTGTACAAGGCCTGCCGGGTATAGATTTGTGCCAGGGTTTCGCTAACCATTTCTGTATTGTCTTCGGCGCTTTGCCGGGCCATATTTAACGGACTGTAAAATTCGCTTTTGGGCCTTGCAATGGTTGGGTTTTCACGGATAAATTTATCTAAAATAGATTCAGTAACCTTGGAATCCCGCTGAATTTTGGGCGTATGAATCTCAGTTATTTTTGGTTTAACCAATGCTTCTTCCACTTGATAGCGTGGAATATTTTTTGGAGCGGAAGGTTCTTTTACTGGTTCCGAAATGTCATGATTGGGTTTCAATACCACAAAAGGAATGTCCTGGTAGCTTATGTTCCCTGTTTTGGGTTCACTGTAAACATTATCAAACACATTATCAAAGCTCTCTTCAAAAATTTGATTGTTATAGCTTACCTGGGTATAGAGGGGTGCAAGAAATTCATTTACATCATAATTTTGCAAACTCTTTAACATGTCTATTTCTGAAATTTGTGTCTCCTGTTTTATTTCAACAACAGTTTGTGGTGTTACCTTTTGTTCCTGTACTTCAGGTTCAACAAAATCAATCGGGGGTTTTAATATTTCGAGTTCAACAGACTTTTCAATTATCACAGGTTCAGCAGACTGGTGCGCAGCAATTTCGTCATGTAATAATATGCCGGCTTCTTTACTCAGTTTGTTTTGGATATCATGAATCATCTGAACATCTTCAACCACAGTTTTTTCGGGATGAACCGGTTCAGATTTTGATTTATCTATAGGTTCAGGCTTTGTACGTTTTTTATTGAGCCAGTTTAAAAAGTCGGAATCTACCGGATTTGTAATACCGTCACGGGTATCCAGGGAACCGGATTCATGGGTAATTTCTGTTCTGGCAATACCTGAATCAACCTTATGAATGGCTTCTTCAAACAGAGAGTGTTCTTCGGTTTGAGGAATACTTTTATATTCTATTAAATTTCCTTCCTTTGGTTTTTCTTTATCAGCCAGTATATTTTTACCGGGCACAAATCCGGTTTTTACCTCAACGCTAATATCTTCAAGACTAGAAATGTCGAAATCATTTAAAATTAAGTCTTCCTGATCCGACACATTATCAATAATTGAATTCTCATTGGCGGCGGGTTTTGTGTATTTGGGAATATAACGCACAAAATTTCCGGTACTCGGCACCAGTTTCTCTTCCGACTCAATTTCTTTGTGAACAACAGGAGGAGGAAGGGGTTCTGGTTCATCCTCGGGAATGATAAAGCGGACAGGTTTCGGGGGGCTTATAATTTCGGGTACTTCTTCAACCCTATGATTGCTAAGCTGTGGCTCAGGTTCAACAACTACAGGTTCGGGTTCCGATATTTTTTCTTCAGGAATATTTTTTTCTTCAATATATTCACTTGCTTTAAACTCAGGTTCTGTAACGATGGGTTCAGTAAGTTCCTGTATGATTTGAACGATGGGTTCAACAGTAGCAGGTGTTTCAACGGGTTCGGCAGGCATAACGATTTCGGGAACGCGTTCTTTTTCAATTAAGGGTTCACCGATGGGAACATTTGGCAATGTTTGAACTTTGGGAATTGAAATTTTTAAAGTTTCGATGGCGTCATTAAATACACCGGAGCTTTCGGTTTCAGGGGGTAAATCGTGTACCAGGTTATATAAAACAGAACGGTCGCCTGTTTGCAGTGCAGCCTGTTTCAGGTATTTTTCGTATTCGTAATGTTTGGTATTGTGTAATGCTTTAATCAATAAATTCTGCCCTACGGCAAAATATGGAAATTCTGCTACAAGCAACTTCAGGGATTCAACATCCTGAGTGCCCAGACTCTTAGGGCCTTTAACCAAAGCAGTAAAATCGTACTTATTCAAGGAGTAATAATTTCAGGCAATATAAAAAAAATTTAACGGAAGGCAATTTACCAATTAATAAATGCTTTATTAAAAATATCCTGAACCAGTCCGTCGCAGATTTTGGTAATTAATCCCTGTTCGATGCTTGAAAAATTTTGTTGTGCATCAAAATCTACAAAATTGGTGAAAGTTTGGGTGAAGTTTTTGTTTTCATCTTTTCTGTTTTCACAGGTTATTTCAACAGTTACTGTAAGCCGGCTCATGGTATTTTGCTGATTGCCGCTTATGGCCACAGGGGCTGTATTATAATTTGTAATTTTTCCTGAAAAGAACAAATCTCCCTCGCCTGTGGTAAGTTTCAACTGTGTTTCATTGATAAATTTGGATTTAATTCTTTCGGTTAATGTTTGACTTAGGGTTGGGGCAACAATGCTGGCATTATTACTTATGTATGAAACACTAAATGTGGCGGCATCACCGGTTGAGGCTCCGCTTTGGGTATACACCCCGCAGGAGACAAAAACAATGCTTAAAAAAAAGAATATTATTATTTTAAAATCTTTCATTATTGATAAAACAGGTTTACAAATAACGCAAAACGCAGGCCAAAGCCTGCGTTTTATGTAAATTTTTTATTTTGTAGGTTTCAGGCAGTTACTTTTTTCGACTCAATTGCTCTTTTCAACCAATCGTAATTTACTGATTTTGGCCGTTCAATAGGTAAACTCAAAATCCGGTCCCACATCAATGAAGCCATTACTCCCAATGCTCTTGAAACGCCAAACAATACGGTATAAAAATCATATTCATTTAAGCCGTAATGTAACAGCAAGGCACCCGAATGTGCATCCACATTAGGCCATGGATTTTTTATCTTACCGGTTTGTTCCAATATCGGAGGCGCAACCTCATAAATGTTCCAAACAATATTTACCAACTCATCGTCAGGCATGTAAGTTTTGGCAAATTCCTGCTGAGCCAAAAATCTTGGATCTGTTTTTCTTAAAACTGCATGTCCGTAGCCTGGAACCACTTTTCCATTAGCCAGAGTTTTGTTAATATACGCAGCAATTTCTGTTTTATCAGGTGAATGGCCGATTTCATCTCTCATTTCAAGGA
Source organism: Bacteroidota bacterium (assembly GCA_030680835.1). Classification (GTDB taxonomy): domain Bacteria; phylum Bacteroidota; class Bacteroidia; order UKL13-3; family UKL13-3; genus B1. The sequence continues at coordinate 18,447 of JAUXUD010000032.1, forward strand.
TCCAGCGAATTACTTCCTGATTTGCCAATCCATGTAAAGGACCTGCCAAACCATTCATAGCTGCCGAGAATGATAAATACGGATCACTTAATGCTGAACCTACCAGATGGGTTGCGTGTGCAGAAACATTTCCCCCTTCATGATCGGCATGTATGGTAAGATATAAACGCATCAGTTTATAAAACTCAACCTGGTCGTAACCCAGCATATGTGCAAAGTTAGCTGCCCAGTCTAAATCCGGATTGGGATCAATATGCACACTGTTTTTATAGGTTCTTCTGTATATATATGCAGCAACACGAGGTAAACGTGCCAGCAAATTACATACATCTTCGTAAGTAGGATCCCAGTAATCTTTTTTATTTAAGCCATCATGATAGGCTTTGGCAAAAACCGATTCGTTTTGCATAGCCATAATACCAATGCTGAATTGGGTCATTGGATGTGTGGTGAGCGGCAATGAATCCAGGGTTTTAAATACGTGAGGCGGAACTTCCGCTCTTTTTTTCCAGTCTTCCTGTATATCCACAACAGCTGCATAATCGGGCATTTCGCCCAAAAGCATCAGGTAAAACAAACCTTCGGGTAAGGGTTCGGTTCCTCCGGGAACCTTGGGCAACTTTTCTCTCAGTTCGGGAATAGAAAAACCACGGAACCGAATTCCTTCGTTTGCATCCAATAATGAAGTTTCGGTGAACAAGCCAATAATTCCTTTTTGACCTGCGTATACATCTTCAACCGTGAATGTTCCGAGAGGTATATTGCCATTTTCTTTTATAAATTGTTTAATTTCTGCCGCAATTGGCAAGGCCTTTTCTATGAATTTTTTCTTTAATTGCCCCATAAAATATTTTTAGTTATTGTTAAATAAATAACCCCGCTAAATTAGTATTTGTTTAGCTACTAAAACAAATTGTTTCATTAAATCAATTAAGTATTTATTTTTACCCTAAAGTTTTAACTATGACAATAAAGAGTTTGACCTTTGTTTTTATTTTCGCAAGCGTGCTAACTTATAGCGCTTTAGCTCAAAATTTAGCAGTGAGCGGAATCGTACTTGATGCGGTAAGTTTTAAACCGCTGAGTTCTGTCACTATTTTAATTGATAAAAATCACAAAACTATTTCGGATTCGAATGGTGTTTTTCTAATTAAAACGGAACCCGGAAAGCATAAAATTAAAGCGAGTATGGTTGGGTACCGGAATTATGAAAATACTTTTGAAGAGCAACTGGAAGGAAAAATTGAAATGCAGATTTTACTCGAACCTTTTGTAAATGTATTAAGCCAGGTTGTAGTTGCCGGTTCAAGAAATGCAAAAGAACTGGCCCGCGAAGTTACCAGTGTGAATATTATTCAGCCTTATTTAATAGCCAATACCAATGCAACCGATTTGGCAGAAGTATTAAATAAAATACCGGGTATCAATGTAATTGATGGTCAGCCTACCATTAGAGGCGGTGTTGGATTTACATTTAATGCAGGCAGCAGGGTAGCCATGCTATTGGATGATATGCCATTACTGGGTGCAGATTTGGGAGATGTACGCTGGAATTTTTTACCTATTGAATCGGCCGAACAAATTGAAGTAATTAAAGGATCGGCATCTGTTTTATATGGATCCTCGGCATTAAACGGAACTGTGAATGTACGTACCGGATGGGGCAGCAGCAAGCCCGTTACAAAGATTCAATTTTATCAGGGGATCAATTCAAACCCAAAACGAAAATTAACCATCTGGTGGCCGATATCACAACATCCTTTTACCAGTGGCACATTTTTTAGTCACAAACAAAGCTTTGGAAAATTTGATATGGTTTGGTGTGGCAATTTAAATATGGTGAGCAGTCATATATATAAAGCAGATACCTACAGGGGCAGAACCTATTTAAAAACACGATACAGAATTAACGAAAAATTAAGTTTTGGAATAAACTTTAATCTGATGTTTGAGCAAACCGGCAGATATTTTTTATGGCAGGATGCAGATTCGGGAGCGTTAAAACCAAGGGATAATTATGTTGTTGATGAGAATTGGCGGATCTTTTCATTTGATCCGCATGTGGATTGGGTTCAGGGCAAAAACACGCATGCATTTAAAGTACGGATTTACCAGATACGGAAATTTGTAGATAAAAATTTACATCCGAAAGATCACGACGCGATTGCAAATTTATATGCGTTTGATTATAATTATAAACGGCATATAAGCAAACGATTTTTTATTACTGCGGGTAACTATTCAACAATTTTCTGGGCACAGGGTAATGTTTATACCGGCGAGTTTGCCGGTTTCAGCAGTGCTGCATATAGCCAGCTTGAATACAAACACAAAAGATGGAGTGCTGTGCTGGGTGGCAGATATGAGATTAATGCGCTGGCAGCAATAATGGCACCAACCGGATTATTAAAAAGAATTGGTGCCAATTACCAGGCAGCGCCAAAAACTTTTATCCGGGCCAATTATTCAGAAGGGTATCGTTTTCCAACCATTGGCGAAAAATATGCTGAAGACCGTGTGGCCGGATTAAATGTTTTTCCCAATCCAGATATTGTTTCTGAAAGAGGCTGGACTGCAGAAATTGGAATTCAACAGGGATTTAAAATTGGTAATTTTGTAGGCGCCCTGGATTTTGCCGTTTTCGATCAGGAATATGACAGCATGATAGATTTCCGATTCGATCAATGGGTAAAAGCAATTGATCATCCACCCATTGGCATGTTTGGTTTTAAATCGGTTAATGTGGGACAGGCCCGAATAGGCGGTTATGAAATTTCATTAAGCGGTGAGGGACGTATTGGTGATGTATTGATAAGAACCATTGGTGGATATACCTATTCGATGCCTGTAAATCTAAGTAGCAATCCGGAACTGAAGAATTTAAAAAATTACAGCAAGGCTTTTTTTGCTTCAATGGGCGAACTTGACAGTGCAAAATATTATCAGGCTTTGTTACCCTATCGCAACCGCAAAACAGCCAAGTGGGATATTGAAGGAACCTACAAAAAATTTAGCCTGGGCTATTCGTTTAATTATTACAGCGTATACGAAAAAGTTGATGAATTTATTCCGGTGTTTATTCCGAGTATTATTTCATTTTTTGAACGTGCCGGAAAAGGCGATTTGGTCCAAAATATTCGTACCTCCTTTCAAATTAACCAGCAAACACGGATTTCATTTTTGGTTAATAATTTTACCAATATGGAATATGCTACAAGGCCAGGTAAAGTTGATCCTCCGAGAAGTTTTAATGTACAGCTAAGAATCGTATTTTAGCGTTATCTGAAAACAATATCTTGTTAATATTGTATTAAAGAAGTTTTTTAGCTCTATTTGAAAAAAGGAGAATCCTGTAAAATTTTGCATCTGATTAAAAAATAAAAATAAATAATGAATAAAAAGTCCATCATAAGAACAAGTATTATATTGCTGATACTGGCAGCATTATTAGTGCCCAGGTTCTATTGTAAACCGCCCGGAGCTGCCCAGGGAGGAGGAAAAGCCGGAGCAAAAATGCCTGTAAAAGTGGGCGTTTTTGTGGTTCAGGAACAAAACATTTCAAATACGTTTAATGTAAGTGGAAATATTTTAGCCAACGAGCAAATCGATTTAAAATGCGAAACATCGGGTCTCATCAGTAAGTTATCAATAGTTGAAGGAAGCCCGGTAGTAAAGGGTCAGTTATTATTAAAAATAAATGATACCGATTTGCAGGCACAACTGCGAAAAGTTATGGCCACAAAAAAGTTAAAGGAAGAGAATGAAAAGCGTAACAAAACTTTGTTGGCAAAAGAAGCCATCAGTCAGCAGGATTATGATTTATCGAATTCTGAATTAAGCGGCATCAATGCAGATATGGATTTATTAAAAGAGCAAATACGAAAAACAGAATTACGTGCACCTTTTGCAGGCATTATTGGACTGCGTTCAGTAAGTGAAGGAGCTTATGTAACCACGGCCACCCCCATTGCTTCATTGCAGGATATACAAAAAGTAAAGCTTGAATTTGCCGTACCCGAAAAATATGCATACGCGGTTCAAAAAGGAAATACAGTAACATTTACCGTAAGCGGAGATGCCAAAATTTATGAAGCTACCGTATATGCCATAGAGCCCAAAATAGCAGAGCAAACCAGAACCGTTTTGATGCGCGCCATTTGTAATAACAGCGATAAAAGTTTATTTCCGGGTTCTTTTGCCAACGTAACCCTCTTGCTGCCTGTTTCAAAAAATACATTCCTCATACCAACTCAAGCTATGGTGCCTATATTAAAAGGACAAAAAGTATATTTAATACAGGGAGATTCGGCAGTGGAACGTGTAATAAAAACAGGGTTCAGAAACGAAAATAAAATTGAAGTTACCGAAGGTTTAAGCATTGGGGATTCAATAATTATTGAAGGAATTATGTATATTAAAAATGGCAGCAAAGTTGTGCTGAACCGGAGGAAATAAAAAGCAATGAGTTTATCAAGTACCAGTATCAAGCGCCCCGTATTGGCCATGGTGATGTCCATTATGATTATACTCTTTGGTGCCATTTCATACAACTTTTTGGGCGTACGCGAATACCCCAGTATCGATCCGCCTGTTATTACCGTAAGAACCAGTTATACCGGTGCGAATCCTGAAATAATCGAATCACAGATAACGGAGCCTCTGGAAAAAGCAATTAACGGAATTGCAGGAATCCGCACCATTTCTTCTTCAAGCAACCAGGGCAGCAGTACCATCACGGTTGAATTTAACCTGGGTGAAAACCTGGAAGCCGCAGCCAATGATGTGCGCGATAAAGTTTCGCAGGCCGTTAGGCAATTGCCTCAGGATATTGATGCCCCACCGGTTGTAAGTAAAGCAGATGCCAATTCGGATGCCATTATATCGTTAACCATTCAAAGCGATACGCGTTCAAAACTCGAACTGAATGATTATGCTGAAAATGTTTTAATGGAACGATTTCAAACCATTCCGGGCGTGAGTTCGATTCAGGTTTGGGGTCAGAAAAAATACGCCATGCGCTTATGGATTGACCCGGTAAAACTGGCGGCATTTGCATTAACGCCATTGGATATAAAAACGGCTTTAGACAGAGAAAATGTTGAATTGCCCGGGGGTAAAATATCGGGCGACAATACCGAAATGTCGATTAAAACAGTGGGCAGATATACAACTGAAGAAGAGTTTAACAATATTATTATCCGCAATAACGGAACCGAAACGGTAAAGATATCGGATGTGGGACAGGCCGTGCTGGGTGCCGAAAACGAAGAAACCATTTTAAAATCGGGCGGAGCACCCATGATTGGTTTGGGATTGGTGCCGCAACCGGGTGCCAACTATATTGATATTGCCGATGAATTTCACAGAAGGTATGAGCAAATAAAAAAAGAAGTTCCGCAGGATATAAACCTGAACCTTGCTTTGGACAATACCAAATTTGTACGCACATCTATAAAAGAAGTTGCCGAAACATTATTGATTGCTTTTTTGCTCGTGGTAATTATTATCTTTTTATTTTTCCGTGACTGGTTAATTGCATTGCGACCTTTAATAGATATTCCCGTATCATTAATCGGTGCTTTTTTTATCATGTATCTGTCGGGTTTTTCAATAAATATATTAACTTTATTGGCAATAGTACTGGCAACCGGATTGGTGGTTGATGATGGCATTGTCGTCACGGAAAACATTTTCAAAAAAATAGAAGAAGGCATGAGTCCGAAAGAGGCGGCCATCAAAGGTTCAAATGAAATTTTCTTTGCGGTAATTTCCACTTCGGTTACGCTTGCAGTTGTATTTATTCCGATAATTTTTATTGAAGGATTTGTGGGCCGGCTATTCCGTGAATTTGGCGTGGTGGTGGCGGGAGCTGTGTTAATATCTGCTTTTGTTTCTTTATCCTTAACGCCGGTATTGAATGTTTATCTGCAACGCAAATCGCGGAAGCCCACAAAATTTTATGTGAAAACAGAACCATTTTTTGTTGGGCTCAATGAAGCATACCGGAATTCGCTGGAGCGGTTTTTTAGCAAACCCTGGCAAGCTCTTGTAGTAATATTTGTTTCTGTAGCACTTATTTTTTTAATTGGCAGTAACCTGCAATCCGAATTATCGCCGATGGACGATCGCAGCGTGATGCGCATCAGTGCAACGGCTCCCGAAGGAGCATCCTTTGAATACACCGACCGGTTTATGGATCAGATGTCGAAATTGATAGACGATTCCATTCCCGAAAAACGTTTGACACTGGTGGTTACTGCGCCTGGTTTTATAGGTAGTGGTGCAGTAAACACAGGCTTTGTTCGTATTATGCTGGTTGACCCCGGTGAACGTAAAAAAACACAACAGCAAATTGCCCAAACCTTATCAAAAAATGTTTTGCAATTTACCGGAGCCAGAGCCTTTGTGATCCAGGACCAAACCATTAGTGGCTCGGGAGGTTCGCGTGCGGGTTTGCCGGTTCAGTTTATTTTGCAGAACCAGGATTTTAAAAAAATTGAAAGTCAGTTGCCCAAATTTTTAGAGGAAGCAAACAAGAGTCCGGTATTTCAGGGAGTTGATGTAAACCTTAAATTTAACAGACCCGAACTGGTAGTTAACTTTGACCGCGAGAAAGCGAAAAACCTGGGCGTCTCGGTTCAGGCCGTAGCACAAACTTTGCAATTTGCATACGGCGGCGTGCGCTACGGATATTTTACCAAACAGGGCAAACAATACCAGATTATTGGTCAGGTGAACCGGCAAAACCGCGATGAACCCATAGATTTAAAATCGCTTTATGTGCGAAATGACAGAGGAGAATTAATTCAGTTGGATAATATCATTAACACAACAGAAGAAAGCAGTCCGCCACAGTTATACCATTATAACCGTTATAAAGCTGCTACCGTTACTGCAGGATTGGCACCCGGCAAAACTATTGGTGATGGTATTAAGGAAATGCAAAAAATTAGTGAAAAAGTTTTGGACGATTCGTTTACCACCGGCTTAAGCGGACCTTCACGGGATTTCGCAGAAAGTTCATCAAATACCCTGTTTGCATTTGTGCTTGCATTGGTACTTATATATCTGGTGTTGGCAGCGCAATTTGAAAGTTTTGTTGACCCGATTATTATTATGATAACGGTTCCTATGGCTTTGGCCGGAGCTTTAATTTCGCTCTGGTATTTTAACCAGACTTTAAATATTTTTAGTCAGATTGGTATTATTGTATTACTGGGTTTGGTAACAAAAAACGGAATATTGATTGTGGAATTTGCCAACCAGAAACGAGCCGCAGGCTTGCCAAAATTGCAGGCTGTAAAAGAAGCAGCGGTATCGCGATTACGTCCGATTATGATGACCAGTCTGGCAACCATTTTAGGTGCATTGCCTATTGCGCTGGCACTGGGAGCAGGCGCCAAAAGCAGGGTTTCGATGGGTATTGTAATTATTGGCGGTTTGCTGTTCTCGGGTTTTTTAACCTTGTATGTTATACCGGTTGTTTACAATTTTATCTCGCGCAACAAAGGCCATTTGCCCGGTGAAGATTTTGTTAAAGAAGAAGAAAAACAAAAAGAATTATCAAAATGAACCGAATTAAATTTATCATACTGCTTACATTCTTTCAACTCAATATTGAAGCTCAAACTTTATTAAAGCTGCAGGACGTTTATGAAATTGCCCTGCAAAATAATTTCGCCATACGTATTGCAAAAAACGATGCCGAAACCGGTAAAAACAATAATGTAACAGGCAATGCCGGAATGTTGCCGGTTGTTACCGGGACCCTTAACCAGGACAACCAGGTAACAGATACCAAACAAAAATTTTTAAACGGGGCAGAGAACAACCGCACAGGCGCAAAAAGCAATAATTTTAATGCAAATGTGGAACTGGGCTGGACCATTTTCAACGGCATGAAAATGTTTGTAACAAAAGAAAAATTAAGCGAACTCGAAGCCATCGGAAACCTGAGATTGCGCCAGCAGGTAGAACTTGTATTATCAAGAGTTGCCAAAAGTTATTACGATGTAGTTTTGTGCAAGCAGCAACTTAAATCATCCAAAGAATTTATAGATATCAGCGAAAAGCGTTTGAAGGTAGCCGAAGCAAAAGTACTGTCGGGCAAGAGTGCAAAATCGGAAGTGCTATTGGCTCAGGTAAATTTAAACAGCGATAAAGGGGCTTATATGCGTTTGCAAACACAATACAAAAACAGCAAGCTCAACCTTTGTCAGTTAATGGCAAAAGAATTTACGTTTGATTATGAAGTGGAGGATTCTATAATTCCCAATGATCAGATAAAACTGGAAGCGGTGCGCAGCAGTGCTTTTGATAAAAACACCGGTTTACAAATAAGCAAGCTGAACCAAAAGGTAAACCATTTGCAGCTAAAAGAAATAAAAAGCGAACGTATGCCCACCCTGCAGTTAAAGACAGGATACATTTTCAGCAACCAAACCTCACAAGCCGGATTTCTGCAATCGTCGAACAACTCGGGCTATCATTACGGAGCGGGAGTAAGCATGAATTTATTTAATGGTTTTGATGTAAACCGCAGGTTAAACAATGCGCAGTTACTTTATGCATCAAGCGAGTTATTGTACAAAGATTCATTAAGCAAACTCGAAATGGCCGTGACACAGGCTTATAATAACTATGCCACAAATATTGAATTATTGCATTTCGAGCAAAGCAATTTAACGGTAGCCCAACAAAATTTTTCCATTGCCAGAGACCAAAACGATCAGGGCATGATCAGCAGCAACGATTTGCGCATAGCCCAGGTAAATTTGCTGCAAAATATAAACCGCCTTCTGCAGGCAGCGTATGATGCGAAGCTGAGTGAAGTGGAGTTACAAAGGTTGAGTGGAGGGTTGGGGAGGTGAAGAGTGTAGGAGTGTAGGAGGGTAGGAAGGGAGGAGAGAAAAATTTACGAATTACGAGTTACGAATTACGAATTACGATGTACAATGTACGATGTACAATTGTATGATGTACAATGTACGTGTATGATATACAATGTGGGATCAATATCGACATTAAGTTTTTTTAAACCACGTCAGTGGTGGCATCTCAGTAGCCCCCAGTTTTAACTGGGGGTTAAATGCCAATATAAATTTTTCCGGCGCGGCTACGCAAGGTTTGTGGGAAATGGATTTGATGGCCGCGCAATCACAGTTAATTGCGCGGCGAGTGATTTGTTGTTCCAAGTAATTTTTGGGAGCCGCGCTTTTTTGATTTTGTGCATTTCATCCACGAGCTAAAGCACGTGGCAATTAAAACCAATTGGAAGGAAAATAGAGTTTCAATTTAACAAACGAATTCAGTTGCGATTTATCATGTACAATGTACAATGTACGATATTCAATGTACAATGTACGATGTACAATGTGATGATAATGGTTGATGGTAGGGGCGAATTGCATTCGCCCTGTTTGGTGTTACGCGATGATTGGGATGGATATACAATGCACGACGCGATGATAATGATTGGCAATGGGTGGCAGGGGCGAATTGCATTCGCCTTGTTTGGTGTTGCACGATGATTGGTATGGATGTGCGATTTGATAATAAATGATTTTTGTTGAATGTTGGGGCGGCAATCATGAATAATAAAAAACGGCATTCAACAAATTTGCCGGATGCCGTTTTTCGATTTGGGAAATGATGGGAAATTAGCCTTTTAAGCTACCTGTTTCAATCCCAGAATTTCGAGGAGGTGCGGGTTATCTTTGAGGGCGATTCTCGCTATGTCAATATAATCATCGCTCCAGAGAGCCAATTCATCGAGGGCTTTATCGCGGTTTCGGGTGGCGGTCTGGGCTTCACCGGTTTCTTTTTGTTGTTTGGATATAGCGGTGTCTACTAATTTCAATTTATCATATGCAAGATTAAGGATGGCTTCTGTTTGACCAAATTTAGCCATGCCCGCTTTAAGTTCGGTTCTTTCCAAAATGTTTTTATAAAAAGTTTTGGCCTGACTGAGCCAGCCCGAAATAGTTTGCTTACGCGAACCGGAAGCATTTATTTCAGCCAGGATGCCCCTTTCCTTTTTAAAGGCTACGCGTGCAACTCCCAAATGTTTTAGGTAAATGTCTTTGGCAAGAGCTATTTTAAGGTGCAGGTCATCAGTTGCGCGGTACTGGTCGCCATACTCTCTTACCTGTGTTTGATGCTTATCTACCGCATGGGTAAGTAAGTCGGTTCCAACTGCCATTTCAGTCGGACTATATCCGAATGCCAAAAGCGCGGGGGCAATCTCAGCATGACTGCTGTTGTTAATGGCGATGCTTAAACCGAGCAGGTATGCATCAATTGTTTTGTAATCGCTACCTGAATTGGGATCTTGATCCGGGCCAGGAGTAGGGTTGGTGTTTGGTGTTTGATTTTCCATAATTTGTTTGATTAAGCTATCGTTATTTTGTTTGATAACAAGAGCAATATAGCATGTGAATGGTAGAAAATAGCATTTAAACAAAATATAAGGTATATTTTAAGGATTACATTAAGCAGAGCTAATTTATTCATTAATATTGAATTAAAAACAGTGTAAAATACTGCATGAAGTGTGAATTTCTGAATTTTAAGAGAGCCGGGGCAAGCAAAAGAGTGTTATAAATTTGTTGAAGAGATTCATTAGCACGGAGAAAGCGTGCACAACGAAATAAAAACGGCATACCAACAAAAAAAATGGCATTCCACCTGCTCATGACACAGTTTTTCTTTACAAGATGCCCTATCTGAGAACAGGGGAATGATTTAATTTTTACATGATGCCACGTTTGTGAGCTGCAGATTGCTATTATTTTTACCTGTGCCGCAACTGCGTTGCCATGGATGCCGTAATTTTTGCCCCATACCACGTAAGTGATGAACCGTATGAAATAATTTTTGCCCCATGCCATTTGATGGATGCTTTGGATGAGATAATTTTTGAATTTTGTCGCATGTCTGCTGGCCCGGATGAGATCGTTTTTGAATTTTGCCACGTGACTAATGCTTGGCAAGAGATAGTTTTTGAATTTTGCCGCATGATTGATGCTTGGGAAGAGATAATTTTTGAATTTTGTCGCATGACTGCTGCCATGAAAGAGATAATTTTTTAAAAATGCTATTTGATAGGGGTATGGTAAGAAATAAATTTTATAAAATACCATTTGAAATAAGAGGCGAAAGAAATAAATTTTGAATTAGGCCATAATTATAAAAAATGATTAGGTTTGAATAAGAAAATATGCTCTAAAACATTCCTAAAGCCAACGATATCTGATGGCTTAATGAAATGGTTCGAGGGGTACATATAATGAAGTTAACAGCAAGTTTTAAGTCGGTTCAATAATCTTGTGAAATCTTATAGTGAAAGCAAGTAGAGATATAAATTTAATAATAATTATATATTTGATTAAACAAAAACAAAATGCAAGTTGAATCTGCTAAAATGTATTTACAAGGCTTTGTACTTAAAGAACAAGATGTTCGTCGGCTTCACGATGTGATTTCTGAACAGCTTAAAAAAGTAAATAGCAACTCTATATCTTTTAAATACAATATAAAATATGCAAACGGCGCAATAGCTGAAAGTATGGATTTTGAAGAATTATTTCTTGCTGATAATTCCGGATCCTCAGCTATTGTAAGACTTCAATTAACGGGTATCTGCCAAAAAGATTCGAATGAAAGTCGTATAAATGTCGAATTTCGCAATGTAGACTCTTTTAATGAGGACACTAATATTCCTATTCGCCACACAATTTTAGGGCAAGATAGGGATTGGGTTTTTATTACTTCGTCATTAATTGAGGAAAGAATTCAAAAAACTAAGAGACTCTCATTTAATCATATTGGTCAAAAAGGTTTCGGCCGTGTCTTTCTAAGACTTATACTTCCAATGTTAATTCCATTCATTTTTTTACTCCCGCTTCTATTTTCTATAAATGACGTTAGTACGGTAAAGCAAGAAAAGCTTGCTCAAATCCAAGGAATTGAAAAAAAATGGCGGCAGGCCAAGTATAAAGATCAAATGGAGATGCTTTTGGATTTAGAAAAGTATAAAGTTGAATCAGACCAAACCTTGAAACCACCTAAACCTTATGGTGGATTACCAATTGGAAAGTGGATAATATTTGGTTTGCTCATTTTAGTAGCACTAACGTGGTTCTTATTTAAGTATTATTTAGTTTATAATTTCTGTTGGGGAGAATACCTAGAGGAATTTAAGCGCAAGGAGAATATTCGAAAGCTTGTATTTAGCGTTATCATTGGCACAGTTTTACTTGGTATTGTTGTCAATTTAATCTCCAGTTATGTTTGGGAACGAATGTGATTTTTAAATAAACATTCTTATATTCAAATTTAAGGGTACATATGACGAAACGACTATGAACCACTTAAATTGGGCATTCGATATAATTGGAAAATAGATAGCTAAAATCATGAATTAAGACTTGACTTGCGTATTCACTTAGTGAGTTGCACCATGGGAGGTCAAAAATTAATTTGAATTGACTGAATCTGCTTGACATTCATTGTTCCAACATTGTTGCGTTGTGCGGCCAACTGATAACGCTTTGCAATTGCTATGGCCGCTTTTGAGGTAATTTGGCAATATAGTTTACGTAGCTTATATTCGTTTCGCGGGACAATGACTTGACACCAGGGCAACCACAGCAGTTGCAAAGAAAACGTCAGGCTGTGAAAAAACTCCGTTTTTCACTTTAACTGGATAAAATTCATTCTATAAAATTGTATAGGAAGCGATTTGCTCCGATATGAGAAAGGCAATTTTTTACGCTGCTAATTTTTGTTGAAGAAAAATAGTTCGTGTAATGGTGTTAAAAAAGGTCGATATAAAGCGTGCGCGAATCATTCCCTTAATAGAGGTCTTGCTCTATTGCTGTTAACGCACTAAAATTCATCAATCTTTTTTCGCATTTATTTTCTATCTTAGCAGGACAAATTAACCATCCGTAGTCGGCAACAGCGCAAGGTCGCGAAACGTTAACGGTCATGCAATGGTGACCTTGAAAACATCAAACTGAACCCATAAAACGAACAAAGACGGGGACGCTGAAAACCGAAAAGAGTAAGCACAAACAAAAAATTAAAAATCATGCGACACTTTAACTCGACAATTTTAATCGCAATCATAGTAACAATTTTTACTTTGACTTCTTGCAACCAGACAAACAAATCAGACGACAAGGACAAAGCTTTAACCGAGAAGGAAAACGAGTTGCTAAAAAAAGAAAACGAACTTTTGAAGAAAGAGCAAGAGTTAAATAAAAAATCGACTAAGACGACAACAGACAACTCCAATGTTAAACAACAACCAAGCAATTCAATTTCAAACAATCTTGATTTTCTAAAGAAACTAAATGGAAAATATCCATACGAAGTAAAGTTGTTTGACAATTCTATATTAAAGCAACGACTTAAAAAACTTCTTGGTAACAGCAGGTATAATTTTCTAAAAGAAACTTGGGCTGTTGAAACACCAATGGAATTTGCTAACAACATTTTTGTTGCTTCAGGTTGTCAAGCACATAATTGTGGTTCTACAAATTTTATTATTGTAGTTGATTTAACTAATAATGTAATGTATGCAGGTATAAGAGAAGAAGATAAAGTTAAAACATATTCGGAAGACGGAAGTAATTCGCCAAAAGTAAATGAGTGGGAAAATGAAAACTGATATTATATCTTCATGGGACAGAAAAGCACGAACTGTTAACAGCACATTTGCAATAGGCAGTAACACTGGGCAATTGCTATGGCTTTTGAAGTTAAAAATGATACATTTGTTTCACTAATGGGTTCTGCTAAACTGATAATTTTGTGGCTTTGATACGCCACAGCAGTTGCCCAGAAAACGTTACCGCAATGCCGAGCGGACTTGTTAGCAGTCGCAGTAATCAAAAACATCATAATATTATGAAACACTTGATAACCATTTTACTCTGTATGACTTTGCTTTTACGATATTCCAATCTTATTTATGGACAAGACACAATTGGAACCCGGCTTACGTTACGCATTGGTTTAAAATTAAATCCAATAAGCTGTCTAGTTGGTGCGATTTCCGGGTCAACGGAAATTCTCATCTCTCGGAAAAGTTCCATTCAATTAGGAATGCAATATTGGTCAGGTTTTATACCCATAGTTATGCTACATTCATTTACAAGAATAAATGGAATATCTGTTTCCTTTCGACACTATAATAATTCTAACATAAGGAGAAGTGGGTACATTGAACCATTTGTACGATACAATAACTTGTGGGAAGTAAATCAGATTGGAACAGTGAACATATATTCTGTGGGAATTTTGCTAGGTAAACAATGGGTTTCAAAAAACAACCACTCCTTTGAACTTTTTGCAGGTCCGTATTACAGTAAACCATTTGCCTCTGGTTTTGATCCTCAGCAGGACGATAGAATAGTTATTTCTAAAACAATAAACGAACTTGGACAAAACCCATACAATGGCATTTGGTTAAGAGCCGGAGTTACAATTGGTACATACTTTTAACGAGAACAAAACACAGCTGTACCTTTAAACTGAATTTACACACCTTTTAACAGCTAGGGATTCCTTTAGTCCGAAGGACAAACCATGAACCCTGTGTTGAACTGAACCCCGCTATCGTGTGGGGCTTTTCATCCTATGGTTTTTGTTTTATAAACCTTAGCTTTAGCGAAGGCATGTGTTGTGAGATTTGGGGGAGGTATTTGTTTTTTGAGAATTTGAAATTTGAATAATTCCTATTAATTCTCCCCTGTTTTGATGAAATGTTTGCTAAAGTTGAGCACAAACATCATTCGTTTTTACATTTTCTTCAGCCAATGGTAATGCATGGCCATAAAATCTCTCTTATAAAAAACATCAACATCGATTTGTTTTTACCAATTATTATCGCAAGTTTTACCAATTGGAGTGTGGATAGTTTTTTTTACATTCTGACGTCACTATCAATTATGAGTACAACACCCAAGACAACAAAGACAGAACAAATTTGGACTTCATTATTTCTTTTAATTCCTGTTTTAAGTTTAACAAGATTTAGCGAAAATTTCACTCAAGATAGCATGACCAATATATTAATCTCAGGAGCACTGGGACTCATTGGTGGACTTTTGGGTTTTGGCTGTTATTATTTCGTAAAGCCAAAGAACATAACTATTAAGATTTTGGCCCTAATAATTTTGACAACCCTATCTTTCACGACAATTTTTATAGTTAGTAAAGTTAAATATCAGACTTGGGAAATTTGCGGCTACATAGCAGTGGACAGAAAATCAGAAGAGTGCAATGTATGTGGAAATGTTACATGGGAAAAGGAACTAACTTATGATAAGGAAACGGACAAACATCTATGGTTGACCGATGAACAATTATTTTGGTTTGCAATTGACAGTTTAAATCAACCTTTTGATTTTTATGAGCCGAATGCTCAAGACAATTTCCTTAAAGATAAATCTTGGCGACCAAATATTACTGAAAAAGACCTTGCTGAAAGTTATATAGAACTGACGCAAGAAAAATAACTGCTGGTAACAGGTAAGGGTTCTTGGCGTCCGAAGGACAAGCCATGAACCCTGTGTTTAACACCATGTCCCGCCTTAAGACGGGAGAACCCAGCTGTCTTGTGGGGCTTTTCGGCCGATTTGCTTTCTATAAGGATTGCGTTGAATTTTTGTTAAAGTTTAATAATAATTGTGAGGTGTAAGAGGCGAGAATTCAAATTAAGTAAAGTATCAAAGCGGACAGAGAAATTCAAGAATAAAAAACAACTGTGAATAATCGAGTCACGCAGGAGAATTTCGCCCCTGAGTTCTCACTGGACCGTGCTTGAAACTCAGGTTTTCAACAATTAGGTAAATACTTCAAATTTAATTAAATTTGTATAAAGGATTTTAATATGAGGACTATACAATTAAACATACCTGATTCTATTGATAAGAATGATAATGAGCTGGCAATGATAATAGCGTCGAAACTCTATGAGGATGGAACATTATCATCAGGACAGGCAGCTGATTTGGCAGGTTTATCTAAAAGAACCTTTATAGAGCTTTTGGGAAAATATGGCGTTTCCGTTTTTAGTACTTCTGTTGAGGATTTAGAATCTGATATAGCAAATGCCTAAAGTATTAGTAATAGCAGATACAAGTTGTCTTGTTATTTTAGATAAAATTCATGAATTGCAAATTTTGCACAAAGTTTATACCTACGTAATTACTACTCCTGAGGTTCAATTAGAGTTTGGGAAACCTTTACCAGATTGGATTAAAATTGAATCAGTCAATGATAAAAGATATCAAAGATTTCTAGAAACCCAGCTTGATTTAGGAGAATCCTCAGCGATAGCCTTAGCTTCTGAGAAAACAGATTGTATATTGATCCTGGATGATTTGAAAGCAAGAAAAGTAGCAAGGCGTTTAGGATTTAAATATACCGGAACATTGGGCGTAATAAATAAGGCGAAAGAGGAAGGAATTATTAAGAGGATCAGACCTTATATTGATAAGCTCAAAAGTACTGACTTCAGAATATCAGAGAAAGTAATAGAAGATTTGTTAAAAAGAAATAATGAATAACCCCTGCAATTAACAACTAGGATTGATGGGAATTAACGTATTTATTTGTATTTGTTCTATTTATCAACGCATTGCAAACATATATCAAATGCAAACAATTAACAAGTAGCATTTCATTAATTGTATATTACCAGTAACATACTAATATAACATGAGAACAACCCGTGCAACATATTTGAAGAACATTTTGCTGAATGAAACGACAAATCCTTGCATTTTCCAATTATTATCGCAAGTTTTACCAAGCGGAAAGTGGATAGGTTTTTTACACTATGCCGTTAGTGGCATCCTTGAAGCACTCCTTTATCCAGATAATAAATTTAAGGAATTAATACAATGAAGACGATTTTTTTTACATTATTAAGAATCCTTTGTATGTTAATGATTCTTGGGCCAGCACATATCTATGCCCAAACTGTTGACCCATCATCCGCGAAGAAATCTCGCTGGTATTTATCCATTCAATACTTGGGACTTACATATCATCCCGGAGGTGGAACTACTCCCGAAATATATCCTCTTAAACTAGATAAGAAGGCTTACCTGGATCTTGAAGTAGGCATAGTGGCTAAGATCGACTATTCCTTGGGTAAATATGCATTTCTTCGTATTGTATCATCACTTTATAAGGATTGTGCGTTCGTTACGGCAGGATGCATACATATGGGGCCGAGGTTCCAATATCGCTGGAAGAAAAGTAGTGTTAATCTGGGTATTGGTCCGATTTTTAGTTTTAGGGAGGACTGGCATCAATTTTCGGAATACCAAGATGACGATTTCTATGGCGACCGGGTAAATGGCCGTTGGCAGTATCGTTACTTCCCTACTGCAATTGAATTAGAATTTCTACACAAAATTAATGATCGAATGGAATTCCAATATTCTTTGATTCCTGGCGCCCCACTGGTTATTACTTCAATGTTTGGTTTGCGATTCCATCTTTGAATATTTTGCAGTGTATTAATCTCAAATGATACACTCAGGAAAGCCTTTAAACAAGCTACCCATAAAGATGAGATATAGAGGCAAACGAAATCAATTTGATGCATAATTTGCATTTTCCAATTATAATCGCATATTTTACCAAGCGGAATGTGGATGGGTTTTTCATACGCTGACATTGGCATTAATTTGCAAAACCAAAAATAATTTGAAAAGAAAATTATTCAAATTAATTGTTTCGGTATTAAGCATATCCATATCGATTTTGTGATTTTGCAAGGTGCATAAAAATAATTTTAATATATAATTTGAAGTAATTTATGAGTAAATCAGCGAGAAGTGTTTTTATTTTTGGCATTTATTTAGGTGTCATTGGACTTATTCTTTTACTTGTTCCCAATATGCTAATAACTCCCTTTGGTATCGAGCCAACTTATGAAGTATGGATCAGGCTTTCGGGGATTTTATTAATGGCTCTTGCCGTTTATTATACACTGGCAGCTAAGCATGAAATGGTAGTGATCATGAAGGCAACAGCTTTTATTCGTCTGACGATCATTTTTTTCTTTACTGCATTTGCACTGTTTAAGTTGACTTCTCCGAACATTATCATTTTTTCTGCAATAGACTTCTTGGGAGGTGCCTGGACCCTTTTTATGTTAAAAAATGAAGGACACTTTGAACGTAATAACTAAAAGGAGTTGCCGCATTGAAAGAATTAAAACCAATGACAAAGACTAAATAATCAATGGCAAAAAAAGAAACCAATTTAACATTAGGCATTTCCGAGCCGGAAAAGGTTAATCTGTATATGGAAAACTTAAAATATCCATTGTTTGATCTTGCCCAATACATGCGAACTTTTATTTTAAGTATTGATAAAAAAATCGGAGAAGGGATTTATTGGAATGTTCCGACATTTTATTTTACTGGTAAAATGAATCCTTTTGAACCCAAAGAATACAAAAGATATATTGTTGGCTTTAACTTTTACCAACAAGACACTTTACGGGTTATATTTTTGAAGGGTGCAAACGCAACTGACCCGACTGGCCTTCTTGAAGGCGATTACAAAGACGGCAGACGAATTACCACATTTAGAAGTATTGAGGACTTTAAAAGCAAAGAGAAAGAATTTAAGAAAATAATAAAACAGTTAGTGAAATTAATGGACAACTAATAACTAAGATAAAAATAAGTGAAAATGAATTTTTAATATTGGTAACTATTGAAATTGATTCCTGGAATAACTTTATTAAAAAATAATCTAAAGACGAAATGATATGAAAGCAAATGGAAAAACAGTAAAAGATATTCTGATTAACCTTCCTGAGGACAGGGCAGAACCTTTTAACAAACTGCACGATGTGATTATGAAAAACCTACCCAAAGGTTTTGAAGCAGCCATTAGTTATGGGGGATTGGGTTATGTGATTCCGCATTCACTGTATCCTGCGGGTTACCATTGTAAGCCAAGCGAACCCTTGCCATTCGCGGGAATTGCTTCGCAAAAACAGTCAATTAATTTTTACCACATGGGTATTTATTCAGATCCCAAATTATTTGAATGGTTCGTAAGCGAATATCCCAAACACAGTAAGCAAAAACCCGACATAGGAAAAAGTTGTGTCCGCTTTAAGAAGTTGGATGAGATTCCGTATAAACTTATTGGTGAATTAATGAAAAAAATGAGTGCAAAAGAATGGATAGAAAAATACGAATCAGCATTTAAGCCAAAGCCGGGAAAGAATAAAGCTATAAATGAAACTAAAGGAACCAGGATATAATTCGTAAGGGCAAAGCAATAAAATAGAAAAATGAAATTTGGAGTACCTCTAAAAACCAAGCATAAGGAAATTCTCATGTATTGCGTCTCCATGGCATTGATTTTATTTTTGCTTAAATGGCTCGAAGTGCATTTCATTGTTTTTAATTATCGTTTAGATTTATTTATTGGAGCCATTGCCATCCTTTTTACGGTTTTGGGGATTTGGCTGGCACTTAAACTTGTGAAACCAAAAGTAGAAACCCGTATAATTGAAAAGGAAGTTTATATAGATAACTCAACCCAAACAGAGATTGACGAGCAAGAGATAACAAAGTTGGGCATCAGCAAACGAGAACTGGATGTATTAAATTTAATGGCTACCGGATTCAGTAATGAAGAAATTGCCGAGAAATTATTTATAAGTTTGAATACGGTAAAAACACATGCTTCCAATATTTTTTTGAAACTGAATGTGAAAAGACGGACGATGGCAGTAGAAAAGGCTAAACGTATGAAAATCATACATTAGGGGAACTCATGCTTTGGTATGAAATCTGCAAAGTAGTATTAAAATCACCCAAAAGTGTGAAGGAAAAGGAAGAATCTGAAGATACTTTTGTGGCCTGTAAAACATATTAATAAACACATAACATGAAAAAAAACATTTTAGTATTCGGAACCATTTCAGGTGTAATCATCAGCACGTTTATGGGCATTTCTATGGCCGTAATGTCGTGCGGTAGCGGTGATATGGATGGTGGACTCAGCAGCATGATTATTGGCTTCAGTGCCATGGCGGTAGCCTTCTCATTTATATTTGTGGGTATCAAAAATTACCGTGATAAACAAAATGGTGGAAGTATAACATTCGGCAAAGCGTTTATACTTGGCTTTATGATCAGTTTGATTGCCTCCACGCTTTATGTGATTACCTGGGGAGTAGAATTCCATTTCTTTCTGCCTGATTTTATAGACAAGTACTCCGCAATACAGGTTAAACAATTGAAGGAAAGTGGTAAGTCGGGGGCGGCGCTTGACGAAGCCCTTAAAAGCATAGAAAGTGCAAATTACAATTATAAACACAACCCGTTTTACTTTGCGATGTATACCTATATGGAAATACTTCCCGTTGGAATTATCATTACACTGATTAGTGCTTTAATCCTTAGAAAAAAAGCGCCTGTGGCCGATGTGTTAAACAACTAATAATTTTAAAATGGCTGAAAAAAAAAGCAAACTGGTAGAAATAAAAACCAAAGAAACCACTGCAAGCGTGGAGGAATTTATTAATAATATACAAGATGAACAAAAGCGCAAAGACAGTTTTGTGATTTTGGAAATGATGAAAAAAGCAAGTGGGGAAGAACCAAAAATGTGGGGCAGTTCGATCATTGGTTTTGGAAATAAGAGATATAAAAGCCCAGCCTCGGGCAGGGAAGTTGATTGGCTCCGGATTGGTTTCTCTCCCCGTAAAGCGAATCTGTCCTTATATATTGGTGTGGGTATTAAGGAGAATCAAGCCGCGCTTAAAAAACTCGGCAAGCATAAAACGGGTGTTGGTTGCCTCTATATAAATAAATTGGAAGATGTTGATCTGAAGGTTTTAAAGGGAATGATTGATGTATATTTAAATTGGACTTAAAATGAAATTGAAAAAGCAGATAGAATTTTAATTTGTACACCGGAGTACGTCTTTAGTATTCCAAGCGGCTTGAAAAATGCCATTGAATGGTGTGTATCTACAACCGTATTCTCGGATAAATAATTAGTAATCACCTGTAAGGTTATAACAACATTAACTGGAATGTGATAGCTATCCTGTTTACAGTTAGTGTTTTGGTTGTTGCTTAAATTTGCAGACACAAAACCAGATTTCCAAATCCTCATAACTTTAAATTTCCATATCCCCATAATGGGTGATTTACAACTTATTTAATATAACCTAATTTCGACAACATGAAAAATCATGTTTGTGGGAATAATAAAAGTGCAGGCACAGAATCCGGTAATTGGCATGTAAATGTTAATAGATGAAGTCTGCAGAATAAAAGTATCTTAATAAATAAAAAAAATGTTTGTCGCAACCATAATATTATCGTTAATAACAGTTACACTGGGTTATTTGTATTTTTTAAAAAGCCGGGACATTCTGGAGTTAAAACAAAAAACTGATTTTGCCTTATCGGGTAAAAGCCTTACCAAAATAGAATTCAGTGCTACTGACAAACTAGGACAGGTAGCGCAAAATTTCAATAAACTCGGGCAACAATATCAGCAATTGAGGAAAGAACTGGAAGAAGTTGAAAACCTTAAAACCGAGCGTAAATCAATGGGAGAATTGGTAAAATCTGTTGAACAAACGCTTAATCAGGTAAACCTGATAAACGACATCGGGCGTAAAATCACATCCAGTCTTGATGTAAACAATATTCTAAAACAAATTACAGATATTATTTATTCAACTACGAAAACTACCGAAATACATTACCTGATAAAAACGCATTCAACCGAAAATCATTATTTATGTCAGCAAAATCAACTTACAAAAATAAACGGTAACAACTGGCTTCATCAGCCCAATAATATTATTAACTGGAGTTTTGAAAATAATAAAGAAGTGCTGTTGCATGATGCCATTGCCGATTTTGGGCAATATGTTTTTTCTCCTGTGATTATGTATAATGGGTTGCCCGCACAATCGGTACTGGTTGTTTCTTTCAGGCATAATCCAAATGTTACCGGGTGCATTGCTTTGTTTGAAGGACAAAAGAATATCTACAATAAATATATCCTTGATTTTATTACTTCAATTACCACTTATCTTTCGGTAGGGCTTGATAATTCGAAATTATATAGTGAACTGGAATCAGAAAAGACAAAATCGGAAGAACTGCTGCTGAATATTTTACCTAAAAAAATAGCTGAGGAGTTAAAAAATAAAGGTAAAACTGAACCGAAATTCCATGAAGCCGTAACCGTAATGTTTACTGATTTTAAAGAGTTCACCAAACTATCAGAGCAATTTAGTACCAGCGAACTGGTAAATGAAATTGATTATATTTTTAAAAACTTTGATGATATTTTACTCACCCACGGTGTAGAAAAAATAAAAACAATAGGTGACGCCTATATGTGTGTTTCGGGTTTGAATAATGAAAGCAACCATGCCATACAGGTAGTTAAAGCGGCACAGGAGATAAAACGATTTATGCTTACTTATATGCAGCAACGAAAAATAAAAAATCAAATATATTTTGAAGCACGCATAGGTATTCACTCCGGTAATGTTGTAAGTGGTGTAGTAGGTAAATCAAAATTTGCTTTTGATATTTGGGGAGATACGGTAAATACCGCAAGTCGCATGGAAACCTCCTCGGAAGCAAATAAAATAAATATTTCGGGAGCAACTTACCAATTGGTAAAAGAACATGTGAATTGTTTGCATCGGGGTAAAATTGATGCAAAAAACAAAGGTCAGATTGATATGTATTTTGTTGAAGATTGAAAAAATGTCAGATTTATAACAATCAAAAGCCAATGGCAGTAACAATACAAAAACGTTTTAACCCTTACCCGGGTTTGCGGCCTTTTCAAAAGGAAGAGGCTTCATTGTTTTTTGGACGGGAAAAGCATATTGGAGAAATACTTCGTAAACTGAATACCTTTCGGTTTGTATCTATTGTGGGCAATTCGGGCAGCGGAAAATCTTCACTGGTACGTGCAGGTATTTTACCCGGCTTAGAAAACAGTGAACAAAAAGAATGGCTAATATGTACTATGAAACCGGGCAAAAATGCGATTAGCGGGTTAAGTGCAGGTCTTAAGCAAACATTTAATATACAGTTACCTGATACAGCCAACCTGCTGAACACATTATCAAAAAGCAAACTTGGATTGGTGCAGGTGCTCCGTTATGCCATACCTGAAGGGAAAAAACTATTATTATTAATTGACCAGTTTGAAGAGTTGTTTCGTTTTTTGGCAACAGAAACAACCGACCAAAAAATAAATGAGCAGTTTGTTGATTTACTTCTGGGAGCCATAAGTCAAAAAGATGTTCCGGTTTATGTGATGTTAACCCTTCGCTCTGATTTTTTAGGTGACTGCGAGCAATTTCTTGGCTTGCCAGAAGCGATAAACGATGGACAGTTTTTAATTCCACGTATGAACAGGCAGGAATTGGAATTGAGTATAACCGGGCCCGCAGCTTTAGCAGGTTTTAAGCTAAGTCCGAGATTGGTGCAAAACGTTTTAAACGACTTAGGCAACAGTCACGATCAATTACCGGTAATGCAACATGCACTGATGCGTACATATGATGTATGGCATCTTGAAAACGATATTTATAAACCGGTAGATCTGGAACATTACGAAAAAACGGGGTGCATGGAAAAAGCACTTTCAAATCATGCGGAAGAGGCTTTTGCCGAATTGAACACGGAACGGAAACAATACCTGGCTGCTTGTATCTTCAAAACCATTACAGTTAAAGGTGCTGATAACAGAGGAGTTCGCAGACCCACTTCGATAAAAAAGCTATCACAAATATGCAGTGCATCTGTTGATGAAATAATTGAAGTTGCCAATGTATTCAGAAGAGAAGACCGGGGTTTTGTAATGCCATCGCTGCAGGTTGCTTTAACTGAAAATAATATTCTGGATATTTCGCATGAAAGTTTGATGCGGGTATGGGAACGTTTGAAAAACTGGGTGAATGAAGAAGCTGAGGCCACCGAATTGTATCAGCGAATTACCAACAGCGCATTATTGTATGAAAAAAACAGGGCGGGTTTATGGCGTGACCCCGATTTGCAAATTGCACTGGATTGGCGTGAAAAAATAAGCCCCAACGAAGCCTGGGCCTTACAGTATAACACACATTTTGATGTTGCCATGCGCTTTATTGAAGCAAGTCTGCAGGAAAAAAAGTTTATGCTGGCTGAAAAAAAGCGGAACAAGATTTTACTCCGAAGTATTGTTGGTATTGCTATTGTGGCCTTAAGCATGCTAACCATTTGGGCATTAAGTGAACAACAAAAATCGGTGGCAAGTGAACAAACTGCCTTAACGGAAAAACAAAAGGCGGAACAACAAAGTCATATTGCGGTAGAAAATGCCAGACGTGCTGAAGCCGAAAAACAAAAGGCCCAGACACAAAAAACCGAAGCAGAAAAACAAAAAAAGTTTGCTTTGATAAATGAACAGGAAGCGAAACTTCAAAAGCTAAAAGCAGAACAGTCATCGTTGGCTGCTAACGATGCGCGCAAACGTGCCGAGATAGACAAACAAATTGCTGTACTGCAAAAGCAAATATCGGACAGCCTGAAAGTAGTTTCGGAAAAATCGGAGAAAAATGCTTACCGCTTACGCATTTTATCCGTGGCCCAGAATCTTGCCATAAAATCGGAGCAAGCCCAAAAAGGAACTTACGATGATGATGCATTGAAGCCATTGCTGGCTTTGCAGGCATACAATTTTACAAACACTTACAACCGCAAAAAGTACGATCCTGAAATTTTTAAATCCTTGTTTTTAGCAG
Organism: Bacteroidota bacterium; assembly: GCA_030680835.1. Taxonomy (GTDB): domain Bacteria; phylum Bacteroidota; class Bacteroidia; order UKL13-3; family UKL13-3; genus B1. Next base: position 43,276 of record JAUXUD010000032.1, read on the forward strand.
GACGGTTTATAGAGGATGAGCGCATATACTCCCATAATTTGCACAAAGATGTGGTGCGTGCCTGCAGTTACAGTCCCGATGGAAAATTTATTGCAACTACGGGCAATGATGGTCTGTTAATAATTTGTGATGCCGTTAATTTACAAAACCAACCGAAGTATTTTACCATGCAGCCTTTTATTTTGGAGAACCTTGCATACAATAATGATGGCACCCGAATTGCCTGTTCAAGTGACAATAAAAATATTTTGGTTTATGAGGCAAACCTGCCCGCTAAACAACCTGTGCAAATAAACACCATGCATACGGATAAGGTTTCAGCACTGCTTTGGTTGGGCAATTATGTGGTCACATCTTCGCTTGACATGTCAATACATGTGCTGGATGTGGATGCTTCAAATCTGATAAAGGCAGTTAATCTTGAGTCAAAACCTTTGTGCATCTCATTGTTGGAATCAAAAAATATACTTGCCATTGGTTGCGAAAACGGGACCATTTACCAGCTTAACCTAAAAATTGACAATGATGCGAAAGTGTTGAAAAAAATATCTAACAACAGGATCACTTCGATTGACTTTAATGCAGACGGGTCTGAACTGGCCTGTGGCACTTCCGAAGGTGCGCTTGCGATTATTTATACAAATAATCCTGCGCGGGCAGCACTAAATTTACCGGCACACAAAGCATCTATAACCTGTGTGCGTTTTGCGAAAAACAAAAACAATTTGGCTACAACAGGTCTTGATGGAGTAGTGCGTTTATGGAACCTGAATTATGTTGATGATCAACCCCAGGTTTTTGCAGAGCATGAAAGCTGGATTTATTGTTTGTGTTTTAATAATGATGGAAGCAGATTGGTATCGTGCGGAAAAGACAAATCGGTAAGAACATATGTAGTTGATGAAAATATCCTGTTCAAAAATGTTTCTGAAAAAGTGAAGCGTAATTTTACAGATGCTGAATGGGATTTGTATGTAGGCAATGATATACCTTACGAGAGAACAATTAAAGAATTGAGGTAATAATATTTGGCTAAGTGCGCTCCCCCGAAATGGGGATTGTCAGATGAAAAAAATAAAACATACTTTGTATATATAAAATGCAACTCATGAAAAGAAATAATTTTTCACATGCTCTTTTAATTTGCCTGTTTATAAGTTTGCTTTTTACTACCTGCAAAAAGGAAATTAAACAATCGGAATACAACAGCAGTTCAAAAATGTTAAAAGTGTTTGATTTGAATGGTGATTTTCCCTTAGCACAGATTAAAAGACCTGCGGGCGGATATTTTTTGGTATATGGCGAAAATGTAAACAGGCAGAAAGATGTGAGCGTTGCGGTTACGGATGATGTGGGTAATGTAATCCACAAAATTACGTTCGGGGGTTCTAAAAATGAAGGCATTTGGTCAACTCAGCTTGATGCCGTAGGTAATCTGTATATATGTGGTCAAACCTTTAGTCCGGAACTAAGAATGGATAAAGATGCCAAACTCACCAGCGCTTTTGACGGATACCTGGCAAAGGTTGATAAGAATGGAAACCTGCTATGGCAAAGAGGTTATACAGATACAATTGCATCCCCTAAGAAAGGTACTCAAAATGATGGATTTATCAGTATCCATCTTATTAATAACAAACTTTATTGCGTGGGACTAACAGGTAACTGGCACACTTCTGTAAGTGGTGCAATTGAATTTGACATCTTGTTGGTAACATTTGATGAGAATGGCAATGTGTTAAAAGACCGTTGGTTGCCTGCGGCATATAGAGGAGAATCTTCTAAAAATTTTACCGGGCTTTATGCAGTTGATGCCATCAAACTCAATAATAATGATTTGATTATAAGAATGGATTTTATGGCTTATCAGGGGCAGGGACGAAACATGGATACCACCGCTTTACTATGCAGGTATAATATTGATAAAGATAGCGTATTGTGGACCAAATATTACAGGAGAACATCCCCCCAGGGAGATATTTGCTATGGGGGTTTACTTGCCAATGGGAATGTTGCTTTTTTCGATTCGTACTGGAACACCATTAATATAATGGATGTAAATACAGGTAATACAATAAGCACAACTACTGTAAACAATAATACAGCTGATGTAACCAGCAATCAATACTATATGTTAATTGGAGTTTCGCCCTTTACTATTAATAATAATTTATATTTTTTGGGATATTTCAGTAAAGGCGGAACTGTTGCTAATCAAAAGCCCTTTGTGGCAAAACTCAACAGTCAGGGCACTTTGGTTTATAACAAAACTTTTGAGATACCCTTGGGATATTTTTATTGGGTAACCCAAAATGGTAACAACAATTTACAGTTAATGGGAGGCATCAATGCTTTTAATACCAATAATATAAAACTATTTACACTTACAACGGATGAAGATGGTAATGTTATTAATAAATAAGAAAAAATGAAAGCACTAAAATATTCAATAATAACACTGGCTGCTTTAATTTTAATTGTAATTACAGCATGTAAAAAGGAACTAAAAGGTCCAGACGAGAATTTAAGCTCATTATCTTCAATTACGCTTGGAACGGCCAATGCCGGAACACCATATTACACGCTGGACAATACCGGCAAATATCTTATTTTATTTGTGCGTGATTTAAATTACAACAACGGAGTGGTGCAAAAAATAAATATATCCGGTTCAATCCCCATCCTTGAAAAAACAATTACCATCAATGGAACGGTTCCCATAAGTCCCGATAACGTAGTGGTTACCGATGACAACCAATTCATCGGTACGTTTTTCTTTTTTGGCAAACCAAGTGCAGGTCTGGTACAGGCTCAGTTAATTTATAAGTTTGATATAAACCTTAACATTACAAAAATAGATACCATAGTAAAGTCACTCGGTGGAAATTTTGGCAGAACCAGGTTGGTAAAAAACGGCAAAGGAAAAATAACAGGGGTTTTTAGCAATAAGCCAACAGGCAGAAAAACATATTTGACCTATAAAGAGATGGATGAAAACCTGAATATTCTGGATAGTAAAACGGATTCTCTTGCTGACTATGGTACAAATAATTTATCAGGTACAAATTTGATAAAAACTTCTGACGAGGGGTATCTTTTCTGCGGTGACAATTCAGATATTCCTTATGTTAATAATATAGAAACGATACTTCAAAAGCGGGATAAAAATTTTAATTTGCTATGGACAGTTAAGCATAAAGCAACGCCACCTAACATTGCAAATCCGGCATACTTACATGAGTTAAATGGAAGGTACTATGTTTATTGCGCTAATTCAATTATACCGCAAACGATTGAAACGTCTACGTATGTTTTGGTTTATGATATTAATGGCAATTTATTACAAAACAAACCCATGCCAATTGATGGAATCGTATTTAGGGGTCAAACAACAACAGAGCCAATGAGAATGACCGATAACGGGGAATTTTTTATCTTAGCTTCAGCAAAGTTAAACACTGCCCCAAACCTGACAAGAGGAATAATATATCGTACGGATGCAAATTTAAACGTGTTGTCATCCGAAGTTTACGGAGGTAAGGGGGTAGTGGGTAGCTTAATTAAAATAAACGCAAACAGATATTTGCACTTTTACCTTGATAACAACTTTACCCCGGACAATAATCTTCCGCGTTTGGTATTTAGGTATATTGATGCAAAAGGGAAAGTTATTGAATGAGAAAAATAATAAGACGATGAAAAAAATAGTTCAAATACTTGGCTTAAGTTTAGCTTTTCTCACGCTAAGCACAATTGAAGTGATTGCACAGGAAACCTGCACTGAGAAACTTTACCGTGCAAATAATCTATATGAAAAGGGCAAGATAAATGAAGCCATAGAAATTGCTAAAACCTGTGCCGAAGGTGGCAGCACCAGCGATAAATGGCAAGCTTATCGTTTGCTTGCTTTGAGTTATCTGGTGAATAATCAGCCCCGCGATGCGCGCAAAGCAGCGGAGAAAATGCTCGAAATTAATCCTACCTACAAACCCAGTTCGCTTAAAGATCCTACCGATTTGATACGTTTGATTAAGTCGGTAAAAATAATCCCTAAATTTACAATGGGAATGGCAGCAACTGTGGGTGGAAATATTACCTATCCCGATATAACCGGTACTTATAACGGTGCCGACTATATTAAAATTTATACATCAGAACGCAGCTGGCAATTGGGGGTGTTGCTGGGCTACAACATGAACGAAATAATCAGCATCAATTCCGGCTTAATGTCCTCATCAAAAATTTACAACATCAGTTATAAAATAGCCGACTGGAATATTAAAGTGAAAGAAAGTTTAACATATCTGGGTATACCGCTTTTTGCCAGATTTGTTTCCAAACCGCTTTACAAATTCAGAGGGTTTGTTGATGCAGGGGCTTATACCGGAAAGCTTTTGAGCGCCACAAGCGATTTTTTACGAAGCAACTCAGTAAGCAATGAAAGTTTTGCTACCAATAACCTCAACTCGGAACAACGCACAAACAACTGGGAATATGGTTTATTTTATGGTGGCGGAGTTATGTATAATTTAGGTCAGGTAAATATTGCGCTTGATGTGCGGTATTATTTATCATACGCAAATATTACCAATGAAGACAATCGCTATGAAAATGAAAGCCTTTTTTATAATTATTATTTTATTGACGATAATCTGAGATTGGACAATTTAGCCGTTTCGCTCAGTTTGATTTATAATGTAAATTACAAAGTGATAAAGGGAAAGTAAAATGAAAGAACACACAATCAAAAACAGATTAACGACAGTTTTTTTAAGCGTATTTATAGCAATCAGCGTATCGGCTCAGCAAAAACAAAGCACTTGCAGTGGCAGCTTAACAGCAGCAAACAAAGAGTATGAGGCAGGACGTTTTTCACAATGTGTTGAGATATTAAAACCATGCATAGAAAATCTAAGTGCCGAAGTACAATTTGAAGCGTATCGTTTAATGGCACTTTCATACATCAATCAAAACGAAAATGAAAAAACGCATGAAGCCATAGTAAACCTGTTGCGCCACAAACCTGATTACCGTGATTTTCCCTACTTTGATCCCCTGGAATTTACCAAACTGCTGGCAAAATACGACGTTTGGGCGCTGCTTGAAATGGGAATGAAAGGGGGAATGAATTTTAATACGGTAAGGCCAATAAAAAACTATTCAGTTACAGGTTCACCTGCAGAGTTTAGCCCTGGCACAGGTTACCAGGCAGGTTTTGTTGCTGAGTATTTTTTTAGAAAAAATATTTCGGTTGATGCCGAATTTTTGTATGAAGGATTAAACTACGGACGCAAAGCTACAAACGTTTCGGGCTGGAGCCAGGAGTTTACGGAGAAACTGAATTATTTTAATATTCCCGTAACAGGCAGATACTATTTTTATAGATGGAATGCATTGCAGTTTGCCGCAGAGTTAGGCATGCAAATGCAACTATTTAACGCAACCAATTCAAACATTATTTTAAAAAATAATATTACGGGTGAAAACGTCCAAAATACCATTGAACAAAGCAAGCAACGAAGCAGCACCTTGTATTATGCATTGGCAGGTTTGGCCGTAAAATATAAATTGGGTGGTGGCAATTTATGTTTGAATGCCCGTTATGCTTATGGTTTTAGCAATATAGTAAATGCGGATAAGCGTTACGATGATTTGGACTTTATTTTAGCCAACCAGTACGTTGACAGCGATATTTCTTTTAATCCGCTTTATATTTCGCTGGGTTACCAGTTTCCATTACAGGGTTTGTATGTTGTAAAACTTAGTAAGAAGTAAAAAATTGAATAAAACACAGAATTATTATACATTATGCAGGAAATTAAAGCAATCAACATCATGGAGAAGTTTTCATTGTTTGAGAAGCAATGGACGCCACATATCATTGGTGAACTGAATGGCCAATATGTAAAACTCTGTAAACTTAAAGACGATTTTGTTTGGCACAGTCATGAAAATGAAGATGAACTTTTTATGGTATTTAAAGGAACATTGTTTATGGACTTTAAAGATGGAAAAACAGTTGAAGTTAAGGAAGGTGAAATTTTAATTGTACCAAAAGGTGTTGAACACAAGCCCCATACAAATGGTGAAATTGTGTTTAATTTACTTTTTGAACCGAAGGCTACTTCACATACCGGGAATGTTGAAAGCGAGATGACCGTGAAGGAACTGGGATGGATTTAAAATAAACAAATTAAAAGCAATTTGTTATTCCCATTTATTATCACAAGATTTGCCAATCCAAATCTTTATCTATGAAAAATCTATTTGAATTTGTTATCGAAATTATCGGGTGGGTTAGAATCCTTCTTTCTCCTTTACTGATTGGACTTGCTATTGGAACCATCATATATCTGAGCACAAAAAACAATACCGGACTTGCAATGGGTATTATTATTTCGGTTGCAGGGCTCCTATTCGGAATTGTTATTGCAACAAAGGCGTGGAAAAAACAGGGAACCATGAACCATCTTTCCAAATTAGGTTCAACCCCCGAACTTGACCATTTAGAAGAAGATAAAACGGTAACTATAAATTAATAAAAGCATGAATCAACTATTAATACTCATTGTTACACTGATCTTTTCAAATCAGCATCAGGGCTCTTCGTATAGAACCGAAGGTGCAAAGCCAATTGACACCGTAAAAATAGTTGGGGCAATAAAAACGCAGTTTGCAGCCATTGATTCAAAACGAAAGTTATATGCCTTATATGAGCCAAGGGTTAAAGAAGATGGAATATTGTTAACCGGATTTTATGAGGGTACTGTTTTGAGAATGATTAATACCATTTATTATACAGAATCCAGCAGAACCGAATCGGACCTTTATGTTAATGAAACTGGCATCTTCTTTATTTATTCAAAAGTATTTGAGTATATGAGTCCTTTATCGGTTGATCCAAAAGGCACTACCAAAAGCATTACTGAAAACTGGTATTATTTTAACAATGAAGAAATGATTAAGTGGGTATCTGCAAAAAAAGTAAAACCTGCCGGCTCCGAAGAATTCATTTTGAAAAAGGATGCTTTTAAAGCGGAATTTAAAAAGACTAAAAACCTGTTCAGCGATTTTACTGTACTCAGAAAAGTGAGATAATCATATCTGTATCTGAACCTATTTATTTTTATACTTCAGTCGGGTTTCGGCTTTTTCTTTTAATCGCTGCAAAACCAAATCCGTTAACCCGGGTGCAATATGTTCGGGAGTGTTGGCTTCAAACAATTGTTTTACCTTTCTTTCATTTACATCAATCCGGTACAGAATATTCCACAATCCGGGAAGGTCGTGTAGGAGCAGGTAAACCATGCGTTCCAGCAACAATTGGCGTAAATTTTCAAATGCAGTGGTTTCAGGTAAATCAAAATCTTTACAGGCTAATTCCTTAGTAATATTTTCAAGTTGATTCATTGCTGCATATTAAAATTGGGCAAATATCATAAAAATCGCACTTCCTTTTAAAGCAAATTCAGTTAATTTGCAGCACTTTTCAAAGGTATTTATGTTGAACCTGATTTTGGTTCAACACAACATGCCTTTTTAATTGTTATATTTTTAATATTAATGCAACATTGAATATGGTATTTGATTTGGAAATGATTAAAGCGGTTTATTCCCGCATGGAAGAAAGAATTGGGGCGGCTCGCACAGTGGTTAACAAGCCTTTAACTTTATCGGAAAAGATTTTATACAGCCATCTTACTGAAGGCAATGCAAGCTGTGAATACGCAAGAGGCAGCAGTTATGTAGATTTTGGTCCGGATAGGGTAGCCATGCAGGATGCAACGGCTCAAATGGCGCTATTGCAGTTTATGCAGGCAGGCAGACCCAAAGTGGCTGTGCCTTCAACGGTTCATTGCGATCACCTGATTACCGCGCAGGTGGAGTCGAAAACAGATTTAACAAAAGCCGAAATTGAAAATAAAGAAGTATATGATTTTTTAGCCTCGGTTTCAAATAAATACGGTATTGGATTTTGGCGTGCAGGGGCCGGTATTATTCACCAGGTGGTTTTAGAGAATTATGCGTTTCCGGGAGGTATGATGATTGGTACCGATTCGCATACAGTAAATGCAGGTGGTTTGGGTATGATTGCAATAGGTGTGGGTGGAGCAGATGCCTGTGATGTGATGGCAGGTTTGCCCTGGGAACTTAAATTTCCAAAACTGATTGGAATTAAACTGACAGGCAAATTAAATGGCTGGACTGCACCCAAAGATGTAATTTTAAAAGTTGCGGGTATTTTAACCGTTAAAGGCGGAACCGGTGCTATCGTTGAATATTTTGGTGAAGGTGCCCAAAGTATGAGCTGTACGGGAAAAGGTACCATATGCAATATGGGTGCCGAAATAGGTGCCACTACTTCAACCTTTGGATATGATGAAAGCATGGAGCGTTACCTGCGTTCAACCGGTCGTTCGGAAATAGCCGATTTGGCCAATGGAATCAAAGAACATTTAACGGGTGATCCTGAAGTATATGCAAATCCCGGATTGTATTTTGACCAGGTTATAGAAATTAATTTATCGGAACTGGAACCGCATTTAAACGGACCTTTTACGCCCGATCTGGCTACCCCGATTTCAAAAATGAAAGAGGTGGCTGCTGCCAATGGCTGGCCTACAAAAATTGAAGTGGGTTTGATTGGCTCGTGTACCAATTCGTCTTATGAAGATATTTCGCGTGCAGCATCCATGGCAGAACAGGTGGTTACCAAAGGACTGAAATTAAAATCGGAATTTACCATTACTCCGGGTTCAGAACAAGTACGTTTTACCATTGAACGCGACGGGTTTTTAAATACATTTGATAAGATAGGCGCCAAAGTATTTGCCAATGCCTGTGGTCCATGCATTGGGATGTGGGCACGGGTAGGAGCAGAGAAGGCTGAAAAAAACACCATCGTACATTCATTTAACAGAAACTTTGCCAAACGTGCTGATGGCAATCCAAATACTTATGCATTTGTTGCCTCACCCGAAATGGTAACCGCTTTGGCAATTGCAGGGGATTTATCATTTAATCCCTTAACCGATTATTTAACCAATGAAAAGGGGGAACGTGTAAAATTAGATCCACCAAGCGGCATTGAATTGCCTGCCAGGGGATTTGCAGTAGATGATCCGGGTTATTCGGCACCTGCACTTGATGGAAGTAAGGTTGAAATTAAAGTATCGCCCAGCTCAGACCGTTTGCAGTTACTGGATCCATTTGCCGCCTGGGAGGGCACAGATTTAAGCGGTTTGAACCTGTTGATTAAAGCAAAAGGCAAATGCACCACCGACCATATTTCCATGGCGGGACCCTGGTTAAAATACCGCGGGCATCTCGATAATATTTCCAATAATATGCTTATTGGTGCTGTTAATTTCTTTAATGAAAAAACGGATTGTGTAAAAAACCAGTTAACGGGCGAATACCAATCTGTACCAAAAGTTCAAAGAGCATATAAAGCGCATGGAATGGGTTCTATTGTAGTGGGTGACGAAAATTACGGGGAAGGTTCGAGCCGGGAGCATGCAGCTATGGAGCCACGCTTTTTAGGAGTAAGGGCTGTATTGGTAAAATCATTTGCACGCATACATGAAACCAACCTGAAAAAACAGGGCATGCTGGCTTTAACTTTTGCAGATAAAAACGAATACGATAAATTTCAGGAAGATGATAAAATTGACATTATCGGTCTGGCAAGTTTCGCACCGGGAAAACCATTAACCCTGATATTGAATCATGCTGATGGAACCAAAGATATTATTGAAGTAAACCACACCTATAACCAGCAACAAATAGAATGGTTTAAAGCCGGTGGTGCACTCAATATCATCCGCAAGCAAGTAGCAGGGTAAGGAAAAGCCGAGAGCATTCTTGTCATGTCGAGCGGTCCCGATAGCTATCGGGACGAGACAATGCCTCGAATAAAGCAAAAGTTTGAAGGATAAATGAATTCAAGAGCGGGAACTTGCTTTCACTTAAAATAGTTCTCGACTCCGCTCGAACTGACATACATCGTACATAGTACATCATACATCGTACATTGTACATCGTACATTGTAAATCGTACATCGTACATTGTACATCGTACATTGTACATCGTACATTGTAAATACCTTAAAGTCTGATTTCTCCCTTTGCAACCCTTTTAGCCATCAGCATGGCCTGGTAGGCATTAACAATGGCACCGGTTCTGCACAATTCCGACAGTCGGGTTTTCTTTTTGGAGCCGGGAATAAATACCTTTTTTTCGTATTTAACAGCCGACAGCATAATAATCTGCTTGGTTTGCAATGCGGTTAACTGTGGGAAATTTTGACGGATCAATGCGGCCAATCCGGTTACTACAGGAGCAGCCATGCTGGTTCCGCTAAAGCTTGAATATTTATTATCCGGAATGCATGAGTTTATGTCAACACCAGGTGCAAAAACATCTACTTTCATTCTGCCATAATTGCTAAAGGGAGCAACCATGCGTTTCCCTTTTTCCCAGCTGCTGGCACCAACTTCAATCCAGTTTTGAGCCGTATAATCCACTACTTCAAAACGGGGATTCGGATAATTGGAATCGATTTCCAGATTCTTTGCATCATTCCCTGCCGCATGTATAATCAGTACATCTTTACTCAATGCATATTTTACAGCCAAATCAACTTCTGCCTTATTGGGCGACACGGGTTTGCCAAAACTCATATTAATTACTTTGGCACCATTATCAACGGCATACCGGATTGCATTGGCAACATCTTTATCGCGTTCATCTCCATCGGGAACCACGCGTATCACCATAATCAACGCTTCACTGCAAATACCTTTGATACCTGCTTCATTTTCCCTGCTGGCAGCGATAATGCCGGCCACATGCGTTCCATGTTCAGCTTTTGGACCCATAACCTGGTTATTGCCATATCTCGATTCTTTTAAATCTGCATAATTATCGCCAACAATAAATCTGGGGTCAAAGTTCAGGTTGAGCTGATAATTTAAAGTATTGTTGATCTGGGTTTCAGAGGCTCTGAGTTGACCCATAATCGGTGATGAAAAAATGCCTCCTGTTTTTGCAATATAGAGCAAAATCATTTTTGCCGACTTTTCCATTTTCGTATGTACATCAAGTTCTTTAACTTTTTCCGGACCCGGATTCACGGTTCCTGTTCGTTTTACCAAACGTTCAATGTTACTCATTAATGTATCAAAACTTGCTTTCTGACTTTTTATGGAAGTCAGATTTTTCATATACAGTTCTTTGGCCGACTGATACTGTTTTGCCTCTTTACCATAAGGGTCTAAAAAAGGAGGGGTTGCTTCCAGAGGGAATCCTTTTTCTTCATACGAATGCAAAATCCGGGTAATTTCATAGGTGTCTTCCTGCACATTTTGTTCTTTGCCACCGATAAAATTCCAGCCGTTTACATCATCAATATACCCATTTCCATCTTCATCAACCAGGTTATTGGGAATTTCCTGGCTGTTTTGCCAGATATTGTTCTTTAAATCCTCGTGTGAAATATCTGTACCCCCATCAATAACCGCTACTATAATTTTATTGCCCTTATTGGCAATCCCTAGCTCGGCGTAAGCTTTTTCGGTGCTTATCCCCATTATTTTGTCCGTTTTAAAATCGAGATTGAACCAATTTGCGGGTGCTGTTTTTTGTGCTAAAAGTATAAATGGAGCAATACTTAAGAGAAAAAATATTCGTATAAATTTCATGATTGTTGGATAATTTGTTGCAGCAATTATATTTGATGAAACGATAGATTCATAAATTATTTTTTCAATGGTTGAATTAAATGATAAAGAAAGCAAAGGCTTCTTGCCCGAAAAACGGTGGAGAATATTGTATTATGTGACCATTGGGTTCTTAATCCTTCAGATTTTTTTGTATTACTTTATTACCGAATTTTATAAATGAGTTCCTTAGACTGGCTGGTATTAATCGCTTCCTTATTATCAATTGCCGGATATGGAATTTATAAAAGCAGGGGTCAGAAACATATTGGAAGCTATTTAAAGGGAGATAACAGCATGCCCTGGTTTATGGTTGGACTCTCCATTATGGCAACTCAGGCCAGTGCAATTACTTTTTTATCGGCACCCGGACAAGCCTATACTGATGGAATGCGGTTTGTACAGTATTACTTTGGATTGCCGATAGCCATGGTGGTTCTGTGCATTACATTTATTCCCATTTACCACCGTTTAAAAATTTATACGGCTTATGAATTTCTTGAGGGCAGATTTGATTTAAAAACACGCGTTTTTACTTCTTTTTTATTTATGATTCAAAGAGGTCTGGCATCGGGTTTAACCTTATATGCACCAAGCCTGATTTTTTCTTGCCTGCTGGGATGGAATATTTATTATACCAATCTGGTGATTGGAGGAATAGTAATTGTATACACGGTAATGGGTGGCTCCAAAGCCGTAAGTTATACGCATTTGCAGCAAATGACCATTATTTTTATAGGCATGTTTTTGGCAGGATGGATGATCGTAAAATTATTGCCCGAAGAGATGGGCATCCGGGAAGCTGTTCAGATTGCAGGTAAACTGGGCAAGATGAATGTAATTGACCTTAATTTCGACCTCAGCAATAAATACAATATATGGAGCGGATTAATCGGAGGCTTCTTTCTGGCACTCTCTTATTTTGGTACCGACCAATCACAGGTCTCCCGTTATATTTCAGCCAAAGATATTAAGCAAAGCCGCTTGGGTTTAATTATGAATGGCTTCATAAAAGTACCCATGCAGTTTGCAATTTTGTTTATTGGGGTGCTGTTATTTGTATTCTATCAATTTAATCCGGCTCCATTGTTTTTCAATAAAAACGAAGTGAAAAAAATGGAAGCAAGTAATTACTCAAACCAATGGAATCTCCTGAATATAAAATACCAGCAAGGGCTTGAGCATAAGAAACAGGAAGTATTTGGGATGCACAGGGCAATTCAGCAAAATAATAATGCACAAACAGAGATTCATAAAGCAAATATTGAACACGATGAAGGTGTTCAGAAAAATCTTCGCCTTGAAGCAGTTGCATTAATGAAACAAAATGATAAAAAAGCGGAAACAGATGATACCAATTATATTTTCCTGAGATTTGTAATTGATTATTTACCGCATGGTTTAATAGGATTATTAATTGCCGTTATTTTTGCGGCTTCTATGCAATCGAAATCAGCAGAGTTAAATGCACTGGCCTCATGCACAATTGTTGATATTTATAAGCGAATCTACAAAAAGGAAGCCAGCGACCGGCACTATTTATTTGTTTCAAAAGTGGCTACCGGCTTATGGGGTTTATATGCAATTGGAGTAGCCATGTTTGCCAATAAACTGGGTAGTTTAATTGAAGCGGTTAATGTATTGGGTTCCTTGTTTTACGGCACCATTCTAGGAATATTTCTGGTAGCTTTTTATTTTAAAAAAATCGCAGGCGCATCGGCTTTTTATGCCGCAATTATTGCTGAACTGCTTGTGTTGTACCTGTATTTTTACACCCAGATTACCTTTCTATGGTTCAACCTGATTGGTTGTATGGCCGTAATAATTATCAGTGCACTGCTGAGCCCGTGGCTGAACCCAAAAGCGGAGCAATCGCTGTAATTGCAACCAGGTATTCATCTTCCATAATTGGTAAAACACTACAGGTGTTTTGTTGCAGACAATAACTTACATCATCAGTTTGTAAATGCAAAAAAGTAAATCGTTTTGCATGCGATGATTGTTTTACCAGATCGTGAATATTATTTTTATGTTGCTGAAAAAGGAAATGTGCAGCCAGTGCCGAGTCATCTTCTATTTTAAAACTTGCACCTATTTCTTCAATAACGGCACCTGCAAAAAGTGCATCTTCCAAATTGTATTTATCTTTCCACCCGGCACATAATAAAACAATATCATTGTTTTGTTTCAAAAGCCAGTTGCACAAATAATTTTGGTTCAAAAAAGAACCGATAACGATTGCTCCCGCCTGCATTGCTTTTGCCTGTTTGATGGCTTTGGTACCATTGGTGGTGGTAAATGCAATGCTCTTTCCTTCTAAAACCGGGTTTTCATATTCAAATGGTGAGTTGCCCAAATCAAACCCATCAACCATTTGTGCATTGCGCTCAGCGGCAATAATAAAATCAAAGTCTTTAAACATTCTGCATTCTTCGGGAGTTGAAACCGGAAGTATTTTTTTAACCCCGGTTTTAAAAGCTACACACATGCTGCTGCTGGCACGTAAAATATCTATAACTACAACAGTTTTTCCTTGTATCACATAATGGGGCAACAAGGCCGGCGTAAAAATAACTTCTATCGTATGCATGTAATTTTTTATAAAACAAAAGATGCCAGAACAAGCACCTTTTGTTAATTGATTATTTTATAAAAAAGGTGTTTTAACAACCTTAGCCTTGATTGCTTTATCCCTTATTTCAATAAATATTTCAGTATCCACTTTGCTGTTTGCGGTGCTTACATAACCCATTCCAATTCCTTTGTTAAGTGACGGCGATTGGGTTCCGGAAGTTACTTCACCGATTTCATTACCCGCTGCATCTTTAATTTTATAAAACTGGCGGGGGATTCCCCGGTCAATCATTTCAAAACCTACGAGTTTTTTACTGACGCCTTTTTCTTTCAAGGCTTTGTGGTACTCGCTGTTTACAAAGTTTTTGCTGAACTTGGTTATCCAGCCCAAACCTGCCTCAATCGGTGAAGTTTCATCATTGATATCATGTCCATACAAACAAAAACCTTTTTCCAGGCGTAGGGTATCGCGGGCACCCAAACCAATCGGCATAATATTATATTCGGCTCCGGCTTCAAAAACAGCATCCCATAATTTTCGTACATCTTTGTTTTCAGCATACAATTCAAACCCGCCGGCACCGGTATAGCCCGTGTTCGAAATCCAAACTTCAGGAAGTCCGGCCATAGCCCCAATTTTAAATGTATAGTATTCCATCTGGCTCAGGTCAACATCGGTTAATTTTTGTAAAACTTTAATCGCGTTCGGACCTTGAACCGCCAATAATGATAATGCATCACTATAATTATTCATTTCAACACCAAATGTATTGTGCTTGCTGATCCAATCCCAGTCTTTCTGAATATTACCTGCATTTACAACCAAAAAATATTCGTTTTCCTTAACCCGGTAAACCAATAAGTCATCCACAATACCTCCCTGATCATTAGGAAGGCAACTGTACTGAATTTTCCCGTCCGTAAGTTTTGAAGCATCATTTGAGGTAACCAGCTGAACCAGGTCAAGTGCTTTTTCACCTTTGAGGTAAAATTCACCCATATGGCTTACATCAAAAACACCCACACTATTTCGCACCGCCAGGTGCTCCTGAATTAAATTAGAATAGAGTACCGGCATGTTGAACCCTGCAAACTCTACCATTTTTGCTCCCAATGAAGCATGTAAATCGTTTAAGGTAACGTATTTCATATAAATTGTTGTTATAAGTATGGTATTATACCACCTTGATTTTCGCTGCAAATAAAAGCATTTTACAGCGCAAACGAAGCATTTGCAACATTATTTATGTGATCACTCCTGAAATCGCTTTAACCAGAGCGGCTTGCTTCAGAGACCTTACGGGGTCATTAAATTCTTCTCGTGTCGAACCAATCTTTACGTTTTGGATATTTTAAGTCGTGCAATGTGGATGATTTAACATTGATATTGAAGATAAAGTATTGATTGCCGTATGCAGATAGCGGAGTCCAGGCAAAAGTAAATTGCCAGCAATGCAAATCTCTCCTTAAGTCTATTCCCAGGTGGGATATTTTTTTCAGGTTAAAATCGTAGCCTGAATTAAAGTTAATGAACCAGTTTTTACTGGGGTTTACGTTTCCGTTAAAAATCAGGTATTGTGTATATTCTTTTCCGGGGCTTGAAAACTTATTATAATTCACATTATAACTCATGCTCAGTGACCAGGGCATACTGAATTCGGCAAAACCTTTAGCCAGCATTTCTTTTTTGAGAGCTTCGGCTTTGGTTTTGTCTTTTCGTTTAAACATTTCAGGAGAAAAAGAGGCACTCATCCCCATAAATCCATTGGTAATAATTCCCAATTTCTGTTGTTCCAAAATATAAAATTTATTTATCCGGGTATACGTCTTATAACCATTATTTTCCGAAACTACGTTTACATACGGATCAAGTGTTGCCCCGCCGTTGAGTGAAATTGTTTTCAGCAAGGTGGTTCTGAAGCTTATGGGTATCGTGCTTAGTTTTAATGAATCGGCAAAAATATTGTAGGATGCAGAAGCGCGTATACTTTCAAATATTTTTACCTTCTCAACTTTTTCAGATGTGTCCTTCCCTTTAAGCCATTTGATTTCAATATTATTATCTACTCCGAAATTAATATTTCCCTGGCGGCCTCTTCCGGGGCCTCCAAAGAGTGAGGTTTCATATTTTGAATACTCGGCTGTGTTTCCAACGGAATCAATTTGATATTTTTGAAAAAAGCCAAATGAAGGTTTACCAAAATCAGGTACATAGCTAAGGCTTGCGTCCGGATTTACAACATGCCGTATGGCTTTTAATCTTCCTTTTTTAAAGTTTACCAATCCGAAAAAGCGTGTACTAACCCCGCCCCTGAATGAATACTGATAGGATCTGCCAAATTCATTTACATTTCTGATCACAACCCTTTTTTGTGCAGTGTCCCATTCTTTCCGGATGGTTTTAAAAGTCCAGTTTTCACTGTAATCAGCACCCACCGACAAGGTATAATATTTAAAAACATTCACTGAATTTTGAATGCTGGTTGAATGCCGGGCGCCATTCCGCATCACCGAATCCAAAAAACTTTTCAGGTCAGCATTGCTTCGGTTTTTAAACAGGAGGGTATCCTTGGTATTTAAATAATTTTGAAACACACCCTGATAATTAATACTTATTTTTTCATACCAGTATTCAGCGGTTGGTTTCCACCTGGGTTTAAAGGGTTGAAAAGATGCCGCCGATAAAGTTAAATCGGGAAGGGTAACTGAAAGGTCTCGGGTTAATGTATTTTGACTGGCCCGGGCATTGGTGGATAAATTATATTTACCTTTCCCAAAAGCCTTGCTGTATGAAATACTTGAATTGATATTGCTGTTAAAAGCGGTATTTGAAGTAGTATAGGTATTATAGGCAAGATACTGATTTCCCTGCAGGTTAACATCTGCTCTAAAACTTGTACCGGGTTTTGCTCTTGGATCAAGATTATGTCCCCAGGTGAGCATAAACTGAGAAGTTTTATTATAGTTTTTATCCTCTGGCAAACCTTCTTTATAGAGGGTATAATTGGTTGCAAAATTTCCTGAAAACCGGTATCGGTATGCGTAATTAATACGGGTGCCCAGCGACCAGCTCAGGTTGGTATAAATATCACCCAATAAGGCAATATCTGCATGATCTCCCAACCCCAGATAATAACCACCCTGTCTAAGAAAATAACCTCTTCCAAGCGTATTGCCATAAGAAGGAATGATAACCCCAGATTGTTGGCCTCTTTTTAAAGGAAATATTCCAAAGGGCACAAAAAGAGGTGTTTTTACTCCTTCAATTACCAGGTTTGCCGGGCCGGTTATTACCTGCCTGCCGGGTATTACTTTCAGCTTTTTTGCTTCAATCGAAAAATGGGGAGGATCTGCACTGCAGGTTGAATAATAAGAATCTCTCAGGTAAAAATTGTTGTGTTCATCGCGCTTTACACGATTGCCTTTTATAAAACCATCCCCTTCCTGGGTCCTAAACTCTTTCATATAACCTCTTTTGGTTTCATAGTTAAAGGTTACTTCTTCAATTTTATACTCCGCATCACCCTGTTTAAAAACGGGAGTGTTAATTTTTTTCCCTGTACTGTCCTCTTCACCCACTGCATTTACAGTATTGTCGTTCAAATCTATTTTTATCCGTGCCGATTTCATGTCCAGGTCTTCAAATACAATTTGAGCTGTATTGTATAAAATGAGCGTTTTTTGTTCCGTAGAATATACAATGGAGTCTTTAGCTTTATAATGAACACTCGATTTAATAGCCGATGAAGTGCGGGGAAGGTAATTACTGTCTAAATCCAGAGAGTCTGTTTGAAGCGTGTCTATATTTTTAATTGAATCGGGATAATTACATATGTCTGAAAATGAGTACAAAAAAATTGGACTCTTTATATTATTTACGTTTAAAGCTGTTAAATTGCTTAATTTCGTAGTACAATTGCCGGCTGCAGAAAAAACAGGCTTAACTGCAACAAACATAATTAAAGTGAATAAACAACAGCTAAACCGCCTTACCATGCACAAATGCAATTGATATGAGAATGTATTATACAAAGATGGGTGCAAAGCTAATCAAAGTATGGAATTTACCGAAATGGGAAAAAATTGTGCCATTTTTACTCATATTAATTTTTGTTGCCGCATCACCCAATTCTGTAAATAAAAATTTTAAAAGATCCATTTCAACAATAGTAATCGATGCCGGACATGGCGGTCACGATCCGGGATGCCATTCACAGGGGGTTAAGGAAAAAGAGGTTACCCTGGCCATCGCACTGGCATTGGGTGTAAAATTACAGGAACAAATGCCTGATGTTAAAATAATATATACACGCGCTTCCGATAAATTTGTTGAATTGTGGGAACGTGCCGCCATTGCAAATAAAAATAATGCAGATTTATTTATTTCAATTCACTGCAACTCAACAAAAAATACCAGTATTCTGGGTACTGAAACTTTTGCTATGGGACTTCATAAAGCAGATGAAAACCTGGAGGTGGCAAAGCGGGAAAACAATGTTGTGCTGTTGGAAGAAGATTATATAGAACGTTATGAAGGATTTGACCCGAGTTCCCCCGAATCGCATATCTACTTTTCATTATTTCAAAATGCGTACATGGATCAGAGCATTAAATTAGCTGCAAAAGTGGAGTCGCAGATATCAAAAGGAATAAACAGACCCAGCAGGGGAGTAAAACAGGCCGGGTTTGTGGTACTGTGGAAAACCAAAATGCCCAGTATTTTAATTGAAACCGGCTTTATCTCAAACAAAAAAGACCGGGAGTATTTAAAGGGTTCAAAAGGAGTAAATGAACTTTCAAATGCAATCGCCAATGCGGTATTTGAGTACAAAAAATCATACGAAGCAGGATCTTCTGCCAAGAATAATTAGTTTTCCAAGCTCCAAATTCCTTATTTTTGTTCAATAAAAAAGATTACTGTAATTGAATAAAGCCTTAAACAATTTTTCTTTTTTGATGGTTGTTTATGGTTTTGGTCTGTCAAACAACTGTAAGAAACCTTAATACCCTTGCTATAAAATGAAAATTTCAAAAGAAATAAAAATTGGATTATTTGCAGCCTGTGCATTTGCTGCGCTTTATGTGGGTTATAATTTTTTAAGAGGAAAAAGAATTTTTTCCAATCTGGATGAATATTATGTGATTTACAATAATATTGATGGAATTGTAAAATCTACGCCCGTATATTATAAAGGATTAAAAGTTGGACAGGTAGAAAAATTAGGTTTAATCAGAACCGAAAGCGCCAACAAAATAATTGCAACCTTACTGATAGATGCAAAAATCAGGCTTTCCAAAAGCAGTGAAGCCAAAATTGTAAGCCAGGACCTATTGGGTGGCAAAGCCATTTCACTGATTATTCCCAATCTGGTTGATCCTATTGAAGAGGGAGATACCATTATGGGTTCAGAAGAAATCAGTTTTTCTGAGTCGATTTCGGAAATGGTAACTCCCGTAAAAGATAAAACGGAAAATGTACTGGTAACTCTGAATAAAGTGCTTACTGAAGTGCAGCATGTACTCACAGAGGGAGGTTCCAAAAGTATTACAGCTGGAATTAACGATTTGTCGGGCACCTTGAAAAATTTAAATCTGGCAACTGCTTCACTCAACCAAATGATTATTCAGGAAAGTATGAAATTCTCTAAAATAACTGGAAATTTTGAATCCATATCCAATAATATAAAAAAGAATAATGAGTCTATTAGCGCCAGCATTATCAATTTTAAAATATTGAGTGATTCACTGGCGAATGCACCTTTAAAATCTACCATTGAGCAACTCAACAAAACTTCACAGCAGCTTGCATTACTTACCCAAAAGTTAAATACAGGTGATGGATCCGCAGCCCGTTTAATCAACGACCGTCAATTGTATGATAACCTGAATAAATCTTCTTTTGAATTACAGGCACTTTTAAAAGATATACGTGAATATCCGGGCCGGTATGTGAATGTTTCGGTTTTTGGAGGAGGCGCAAAAAAAGCAGAGAAAAAAAAACAGGCTGACATAAAACAGGAAGGAAATTAATAATAAAGTTATGAAAAAAAATTCAGGCGGTTTATTGGCCTTTATTTTAGGGGCCGCCGCAGGCGCAGTAATTACTTATTTTTTGACCAGTGATGACGGTAAAGAAGTGATAAATAAAGCCAGGGAAAAAGGAAAAGATATTAAAGACGATCTCAATGCAGAAATTGAAAAAGGAAAATCTTTACTCAGCGAATTAATGAATTCACTTAAAAATAAAACTCCGGAGGCATAATGGAAAACAGGGATGAAGCGGATATAAATTCAGACGGGAATCTGAACGAAAATTTCTTTAAAAATTTTAAAGATACCCTTTACGCATATGTTGAACAAAGGGTTGAGTTCACAAAACTTACTTTAGTAGAAAAAATAGCAATAACGAGCGGAATGATTTTCAGCGCTTTTTTAATCGCATTTTTTGTGTTGATGTTTCTTGTTTTTGTTAGTACTGTTGCAGGATTGGCACTTAATTATTATCTCGAAAGCAGCTATTTGGGATTTTGTTGGGTTAGTGGTTTCTACCTATTAATTGCCGTATTAACAATCCTGTTTAAAAAACAAATCGAAAAACCTGTAATCAATGCAATGATCAAAATGATGTTACACGAATAATTGAAAGCAGCTATGGAAATAAATGATATTAAAAGTTTACGAAATAAACGTGAACAATTAAAGCAGGCTTATAAGCAAACTGAATTGCAATTAAATGCTCAGACCCATTACTTTTCAGAAAATAAATTTTCAGTTTTATGGGCAAGTTTATCACCTGTTTCAAATTTAACAAAAGATAAAGATGGCATTTGGGGATTGGTACAATCAACTGTTTTACCTGCATTATTGGGCAAGAAAAGTGTTTTGTTAACAGCACTATTACCTGCAGCCGAACTGCTTATAACTAAATACGCGGTAAAGGGAATTGAAAAATTAGTTGAGAAAGTTAAGAAGAAAAAAGAGACACCGGTTGATGAAACGGAATGAATGTTAAATTCCGTTTACTTCAATTCTTAAATTTTACTACAGATTCAATTTAATACCTGCATTTATCTGACGGAATCCTCCGGGCATAATTCCCGATGAAACCCTGTGTAAGCGGGATGCCTGGTATACTTCATTGCTTATGTTCTTTGCTGCAATAAAAATACTTAATCCGTTTAAATATTTAGTTTTATGCTTTTCAAATGAATAGGCAATATTTGCATCCAGGGTTTTAAAAGCGGGTAAACTTCCTATAGCACCTTCTGAAGTTTCATTGTTAAAATTTAAATAATCAGTATACTGTTTCGCTACATAGTTTATATTTACATATATGCTAAAACCCTGATAGGAATAAGTAAGTCCGGTATTTAAAATAAAAGGGGGCAAATAGGGTACCGTATTGTTTGAAATTCCATTCTTTCCAAAAACAAAATCCAGTCGTTTTATTTTACTGTAATCGGTAAGTTGTAATTCTTTTGTTACCAAACTATCCTGACCTGCTGCTCCCGAAAAATAAACATCAAACCCTCCTCTTTCCGAATTAATTTTATCAATAAGTTCAGATTGGGTTGCGTTGGTATGTTTTGCTTTTAATAGATCCGAATCTTTAAGCAACCCGCTTAAAATTTTTCCGGCCATCACAGTTCCGGATACGTTTAAAACAATCTGGTGTTTTTCACTGTTCAACAATTTATGCAAATTCAGATTGATGGCAGTTTCAATTCCATTAATATTTACTGAACCTAAAGTTTGAAAAGCCTCATTTCTTCCGGCAGAGTAATAATTGTTTATATTGTTGTTAAAATAAACCAACTGAATGCTGGCAAATTGTTTTAACAAATCACCCCTGATACCTGCTTCATAATTAAAACTAAGCTCAGGTTTGCGGTTGATTGGTTTTTCTGATGTTGGATTTGAAACAATACCTTCTTCAACATTTAAAAATGCATAATCAGCAATGGGTGCTGTATAACCCCGATAAATACCCCCGAAAATGTTAATTTTATTTGATGAATTGTCTATTAAAACATAGGAAAGGGTAGCACCCGGAATAAAAGACGAATACACGTTTTTTTGACTGCCAAAGTATTTGCTTCCGGTATTACCACTCATTTTGGAAATCAACAATTTATCGAATCCAAACATTTCAACCCATTCATATCTAAATGATGGAGTGAATGCTATTTTTCCATAAGTAAATTTACTTTTTATAAATCCCGAATAGGCAGCCAGTTCATAAAACTGGTCTTTATCAATCGTGCCACTTCTTGCAAAACGGGATGAATCATTTTTTATCTCAACATTGGCAAACGATTCCCAATGACCTTTTACTGTAGCCTCAAAATTGACTGCAAACTTTCCTTTTTCAAAATTATATTTTAGAGTTTGCTGCAATCCTGCAACCGTGAACATGCGATTCCGTGCGCGGGTACTTTCTTTACCGGCAACAACTTTACCTACCCTGATATAATCATCATTTCCAAAACTTTTACCATTCAGATAGGAATACCGGTCGGTATAAAAATCGCTTCCCAGATAGGTTTTTGCAGTGGAGGCTTTTATCAGGGTGTTTTCCTGACGCCACCAGTCGCGCTGAAACTGGGAAGCATATAATTTTGAGGACAATACAACATTTTTACTTATTCTGAAATTATATATAAGATCAACGCCATATCGTTTTGTATTCAAATCATCCGCATCAAACGGGTTTTGGCTTGGATCCAAGTTAAATGTATAAGGCGTTAACGCACTGTAACTTGCCTTTGATTGTTCCTGGTGATAATTTAATTTTAAATATAATGAAGAGCGGGGATTAAATTCGGTATACAATTTTGCAGTGGTATTAAAAATTGAAGATTGGGAATTGTCCTGAAATCCACCGAATTGTTTGTTTAATACCTGAAGTTCAGCGCCTATTTTATCCCAGGTTCCGCCATAAGTAATGTATTGTGAATGGTAACCCTGACTGCCACCTGTATAATTAATGCCCAAGGTAGGTTTGATGGGTGGTTTTTTGGTAATATAATTAATTGCCCCGTACATGGTATTGCTTCCGTATGCCAAAATATCTGCTCCTTTTAATATTTCAATACCATCCAAACGGTCACTGGGTGGATTATAATAGGCTTCGGGTGCCAGGTATGGTGCCGGGGCAATGGGCGTTCCATCTTCCATTAATAATATATTGCTGGACCTACGCGGATAGGAACCTCTGATACCCACATTTAAACGATTGGAAATACCCATATCACCGGAAACGTTTATACCCGAAACCTTTTTTAAAATTTCTTCTGTACCAATGGGTTTGCTGAGCATAATTTCCTTTGATGAAATTATAAAATTGGACCCTTCATACTTGTATGAATAATTTGCCGGACTTTCGGATATAATTACTTCATTAATCTGTATTGCATTTTTTTTCAGTTTTATTGCCGGTATTTCAACGATTTCATTTTCATTAGAAACATTTACAATCAATTCAACTTTTTCAAACCCTAAAAATCCGAAAGTGAGATGATGTACCCCGGTTGAAATTTCTGTAAACTGAAAGCTTCCTTTAGAATCGGTATTCTTGTTTAAAATACCATCCATAATAACCGAAACGTTTGACATGGTTCTGCCGTCGTCCGCAGTTTTAACAACTCCATTTATAACGGCATGCTGTGCAAAAGTTGAAATGCCTATAATTAATATGCCAATTGCCAATATGTATTTCTTCATAAGATGATATCGTTTTAAATTATTTTTTAGTTCTGCTTTGCGGGTTCAAAAATAGTCTATTTATAATTAGTCTAAATAAAAATAACCTGATTTTTATCAGGTTTTGGTTGCCCAATGCAGATTGTAAAAGATAAATGTAACTATATGGTTATTAAATTATTATGATTTTTTGTTTTTTGTCAGGATTTTATGTTGTTTTTTCATCCATAAAAGAAGACCTGTACATCCAAGAATGAATAATCCGATGCCAACAAAGCTCAAATTGAATCGTTTGGCCTGCCAAAAATCATAATCATGAAGCTTTACCATCCAAAATCCAAATTGCAAATTATCGTCGGTTTCTTCTTCAATTTCTCCTTTGTTCTTATCAATGTATATTTTAGTATGAAGCGGGTCATCGTATGCAATGATATAAACAGGTCTTAATTTTTTATCTTTTCTTGTTTTATAATGATCGTCTGTATTAATAGATTTAAACTTTAAATCGGGTTTTACATATTGACTGGCCATTGCCTTTGCAAGGTCCTTCGAAATCGGACTTACTTTTTCGCCATTATTTGCATCAATCAGAACCGTAGGTTTGTTTTTTATTTTAACATCATAAAAGACCATTCCTGCTTCATTTTTGAGTTTTATTTCTGAAACAGAAATCTTTTTACCATATGCATTGGTTAAAATATTAAATATGCTGTCAATGCCAATTGCGGGAGATTTAATTTTATAATCATAATTAAAATTTTTAATTTTTTTATAGTCTTCTTTCCAAAACCAATTATAATTTGCTCTAAAAAAGCCTGTAACTACAGAAATAATGAGAAACGGTAAGAAAATTAATCCAATAATCCGGTGTATTTTAAATTGGTTAATTTTCCAGTTCATTTAACAACATTGATTGTGAGAACCGCCCGGTGCCTGATGCTCTCGTATTGTTTGTCATGAAATGTTCCGGCAGTATTCTCAGAATAAACCCAATCAATTACATATTGTCCTTCCCATAAAGGGGTGAAAGTGCATAATCCTTTATCATTTGCATCAATTTCTTTAGACCAACCATTGGGTGCATGGGCAAATATTTTCCCTCCTTTTACAGGTGACTTTTTGAAATAGGAATAAAAATTAATGGTTTGATTCGTAGAAAAAGTATTCAGTTTTGAATTACTGAAATCAGGTATCAGGTCCAAATCAAAATAGGGTTTAATTGCTGCAGATTTTAAATTATCTGAGTTGGTTTTGTTGTCACATAAAATTATTTGACGGGCATAATACATGGGCTTAACAATTCCTAAATTTGATTTTCTCAAATCCATTACCCGGGCAACTGAATTAATTGTTAAAACCTGATAAATTCCAGCTGATTCCGGAGTGAATTTTGTAATAAACCTGTCCTTTTGTTTTGTTAAAGTTAATTCTTTTTCTTCATTTTTTGGATTGATATAAATGGCTTTCAATCCATCCATTTCATCTAACCTTCCACCACTTATTTCATATTGTTTAAAATTTATTTCTCCAAAAAATAAATTAACTAAATGCTCTTTACCTATTGCTGCCATACCCGGCGTTTCAATCCAGATGAAATGAGCGGAACATACTATATATATTGTAGTAAAAAGGGTTAATGCCAATACTGCTTTACTGAATTTATTAAAGATTTTCATATTTCACTAAAATTAGAATTTGAGTTGAGCCCCAACGATAAAGTTTCTCCCGGGTGAAGGAATAATTCCATTCCAGGAAGCCCAACGTAAAGTGAAATATTTTTCGTCAAGCAGATTATTAATATTCAGGTAAACTCCCCAATGTTTCCGGTTATAATTTAGGGTTGCATTCATTATGTTGTAGGCTGGGACTGCCCCGTTTTTCCCGTCAACAGTTCCTGCTTCAGTATTTTTAGAATCGCTGTATTGTTTTCCTACATAATTATTAAATACATTAAGTATTAAACTTTGGTTTTCGAATGGAAACTTATAGCGAATACCTGATGCAGCCAATTGCTGAGGTGCATTTGGCAGCACTTTTCCACTGTCGGCTCCGGTAGTAAATGTTGCTTTCTGCAAGGTAATATTCGCAAAGCAACTAATTCCTTTCCACGCGCCTAATTCTATTTCTGCTTCAATTCCCCTGTGATAACTTCCACCTGCATTTTTGTTAATTCCACTTTCTGAAATCACCTTGTTGGTAAAATCCATTCTGTAAACAGATGCATTTACTGAAAGCCAATTGAATGGGTCTGTTCTAAATCCTGCTTCATAATTCATTGATGTTTCCGGTTTAAGATCAACACCTGCATCAATGTTTCCCGGATTTAGAGCAGAGTTAAGTGTTGGCGGTTGAAATCCTCTTGAAACGGTAGCATAAATTCGTGAATGTTCAAATAATTTGTATATTAATCCACCTGAGTATACGAAGGCTTCGGAATTCATTTTGTCGTTTCTTTTTTTGACAAAATCATTTCGTTTATAACTGACATTTGAATATCTGATTCCCGGAGCCAGAGTTAAATATTTAGTGATGCAAAACTCATCATATATATATCCCTCATAAATAAAACTTGTATTCACATCATTTGCGGTTATGGTACCTGTTCTTGATTCCTTATTGGCTCCTGCTATGCTCATATTATCCAACCGGTCGGTATGTATGCGAATACCGGCAATTAATGAGTTTTTCCGCTTAAACAAATCTTTGGTAAAATTGTAATCAGATACATTACCTATTGCATGTATATCTCTTAAATAACCAGTTGTAGTTGGATTTTTATAAGCAATCCACCAATCCCTAACAAAATAATTCCCATAAACCGATGTTGAAAATATGTGATATTTATTATATATAACTTTGTAAGATAAGGCGGTGCTGAATCGTTTTGAGTAAAATTGGTCGCTGGTATGCTGGCTTTGAGTGGGATCAGCATCATATTGTGCCTGAGTTAAACCACCGGGTGTTTCCGAATCTTCACTGAACCCGTTAAGATATAATGAAATCTCTGAATTCGAATCAGGACGAGTCCCTAAATTTATGGTAAAGTCGTTCACATTAAACTTGCTTCTGTCCCTGAATCCATTTCCTTGTCTTCTAAGTCCGGAAATCATATAATTTAATTTTCCGTTGTTTCCACCTGTTGAAAGCTGAGCATTTAGTGAATTGAAACTTCCAATGGATACATCCGCTTTTGTTTCAGGTGTATATTTGCCTTTTTTAGTAATCATATTTACTACACCGCCTACTGAATACCCGCCATAAAGCACGGGCGAAGCTCCTTTAATCACTTCAATTCTATCTACACTTTGAATGGGCGTCATATAATAAGATGCAGGATCACCATAATAAGTCATTCCAATTGGAAACTTGCCATCCATAAGTACCAGAATATTTCTGTTTCTTAACGGGTCAAGCCCACGCAGACCAATATTGGGTTTTAAACCTCTTCCATCTTCGTCAAGATAATTAACTCCCGGTACACGGTTTATGATTTGTCCGATATTCTGAGCCCCGGATTCCTGTATTTGTTTTGCGTCAATTACCGAAACCGTTCCCGGGATATCTTTAATTTCACCTTTTATACCTGTAGATGTAATGTTTACTTCTTTCAGTTTGTGAACTTTTTCTAATAGATTAAAAGAAATCATTGTTGTTTCACCTGCTTTTACAGATACATTTTGTTTAATAGGTTCAAAACCAATAATAAAAGCAACAATTGTGTACTCACCCTGTTGAATATTTTTCAATAAAAATTTTCCGCTTTCGTCGGTATACGTTCCAAATGCAGTTTTTTCTACCTGAATGTTTGCCAATTCAACGGGTTTGCCTGATTTGTCCTTAACGGATCCCATGATGTTTCCTTTATCGGATTGCGCAAAAGTGCTTGTTGCGTAAGCAATTCCCAGTAACACATGTAATAGATATTTTTTCATTTTCTTTTTGATAAATGGTTAATTGTTTATTAGAATGAGCGCACAAAAATATGTTATTTTTATTTAGTCTAAATAAAAATAATATGATTTTTATCAATAAATATAATGGAATCACTAGCGAAAGTAAATCCAAGAAAACAGGTAAAATGCCTGATAATTAAATTATTAACTAATTATTTTGTTTTCGAAAAAGAAAAAAGTATTTCTATTGAAAGCGGGCGGGATCATATCCCAGCATCATTTCGAAGATGGTATCAAAAATTTCTTCAGCATTTGGATTGCTGAAATAATCACCATCGGTTCCATAAGGAGGGCGATGGGCTTTAGCTGTTATGGTAAGTGGTTTTTCGTCCAGGTATTGATAACCATCCTGTTTCTCTAAGATTTGCTGCAGAATAAAGGCACTTGCGCCACCTGGCACGTCTTCATCCAGTATAACCAGTTTGTTGGTTTTCTTTAACGATTCAACAATGCTGTGTTTAATATCAAAAGGTAATAAAGTTTGCACATCTATTAACTCTATACTGATGCCGGCTTCATTTAAAAGTGCCATTGCCCTTTGGGCTATTCTTACTGTAGAGCCATAAGTAACAACGGTAATATCCGTTCCGTATTCCAGAATTTCGGGTACGCCCAGGGGTACGTTAAATTCACCAATATTATCCGGCATTTTTTCTTTCAGGCGATAACCGTTCAGGCATTCAACCAGCAAAGCCGGTTCATCACTGTTGATTAAGGTTTGGTACATGCCTGCTGCCTGGGTCATATTCCGCGGTGTAAGCACATGCATGCCCCTTATTGAATTCAAAATCATTCCTACCGGAGAGCCCGAATGCCAGATTCCTTCGAGCCGGTGTCCCCGGGTTCTCACAATAACAGGCGCTTTCTGTCCGCCTTTGGTACGGTATTGCAAAGTAGCAACATCATCACTTAAAGGTTGTAATGCATATAATAAATAATCAAGGTATTGAATTTCAGCGATAGGTCTCAAACCCCGCATGGCAGCTCCAATTCCCTGGCCTACAATGGTAAGTTCACGAATGCCGGTATCAAATACGCGGCTTTCGCCAAATTTTTCCTGCAAACCCGCAAAACCCTGGTTCACATCTCCGATTTTACCCACGTCTTCTCCAAAAGCAAAAACCCGCGGATCTTTAGCAAGCAATTGGCCAAAATAGGCCACCAAAATCTCCCTGCCATCTACCATTTTACTGTTTTCAGAATAAATCGGCTTGATTTCCTTGATTTTTAATGCGTTTTGATCCGACTGGCTGAAAAGATAGCTGTTGTATCTTTCTTTATTTAAAGCTTCAAATTCTTTCTTCCAGGTCATCAGCAGAGGTCTTTTGCTGTTTTTCTCTCTAAAAATGAGTCGAAGTACTTTGTTTGAAACGATACTTAAATCTTTTCTTATCGGTTCAGCAATTCCCTGTAATTCATCTTTAAGGGCAATAATTTCGGCAGCAAAACTACTTGAGCCGGCAATCTGGTCCAGTAATTCGGCCAGTTCAGCCAAATCGGCCTTAATAGGATTTAAGTATGCTTCCCATGCATTTTTACGGGCCACATTTACCTGAATTTTAGCCTCATTTTCAAGTACCTCCAGCTCAGCTTCGCTTGCAATTCCATTGCTGAGTATCCATTCTTTAAAACGTTTATTACAATCATGTTCAATTTCCCAGTTCAAACGTTCTTTACTTTTATAGCGTTCATGCGATCCGGATGTTGAATGGCCCTGGGGCTGTGTAAGTTCGGTTACATGAATCAGACAGGGAATATGTTTTTCGCGGGCCAGTTTTCCGGCTTCTTCGTATACACTGCACAAGGCACCGTAATCCCAGCCATTTACCACAAAAATTTGGTAGCCTTCTCCTTTTTCATCCCGCTGAAAACCTTTCAAAATTTCTGAAATACTCTCTTTGGTGGTCTGGTATTTGGCATGAACCGAAATGCCATAGGCATCGTCCCATACCGACACCACCATGGGAACCTGCATCACTCCGGCCGCATTGATGGATTCAAAAAAGTGACCTTCGCTGGTACTTGCATTACCAATTGTGCCCCAGGCTACTTCATTACCATTGTCCGAAAATTTATTTTCGCCAATCAGATTGGCATTTTGTCTGTAATATTTCGATGCAAGTGCCAAACCCAATAATCTCAGCATTTGCGAAGCAGTGGGTGAAATATCGGAAGAAGAATTCTTCAGGTTTTTCAATTCCTTCCATTCCCCTTTTTCGTCCAATGTTCGTGTGCCGTAATGTCCGTTCATCATTCTGCCTGCACTTGAAGGTTCAGCTGTAACATCAGAATGGGCGTACAATTGGGCAAAAAATTCCTGCACATTTAATAAGCCGGAAGCCATCATAAAAGTTTGATCGCGGTAATAACCACTTCGGAAATCTCCCTTTTTAAAGGCCTTGGCCATAGCAATCTGAGGTAACTCTTTTCCATCACCAAATATTCCAAACTTCGCTTTTCCGGTCAAAACTTCTCTCCTTCCCAGCAAACTTGCAAGTCTGCTTTGGAACACAATGCGGTAATCTTCAAGGATTACCGCTTTATATTTAGAATCGGTCTGCACAGTGTTACCCACTTCAATCATTGTTCAATTTCATTACTTTCCAAACCTAAAGTTTTTTAGGCATTTAGCAAAATCAGTTAATAACAAAGATATCATCCCTTTGAAAACAGGTGGTTTTAAATATTGTAATTGAATCGTGCATTTGCTTTTTAACTATTTTTTAAGTCAGATATTTTGCTATTATTTGCATAAGTGCTTACTTTTGGAACAAAAATTGTAAGTACACAAGCATTAATCGAAAATAAAAAAATGAAAAAAGTAATCTTAACCGCATTTATCGCCTTTAGCGGCCTTTTCGCTGCTCAAGCTCAAACACCTGATGTACAGCCAGCTCCAGCAGAGAACCCAAATCCCGCTGAAGTTAAATTTGTGAAAGAGACGCATGATTTTGGCATAATTCCGCAAGGAACTCCGGCCACCTATTCGTTTGAATTTAAAAACACCGGAAAAACGCCCCTGATTATTACCAACGCCTCGGCAAGTTGTGGGTGTACTACTCCTGATTGGTCTAAAGAAGCTATCAACCCGGGTAAAAAGGGTTATGTTAAGGCTACCTACAATGCAGCTTCTCCCGGTCCGTTTACCAAAAGCATTACAGTAATGAGCAACGCAAAAAACTCTACTGTTATTCTTTATTTAAAAGGAGATGTGAAACCTGCCGAACAACCTAAAAATCCTCAATAATTAAAAAATTATTTTTAAACCTGCACAGGTCATTTTAAGATTTGTGCGGGTTTTTTATTTTTGAATCATGAAAAAAATTATTCCACTTACCTGCATTTTATTTTTTACATTATCAATTTCGGCTCAAACCGATATTAAAGAAGAAAAAAAGGCAAATGAGCCCCAGGCTGTCATTGAATTTGAATCTGTTGTTCATGATTTTGGAAAAATTTATGAAGGCAAAACGGCTGAATGTGTTTTTGTTTTTACCAACAAAAGTAAAGTGCCATTAATTCTCAGCAAAGTACAACCAGGCTGCGGATGTACCACACCTGAGTGGCCCCGTGAACCCATAATGCCCGGCCAGAAAGGGAAAATTAAGGCAACCTATAATCCGGGAAGTTTTAAAGGTTCGTTTGGAAAAGGAATAACCGTATATTCAAATGCAAGCAATGGCCAGGTGCAGTTAACCATAAAAGGAGTTGTTGAAGAAATCCCAAAAGAGCCGCAATCTCCTGTTAAAATTGATGTAGGAGGCGGTTTCTAACGTAAATCAACCACTTCAACGCCCGGAAATTTCTTTATATCAAATTCAAACTGGTTGTCATCATATTTAAGATTGGGAACCTGATTGGTTACGCTATAAGTATGGATGCTGCCGTTTTTATCAAATACCTGTGAGCTTAAAATGGTTTGATTTGCCTGGTCGATGGCTACTTTTATTTTAAAGAATTTCTTTTTCTTGTCTTTGGGTGTCAGCTCAACATAAGTTATTTCTTTACCCCCTTCTCTTTTGGGATCTAAAAATCTATATAAAAAACCTTTACCGTACATGGTAAAAATATCGTCCAAACGTATGGCTCCGTCTTTAGGAGAATAATAGTTTATCTGCACTTCATTTACCTCCCGGCTGTAAGTCCAGATATTTTTGTTATTGCAAATAATTAATTGGTTTGCTATGTCGAGCCTGAATTTATTGCCCTTCACCAAAATGGTACCTTTTTGTTTTTCCTGACTTTTTTCCTGTTTGTTTTCAACCGAATACACAAAATCGGCCTTGATGCTTTTAAAAGCTTTATACCGTTTACTGATTTTTTCCATCAGTTTTTCAGCCTCATTGGCCTTCGATTTGCCAATTTGTGCCTGGGCTGAACCCAATACCATCACACTGGCCATTAACAGGATTATCTTATTCACTTTGCAAATATACCACAAAGGATAATATAACAAAGGTAAGAGGTATACATGGACCATAGAGCATTCGGTATACACCTGTAGAGACGCGATTAATCGCGTCTCTACCTTGTTTTAATACAAAATTTTACCTTGTCCGATGCTTTTTTCAAAATCCGTTTCTCAGGTTTTTCAGCAATTCATCCAATTCGGCTTCGGTGTGTACCACAACTTCTCTGGCTTTACTGCCCTTAAATGCACCTACAATTCCGGCTTTTTCCAATTGGTCTATCAAACGGCCAGCCCTGTTATAACCAAGGTTTAAACGTCTTTGTAATAATGATGTTGAACCTTGCTGGTGTACCACAATGATGCGTGCCGCTTCTTCAAAAAGTTCATCTTTATGGCTGGCATCAAAACCTTCTCCGCTTATCATTTCATCATTTTCGGTTTGAACCAATGGCAAAATATAAGGTTCACGACCTTGCTGACTGCCGATGAATTCAGTAATTTTTTCAACTTCCGGAGTATCTACAAAAGCACATTGCAAACGTATCAAATCATTTCCATTACTAAACAGCATATCGCCTTTTCCAATTAACTGATCGGCTCCATTGGCATCTAAAATGGTACGTGAATCTATTTTTTGTGAAACCCTGAAAGCCATACGTGCCGGGAAATTTGCCTTTATGGTTCCGGTAATAATATTTACACTGGGTCTCTGGGTTGCCAGTATTAAATGAATTCCTATAGCCCGGGCCAGCTGTGCCAATCGGGCTATCGGATGCTCTACCTCTTTCCCTGCGGTCATCATTAAATCGGCCAGTTCATCAATAACTACCACAATATAGGGAAGGTAACGGTGGGCTGTTTTATCAGTTGGTGGCAATCTTCTGCTGATAAACTTTGTATTGTATTCTTTTAAATTCCGTACCTGTGCGTCTTTTAATAAATCATAGCGGTCGTCCATCTCTTTGCACAATGAGTTCAGGGTATTCACCACGAGCTTGGTATCGGTAATTATCGCATCCTGGTCACCGGGAATTTTTGCCAGAAAATGACGTTCAATCGTTTTATAAATATTTAATTCAACTTTTTTTGGATCAACCAAAACAAACTTGATTTGCGAGGGATGCTTTTTATAAAGCAATGAAGCCAATACTGCATTTAACCCTACTGATTTTCCTTGTCCGGTTGCGCCGGCCATTAGCAAATGGGGCATTTTGGCCAGGTCGGTTACAAAAACTTCATTCGAAATGGTTTTTCCAAAGGCAATGGGTAAATCCATTTCGGCATTAATAAATTTCGGAGATGCCAATACCGAACGCATGGAAACAATGGCAGGTTTGGAGTTGGGCACTTCAATACCAATGGTTCCCCTGCCCGGTATGGGAGCGATAATGCGAATTCCCAATGCGGCCAAACTTAAAGCAATATCGTCTTCAAGGTTTTTTATTTTGGCAATACGCACGCCATCCTGCGGAATAATTTCATACAGGGTAACTGTGGGTCCGATAGTGGCCGAAATGCTCTTAATCCCGATGCCATAATTTTTGAGTGTTTCTTCAATCATTCGGGTTTTTTCACTCAACTCGGCGCTTTCCACCTTGCCTTTGTTGTCCCCGTAATCATTTAATAAATCCAAAGTTGGGTATTGGTAATTGCTGTAATCCAGCTTGGGATCATAAGGTTCATCAACGGTATAATGACTTTTTCTAACCCCCTCCGCTCCATCAGGTTCCGGCTCTTCTTCGGCAGTTTCCTGAACCAACAGCACCAAACCACTGTCGGTTTTTAAGGTAGCTGCCGGTTCAACAATTAATTCTTCCGGAGCAGGTAATTCTTCAGGTACAATAATTTCTTCAGGTTGTTCTTCTTCAATTTCTGAAACCATTGGCAATTCTGCTTCGCCTTCATTTCCGATGGCTTGTTCTTCAGCAACCGGGTCTTTATTAATCAGCAAAAAATCATCCGGATTTATCTGAATATTTTCCAATTCAGCATCAGGAACACTTATAAAGGGAGGCACCAAATTGTCAGCATCTTTCAGCGACTCAGCCGGTGCTGCTTTTGGTTCATAAAACTTAATATTAAATACTGCAATAACGAAAATAAGGGCGTAGGTAATTAATGCCAGACCCGTTCCCAGTGCACCCAAAAGTCCTTTTAAATACAGGTAACCAAAATAACCGAATGAACCTGCCAGAACCGGATAGGTATCAGCAAACAGAAAGCCCATGCTTAACGAAATCCAGATTCCGGCAAAAAAACTATATCTCAAAGTTTTAACAACCGGTATGGGTTGCAGGTTGGTGAGGAGCAAAACACCTATTGAAAAAAAGATAATTACAAAAGCAAATGCGGCGATGCCAAAACCTTTGTAAATAAACAGATAACTCAAATAGGCCCCTAATATGCCCAGAATATTTTCAGCCGCAGCCGGATTTGTTTGTGTTAACATGCCCCAGGAGATAGATTCTACCAGGCTCTGATCTTGTTGCCAGCTGGCAAAAAATGACAGGGAGGCAATGAACAAAAAAAGTGCAGATAAGACAAAAAAAACGCCCAACGATTTAAGAAACCGCTCATCTGCAAGGAATTTTAAATATTTCCTTTCCTTTTTATCCGACTTATCCTTTTTGGCCGAAGGAGCTTTCTCTGTAAGGGAATCTTTCTCAGGGAATTCCTTTACATTGTCAAAAATTACTTTATTTTCTATTGCCTTTTTTGCCATGGGTGTATGTTTCAAATTTACTTTTTATTTAAGTCAATAGATTTTTTTTTCTGAACCTATTCACATATAAAATGATTCTTATCTATTTTAAAAAACAAATTCCTTGCATTCCACACAATTATCTTATTTTCGACACAAAATTACAAAATACAAGGTATGAGGTATGAGTTATAAGTTATGAGTATGGGAATTAGCATTGAGTAATTTGAAATTAAATGTACTTAATCAATTCTTTAAATCGTTCATCATACATCATTCATCATACATCGTACATTGTACATTGTACATCGTACATCGTAATTCGTAACTCGTACTTAATAAAAACCAATAATTATGAATGAAATAACCGGCCTTTTTTTAGAAATCACCAAGTATTTAATACCGGCACTGATTGTATTTGTGATAACTTACTATCAGTTTAAAATATTTTTTGATACCGAATATCAGAAACGCATGATTGATTTAAAATCGGAGCAGGGCAAAACCATGCAGCCTTTGCGTTTGCAGGCATATGAACGTTGTGTGTTATTGATGGAACGAATGAGTCCCGAAAGTCTGGTCATAAGAACCCACAAACCGGGCATCAGTGCTTCCCAGTTAAAAATGGAATTGATCGCAGCCATTAACTCAGAGTTTAATCATAACCTTTCTCAGCAATTGTATGTTTCGGCCCAGGCCTGGCAGGTTATCCGGGTGGTAAAGGAAGAAATGATCAACCTGATCAATACGGCCTATTCCGATTTAGGTCCCAATGCAGTTGGACTGGATTTAAGTAAAGCCATATTTGAACAGTTAATAAAAATAGAAACCATTCCTACCCATAAGGCATTAACCTTTTTGAAAAAGGAATTTGATTTAATTTTTGGATAAACGATTTTATGGAATAAATTTATAATTCAGGAATTAGAAAACCGGTAACCTATAGAGAGGCTGTATCAAAAGTCAAAAATTATCTGCCAGCTACATGATAAAGGCTACAAGGATTAATACAAATGACCTTTATTTCTATATGGCAGACTGACAAAATTACTTTTGAGACAGCCCCTTTGATATGAATCGGAAATTGTAATTAGTAACATGAGCGAAAAGAAATTCATAAGCGATTCAGGCATTGAGATAAAAGAATTATACACGGGAGCAGACAATACTGAAAAACCCGGGGTATGGCCTTATACCCGAGGAATCCAAAAGGATATGTACCGGGGCAAGCTCTGGACCATGCGCCAATATGCCGGTTTTAGCACGGCTGAAGAAAGCAACAAGCGCTATAAATATTTATTGGCAAATGGCACCACCGGTTTAAGTGTGGCATTTGATTTACCCACACAAATTGGTTACGACAGTGATCATGCCATGAGTGAAGGCGAAGTAGGTAAAGTGGGTGTAGCCATTGATTCGTTAAAAGATATTGAAACTTTGTTTGATGGAATTTCGTTGGAGAAGATTACAACTTCCATGACCATCAACGCAACGGCTTCTACTTTACTCGCTTTTTATATTGCATTGGCAAAAAAGCAGGGAGCCGATATTAAAAAAATTTCAGGCACGGTTCAAAATGATATTTTAAAAGAGTATGCTGCACGCGGCACATATATCTATCCGCCCAAACCCAGTATGCGCATCATCACCGATATTTTTGAATATTGCAGCAATGAAGTGCCTAAGTGGAATACCATATCCATATCGGGTTATCATATACGTGAAGCCGGTTCAACCGCAGTGCAGGAAATTGCTTTTACGTTGGCCAATGCAAAATCCTATTTAAATGCAGCCATTGAAAAAGGTTTGGATATAAATGTTTTCGGTCAAAGACTCTCTTTCTTCTTTAACGCACACAATAACTTTTTTGAAGAGATTGCCAAGTTCAGGGCAGCACGCAGAATGTGGGCAAAAATGGCAAAAGAAATGGGTGCAACAAATCCCAAAGCATTGATGCTGCGTTTTCATACCCAAACAGGTGGTGCCACCTTGCAGGCCCAACAACCCGAAAACAATATTGTGCGCGTAACCTTGCAAGCCATGGCTGCGGTTATGGGCGGAACCCAGAGTTTACACACCAACGGATTTGATGAGGCCTTTAGTTTACCTACCGAAGCTGCAGCAAGAACCGCATTACGCACACAACAAATTATAGGATATGAAAGTGGGGTTGTGGATACAGTTGACCCCATGGGCGGAAGTTTTTTTGTGGAAGAACTCACCAACAAAATTGAAGAAGAAGCCTGGAAATATATTCAAATTATTGATGCAATGGGTGGTTCAGTAAATGCCATAGAACAGGGCTATATGCAAAAGGAAATTGCCGACTCAAGTTACCGCTATCAGATGGCTATCGAAAAGCAGGAAAAAATAATAGTTGGCCTAAATAAATTTACCCTCGATGATGAAGTATCACCCCCGTTGATGCGGGTTGATGACAATATTCGAATCGGACAAATAGAAAAACTAAAACAACTCAGGTCGGAACGCGATAACGAAAAAGTAAAATCCTGCCTGAACCAATTAAATGAAGTTGCCACAGATGGAAGCAATCTGATGCCGGGAATTATTGAAGCCGTTGAAAATTATGCTACATTGGGTGAGATAGCGGATGTGTTCAGGGGAGTTTTTGGGGAGTACCGGGCATAGCGAGAAAGAGAAAGGGAAAGAGAAAGAGGGTTTTCCACTCTTTCTCTTTCTGTTACTCTTTCTAAAAGGCTCCGGTCCTTCAAATGTCTAATCCATGTGTGATGAGAAACGGGGAAGTAAAATTTAATTATTGACAATCCCGAAGGGATATAAAATTGGTAGAAAATCAGGTACCGTTAACAAATTCAAATCCCGTAAGGGATGAAATATAGGCAACATCCAGGTTACATTAACAACCCCAAATCCCGTCAGGGATAAAATATCGTTAGCATCCAGGTTACATTAACCACCTCAAATCCCGTCAGGGATATAGTATCGGTAGAATATGAGTGCCGAAAAAAAATCAAATCCCGTTAGGGATGAAATAGGTTTGTCTCCAATTGTATGATTTATTTCAACAGGACCAAACGCATTCTAATTATGTAAAATCGTATTGAAATAATGTAATTTTATGGAGTTCGAATCCCTCTGGGTGCACAAGAATAGAAACAGATCGGAGAAACAGCGCGATTTAATTCCTGTTTTTACGCTCTGTTTCTAAAGAGGCATCCTACCAGGCGAAGATTTTTTCAAATCTGCAACAATTGATAAAATCATTTATTATTGATGTTGGATTTTGCATATTATTATTGATAATATTTAACAATAATAGGGACCTAAATTTTTCAAATTTCGAGCAAAGAACTAAATAGAATAGTATTGTCATTTCAAACTTTATTTAATTTCTTATATTTGGGCATAGATGAATCCTAAAATATTATATAAAGCGGGACCACATGAAGATTTTGGGAAGATAAATCATAGCTACCGCTTCCTCTTCAATGGCAAGGAGAATGACAAGGAGGTGAAAGGTGAGGGAAATAGTCTAGATTTTGGGGCAAGGATTTATGATTCCAGAATAGGAAAATTCTTATCAATGGATCCCTTAGCAAAACACTATCCAACAGAAAGTAATTATTCTTTCGCAGGAGATAATCCAATTTTTTTAGTAGATGTTGAGGGGAAAAAGAAAATTACTTACATTACAATTATCAATGAAGATAATACTGTAACTAAAATAAAAATAGTTGAAAAAGATAAAGTTAGAACGGATTATGTTCCGAGTACTATTTTTGGAATCTCCACACATGACAATACAAAAGTTACATATGATATTATTGAAAATGTTGTAATTGATAATAGACCTGGAGCGGAAAGTAAATCTAAAATAAACACCGCGTATAAAGAAAGAGGAATATTCAGCTTTATGGATGACTTAGTAGAAACTGAAGGAGGAAAAACTAAAGTTGGAAGCGGAATTGTATTTACAAGTAAAAAAGGCCAGGGAGAGGAGACTAAAGTTGGGCAGACTGATCTGACAATGGAGAATATAGATTTGTTATTAGCCGTAATTTCAGCTGCAAAGGCTGCAAGTGGTGAACCAGGTATTCCTAAGGAAGTAGCAAATCCGAAGACCTTAACTCAGGCGTTCAAAGGTATTGCTTTAGTTATAAAACGTATTAACAATGCCGCAAAAATAGGCTCGAGCATGAGTGATGAATTTGATAAAAAAGTGGTTTGTGGTAATTGTAATGATACAATGGATTTGAACAAAGTTGATAGTTGGCATCCCGAAGAAAGCCTCGATACCATAGAAGTAAAAGATAAGAAGTAATGAAGAAGGAAATAAAAAGTATTTTAGTGTTAGCAATAACAACGTTTTTTTTTGCGTGTGATAATTCCGATACATCAGATAAAAACCATGTAATCATAAAAATTAAAGACGAGAATGGTAATTTGGTAAGTGAATCTTCATATCTACTTGATACTCCAATTACCGATGGTATCACCAAAAACTTTAATCCAGATGGCAGTTTAAATAATATTGTTAATTATGTTCGGGGAAGAAAGGAAGGTCCTGCTAGTTTTTTTAGAAATGGAGAGAAGTTAAAAGAATGTGATTATACTAATGGTATCGAAACAGGCAACTTTATGTTGTATAACAAGGGTAATCTCATACAATATGCCTTTTTAGATAAGTTAGGAAATACAAGATATACCATTGATTATAATGAGAATGGGAAAATAATAAAAAAGGATGGGAAATTCTTTTATTTATTATATAATAGTAAAGATACCAACGACGATAAATATTCTTATATTGTCCATTCAGCTAAACCACCAAAAACAATAGTAAAGTTTAATGTTTGCGAAGAAAATGGTTCTTGTAAAGACTACATTCTCAAATCAAATGAATTCGCTGTCAATGCATATGTTTCGAAAAATAATAATCTTTTTGTTTCAGGTATAATAATTGATTCTTTAAATCAAACGGTCATTGATTCGTGTAAGATATCAAAATCTATACCTTGAAAAAATGAACGGGGATTCTTTTATTACTTTCCTGGCGGTCCATATTTTTCACTCGGTAAAATATTTCATCACCCATGCCGGGGAATTTTTATAAAGTATCGGAGAAAAAATATAATCCATCAAGATTTATTCACTAGAATGGAACTGGAAGGATTATTGAAACGGAAGGAAAGATATACTTTACTCAAATATCGTAACAGATTGATTATTTCATTACTTATCTTCCTATAAAGGGGATCCCAAAATTTATTTAAAAAAAAAATAAAATCCCCATAACAGCATATCCTTTTGCAACAAATCGGAGTTCGACTTTTGTCCGTTAGGGTCTACCTATCAAAAGACAAATAAGTAGTTCCGAAACTTACAAGGCTTTTCAACTACACTTATTTTAAAATTAAGCGGCTACGAAGGGCCGTTCAATTTTTTACTATCATACACTTAGTTGTATTAAACTATTAAGGTAAGGCCAATTTCGGCATGTTCGCCACAACGCCAAGTTCCGTTCCAATTCTCAATAAAATTTCATACTCTTCAATTGTGGATGGACGTACAACCTTCGTTTTCTCCATTCTTACCATATGAGGAGCAGACGGCAGTGCTTTTTTGCCAATACCTACTTGGGGGTTAATGGTTTTCACTTCCACTTGTGTATGTAAGCTATCCATAAAAATGACGTGTAAATGGAATGCAGCATAATAATCAAGAGCCACACCATTCTTATCAAAATATATTTTGGACTTCCCAATTGAACCTGAATAGTGTAGAAAAAAATCATTTTCATTTGATTTCAAGCTTAAAGTCGCCTTGGCTTTTGAAGAAACAGTTTCTTTATCGTTATACTCCAATTGCATATATCGGTACCCTGGAAGTTTCGCAAATGCATTCTTAATAGCATTTTGGACCTGGAGTAGGGATGCCTTAAAAGTATAATTGACAGGATTCCTTGGTGGCGTTTTACTTAACAGCATAGCAGAATTTGCACATCCCAAGTTTATTGAAAACGCTAATCCTATTAAAATAGCCCAACAGTTTATCATATTTATTTCCTCAAAATAGTTACTCCTCAACGGGTGCCTCTACAGGTGGTATTGGATATGTCTGCTCCTGTTCTTCCTGCTTAGGTGCTTCTTGTTTCTCTTTTTGCGCTTGCTGATAGTAGTCACGGATCTTTTGAGCAGCGGCTTTTATTTTATCCTCATCCTTTCTAAATAAATTTACCTCTTTTATGCCATGTAGCACACCCTTAACAAAATTCTTCACGCCTTTCATTCCTTCCCATGGCTGAGATCCTTCATGAGCCGGAGATGTCCCATCCATTATAGTGTGCATACCTTCACCTAATGCAAAAAGAGCTTCTTCGCCATCCTTCGATTTGTATTCCTCTTTCTTTTGATCAATAAATTGCTGAGATTCTTTAGCGGCCTCAGTTGCAGGCTGGCCAGGCGCACTCATATAATGTTCAGGAGAATTCTCAGGAGTTTGGGCACCGGGTTTGCTGTCCGTATGGGCACTTGCTTTTTGTAATACCTTGATCTCTGCATCAGTTAGTATACCCTTAAAGGCCATTTTAATGATTCTATTATGTACCCATTTTGGCCACTTGCCATCCTCATCCATAACAGAAATCGGATTATCCAAAGCATGCATGTATGGCGACCAACTCGGCAAATCTTTAGACCGGGGATCGTTCGATAGGAATCTTCCTAATCTAGGGTCATAAATCCTCGCTCCAAAATCCAAACTATTTCCATTTCCCTTCAATTCATCATCACTTTCCTTCCCATTGAAGAGGAAGCCACAACTATAATTTGAAACGGAGATATCCCTGTCAGAGGGAATATTATATGGTGTCTTGGTATTCAATTTAATTAGCAAATATATAATATTTGTTAATTAAAAAATTCCTGTTTATTTTACATGAATTGAACGAAGCAATTTTTACATTTTCTATAACGCAC
Organism: Bacteroidota bacterium; assembly: GCA_030680835.1. GTDB lineage: Bacteria > Bacteroidota > Bacteroidia > UKL13-3 > UKL13-3 > B1. The sequence goes on from JAUXUD010000032.1 coordinate 85,297, forward strand.
CGAGTCAGCAGTTTGGTCGAAGGTTGAAAATATCCTCTATTATTTAACAATTATATTCCATCTTTTTAACTCTTTTTTTAACCAATTTCTATCTATGCTATTTGGATATTTCTTATAAAAATCATCTAATTCTTGCTTAGCTTTCTCCTTTTTGCCCATAAACTGATTAATTAAAATTGAAAAAAAAGAAGTTTCGGTCTGAATTCCAAATAATTTAATACTTTCATTATTACATGTATCTGCATCTTCTAAGTGATTAGCTATAATTAAAGCGTGAGTTAAATCATTGTAGTTCTCTTTAACCTGTAAACCATCTTTTGCTTTAATTAAATACTTTATTGAGCTATCAATTTCATTTATATCTAAATAAAGTAAACCAATTCTTTTATCAATTAAAAATTTTGTGTTTCCTTTCAATAAATAAGCTGAGAAATAAAGCTCAAGAGCTTCGTTAATTTTATGATTGTAATATTGCTTTATATATCCTAAACCTATTGTAGCTTCAATATTTTTACTTATGGACTGTGACTCTGTAAAAACTTTTTTTGCTTTTTCATAAATTTTATCTTCCAAATAGAATTCTCCAAGAAGATTCAATGCATAAACATATTTTTCCTTAGAAAGGTTTGTCAATAGATTATATGCACTTGCTTTATTTCCTTCCTCTTTAAGTAAATATGCCATTTCCAAATTTGCCTCGGGAAAATATTTATCAATAGACAAAGCCTCAATTAAATTTTTTTTCGCCAAGGACTTATTTTCATTTTTATAATAGTAATATAGTTCTAATCGACAGTACCTGTTAATTTGAAAAGAGTCGCTTTTATAGCTTTCATTTAGCATTGCAAGCTTTGCAGTACGTTCTTCTATAAATAATGAATTAATCAATTGTAGAAAACCATAGTTACAAATATTGGATTCATTTTGGATTTCATTAATAATTTTCTTTGCTTCCAAAGTATCATTATTATAATATAAATAATATGCTTTCAATCCCAGTAATAACTCGATTTTCCCATATTTTACTATCAATGAATCAAAAAAATAAGAATCAACATCCAACTCCCGATTTAATTTATTATAAACCGAATTAGCAATACTAATTATTTCACTTTGTTTACAATCCATTGAATATGCTTTATTGTTATTCACCAGTAGGAGTGGAATAAATAACAGAAGGTGTTTCAGTTGTAACATTTCTTTGACGATTTGGATCATTTTCAATATTTTTAATAATTTGTTCAGTTGGAGAAGGTCCCATTTTAATTTTTATTAGTTGAACTGATAATTCATAACCAGCAGATTCCAATTGATATTTATTCCATTCTGCTGGTGGTAATTTTTTAGTTGGAGCAAGGACAGGTTTTTTTAATTTGTCAGTTTCACTTTTCAAGTTTTTATCATATGCTTGTTGCATTGTATTCAATAAAATTATAGCTTCAGGATTATCAGTTAATAATGTCACTTCTGGTGGCCCTTCAGGTGTCTCATAAGCGTTACTCTTAACATTTTGTTTTTTAATAAGAGTAAAATATTCTTGAATATTTTCTATAGCATCGGCTTGGGTCTTTGCAGCATTTTGTGCATTTCCTTTATTAGCTTGTGGACTTGAAATACCTTCTGGTTCTTCAAGATATTCAAAAGTTCGAATTGGAAGGGTTTTAGGTGGTGCATAAATTTGACCTTTACGAGTGCCAGCATTAGGTGGCCGCTTATTATCATGGATGGTTGTTACCCTTCTCATGCCAGAGGGTCTATTATTTAAAGCACTTGTTCCATACCTTGCTGTATTATTTCTAATGCATGGCTTAAGTTCCAAACCTTCCAAATCATTTCCCTCAATTACTCTATTTTCCGCGAAAGCATAGGGTGTAAATTCAGGATATGTCTTTGTTAAAGGGTCTACAGATAAAAACCTACCGATCCTTGGATCATAAATCCTAAAAGTATAAGTATAGCTATTATTATTACCTTTTGCCTCATTATCACTTTCTTGCCCATTGAAGAGGAAGCCGTAGCCATTCAACTTACTGAAATTCGAATATGAACCTAAATTTTTTGATTTGGGAGTATACATTCTACAGACAAATGTAATTATACAATAGTCATCTAATTGAAAAATATTGATAAATGTTTATTACTTAAAATACGTCATTCCATCATTCAAATTGGTAATAAGCCCATTTGGAACTGCCTCCCAATCACTGTGAATCAAACCCAATTCATCCAATTATTTTTCCTGCTTAATTGGGTATTATTTTAGTTTGTTAATTATTTCTTGGGTTAAAGAATCCATTTTAGAAAAGGCAAACCATTTTTTACCTAAATCTTTTAGTGACGCTCCTATATGGTAAAGTTCCTTACCATCAATAATTAAAAATCGGTCATGGGTATTACCATGTTCCTTCACCTCAATGGCAGAATATTGTTCGTTGTGTTTTGTTATATCCAATTGCAGTTGCTTATTTATTTGCCGGGTGTAAATAGTTGCATTTACTTTTTTATTTCTTTTTGCCAATAGGGTCAATACTGTTTCATCAACATAATTATCTATAAGCACCAAGGAAGTTGTTGCTTTTTTAATAAGCTTAGCAACAAAAACGTACGCATCAAACACCTGTCCTTCAAAAAATATTCCTTTTTCGGCATATTGCTCCTTGCTTTCTAGTGCTTTAAATATTTGTTCGAATTTTTGGTCGGCCTCCATTTGTTTTACCTCAACTTTATCAATTCGCTGAAGCAAACCTGAATGACCTATTAGCAATTTGCGTAACTGAACAAATGCGTTCATAATTTGAATACTTACATTTACGGCAGTTTCACTCCGCAACACGGCTGATAACATGGCTACCCCCTGCTCGGTAAATGCGTAAGGAAGGTATTTTGTATTTTGACCCTGTTTTAATTTTTCACCGGTATTTTCCTTTTTCAAGGTCACAATTTGTGACCTTGAAGCATTGTCTGTTTTCATAGTCACAATTTGTGACCTTATATTTTCTGTCTCCTGTTGAGTAAGTTTGAAACGAAATGTGTCAGGAATAAGATATTGATTTCAAATCATTACTTGAGAGGCGAAGGCAGAACCTATAGCAAAAGGGATGTTTTTGACATTGTGTATCTGGCGGAGCCTGGGATTATTAATTTTAAGAGGGTTGAAATTAATTCCCAGATATAGGATTAAATTTGATTCACTTGCCTTCTTAAACTTTTGTTAGTACGTAAAAGTTCTTCATTTCGCATACCTAATTCATATTCCCCTGAATTATTCCCAATTCCTCAAAATAAATTTTATTTTCGCTTATGCTTATTTTTATAAAAAATTTCAGGCACCTATCCGCTTATCGAAATGTAATAATTTTTTCGGCATTTCTGTTTCTCCTCTCATGCCACAGCCAACAGCAGGTTCAGGGCACGCATTCCATAAACATGCGCATGAAAGCCGATTCGGTTCAGGTATTGGATCAGGAAATTATCCAAACCATTAAGCCTTATAAACTTGCCTTGGATAGTTTGATGAATATTGAAATTAATACAGCCACCGTTGAGCTTAAAAAAGAATTGCC
>JAUXUD010000038.1 GCA_030680835.1 Bacteroidota bacterium
TCACTTCCCGGGACAATATTACATAAATCCGGATAAAATTGGAAATTCCTGATTTAAATATCTGTTAAACAGCAATCGGTATTTATACTGATTCCTGTATTTCGACAAGCTCAGAATAACAATAAAATTTGTCACCATGAGGAATTACTTATGGGGTTTCCCATAATTTTTGAATGTAATGACATTTATACCTCCGGCGGGACCGGCTGGTGGTTATCGCTATTGGATAATTTTTGCAATAAATATTTTGGATTGAAGTTGTACTTTTCAGTTGAAAAACAGCCCGTATAAGCAAGTAGTAGCGGCTAAATTAGTGTACGTAAACCTGATCGTGAGCCTTACTCCGCAAGAAGAGTTTTTCGAATTGGTGGTCCAATTGGAACCCCGCATGGTAGCTTTTCTACAATACTCTCTGCGGGCTCATACGGGCTGTTTATTGTTTAATAATTAATATTATAGCAATGCCAAAATTAGATCAAATTAATCAAAATGCAGCAGCTTTTGATGTGGGCAGCGAAAAAGTTTTTCTTGCCATGCCAGATTCAAAAGTTTTTAGTTTTTTAACTTTTACACCCGACCTAAAGAGAGCCGTTGAGTTTCTAATAGAGAATGAAATTCCAACGGTAGCTATGGAATCAACAGGCGTTTATGGAATTGTATTATATGAAATGCTTGTTGAAGCTGGCATTGAAGTATGTCTTGTTAATCCAAGCCATGTTAAAATGGTGCCTGGCAGAAAAACGGATGTGCAAGACTGCCAATGGCTACAGCAACTTCATAGCTATGGGCTGTTGAGGTCATCTTTTATTCCTGATGCGGCCATTAAGGAATTAAGGTCATATGTACGATTACGAGAGAACCATATTGAAGAACAATCTTCTTGGATTCAAAGAATGCAGAAGGCATTAACAATGATGAATATCCGGCTTCATCAAGTAATAAGCCAAATACATGGTGTAAGCGGAATGAAAGTTGTTAAAGCTATTTTAAAAGGGGAACGTGATGCTGAGACATTACTTCAACTTTGTGATCAACGAATAATAAACCATAAACGGGAAGAAGTGCTGAAGTCGTTAAACGGCAATTATAAAGAAGAACATTTATTTGCCCTTCAACAAGCGGTGGAATACTATGAATTTATTCAAAGTAAGATTGTTGAATGTGATGCAAAAATTGGCAGTCAACTTTTTAAATTAAACAATGGAAAAACAACAATAGCCAACATCAATCCACCAAAAAAAATAAGGCACCACAAACCTGAGATTGAAAACTATCATGAGAAGATGGTTACTCTTGTTGGAAAAGATATCACATCATTGCCAGGCATTACAGATTACAATTTATTGCAGGTGGTTAGTGAAACAGGAACTGATCTTACAAAATGGCCTAATGAAAACCACTTTACATCATGGTTAGGGCTTTCTCCGGGCAAAAACAATTCTGGTAAAATGACTAAAAAAGTCAAAAAGAAAGCATCACCAAGGGCTGGTCTAATCTTCAGAGAAGCTGCTCAAACGTTATTACAAAGTAAAAATATTACTTTAGGACATTTTGCAAGAAGATTAAGAGCAAGAAAAGGACCTTATATTGCAATTATGGCTACAGCCAGAAAATTGGCTGAGTTATTTTATAGAGCAATGACTAAAGGTTTAGAATATGTTGAAAAGGGAATTGAAGTATATCAAAAACAACTCGAAATGCAGCAATTAAAATCGCTAATAAAAAGGGCCGCACTATTAAATATGACAATTGTTCCTAATAATCTCCAACATGAAACCTAATGATTTTCACACACATGCGGAAGATGTCATTGGTAGCCTGTCGAAGGATCGATTGCTGTGTAACAATTTTATAAGTATTATCTTCGCACAAAATTACTGATTTGAGTTATACCCGAAATAATATCATCGATACCATTTGTGCCATTGCCACTGCCTCAGGAGTGGGTGCCATAGGAGTTATCAGAGTAAGTGGCAAAGATGCACTTAGCCTGGTAAATAAATGTTTTGCAGGTAAAAATCTGGAGCAGGTTCAAAGCCATACCCTGCATTTGGGGAAATTAATGGATGGGGAAACAATCGTAGATGAAGTGTTGGCTTCGGTTTTTATTGAACCCAAAAGCTATACCGGTCAAAACACCATTGAGCTGAGTTGCCATGGTTCGCCCTATATTCAGCAACGCATTTTACAGGTATTGGTTCAAAACGGAGCACGTCTGGCACAGCCCGGTGAGTTTACTTTGCGTGCATTTCTCAACAAAAAACTGGACTTAAGTCAGGCCGAAGCCGTAGCCGATTTAATAGCCTCCAACAGTGATGAAAGCCACAGAACAGCACTGCAACAGATGCGTGGCGGATTTTCACAACAAATTGCACTGTTAAAAGAAAAGTTGGTAAACTTTGCTTCATTAATAGAACTCGAACTCGACTTTAGCGAAGAAGATGTTGAATTTGCAAGCCGACCCGAGCTCAGGGAACTGGTTCAAAATATACACAAACTCATACTCGATTTGGTTCAGACTTTTAAGTATGGGAACGCGATAAAAAATGGCATACCCACTGTGATTGTTGGCAAACCCAATTCAGGCAAATCCACTTTATTAAATACATTGGTAAATGAAGAAAGGGCCATCGTAAGTACAATTGCAGGCACAACCCGTGATACCATAGAAGAGGCATTTGTTATCAAAGGCATTTTGTTCCGTTTGATCGACACTGCCGGAATCCGTGAGCATACCGCAGACAGTATAGAAAGCATAGGTATAGAACGCACCTTTGACAAAATAAAAAAGGCCAGTATTGTTATTTATTTATTTGATGCATTAACCACAAGCCCTGATGAATTATCCCATGAATTAAAGCAATTTGAAGGATTGGAAAGCATCATCATTCCCGTAGGCAATAAAATTGATATCGGAAATGAAACGCTACTCAGGCAAAAATTTATTGATTTCAAAGATGTAATTCTTATCTCTTCCAAAGAAAGAATAAATATGGATTTGTTAACCCAAAAGCTCATCCAGATAATTGAAAGCGATAAAGTAAACAACGATGTGATCATCACCAATCTCAGGCATTTTGAGGCCTTAAAATTAACAGCCGAAGCACTCGAAAATGTTTTATCCAGCATGGATAATCAACGCAGCGGCGAACTGTTGGCTTTTGATATCCGAAAAGCTGTTTTTCATTTGGGTGAAATTGTTGGGGATATTACCACAGATGATTTATTGGAGAATATTTTTAGCAAGTTTTGTATTGGAAAGTAAAAACCTAAAAAGATTTACACCCATCGACAAGAATCGATAATGCAATCTCATATAATTATTGGACTTCAGGCCATTTTCACCTATACTGACATTTCTGTCAGATTTGGAATACTTACCAAAGAATCAACCAGACACTGCTACCAATGAATTTAAATCCTATAATACCTTTGCCAAATTGAAAGTAGCATTCCACAGGGTTGTTATTGTTTTGACTTTTAACAATATAAACATTTTTGTAAAGTACTCCATATAAATTCAGGTCAGATTTTGGATATAAGGCAGTGTCGGCCAGACCAAAAGTTGCATTTTGACCAGTGCTGAATGAGAGATTTATTTGGTCGGTTCGAATTAACGATGTATCAGATGGTTGAAATGAATTACTGTATGTGTTAACCTGTTTTTCCGTTGATTCAACAAAGGTAATGGGGGCTGTACTAGAAAAGGCATCCACATTGGTAAATGGCCCCTTTGCCTGGTAACTGTATGAAATATTACACCTATTATATTCTGTCCAATTTTTCAACACGTAGGATCTCTCGTTTGTATAATGAGACACAGAAAGGGTAAACAATACTCCATCTGGTCTGCGTATATTTAAAGTTTTAACAGAACTGGGAATATGCCAATAATCAATTTCCGGGTCAAATTTATTTAATGTTCCCAAAGCAATTACAAAATTTTCATCATGGCAGCCGGGTCCGGTATCACCCTCTATCATGCATGCATTGAAATGCAAAATAATAAATCCAACTGCCAAAAATTGATGTAGATGTTGCAATTTCATAGCGATTAAATATTATAAATCGAATTTATCATAAATATTATAAATATCAAAAAAAATTTGACAACTATAAATGATTATAAAAATGAAATCGAAATATATAAAACCCTCGATGATCGAAACGAAATAGTGTTCAATTTCTTAGTATTTTGTATTATTCTCTTTCTTTATTAAAGGCACAAACCTTCTTCATCACGCACGCATCATGTTTCGGGTCGGTTGGCCGGCATATTTCCCTGCCCAAAAATGACAACGCCATACCTGCTTCTCCCCAATCCTTTTCGGGCAGCATATCCATCATTTGTTTTTCAATTTTTTTGGGGTCAGTGCCACTTGCGATACCCAGGCGGGGAGCTACGCGCACCACATGCAGATCTACAATAATCCCTTCGGCTTTTACTTTAGCCTCACGCATTATTACATTAGCCGATTTTCGTCCGATGCCTGGTAATTGTGTTAGCTCCTCCATGCTGAGTGGGATATTCTTATCGGTTTTAATGGTTCGCGCCATTTCCATCAGCCATTTCGCTTTTTTAGCGAAACCACGCACCTTGCTAATAAAAGGATACAATCCTTCTGCGTCCGTCTTTGCCAGCGATTTCATATCCGGAAAAGCTTCAAACAAAGCCGGGGCAATCCGGTTGATATTTTTGTCAGAATCCTGCGCTGAGAGAATAACCATCACCAGTAATTGGTAAACATTTTTATACTCCAGTGGATGCAGTTTGCCCTTGTATTTTGCAAGGAGAGGCTTGAAGGCTGTAGCCCAGTTTGTTTTCATATAAACGAAGATAAGTTCTGTCTGTGAGCAAAAAAAATCCCGGATTTTCAAACCCGGGATTTTTAATAATTTAAATACGTTTGTGATTGCTATTTATGCGTCTTGGTTCGGTTGTGCCACTTAATCCATAGTTCCAGTTGCTCTCTGTTCAGGATTGATTTAATATGAGAAATAAATTCCTGGTGGCATTTTTCCAAAGCACTGATGATTCTTATTCTGGCTGGGTTTTCCTTCAATGCATGTTTAATACGTGCATTTAATGCTGCCAGTTCCCGCTTCAACTGGGCTTCGGTAATCAGGTGCTTTTTGTACTTCATAATCAATTCAGCCCTTTCCTTGTTGGCCAAAGTAATCAGCTCCTTGTTCAGCTTTTTAAGCTGGGCAAACAAATCCTTACGGCAATCGTTATGAGCCATTATTGCCCGTTTCAGATTTATTTTTTGCTCAGCACTCAGGTTCAGACTTTTTAAAAACTTCAGAAACCCATCATTGATTTTAGATTTCGAACCAAACTCCATGTTTTTTTCATCCAGGCTGATTTGCATATCTTCATCCTCAGGTATCCCATCTGCTTTTATCGAAAGTTCCAAATCCATTGTGGATTCCTGTAGTTCAGGCGTCTGAATTAATGGCAAATCTGGTATCTGCATGTCTGTAGATGGAGCTGTAACTGTTACATTCGGATCAGGTTGACAAGGCATTCTCTCCGCTTTCCGGCAACTGTTTAAAACAAACAGAGCGGGTAAAATCAATAATACGGTTAATAATTTTAAATTTAATTTTAATTTTTTCATCGGTTTGTAATTAATTATTATAAAATAAATAGCTTTTGTATTGTGGTTCGACAATCAAAGATAGAAAAAGTTTAATCACATTGAAAAATTTTTATATCCCAATGTATGATTTTTGTCAGATTATCTATAATAAAAGTATTTAAATACTTTTATTATAAAATTAATTCCTATGTTTGCGGGGTCAAATACCAAATAATTATGCAAACCACGGAAGAAAATATCCTGATCGTTAGCTCGCTGGAACCCCGGCTGAAGCATCCAACCATCTTTGCCCGCTTTGATGAAATGCCTCAAGGCAGGAGTCTCACAATACACAACGACCACGACCCAAAACCGCTCTATTATCAGCTACTGGGTGAAAGAGGCAACACTTTTACATGGGAATACCTGGAAGAAGGTCCGGAAGAATGGAAAGTAAAAATAACCAAACGCATTGCCGGTGAAAGTGATGAAACCCTGGGAGAAATTGCTGCCAAAGATTTACGCAAAGCACAAATCTTTAAAAAATATGGTCTGGATTTTTGCTGCGGGGGTAAGAAAACAGTGAAGCAGGCTTGTGCTGAAAAAGGACTGGATGTAACCAAAATTGAACAGGAATTGCAGCAGGCCGACAGAATCCCTTCATCACGGCCATTGCCCTATAATGAATGGAGTCTGGATTTTTTAGCCGATTATATTGTGAATACACACCATAGTTATGTGAGAAAAAATCTGCCGGATATCATGACCTATGCCCTTAAAGTGATGCGCGTTCACGGAAATAACCATCCTGAATTAATTCCTATCTATAAACTGGCAGAAGCTGTTCATTCGGAGTTGACGGAACATATGGCAAAGGAAGAAAAAATGTTGTTTCCCTATATCAAAGAACTGGTTTCCGCAAAACAATTTTCTCAACCTTTGAACAACTCCCATTTTGGCACCATTCAAAATCCGATCAATTTGATGGAGATGGAACATGAAATGGTTGGCAAAAATTTAGCTGAAATGAGGGAATTGTCAAATAACTATACCCTGCCTGAAGGAGCCTGTGCCAGCTATAGTTTATTGTACCGAATGCTGGATGAATTTGAAGACGATTTGCATTTGCATATTCATCTTGAAAATAATATTCTATTTCCAAAAGCAATAGAAATTGAAAAGCAACTGAACGCAATATAAAGTCTGACTATTTTGTCAGTCATCATTTAAACATTTAAAAATGTAATCTCAACAATTAATAGCATATCAAAATGGAAATACCTGAGTTTATAAGTGAATTAAAAAAAGAACATGTGCAGGAACTGGATGTAAGACCTGTAATTGCCGGCGGTAAAGATCCTTTTAGTATTATTATGGAACGCGTGAAGGCACTTGAAGATGGACAAATATTGAAAATTATCAATACGTTTGAACCTGTGCCTTTAATTCGTATTCTCGAAAAACAAGGATTTATTGTTTATGTAGAAACCATCAGTGAAAAATGGATTGAAACCTATTTTTTCAAACCAAAGAAAGTGGAAATAAAAAGTATTGAGCAGGATAAACCCGAAGAAAGCAACTGGGAAACAATCCTCCACAGGTTTAAAGACAAACTGCAAACCATTGATGTACGCCAGCTGGAAATGCCATTACCCATGACTACCATCTTGGAAACGCTTGAGAATTTATCTGATGACCATGCATTGTTTGTTTATCACAAACGCTTACCGGTATTTTTATTACCTGAATTAACTGAAAGAAAATTTGAGTTCCGCAGTCATGAAACATCTGACGGTGAAGTAGAATTATTGATTTTTAAAGCTTAGCATGTTTGCTGTAAATAATGCTGATCTGGTTAAGAATACCACTTATAAAGCAGTAGTGCCATTTTATGTTTATGCTTCCATTTCATTTCTGGTAGCAGCATGGCTCCTGTTTTTATCAAGCGGTATATTCAATCAGCATTATTTTCAGCCCAAAATTCTTGCAATCACCCATACAATGGCATTGGGTTGGGGTACCATGATGATACTGGGTGCCAGTCATCAGCTGGTACCGGTTTTGATTGAAGGCAAATTATTCAGTATCCCTTTGGCTTATTTAACTTTTGCTCTCGTAGCCCTGGGTATTCCCTTGCTGGTATATGGATTTTATTCATTTGATATGGGATGGCCTGCACAATGGGGTGCAATCCTGATAAATGCAGGAATCTTAACTTATGTGATAAACCTGGCATTAAGTATAAACCAGAGTAAAAAAGAAAACATTCATGCTGTTTTTGTATTTACCGCTTCATTATGGCTCTTGCTTACTACTATAATCGGGCTACTGCTGGTGTATAATTTTTCGACTTCACTCCTGCCTAACGACTCTTTGCATTATCTTTCATTGCATGCACACTTAGGAATTATCGGATGGTTTCTTTTGTTGGTAACTGGTGTTGGTTCAAGGTTAATCCCCATGTTCCTGATTTCAAAATACAACAATACAAAATTGTTATGGACCATTTTCGCTTTAATCAATGCAGGTTTGCTTCTTTTCATCTGCATCTTTTTATATTTCCCAAATCCTGTATTTTACTTTATTCCGCTAGTAAGCGTTTTTATTGCCTTAATTCTTTTTGGATATTATTGTTACAGCAGTTTTAAGCAAAGGTTACGTAAACATGTAGACGAGCAAATGAAAATATCCCTGTTATCTATAATGATGATGTTAATACCCGTAATGGTTTTAATCTCAACAATTGTATGGATTATCATCTATTCAGCAAATAGCCAATTAATCATGCTCTATGGATTTACAATATTTTTTGGATGGATTACTGCTATTATTCTCGGCATGACCTTTAAAACATTGCCTTTTATTATCTGGAATAAAGTGTACCATCATCAGGCAGGATTGGGGAAAACTCCCAACCCCAAAGATTTATTCAATAACAGGTTATTTAATTTAACGGGTATCCTGTTCCTTTTGGGATTTGTTTTGTTTATTATTGGAATTTTTAGTACAGCAGAATTTATTTTGAAAATTGCCGCTCTTTTATTGTTGCTGGCAGCCATACTTTACAACTGGAATGTTTTAAAATTAGTGTTACATAAACCTGTTAAACCATGAATGAAATAAGCAATAATGAAGCAAAATGCAGGATTGCACTTGAGTCATTGCAACATGTTATAGACCCAGAAATTGGATTAAATGTGGTTGATCTGGGACTTATTTATCAAATTAATTTTGATGAGGACCATTCAAAAATAGATGTTGTAATGACCCTGACTACTCAATTTTGTCCAATGGGAGAATCCATAACGGAGGCTGTTAAAAACGCATTGGAACATGCATTCGAAGGTATGGAAACGCATGTGGAACTTTCTTTTATACCTGGCTGGGATCATACCCTGATATCTGAAGCTGGACTCAAATTTTTAAAACGATAACGATGTTGAGTCTTACCTGCAAAACAGCCATTAAAGCGGTTATTTTTTTAGCCTCAAAACATGAGTCGGGTAAAAAATCGGGCATCATTGAAATTGCAGAATTTATTGATGCCAGCGAACATTCTGTTGGTAAAATGCTGCAAACCCTTGTAAAAGAAAAAGTGATAAACAGCGCCAAGGGCCCGAAGGGGGGATTTTATATCAGTACCCGGCAAAAAAAGCAACCCATCATTCATATCATTCAAGCCATTGATGGCAAAGAGGTATTTCAGCAATGCGGCCTGGGTTTGAGTAAATGCTCTTCAACGCACCCCTGCCCCATTCACAACGACTATAAAGTAGTTAGAGATTTATTCGACAAACTTTGTCATGATAAAAAAATAGACGACTTATATGAACCGGTTAATAACGGGTTGGCTTATTTAATCGGTTAAATAAAGTCTGTCTATAATGTCCTCTGGCTGCGTTATGCTCATCTCCAAAAATGCTCATGTACACCAGCACACTGCGCTTTTTGGGGACTTCGCATGCCTTGCCAGAGAACATTCTAGCTCAGACTCCAGGCTTTATGGATAGAAACAAATTAAAATAATTTGTATCACTGAATTGTTCACACAACTTTATGCTTTCCTTTGCTCTTTCTGATATTTACGGCAACCACTTTATACTCCGGACACAGGGCTTCACTATCATGCTCATCACTGGTAATCAGGTTTAACAAAACTTCAGGAAAATGAAAGGTTGTACTTAATATTCCTGCCTTCACTTCATCTGTGATTCTGGCTTTAATATCTACTTTACCTCTGGGTGATTCTACACAAACCATATCTCCTTCATTAATAAAATTCTTTAATGCATCCGCTGGATTTATCATTAAAACATCTTCCGTTAAAATATCAACATTACCGGTGCGCCTGGTCATGGTTCCGGAATTATAGTGTTCAAGCTCTCTGTTGGTAGTAATAATATAAGGGTACTCCTTTGCATTTTTAACCAATTCCTGGCTTTCTTTCCAGTCGAAATAATGGAATTTGCCCAGACCCCTGTAAAAATGTTTTACATGAAGAATTTCAGTATCCCTGCCATCTTTTTTTACAGGCCATTGTTTGCCGTTATCACCCAGTTCATCCCATTTAACACCTTCAAAAAATGGCACAATCTGAGCTATTTCTTCCAGCATGGTATCAGGTTGATAGTCGGGCTGATCATAGCCCATCCGGTTCATGATATCTACAATAATTTGCCCATCCGATTTGGTTCCTTCCAGGGGTTCAACCACTTTTTGAACGCGTTGAATCCTTCTCTCTGCATTGGTATAGGTACCGCTCTTTTCAAAGAAAGAAGCACCCGGTAAAATTACATGTGCATATTTAGCGGTTTCGGTAAAAAACAATTCCTGAACAACCAATAATTCGAGATTGGCCATGGCTGCAATTACCTTATTGGTGTTTGGGTCGGTTTGAACCACATCTTCTCCCATTAACCAAAGTGCTTTTAACTTTCCTTCAATCGATGCATCAAACATTTCCGGAATTTTTAAGCCCTTGCCAAACGGAATTTTACGCTTGTAAAATTCTTCATACTGTTTATTTATTTCCGGATCATACGAACTCATATAACCGGCACCCTGATGGGGCTGACAACCCATATCTGCTGCTCCCTGCACATTATTCTGACCGCGTAATGGATTTACGCCTACTCCCCTCCTGCCTATATTACCGGTTATCATGGCCAGATCAGAAATAAGCATTACGGTGAAAGAGCCTTGTGAATGTTCGGTAACGCCCAATCCATGAAACGACATGGCGTTATGTGCTTTTGCATACGTTAAGGCGGCATCTTTTACAAGCATTTTATCAACGCCCGTTATTGCTGCCATTTCATCCATATCCAGCTTGAGAATCTGCTCACAAAAATCCTGGTAGCCTTCGGTGCGGTGTTCGATAAATTCTTTGTCGGCAACTCCCTCTGTAATGATATAATACAACATCATATTGAGCAAAGCCACATTGGTTCCCGGCTTTAACTGCAGAAAATGGGTTGCATATTGTGCAATTTCTATTCTTCTGGGATCAATCACAATCGTAGGCTTACCCTTCATTGCAAATTGCTTGAATTTAGCGCCTGTTACCGGATGCGCATCTGTTGGATTGGCACCGATAATCATGATGCAATCGGTATAATCCAAATCAACTACTGAGTTGGTTGCGGCTCCGGTTCCAAAGGCTCTTTGCATACCCAGTGCCGTTGGAGAATGGCAAACACGTGCACAACAATCAATATTATTGGTACCAATTACCGCACGAATAAACTTTTGCATCAAATAATTTTCCTCATTGGTACATCTGGCCGAAGAAATTCCGGCAACCGAATCCGGTCCATGTTCCTTAATGATAGCGCTTAATTTTTCTGCAATAAAATCATAAGCTTCATCCCAGGTTGCAGGTTCAAGTTCGCCATTTCTTCTTATTAATGGGGTTCTGATCCGATCGGGATGCTTATAAAATGAAAATGCAAAACGTCCTTTTAAACAAGTATGGCCCTGGTTTACTTCTGCATCATAAGGTGCCTGAATCGATTTAATTACACCTCCTTTAACCGCTACATCCAGGTTACATCCAACCCCGCAATAGGTACAAACGGTTCTTACTTTTTTATCGGCTTCAATCGATTTTGATTCGAATACATCCGAAATCGCTGAGGTAGGACATGCCTGGGCACAAGCGCCACAGCTCACACAATCCGATAAATTGAAATTGGTTTCCTGACCCTTTACTATATGCGAATCGAATCCCCTACCGGCCATACTCAGCACAAACTGTCCC
Organism: Bacteroidota bacterium; assembly: GCA_030680835.1. Taxonomy (GTDB): domain Bacteria; phylum Bacteroidota; class Bacteroidia; order UKL13-3; family UKL13-3; genus B1. The sequence goes on from JAUXUD010000038.1 coordinate 11,842, forward strand.
TGCACTTCATCACAGGCACGCACACAGCGAAAACAGTTAATGCATTTCGACATGTCAGAAGTCATGTAAGGATGACTCAAATCTTTTTTGCGATCCAGATGATTTTTACCATCCGGATAACGCACATCACGCACCCCTACTCTTGCGGCAACTTCCTGCAATTCGCAGTTGTTATTCACTTCACAGGTGAGGCAGGTTAGCGGGTGATCGGTAAGAACCAGTTCTACAATATTTTTGCGAAGTTTTTGAATTCTTTCGGTTTCAGGATAAATAAATGAACCGGGCATGATGGGCGTATGACAGGAAGCCTGGGTTTTAACCGGTCCGTCCTTTGCCAGGGCAACATCAACACTGCATACCCGGCATGAACCAAAAGGATCCAGATTGGGGGCATCACACAGTGTAGGAATTGTTTTATTTCCCTGATGTCTTTTTACAAAAGATAGAATGGTTTCTCCTTCATGCATCACAAAAGGAATATTATCAATATAAGCTAATTTTACGTCTGTTTTATTACTGAGGTTATCAGAACCTGCTTTTCCGTTATAAAGATTTTCAACCTTAATAATACCGTTTGATGAAATTGTATTTTCAACTATTGTATCCATAGTTTTATATTTTCTTTCTCTGATTAATCATATGTTAAACTTCAAAATAGGGTTTCAATTCCGTTTCAAAATATTGTAGCGCATTTCGCATAGGAAGCGGCAATCCTCCGCCAAGCGCACACAAAGAGCCAATCTCCATGGTAGTAATCAGGTCGGTAAACAGTTCCCGGTCTATTTTATAATCAGAATTCATGGCTTTGTTTACCAGTTCATAACCTCTTACTGAACCCAGGCGGCATGGGAAACATTTGCCGCAACTTTCGTGTGCAGTGAACTGAAACAAATGTTCGATATACTTTATGATGGGATAGTTTTCCGGAATACAAACTACGGATGCATGGCCCAATAAAAATCCATTTTCATTGAAGGACTCAAAGTCGATGCTTAGATCATTTATTTTATCAACAGGAACCAATCCCCCAAGCGGACCTCCAATATGCATGGCTTTTATTTTTGACCTGAACCCGCCTCCCAAATCATTGACCACAATTGAAAGGGGTGTTCCCATATCTACTTCATAAATTCCGGGCTTGTTAAAAAATCCATCGAGTGAAACCAGCTTGGTGCCGGTTGATTTTCCTTTACCAATTGCAGTAAATTTTGAACCTCCCTGTTCAATAATATAAGGAATACAGGCAAGCGTTTCAACATTATTAACAACTGTGGGTTTATTAAATAATCCTTGCTGGGTTGGATAAGGAGGACGAACACGAACCTCTGGTCTCTGGCCTTCAATGGATGACAAGAGGGCGGTTTCTTCTCCGCAAATATAGGCTCCCATGGCCCTGATTACTTTAAATTCAAAATCGAATCCCGAACCCAATATATTATTGCCCAGCAAGTTTAAATTCCTGATTTCATCAATCGCTTTTTCTGTGATTTCGATGGACTCGGGATATTCGCCCCGGATATATACCACTCCGGCATTTGCACCAACTATATAACCGGCTATCATCATCCCTAACAATACTGAGTGAGGCTGGTATTCCAAAAGATATCGGTCGCTATACGCCCCGGGATCTCCTTCATCGGCATTACAAACAATATATTTTTGTGCACCTGGAGTATTTTTTGCAGATTCCAGTTTAAATGAAATCGGAAAACCTGCTCCACCCCTGCCCCTTAATCCTGATATTTTTAATTCATTTAATAAATCTTCTTTTGTTTTGCCCAGGGCCAACTTCAGGGTTTGATAATATTTTTCTACCCCCGGAAATTCATGGGTTAAAACCGGAGTGCCCGATGATGCGATATGATATTGATCAATTACTGCTTTGTGGCTCTCTTTTATTGACTCAATTTCCTCAATGGCTTTGCCTGAATAATTTTTCCCGCCAATATGAAAGGATGCATTTTCATGGCATCTTCCCAGGCAACACATTTCACCCACCTCTTCGGCTTTAAAGTGTTTGCCCAGAGTATCTTTCAAGGCATCCTGGGTGCCGGCTGTTAAACATGAACTGCCATTACATACATACACCTTTTTGCCTTTGTTTTCGGGCCGCATAAAGTCGTAAAAAGTGGCTGCACCATATACATTTGCCTTACCCATTAAAAAATCTTCCGCAAGCTTATCCATCTTTTCGGCCGAGGGGGTTCCTGTTTGCGCAGATGCGATGCCAAGTTCTTCAAACAGATTCTCTCTCAATCCTTTTCTTCCGGAAAGTTCACTCAGATTTTTAGACATTTTAATTTAGATTTATAATAAATAAACACAAGGATACGAAATTCATACTTATTAGGCAATAGTGAGTCGAATTACTGTCTTAAATTTCACATACTTTAACATGAAAGTTATTAGCAGGATATTTTCGCTTTTTTTGTCAATCATGAGAAAAATCATCTATCAAACAATTATGACAAAAAACATATATTAAGCTGAGATAAAGATACTTTTAAAATTTTAAAGAGGATTTATTTTGTAAACTGATTTAGGTCAATAATTGGTAAACCTTTTAATTCCTTTAATATGAAAAATACTTTTGTGTTTCTTGCATTTGTTGCATTTGTAACAATTTCACTTTCATTTAATCTGCAGGAAGATCCATGGAAAGTTCCTGAGAAATATATAAACATGAAAAATCCTGTAAAAGCCGACGCTGCTTCAATAAAGGCAGGAAAAGAAATCTACAATGAGCATTGCTATTCCTGTCATCTATATGGAAAAGGAGATGGTCCCAAAGCGGCTTCTTTAAATTATTCGCCAACTGATCTCACTACAGCATCATTCCAAAAACAAACAGATGGCGAACTGTTTTACAAAATTTACTATGGGCACAATGATATGCCCGGATTTAAAAATAGAATTCCGGATAATGATGATGCCATTGAAAACGAATTTGGAGTTACCCGCGGACCCGGTGATTTGATTAATTATATACGCACATTAAATAAATCCGAAAAACAAACAAGAACTACCGGGTTGTAAACCTAAAACTTAAAACTTAAAACACCTCTGGGTAACCGATTTCAACGAAAATATTTTCGAGTTTATGTTTGTGCCCCATCTCCATATTTGAGAGGTTTAGCAATGTTTCTTTCTCGGAATCATTGATGGCATTTGCTGCCAGTGCACGATATAATTCTGCTGCCTGAAGTTCTTTTTTCATAGCAATGGCAATGGCTTCGCTGGGTTTCATTGTCAGTGAAAGTTCGGGTGTATCCTGGGTTTCGGTAATCTTGTAATCGATTGTTTGTATCTTGAAAATTTCACCCAATGCCTTGTTATTTTTATACATTTCTAATAAGTTGGCATGGCCGTTTTCATCATCTGCCAGCTCCTGAAATATTTTCCGTACTCCAGGGTTTGTAACTTGTTGTGCAGCCGCAGTATAAAATGCGTTCGCCTGATTTTCCTGGTCAATGGCAAAATCAATGAGTTTGTTTAATTCGTTTTCGTTCATAATTATTAATTTTAATAAAACTTTTTTAGGGCTACGAAGAAACTAAGAAACAAAGTTTAACAAAATTGTTTTGAAACAATAATTCTTAATTGTGAATTCTTAATTGTGAATTCTTAATTGTGAATTCTTAATTACTCACGGCCTTGCTTGCCTGAAACCGCGTGAAACTACAGGCTCTCCTTCGCTCACCTTTTCAATTTTAATGGCACAGGCTTTATATTCCGGCGTTTCGGTTACGTCATCATAGGCATCAATGGTTAATACGTTTGCATGGGCTTCCCTGAAATGAAAAGCACACCAGGTTACTCCCGCCGGAGAGCGGTCGGTTACCCAGGCCTTGAGGGTTATTGTTCCCCTCCGGCTGGTGGCTTTTACCATATCTCCAGTTTTCACTTTCATTATTTTGGCATCATACGGACTGATCTCCAATAACTCTTCAGGGAAAATATTTTCCAGACCTATCGAATTTCTGGTTTGCGTTCCGGTATGATAATGCCATAACCTGCGTCCGGTTGAAAGAATAAACGGATATTCCGCATCGGGCAATTCGGCCTGTGGACGATAATTGGTTTTTGAAAATAAGCCCAGTCCGCGGGTAAACTTTCCATTGAGATGTAAAATGGGTGTACCCGGATGTTCAACAGTGGGACACGGCCATTGCAATCCATTCGTTTGAATCCGCTCATAAGTTATGCCACCCATAATGGTCCCGGTTCGGCGCATGTCTTCCCAGGTAGCCTTTGCTGATTGAAAACCTAAATCCACACCCATCCTTTTGCCAAGCTCCTGCATAATCCACCAGGTTGGCCGGGCTTCTCCGGGTGCTTCCACCGCTTTTCTCAGAAACTGTACCCTGCGGTCGAGGTTTGAATACGTGCCTTCGTCTTCATTAAAACAAACATCCGGAAGGATCACATCGGCATATTCTGTGGTCATATTCGGAAAAATATCAACAACAACCAAAAACTCAAGGGCTTCAATTTCTTTAATGGTTTTTGCGGTATTGGGTTCTGTTTGAACCGTATTGTCACCCACACAAAACAGTATTTTTGTTTCTCCACTTCTGGCCTTATGCAACATGGTTGGCAGCTTGTATCCTTCCTTTCGTGAAAGTCCGCTTATACCCCAGTCTTTTTCCATTTTTACGATAACCTTTTCATCAGTTACCGACTGGTAATTGTGATACACATTAGGTAATGCTCCCATATCACAAGCCCCCTGAACATTGTTTTGCCCGCGCAATGGGTTCACCCCGCAACCTCTTTTGCCCAAATGACCTAACACCATTTGCAGGTTGGCAAGTGTTTTTACATTATCCGTTCCTGTGGTATGTTCGGTAATTCCCAAACAATAAATAATGCTGACTTTTTTTGCCTCGCCCAGCATTTGCGCAACTTTGCGCATCATTTCTTCCGGAACTCCGCATAATAAAGAAGCCTTTTCAATCGGATAATCGGCAACCCATTTTTTTATGTCATCCGGATTTTCCGTATTGTTTTTCATGAATGCCTCATCATGCCATCCGTTTTTGAAAATTTCGTTGATGAGTCCGTTGAGAAAGGGTACATCGGTGCCCACACGCAATTGAACAAACAAATCCGACCAATGTGCAATGTCAACTTTTCGCGGATCACATACGATTAATTTAGCACCATTTTTTGCAGCCTTTTTTACATAATACGAAACCACAGGATGTGCCTCTGTCATGTTTGAACCGATCACAAAAATCAATTCGGTTTCTAAAATTTCATCAATAGAATTGGTTGCTGCCCCGCTACCAAAAGCATGTGCAAGTCCGGCTACTGTAGGTGCATGGCAGGTACGTGCACAATGGTCGATATTATTGGTTTTTATTACCCCACGTGTAAATTTTTGTATGGCGTAATTATTCTCATTGGTAATACGGCCTGAACCCAATGCCGAAAAAACATCCGGTCCATATTGAGCAGTAATGGTGCGGGTGCGATCAACTATATAATCCAATGCTTCATCCCAGCTTGCCCGTTCATGTTTTCCATTTCTTTTAATCAATGGATACTGCAAGCGTTTTGGGCTGGCATGAAATTCGAAACCATAACGACCTTTAACGCATAACATGCCATTATTAGGCCATACATCGCGTCCGGTAACACGTACCACTTTGTTTTTTGCACGGTCAACATGCAGGGTTAACTGGCAACCTACACCACAATACGGACAGGTTGTATCCACTTTTTCAAATTGTGCAAACCTTCCCTTGCCTCTCGATTTTTTATCGGTAAGCGCACCGGTCGGACAGATCTGAACACATTCACCACACTGCACACAACTTGAGTCTCCCATAGGGATATTATTATCGCACATAATAGTGGTTTGTTTGCCCCGGTAACCAAATCCCAGTACTTCATTTACCACATTATTATTGCATACCGCAACACAGCGTCCGCAACTAATACATTTATCATAATCAATCACGATAAACTCTGAACTCTCATCTTTGATTCCTGTTGGGGCATCTTTAAAAGATGTTTTTTCAATCCCCAGATGATAACAAACATCCTGCAATTCGCAGGAACCGCTTCGTTCGCAGGCAAGACAATTGTGATAGCCCGAAGCCAGCATCAGATCTACTATTTGCTTTTGTGTATCAATAACTTCTTTGGTTTCGGTTTGAACCAACATGCCTTCTCTTACATTGAGATTGCAGGAAGTTTGAAAACCACGCATACCTTCTACAGATACAATACAAGCTCTGCATTTGGCCGACTGCCCAGTTTTTACATGATAACATAAAGTAGGAATATAAATACCATTTCTCTTTGCAACATCCAAAACGGTTTCCCCCTCAAAAGCTGCATAAGTATTATTGTTGATTGAAATTTGCATACCCTTTTTCTTTTCTGTTTTTGATGTTTAATATTTTATGATTGCTTCAAATTTGCAGGTGCTCATGCACAATCCACAACGGATACATAGTTCCCGGTCAATGGTATGATGCTCTTTTTTATTTCCATTGATGGCTGCAACAGGACATACTTTTTTGCAGGCTTGACATCCATTACACAAATCGATGATATCAAAAACAATAAGTGATTTGCATACGGCTGTTCTGCATTTTTTGTCACGGATATGTTCAATATATTCTTCTTTAAAATACCGGAAGGTACTTAAAAACGGATTTGCCGCAGTTTGGCCCAGGCCGCATAAAGAGGCATTCTTAACAGTATATGAAAGTTTTTCAAGTTCATCCAGGTCCTGCATTTCACCATGTCCTTCACATATTTTATTGAGCAGTTCCAGCATGCGGGCTGTGCCTTCGCGGCAGGGTACACATTTGCCGCATGATTCTTCCTGAACAAACTCCAGAAAGAAACGAGCCACATCCACCATGCAACTGCTTTCATCCATTACAATAAGTCCGCCACTTCCCATGATTGCTCCCAGGCTATTCAGGGATTCATAATCCAGGGGAACATCCAGATGCTGTTCGGGAATGCAACCCCCGGAAGGCCCTCCAATTTGAGCCGCCTTGTATTTTTTTCCGTTTGAAATGCCTCCACCGATATCAAATACGAGTTCACGCAATGGTGTTCCCACTGCAACTTCAACCAAACCTGAAACATTTACTGCCCCTGCCAATGCAAATATTTTGGTGCCCTTACTTTTATCCGTTCCTATCCGGGCATATTTTTCACCTCCATCGAGAATAAGTTGCGGAATATTCGAAAAGGTTTCAACATTATTCAGCACAGTAGGTTTATTCCACAATCCTTTCTCAGCAGGAAATGGCGGTCGTGGACGCGGTTCTCCGCGTTTGCCTTCAATAGAAACCATAAGGGCCGTTTCTTCTCCGCAAACAAATGCTCCCGATCCTTTCCGAATTTCAAGGTCAAAGTTAAACCCTGAACCTAAAATATTTTCGCCTAAAAATCCATATTCCCGTGCCTGGTCTATTGCTATCTGAAAGCGTTCAACTGCCAGCGGATATTCTGCCCGTACATAAATATAACCCTGACTGCTTCCAATTGCATAAGCGCCGATAATCATCCCTTCCAACACACTATGCGGGTCTCCCTCAAGAATGCTCCGATCCATAAATGCACCGGGATCGCCTTCATCTGCATTACACAAAATGTATTTCACAGGGTCATTGCTTTTGCGTGCATAAGCCCATTTAACACCTGTTGGAAAGCCTGCACCTCCCCTTCCCCGAAGACCTGAAACAGTAACTTCATTTACCACCTGCTCACTGCTCATTTGAGAAAGTACTTTGCTCAAAGCCAGGTATCCTTCACACGAAATGTAATCGGCAATTTTTGTCGGGTTTATTTTTCCGCAATTTTTTAGTACATCCTTTTTTTGATTTTTTAAAAACGGAATCTCAGACCGCTTTGAAATCTTTTGATCACCCACAGGATGAATCAACCGCTCAAGTATATTGCCTTCCATTAAGTGCTGTTCAACAATTTCTTTAGCATCAGAAGGTTTTACTTTCTGGTAAAAAGTATCGTCTTTGCCTATTACCATCACAGGTCCGAGGGCGCATGGTCCCAGGCAACCTGTCTCTACGATACTTATTTTGCCATCTAATTCTGCCGCATTTAATTGTGCGGATATTGCTTCTTTCACCTTCAGTGAACCCGATGCTATGCATCCACCTCCTGAACAGATAAAAACTTTTTCGGTTTTATATTCATTGCTGTCAATGATCGTTTCGTATAATGCATTCAGTTCGCATGCATTTTTTACCGGGTACATTAATTTGTTTAAATCCATTAGAGTACCTCCGTTGTTTTAGGTTGTTCCTGTCTTCTGTAATTCTTTATTATTTTGGCCACATCCGATGATTTAATCCATTGGTGTACATCATCGTTAACCATGATGATGGGAGCAAGTCCGCAGGCCCCAAAGCAGCGCCCGATATCAAGGGTAAATATTTTGTCTTCGGTGGTTTCTCCAATATCAATGCTCAATTGCTGTTTAAGTGCGGTAAGTACCTCATTGGCTCCCTGAACATAACAGGCCGTACCCATACAAACCCGGATCAGATATTTACCGCGGGGTTTTAACGAGAAGAAAGAATAAAAAGTAATGACCCCAAATATTTTTGAAAGCGGTTCATTCAAAATTTCTGAAATTTTAAGGATGGCTTCGTTGGGAATATACCCAAACAGACTTTGTGTAGCCTGTAGGACCGGAATGAGTGCACCGGGTTTTTCTTTAAGTGTGATGATGATTTCTTCCAATCTTTCAATCAAGCCTGCTTCATCGTCATTGCCACACAAACATTTTTCTGGAGTTGACATACGTAACTTTGTATTAAGTTAAAACTTAGAGTCAAAAGTATACTTAAGGAATCGCTAAAAACCCGACTTATGTCAGCTTTTACTTTGCAAACAAAAATATTTTCAGGATGTTGAAAATTGTTAATTTGCAAAAATTAATCTATAACCATGAGACCATTGTTTTTAATGCTGCTTCTGATATGTGTACAAACTGCTAGCACCCAGGTATATTTAATTCCGCAACCCATACTGCTTACCTACAATCCCGGGTATTTTAATGTGCCGGTTCCGCTCACTTATTCGAGTAATTCCAGCGATCCTTTTGTGTTCAATCCTTTAAAAGAAACCGTGCAAATGAAGGCAATTGCTTATACAAAGCCGGCTAACAAAAAACAAGCGTCCCTGATATGTCAGATTATTCCCTCAAAAAACTGGGAACAGGAATTAAAAAAAGCCCTGCTTGATCCCACATTTAATTCAGATAGTGAGGGATATATATTACAAATTACACCGCAACAAATTAAGGTATGGGTTCAAACCGAAACAGGATTGTTTTATGGTTTACAAACGCTGGTACAAATTTTTAAAAGTGCAGGTGTAAACGCGAGCTTACCTAGTCTTACCATTTATGATAAGCCCGATTTTGCAATCCGGGGATGGCAGGACGATATCAGCAGAGGTCCGATACCGAATCTGGACTTTTTGAAGAATGAAATAAAAACGATGGCGGGTTATAAACTCAATTATTTTACCCTGTATACCGAGCATGTTTTTAAATACAATTCACATCCCGATATAGCACCAGAAAATGGAATAACCCGTGAGGAAATAGCTGAGCTAACCACTTATGCCAAACAATATCATGTAACACTTATCGGCAACCAGCAATCGTTTGGACATATGGAAAAAATACTTGCCAAACCTGCTTATGCTTCCCTGGGTGAAAAACAGCATATTATTTCACCTGCAAATGAAGGTTCATACAAACTTTTGGAAGATATGTACAATGAAATTGCACCTGCTTATGAATCGGAATATTTTAACATTAATTGTGATGAGACTTTTGGATTGGGTGAAGAACAATCGAAAGCGATGGCAGATTCGATGGGTTTACCCAATTTGTATGCATATCATATCAATCGAGTGAACCAACTGTTAAAAAAGCATCATAAAAGAATTCTTATGTGGGCGGATATTGCAGGAAATCATCCGGAAATTATTCCTCAATTGCCTAAAGATATTATATTGCTTCCCTGGGCTTATGATGCTGCTGATAACTTTGATGCCATGCTTGAACCGATTGCAAACTCAGGTCATGAGTTTTGGGTAGCACCGGGTGTGAGTTGCTGGTCAAATATTTTTCCAAATACCCTTGAAGCCCAAAAAAATATTTTTAACCTGATCCGGGACGGGAAAAAACATGGAGCCAACGGCGTATTAAATACCACCTGGGATGATGATGGTTCAAATTTTTTTAGCAACAACTGGCAAGGCTTGATTTGGGGTGCCGCATTAAGCTGGAATGCACCCAAGGGATATCTGGAAAAAGCAAATTGGCCCAATGAACTATCGCAAAGCTGGACTGCCTTTAATAAGGCTTACGACATACAATTTTGGGGGCTAACACGCGGTTCAATAAGTGCTGTGCAAAATGAATTTGGAGTTTTACATAAAAATAAAATAAAAGATTTACTCAGATATAAACGCTTTTTTGAACCCATTTTCCCAATGTATGCTGATTATGTTTCGCGGGAGCAGCGTGATGAAAACAAATTAATGGAGGCTAAATTAAATGATTTGTTAAATAACCTGAATGAGCAGTCGGGCAATGAAATATTAAATAGCAATTATATTCCTTATATGCAGTATGCCATCGAACAAAGTTTATTTATCATTCAAAAAAATGAATTTCGGTTTAAATTAAATGATTATATAAAATATGATTTAGATAAATACAAACTGAAGAGCGAACTGAATAACCTGCTTGCAAAACTAACGCAATTGGAAAATGGATACGGGCAACTATATAACCAGGAAAGCCGGAACTGGTGGTTAAAAGAGAATCTCGAACGTTTTGACAAATTAAAACAGGAGCTCGAACAGTTACAGGGAACCTGCCTGATTATAGCAGATTCTTTACTTACAAGAAACAAACGCAGGATAATATTAAAATCACTCATTTACGATTTACCTATTTATTATACTACCGATGGAAGCACTCCTGGTTCAAAAGCTATATTGTATAAAAAACCTTTTTACATTAAGAAAACCACAACAATTAAAACAACCCTATTTTTTGGAACCCCTCCTATCTTAACCCAGGATAGTTTGGTGCAACACAAAGCCATTGGAAAAATTATCAATTTCAATCCTTCCTATAGCCGCACACAACCCAGTTTTGAAGGAGGCGGAAAATATGGTTTGGTTGACGGCAGAATTGGTTCAGCCGATAATTTAAAAAGTGGCAAATGGCAAGGTTATTCGGGTAAAGACATTGAATTGTTTTTGGATTTTGGCAAAAAGAAAAAGTTGAAAAATTTTGAAATGGGTTTTTATCAGCATACAACTTCATGGGTAATTTTACCCAAAGAAATTGAAATATATATTTCAAAAGACGGAACAAATTTTACTTTATATAAAACCATTACGCATACTGTTGAACCCAATTCAGGCAAAAAGTTGAAACATATTTTTGAAACCGATCTCGGCAAAATTAAAATCCGTTACATGAAAATTATTGCAAAAAACTACGGTAAACTTCCCTCCTGGCATGCATCTCCGGGCAATGATTCGATGTTGTTTGCAGATGAAGTTATTGTGAGGTAACAGCCTCTGGCTACTAGCCCCTGGCTGCTGGCATATTTGTTTATGTTTTGGCCGTTTTTTACTCCTTATTTATAACGGATTAAAATAATAACAGGCCTATACAATGCTGTACGGTCATTCTAAAAAAATAATGCACCTATACAACGTTGGGTACGGTCATTCTAAAATAATTTTCCTTACCTTAATGATATCACCCTGTGGATTTACTATTTGTACAAAATATAATCCTTTGCCTATCCATGAAGAGATGTCAATTTTGAACGGTTGTTGCGTTATTGGCTTATCAAAAACCTGCTGGCCCATTAAGTTAAAAATCTTTACATGGTATCCCACAATATTACTTATGTTTCCGCTTTCAATATAAATTTGATCTTTTGCAGGGTTTGGATAAACCGTAATATCAGGGTTTGTTTTTCCTAAATCAATACGCTCAATCTTTGAGTATTCAAATTTGTTGTCAAAGTCAATTTGCTTTAAGCGGTAATAGGAAATTCCGGGTAATGGCGTTTCATCTGTAAAATGATAGGTGATGGTTTTGTTTGAATTTCCACTTCCTTTTATAAAGCCAATACTTTCAAAATGCCCGGCGTCTTTACTCCGTTCTATGGAAAAATAATTATTATTAATTTCGGAAGCCGTTAACCAGGAGCAAAGAACTATATCATCGTCATTTTCTTTTACAGTTTTAATATCAAAAGAAATTAATTGAACGGGTAAACTTCCCATATTTGTGAATACTGCAAGATATGCGTCTATAGCACCTCCAAAACTAGTTTGCTGGGCCCCTGACGTGCTGATTAGTGATGAAGAGGCTGTATAACCTGTAATACAAATATCGCCATTTATGCTTGTGGCAACACCCGTGCCCCAGTCATTCCCACTTCCGCCAAAATAGCTTCCCCATTGGCGAATACCTATGGAATCAAATTTCACCAAAAATACATCTTGAACACCCGAATAAACGGTTTGATAGGCCCCTGAGGTACTGATGGCAGATGAGGAGGATGTATAGCCTGTGATACAAAGATTACCGCTAGCGTCAGTGGCAATTCCATAAGCAGATTCACCACCGCTACCTCCATAATAAGTTCCCCATTGACGAACACCCGAAGTATTAAATTTCACAACAAATGCATCATTCCAGCCACCTATAGTTGTTTGATGGGCCCCGAAACTGCTAATAGCAGATGCGGAATAGGTAGCACCTGTAATGCACACATTGCCACCGGCATCTGTAACAATTCCGTAACCACGATCATCTCCACTTCCTCCACAATAGGTTCCCCATTGGCGAACGCCAGAAGAATTAAATTGTACAATAAAAGCATCTCCATTAGTGCCCCCGCCTAAAGCAGATTGATGCGCCCCGGAGGTGCTGATGCCCGACGTGGAGTTTGTCCAGCCTGTGGTACAAACATTCCCATTGGCATCAACAGCAATTCCATAACCACCATCATTTCCGCTACCACCATAATAGGTTCCCCATTGCCGGGCACTAGAAGCATCGAATTTCACAACAAATGCATCATTACCACCTCCAAAAGTTGATTGATGCGCTCCTGATGAGCTAATGGCAGATGAGGATTGTGTATAGCCACTGATAAAAACATTACCTGAAGTGTCTGCAGTGATTCCGTCGCCTTCATCTACCCCGCTTCCACCGTAATAAGTTCCCCATTGGCGAATACCAGCAGCATTAAATTTCACAACAAATGCATCACTAATACCTCCTGCATAACCATTCTGATGTGCCCCAACTGTACTGATGGCTAAGGTGGATTGTGTATAGCCTGTGATGTAAACATTTCCATTTACATCTGTTGCAATTGCACGACCTATCTCGTTAGAACTTCCTCCATAATAACTTGCCCATTGTAATCCGCCAGAAGCATTATATTTCGCAACAAATACATCATAACTACCACCTCCATGAGTAGTTTGATGAGCACCTGAAGTGCTAATGGCCGATGTAGATTGTGTATAGCCAGTGATAAAGATATTGCCACTACTATCTGTGGCAATCCCGAAGGCTTCATCTTGTTGACTCCCGCCAAAATAAGTTGCCCAGGGTGCCGGGTCAATAATTAATGTTTGTGAGAAATTATATTTTGACACATTAAATCCAAATACATTTTTTTCATCAACAATATAACTGATTTTTACCGGCAGGTAATTATCCAATAAATAACTCGCCGGGATATGCTCCTCCAGGTTACCTTGTTGCAAACCCAATATGATTTTGTTTTCCTTTAATATTGTACTCAGTGCTCCATTGTATTTCCATTTTATTTGAGTGGCATCGGCACCTGCATGCACTATAAAATTGTATTTGGGCTTTTTATCCTGATCCAGCGAAAATTCGAGGTCAATTCCGTTGTATAAATCTTTATAAGTAACTTTATCAAACGAACGAACATTCAATATCCCCGCTTCAGGGGTTCCGGATGTGTAATAATTGAAATAATAACCTGACGAATTTTCAGCAACTTGTTTTGGATTCATGTTTGCTCCAATAAACGCTATGTCCACCCGGTGAAAACGCATGGTTAATTCCTCATCCATAAATTTAGGTTTCTCCGGCTGTCCTGCTTCCTTTTTTGCTATAGTTTTAGTTTTTCGTTCAACAGTATATGTATCGTAACTAAAACCGTTGTCACGTAACTGTATATTTAGTCCGTTGCTGTTAAATAAATATCTAACGGCCAGATTAATATTATTGTTCTGGTCTGTGATTTGTCCCTTGTTTTCAATATAGCCGTAAAGTGGTGTGACCGCTATCGGGGCAGCTGTAATTGCTGGTAACATATAAACAGAAATTAAATATGAAACAAACAGGTTTTTTAAGTTCATGTTTATGGAGTTAATTAATTACCAAAGGTAAGAATTTTTTAATGGCACCATGAAACAATCAGTGAGCGCGGTTAGATTTAACTTTTTATTAAGTTTTTGGATTGGTATACAAAGAGGGATTCGCACACCATTGTTTTAAAATCATTTCAAACCAATTTGTATTAACAAAGTTAACCGTGGCTATCACCTTCGCAAGGCTACAGTGATTAAGAAAAGCTATGTTTAACAAAGCTAACCTTCGCTCCTCGCCTGACGAAGCTCAAGCGTAGTCAGGAAGGCTACGGTTAACAAAGTACATATCCACTTCACCTTTGTTTTTTGCCGAAATTTTGCCCCGGTATTCGCAGTTAAATTCATGCTTCACCAATTCGTAAGTTGTACCGCTGATATTTATTTTTCCGGCCTCGCTGCTGCTTTCCATGCGGCTGGCCATGTTCACGGTATCGCCCCAAATATCGTAAGCGAATTTTTTCACACCTACAATTCCGGCCACCACCGGGCCCGAGTTGATGCCGATTCGTATTTTAAATTTGCCCTGGTTTGTGTCCATAAAATCCTGCAATTCCAGGGCAGCTTTCACTACCCTTTGGGCATGGTCGGGTTGCTCATTGGGTAAACCCGCCACAGCCAGGTAAGCATCACCTATAGTTTTTATTTTCTCTACCCCGTGTTTTTCCATAATGGTATCAAAAGCGGTAAAGTTTTTATGTATTTCCTGCACCAGTTCAGTAGGACTCATTTGCTCGCTGATGCCGGTGAAGTTTACAAAATCGGAAAAAAGAACTGTTACGTGGTTGTATAATTTAGCTTCTGAAAAACCCGTTTGTTTCAACTCATCCGCAATTTCTCCGGGCAAAATATTCAGTAACAGGTCATCTGATTTTTGCTTTTCAACAGTAAGTTGTGCGTTTAGTTTTTGTTTCTTTTTGTTTTGATTGTAAAAAGCAAAAGCTACAAAAATGATTCCGATTAAAGCTCCGCCCAATCCGAAGTTGATGCCCAGATTGCGGGATGCTTTGATGCGTTCAATTTCTTTTTCTCGTTGCAAAAGTTCAATTTCCGAGTTCTTTTTTTCGGATTCATACTTTTGCTCCATTTCGGCAAAAGCTTCTATTTTATTTTTGTTGTAAAGCGAGTCTTTTAAATCATATGACTCGCCTAATTCAATATAAGCTTTTTGGTATTCACCGCTTTGATAATAAAAAAAAGCGCGATTTTCTTTGCCTGTTTGTAAGTCGGACAAATCGCCGGATAAACGGGCAAAATAAATAGCAGAGTCGAGGTAGTTTGTAACCAAAGTATGGTTTGCACTTAATCCAGCCAGGTTATTGTACAAAGCA
Source organism: Bacteroidota bacterium (assembly GCA_030680835.1). Taxonomy (GTDB): domain Bacteria; phylum Bacteroidota; class Bacteroidia; order UKL13-3; family UKL13-3; genus B1. Next base: position 27,633 of record JAUXUD010000038.1, read on the forward strand.
CTCAGAACACCATAAGCATTGCGCTGCAACGCTATTTTGAGTGCACGTTTTATATATTGCGTGGCGGTTGTGATTTTTCCGGCTTCGGCATAGGCCACACCGATGCTGCTTAATATGAGTTCCTGTGACCTCAGATTGTTAATTTTAACCGCAATTTTATACCCTTCATTAAAATAATATAACTGGCTGTCGGGTTCTATATATAAATAGCCTTTGGTATTATACAAATTCACGAGAATTTCATTAACTATTTTATGCGTTTTGCAATAGTCAATACCTTTTTGTATATAATCATTGGCTTTCTTGTGTTCATTAAGAATGCTATATAAGTTTCCATACGCACAATATATTTTAGGCAGAAGCGATGTGTTGACGCATGAAACTTGTTGGTATTTGGTATAGGCCTGATTCAATGAAAATAAAGCTGCTTTGTATGCTCCTTTTTTGAATTGAAAATCACTTTTAATAGTTTGTGTTTTTATCCAGCTGCAGTAGTCAGCATTTTTATCAAGAATAGACAAGAGTGAATCGCAATATGTTATTCTGTGACCGTATTCCTTGCTTTGATCTGTTTGCAGTGCCTCTATTATGCTATCGGTTACCAGCTTGCTTGATTGAGCAAAAAGGTTCGCTGAAAAAATCAGCGAACCTGAAATGATAACAACATATTTTTGAAATACTTTCATTTAGTAAAGATGCACTCAACCTGGTAAAACATCACCTGTACTGGTGAGTGTTTTTTTAAACTTCCATTTCTGCCCGGCTGTTCCTTTAGTAACCTGCACCACCGGATTTGTACCGTTTGCATCCAAATAACCTGTGTTATGATTATCCACAGAATGTGTACACAAAAACCAGGCTGTTCCATCACCGTTATCCTGTATGGTCCAATAATAATCGGCATTTTGAACAGGAAAACATTGAATGGTTAAATCGCTGTGCATGCCATAAATATAAGAACCATCATCAGAAACAATTTGTGCATTGTTAATAGTGCCCGCACCTGCAACCACTGTTCCGGTAATTGACCAGGTAGAATCGGCTCCGTGCAATTTGCCTGATAATTTTGCATTGGCACCTGATGTATCGTTTCCTACCAGGTAGGTATTCGAATCAGAAATTAAAAAGTAATCGGTGCCTGTTTGAAGTGCAGGTATCGGAGGGTTAAAAGTCCAGTTAACTCCTTCGGTGCTTTCAATAGGACTGGGTGGAGTGGCAGCAGTTTTATTCGCGTACTGAGTTCCTGTAACGGAGTCACCATTTAGGGTCATTTTACCATTTGCATCAATACTCCAGCTTGTAGTGGTTGGCTCGGTTGTAACAACGATAAGAACTCGCCCGTCTGTTCCACTTCCTGTTAAAAAGTACTCATTTCCATCGCCAGGGCTGCATTTAAGCTGTATGTTATTCAGATTTGAACCCGTTGTATACGTTGTCCAGATTTGTGAAGCCGCATTGGTACTGTAAGGTAAAAGGAGTTCCGAAAGGGTTGCACCTCCGCCATCAGTGGTAGGGCAGGTTAGATAATTGGTTCCATCGGGAGTCAGGTTGTAAGCTTGATTGGGTTGAATAGCCATAGTTTTGGTTTTTTAGAATTGGTTTATGATTTGTTTAATAATATATTTCAAATTTGGCAATTAATTCCAGCTCAAACAATCCCCAATTCGGGGGGGATGTTAAGCAATATTGGGATGCTTAATTATAAAAAAACAATTATGGAATCTGCGTGAAATTCGATCATTCAATCTCTCGGAGATTTTTGCAGATTTTTTCGCAGATTTTCGCGGATATTTTATTTTTTGTGTGCTGCACCTAAGCAGGAATAAAAGCGCTCTGTTTCTACGCTCTTGCGGCTTGTTTTGTTACAACCGGATTCTCTTCTTTCCTTTTAATTCTCGCCATATAAAAACCATCGAAGCCGGTTTCGCTGGGTAAGAGTGTTTTTTGTTCGAGTAATTCGTAATCAGGATGCTCTTTTAAGAATGCTTCCACCTGCATATTATTTTCTGAAGGAAGGATGCTGCATGTGGCGTAAACCATAATACCACCTGGCTTTAAGATTTTAGAATAATCATTTAATATTTCTTTTTGCTGGGCTCGTACTTTATCTATAAATCCCAAACTTAATTTCCATTTGGCATCGGGGTTGCGTTTTAGTACGCCCAATCCGCTGCAGGGAACATCGAGTAATAAACGGTCGGCGGTTCCATACAATTTTTTAATGGTTTTGGCTTCAATCAATCGGAGTTCAAGATTGCTCACTCCTGCCCTTCTGGCGCGTTTTTTGGCTTCATCGAGTTTCCATTGTTCAGTATCCAGACTAATAATTCTTCCCTTGTTTTGAGACAAGGCAGCAATATGCATGGTTTTACCCCCTGCTCCTGCACAAGCATCCACAATGCGCATGCCGGGTACAATCTGTAAATAATCTGCTACCAGTTGTGAGGATGCATCCTGCACTTCAAACAATCCTTCTTTAAATTCGGGAGTAATAAAAAGGTTCTGGCGCTGTTTTAAAACCAATGCATCTTTACATCCCTGAACCACATCGGTTAAAATTTCACGTTCCTGTAATTTCTTTATTAATTCTGCTTTAGTGGTCTTTAATGTATTTACCCTGATGACAACTGGTGCCGTTACATTGAGTGCTTCCACTTCTTTGTTCCATTGCTTACCCAGTTCGGTATAACCCAGATCATCGAGCCAATCGGGCAAGGAATGCACTATTTTTCGCTGGGTTTTTAACTGCTTGTAATTATGGTCAATTTTTTTAGGGTCAACATTGGCAAATTCTTCCCATTTGGGTAACTGAACTCCTTTTAAAACCTGCCAGGTTCCCAGCAGGGTAAATAAATTTTGTTCGTTTAATTCGTGTGTTTCCAGTTCGGCTACCGTTCTGATCAATCTCCAGTAGCGCACCATATCGTATGTATTTTCGGCTATAAATGCACGGTCGCGGGCACCCCAAAGATTGTTTGAACGCAGCACCTTTTCAAGTACCTTGTCGGCATACTTGTTTTCCTGAAATATCTG
>JAUXUD010000034.1 GCA_030680835.1 Bacteroidota bacterium
CTATTTTCATTCACTGATGCTTGCCCGGAAAATTACCAAAAGACTTTCGCTTCAGGTATCAGGCAATTATTCACATTTTAACAATGTAGAGGGTTATGTTTCTTCTGATGGAAGCATCAAAAACAAAATGAAGAATGATCACTTGTCATTTTCGTGCATGGGCAGGTTTAAAATAACAGATAATACTTCGCTATTACTAAATTATGATCAACCTTTAACACAACATCCAACAAATAACCCGCGTCCCAATATCAGTTTTGGACTAGAAATGGCAACCAGTGCACACCAGTTCCAGGTATTTATGGGAAATTACCAATACATCGTGCCTCAGTATAATAACATGTACAACCAGAATGATTATACAACAAGCAGGTATGTGGTTGGTTTTAATATTACTCGTTTATGGAGTTATTGATTTTTTATATGTTTTAATTTATCCCGGTTTCGAAAGGAGCCGGGATTTTTTTTAGGTATATAATTAAGCAATATTATGTTCTGCATGCTCAACGTAGTATGATTGAAACACTTATAAGAAAATTGATTTAAAATTATTCGATAAAATACAAATATGTTTAAACAGCGGCATTCTTTTGTACCAATAAGTTTCAAAAGATTTTGAGATGAAAATGCTAATTCCTGATTTTATCCAGTAAATAATTTAACTGCTCTGTTTCCTCAGGATCAAGATTAATAAGGAATTCATCCATTGCATGATTTTCTTTTTCTGCAATCGTGTTTAAAAGTTCGATTCCCTTATTTGTAATAATTACATCAACAGATCTGCGGTCTCCTGAATTCAGGTCCCTTTGAATCAACCCTTTTTTTCTCAGATTTTCGACGATACGGGATGCATCCGGCATCTTATCTAGCATTCTTTCCTGAATAAGTTTAACAGTGGCTGCATTTGGGTATTGTCCGTTTAATATCCGTAGTATATTATACTGCTGTAGTGTAAGACCATATTTTTTGAAAATTCCGCTATGATAATTTATTATCCATTTTCCTGTATAAATTAAATTCACTGCGGCTCTGTGATAAACATTTCTAAAAGGTTTTATTTGCCATATCTCTTTGTCGAGTTCCATAAATATTGTGTCTAACATCCGTAAAAACGTTTTTTATTGAACACAAATATTTAAATTCAGTGAAAATTCACCTATGATATTCATCAATTATTAATATGAGTTATAACATGAATGTTGGTTTGAAATGGTATTCTGGAAATAGCGTTTTTCAAATAAATTAATACAATAGGATATTATTTGAAAAATTAAACCCCACCTTTATTTATTGCAAACTCCGGCTATAAAAGGGTGAAAATTACACGAGGGAAAGCACGCTCAAATTATTGTTGTGTGCAGCAATAGAGATATAGAATGAATTGAAAATATTCGGATTACTGGGTCTTTTTAAATGTACGTATATAATTAATAATATCCCAGCGCTGATCATCGGTTAAAGTTCTTTTAGCGATTGGCATTGGTTTTCTCCCTTCAGATATTTTCCAGTAAAGTTCACCGTCGGATTGATTTTGTACCAGATCGGAAGAGAGATCCGCAACAGTTTTTTCCAGTTTTCCTGAACTGGTGCCATCGCCTTTGCCTCCGGCCCCGTGACAGCGTATACAGTCTAACTTATATGATTTTTTTCCCCTGTCTAATGAAAACTCCTCTGATGGGTAAGGATTTTTTTTGAGCTTGGCCGCCTCAGGTACATTCCAGGGAGTACTGTGTTGGGCAAAGGTTAAGGTTGCATAAAAGAAGGCAAAAACCATTAACGTAGATTTTACGATTATTCGTTTTCTAATATTAATTTTCATTCTGTTTTTATTTTAAGTAAATAGATGATTTGAATTGTTTTATGACTCTCAAAATTATAAATAATAGATCAATCAAAAGTTAATATTAGCAGCTAAAACATGACATTTATCATAAAAACAACATGACTGAATTATAAGGATCGTGACAGGCCGGAATATTAAACTATTATATTGTATTCCTGAACACGGTTCATACCTTATTTATTATTTCTTAAGTGTACGTACATAATTTACCAGATTCCACCGGTCTTCATCTTCCGGGAGATCTTTTTTTGAGCGTGGCATATCATCGCGCCCTTCAGATATTTTATAAAAGATTGACCCATCGCTTTGAGCGTGGAAAACGGCATTAGTCATATCAGGGGGTATTGATTTTAAATCCGGTACTTTGCTACCATCTCCCAATCCTTTTTTGCCATGACAATCCTGGCAATTCTTAATAAACAAGGCTTTCCCCGAATTGATGGATTTGGCATCGGCTTTAACCGGATTAACCATTTTCAGGTATTTTTCGGGAACAACCCATGGTTTGGAAGGTTTTTGCATTATTTTAAAGGATGCCCCTATCATGCATACTGAAAATACAGTTAGGATCAATAAAATTTTATTTTTCATATGTTTAATGGTTTATTGTTTATTGTTTTATTTTATTAAACTATCGTGTGCTATAAATGCCATTTTCGGGTAATATTAAACCCAATCAGGAACTGCCCTTTTGTATAATCATTCTGGTTATAGAAATTGTTATTTTGCGGTAGTATATTACCAAAGTTACCGGCAAAAATCTGAAATGAGTGTCCTTTTGTTCCGAAATCAATACCAAAACTCATGTTTGGATGTGGATTATTGAGCGTGTGCTGGGTTAGCGGTTGGTCATAATTAACCATGATTCCTATTAATTCAGTAATCTTATAGCGGCCCATGAATTCTAAGGCAAAGTGCTCATTATTCATTTTTGGGCTCACAATACCTTCGGAGTTTAAGTAGCTTTCAACATTATTGAAATGAGAAAGACTACCAGCGGCCTGTATTGAAAATTTTTCAGTTACTTTTCTTGCGATCATGAGCTGATGAAAATAAGTATAGCGATCTGCTTTTCTCACAAAATTTTCTTTTCCCCGGGTGTCAATAACAGCATTTCCAAAATAGCTTAAACTTACGGGCCAGCCACCTTCTTCCGATTGTGTGAAGAGTGCATATTTAATGTTAAAGTCCCATTGCAGTTTATCTTTGCAAGTTCCAAATCCAATCATTAAATTTTTTACCGGAACATAATTAAAACCGAGTCTGATATTTCCAGGGGCATATATTCCATACATGTCGTTATATCCATTACTCACAATTCCGAAGCGGTGCTGGATTGTAAATTCCAGTGTGTTTTTTATTGGTACTAAAATCGTTTGGTTATCTATTAACAGAATATCTTCAAAGGTGTATTTAACAGGTTTTAGCTTTATCGGTATGGGAGTCGGGGGGACATCCTGTGCGCTTAGTTTATTTATGCCTGCAAAACATAAAAGGAGCACACACAATCCAATATATCGGGTTATAGAAAGTAACTTTTTATTTACATTTTTCATGTTCTTGTTATTAATTGTAGTTTTGGTTTATTTAATTTTTTTTTGCTCCCTGTTTTATCCAGGCGAGGATCAATCCCTCGATATTGGATGGGTTGGCTGGTGCACCCATGGGCATTGCGGGTGTTAACGAACCTGTTAAACGTTTATAAACGATGCTGCTTTCCGGTGCTGCTTTATCAATAAACTTCCCATTTATTAATGAATTGTACGCATTGTCGGCTGATAGATCTGGGGCTTTTCCTCCACTTGGATGGCAACCGTTTAATGCGCAGCTTTTGGTGAAGATGGGTACCAGGTCTTTGCTTAAAGAAACCGAAAAGGTAACAGCCACTGGCCTGGGCTTAATATAAAGCGTATTGTTTTTTTCACAGCTCATGATAACAGTGATTAACACCGCCCCAAGTGAAAGCCTTATTCTTATTATTTTTTTCATAATGAAAAAATTAATTATCCTTACTTTTTAAAGACCAGCTTCAAACCGGCTGCTACTGCGTGCTGATTATCTGCGCCGTTAAACATTACACCAACACCAAATGATTGATCACTGAGAGAAGAAAAATCAACGTCTTGTTTATACACGTCATTGGTGTTCAAAGCGCGTTTTAACAACAATCTCCATCCTGTTCCTGTAAAGTAAGCGTTAGCGGTAACATTACCACGGCTGCCCGTATAGGGTGCCACCAAACTGCCGGGAATACATAAAGGGCCATCACCTTTTCCAACTTGCTGGAAATCGGTACCATTTGGTCCTGTACTGCGCGGGTCAATCGTGCCTGTTACTGTGCCTCCCCGTGCTGCGGCATAGGAAATAATGCCATTTGAATCAACTGCGGAAACAAATACACAATTGGTAGTATCGCTTGAAAGTATAGTACTGTTAGAATAGCTCCCACTTATTTTCATCCAAACGGGTACATTTACATTTGTATTAGTACCTGTAATTTTAATGGTTTGTCTGTTGTTGCCTCCGCCATCAGTGGTATTTACCTGAACATCGTTGTGAACCTGGTTGGCATTATTAAGACCACCACCCCAATCTATATAAGTATCATTAGCCTGATTCATATTCACTACCTGAAGCATGCGGGCACGCCAGCAATCTAGTTTTTCGGTTGGTCCATTGGTATACATTACGGCTTCGGCACCGGGTGTAGGAAGAACGTGGCAGGCACCATAGCATGAATTAGCAGCAAAAGCAGGGGTGGAATTGGCAATATCAAACATGATTACAAATTGGTCCTGTATAAAAGGGGGTCTGGTTATTATTCCATCCTTATCAATGACAGGAGTACCTATTTCCTGAGCCCAGCGCTTTGTTACAGGATTATAATACCATTGTGCACTTTTCACATTTTTTTGTGAACAGTTCCATTCAATAAGTAAGTAGATATTGTTTGCATCGTATAATGAACGCATAATAATATCTGTACTGGTACCAATGAAACCGCCTGGAAATGCACCGTTTCCTGGGTCAGGAACCACGGCATGTACCGTTAATTTTGGGGCGTTATTCCATACAGATTCGATTGTTCCGTCCCATGCAGTCCCGCCTATGGCCTGTAGCGTAGCCGTTCCAACCAATGAGGTAAGAATACCGTCTTGTAGAATAACAGGTGATACATTTGGGTTAATCACCTGGTCGTGTTTTGTGCAATTTGATAGTCCTGCTACTATGGCCGTCAAGATCACTATGACAGAAATAGAATACTTGTTTTTTTTGAATACGTTTTTCATAATATTTATTTGCTTAAGATTAAATTAATTTATCAATTGTTAATATGACCGGTTTTATATTATATATTTTTTTTAATACCATATTGATACCTGTATCTGGCTGAAATTTTACCATTGGTTGAATACTCGATTTTAGCATCTAATAGGCCATTCCCGTTATATTGATAGCTTGCCCTGTATTGAATATATGCCCCGATATATTTAATTTCCTTAACCAATTGTCTGGCCATGTTGAATTCGTATAAATTCTTCATGGTACAATAATTGTTGACATTATACTGAGCTTCTTCAGTCAGATTTCCAAATTCATCAAATTTATATAGCCACTTGTGCCTGAAATTACCGGCTGAGTCGCATTCCTCATTTTCAAGCATTTGCATGTCCTGGTAAGTGTATTTGTTTACCGCTTTTAAAACTCCGTCATGGTACATTCTGCTTTCAGTCAATCTTCCATAGTTGTCATATTTGGCCGCCTTCTTATACAAAACACTACCATCCGGATTGTAAAAATAATAATCTGTTTTATTGCTATGGGCATCAAATATCCTTGCATCACTATATGATATGCTGCTATCGGGTTTAACTGCTTTCCTAAAAATCAAGTTTCCTTTTTTATCATAATTTAATGAAATAATATTTTCAATAACTCCATCATCATTATAAATAATTTCTTTTATTTTAAATCCATTATCGTCATACAATTTTTCATGGTTAATTTGCTCTTTTAGCTGCATTTCTCCGGGATTTATAATCGTTAGGTATTCTGTTATTTTTTTAATATTATTTTTCAAAACAAAATTTCGTTCTTTGCTTTCTTCATCCCTGTTTGGATGTGAACAACCGAAAAAAAATGATATTATCATGAAATATAAAAAAGCACTAATTTTCCTATTGCTTAAAGCGGGGAAACAATCAAACCAAGGTGGAAATACAAAATAAGTTTTCATTTTTTACTATTTTTTTCACATCAAAAAGTACATATTACCCGTCACCCTGGAAATTTCAGGTGGTTTATTACAGATAAAAATGTTTTCCTGTCAACCCAATTATACTCTCCACGTTCTTCCAAATTCAAGAGGATTGTGTCAACCGGACTTAAGTTGGCTTTGGTAGCCAGCAATTGCATGGGTAAACCAAACCTGGTATCCTTGTATTCCATTAACAGATAATTAAAGTCCTTATACGGACTGCTGCCAAGAATTACTTTCATTTTTTTGTAGCAGTAAATGTCGAATTTGCTTTTGTTGGTAATGTCCTTCACAATTGCTTTGTTGCACACCAAACCGGCAATTATCTTTTTTTCTTCAGTTAATTCAAATGTGTATTTTGGATCGTTTTCCTGTTTGATAATGTCTTCAGGAACTTCGGTGAAAGCATAGTTATCTCCAAAACTGTTTATAAGGAGTGATGTATATTTTTTATGTTCATTATCCAACAGGTTCACCATATGTATAATCCCCATACCGGAAGTAAAGAAACTTGCTTTGATTCCTTTAAAAACGAGCGTTGTTTCGCCCGGAAGAAAGCGGTTATTTTTATAGGGATTATCTTCAGCATACGAAATTTTATAAGTAATATATCCTTCCCCATTTTCAGCCTTTTGCTGGCACGTATTTTTGCAACCTGATGAAAATAAAAGAAGTATTATAGATATCTGAATCGGGATAAAATAGTTATTTAGCCTAATGTTTCCGGTTGATAAACGACAAGTCATGCTTATAGGAATTTTGTAAAAAAAGGATCGTAGTTCTTTCATTTTAAATATGGATAAGTCAATACCACTATTTGAAAAATAACATCCCGGCATTATATACCGGGATGCTGAAATTACATTCTTTATGTTTAAAATGGAGTTTTACTGGCTCCTCTTATATTTACATGACAGGATACTTTAATGTTGTCTCCAATAGAAGCATGATTGATATTCATGGTTCTTTTATTGAAAGTAAACGTACCTTCAAACGGGAATAAATAATACCAGTTGGTACCGGCAACATATTGCTTTCCTCCAAATTCAAAATACATGTTAACAGGAAAATCTCTCGGAACATCAAACGGGCCGGTAAAGCCAAAAACTGTGTCTGCCGGACAGGTTGGGCAAATAGGATCATTATTGCCGGGTCCTTTATGCATTAGAAAACCTCTTAATATTGCACGGCACATATATCCTTTACCGTATTTTACTACCGAAGTGCTTATAAGTTTGCAGGTATCGGTTTCGGGCCGGGCAATAGCTCCACCCATTCCGGCAGTATCTATTAATAATGCTTTTGAGCCACATTGTCCCAGGGCATCTCTACCATCTTCGCCTGTTGTGCGTTCATGCAGTAATACATAACCTTCAATTACTGTGTTTGACGGATTCGCTTCGTCAAAAGCAAACTTGGTTAGATTAAAAGCAGTTTGCGATGGTATTCCTGAAGGCGAACCAAAGAACCCTGGAAACAATGCTCCCTGGCTTGCTGGGCCATATTCTGTTTCAAAAGCAATTCTGCTGTGAGCCTTATCCAGAGTAACTTTTCTAAACAGGTTGACACTGGTATCAAGGGAAATTTTGATATTGCCCGTAGCAGCATAATTTACAAGCGTTATATTCTGAGTTAAATCAGTAGTGCCCAGGGTCACAGCATAGCCTGGAATGGATGCAAAGTTAACCCCATTGAGCCCGCTTAACATCTTGTAATTTTGATTATCTGTATTATATTTTGAAAAAATAAAATAAGCATTGGGAAGCAGGTAGGGGAATTTATAGTTACCTGTTGCATCAGCAAAAGTCATGGCTACTAATTTGGCAGGGTCTTGTGCTGAACCCATATATAGCATAACTACTGCCCCGCTGGCTATAGCAGGTGTGCCAACCGGGTCAGGATAGGTTATATTTCCAATAATTGCCTTACCTTTAATGGTGTCGTGCACCAATACAGTTAAGTAACGGTTAATGGTGTCACGTATGGTAACAATTGTAGTGTCATGAATAATTTCCTTTACTATTTTTGTCTCCTTCTTACAATAAGAAAGACAAAGCATTAATCCGATTAATATCGGAAATGTCATCAATTTGATAAGGTTTAAAGTTTTCATAATTTACTTTGTTTTTTAAATTGTTTAATTAATCTGTATTATTTTTTATAAATGGTAAGGTACGCTGTTTTAAAGGGTGATAATAAATGGGATGTTTTCCATTCCTTTATTTGATATAAATTGAATAAAGTATAATCCATCATTTAAGTTGCAGTGATCTATCGAAAAAAAATTACTTCCTGCATTAAGTTCAACCGAATGACTAAACAAAACTTCACCTATGCTATTGACTATATTTATTAAATAAAATTGATTAACAGGAGTATTTATTTCAACCGAAAAGCTTCCATAATTTGGGTTGGGGTATATTTTTATAGGCGAATTGTATCGCTTGTTTATAGAAATACCGCTAGATACAACATCCACCGATTTTGATACAGTACATCCATTTTTATCAGTAACTGTAACTGTGTAAGTACCTGAACTCAGACCTGAAATGGTGTCGGAAGTGCCTCCACCAGGTGACCATGAATAAGTATAAGGGGGTGTTCCTCCGGAAGCATTTGCTATTACTGTTCCTGCTGAGGAAGTTGGTGAAACGGCTAAGGCAGAGGTGGGTTCTGTTATTGAAATATTAACGGCAGTAGAGCAATTGTTTGCGTCGGTTACTGTAACGTTATAATTCCCTGCTAAAAGACCTGTTGCACTGGCGGCATTTCCACCTGTAGGTGACCATGAAAAAGTTTTACTTCCGGTTCCCCCGCTGGCATTAATGGTAGCGGCACCCGTATTTCCACCACGACAAAGAACATGGGTTGTTGAACCTAATGTTGCGATAAGAGTAGGCGGATTGGTGATTACAATAGTTATAACACATGAATCGGGTGTAGGCTGACGTGAATCCTTAATCATACAGGAATAGGTATCAGGTGATAAACCACTCATTGTTTGATTTGTTGAATTTGGAATTATTCCGGCCGAATTGGACCATTTATAGGTAAACGGGGCAGTTCCACCAACGGGAGTAACGGATGCAGTTCCGTTATTAGCATTATAACAACCATTTGATTGTGTGAAGGTAGCAGTTAAAGCACTGATAATAGACGCATCTTTCACCATCAGCCTAGAAAGTAAAATATAATCACCCTGATCGGTATTATCACCATCTGCGGCATTAAATGCCCCATAAAAAGTTACATTTCCAGTCCCTGCGGTAGGGGCTTTCCAGGTAAATGTCCATGATCTGGTACTACTACCTGTATTGCCACTTAAAGTATGCGTAATATATTTTCCATTTGAACCAGCAACTAACTGCATGTCGGAACCTCCAATGGTCATAACGCCACGGAGGTTCCCAACAGAATCCTGGGGTGAGATTTCAAAGCCAAATTTCGTAGTACCGCTTGAGTTGATCGTAGCGGTAATTGTATAAATACTGTCTCCAATATATCCTGATGCCGGAATGTTGGAGCTTATCATGCCTGCCTCAAATGTGGCAGACCCGTCGTTATGACAAAATGTGCAATTTTGATAACCGCCTGCAGGATCGCCGCAGTATTCTGCAACCGATCCCGTTTTGTTGCTCATTAAAATTGCACTCACAATTATCAGGGTAACAACTATTACTATTGTATTAAAAATTTTTTTCATAATTTCTGATTGCTTTAACGAATGAATTCTTTATTGTTTAATGATGGCTTCAAATTCTATCTGTTCATCACTTTTTTCTTTTTTGATTTTATAAAGGCTATAAAAAATAATTAGATAGGTAAACCATACCCCGCCAAAGAGTACGGCTATAGTAATAATAAGCGGCAATGGTGCGTATGGCTCCCAGAGTGCGCGTGGAAAAGGTTCCTTCTCTTTCAAAAGGACAGTGCCCCATGCGGTAACAGCCTGGTATTCCATATTTCCGAATAGCTCATTATCATCAATTCTTGCCACCACAGTTAATATACCTGCAGTGTCACCCATGATATCTTTTGGATAGGTGAAAGATGCTTCTCCATTTTCATCAGTAGCAAGCGTATAATCTTCTGCTGCTGGCATGAAACCAAACAGGCGCTTTACGTAAAACTTGATTTCAACATCCTGAACCGGTATTACTTCTCCGTTTTTACCGATTGTCTTTAATACCGCTTTTGCTATTCTGGATGTATCATAGGGAGCAAGTTTAAGCTCAAGATTTGCTTCCTTATAACGAAGTTCTTCAACAGCGTCTTCAAACACTTTATCGTTTTCAATTTTGGCAGCAATGGTGAAACAGTGCCCCGTATCTAAAGGTAAATTTTCAGGCAGAATAATATTTGCTTTACCTGCCTTGTTTGTATATGCAGCTTTAAGAAATGTTTGCGCATTATTATTCACTAAGTAAAAATTAACTTTCGCATTTATTGCGGGAAGAAATTTTCCTTCTTCGTTTTTTGCCTTAACAGTACCCACGATTGTTTTGCTGATGTTGGCTTTTTTGTAAAAAGACAATTGGATAGTGGTAGTCCTTTTTTCAGTTATCTGCGCTGTTGAAATATTGAAGAGTATGCTTGATACTGCAATTGTGAAGCCTAATTTTTTAAGAAAATACCTGTTGATAATTATACTTTTCATCTTTGTATTATTTAACTAGTAATAACTGTTGGTTTTATAGGCTCTACTTCGGTACTTACTTTTTCGCCATTGAGTTTTTCTATGTTTATAACTCTCTCGCTGGCTTCTCTTTTCAACCTGATATCTATAGCCAACTGTCTGTCGTGTTCAATAAGTAACCCTTCCTCAACTTCCCATATAGCCATCATTGGGAAAAGTTTTGAAAAGAGGGTAATAACAAGAAAAATACCAGCCAGACATGCTCCTGTTATGGAAAATTCCACCCAGTTAGGAAAATAGGTTGACCAATCTTTTGGAACTTCTTGAATTGGCATGAATGGATGTAAAAGTGTTGGTACAACAATCACATATCTTTTTACCCAGGCACCGATAACTATAATTATGCAGGTAATAGAAATCATTAATACGGTTCTTCCTTTTGGTATCGATAAAATAAGAATAGGTAACAGCACAGTGCCGAATTGAAGTGTCCAGAATAGTTTTGAATAACTTCCATAAAATAAATCCTCCAATAAATGCCCTTCACTGGTAGCCATTTTGTACGCAGGAATCCAATATTCATTCAGGTTTAAATAGGCGTAAATAAGTGTAAGTGCCAGCACAATTCGTCCCATCAGGTCGAAATGTCTTTTGGTAATATACTTTTCAAGGTGATATAGTTTACGGAATGCAGCCATTCCTAAAATCACACCTGCTGAACCGGAGTATAGCGCTCCTGCCACAAAATAGGGGCCAAATACGGTACTATCCCAACCCGGACGTAAAGTCATGGCGAAAATATAACTAACCACCGTATGCACCGAAACAGCTACCGGAATAATAATAATGGTCATAATGGTCATGCTTTTTTCAAGTAAATGCCATTGTGTTTTTGTTCCCTTCCAGCCTATTGCCATTTTTGTATAAAGCCATTTTCTGAATTTATCAAAACGCGTTTCGCAAACTGTTAACCGGTCTCTGCAAAGCGCGATATCAGGGATCATAGGCAGAAACAAAAACACGGAACTACCTACAAAATAGGTGCAGATGGAAATAATATCCCACATCAATGGAGATTGTACCCGGCCAAAAATTACCAGATTTACCAGACGGTCGGGCCGACCCAAATCAATGATGGGCATGATTCCACCAAAAAGCAGGGAAACAAAAGTGAGTAACTCTGCTGAGCGTGTAATGGGTCTTCTCCATTCTTGTTTTGTTATTCGCAGAATTGCGGACACAAGTGTCCCTGAGTGACTGATCCCAATAAAAAATACAAAAGTTGAAATGTATAAACCCCAGGAAACATAATTACGCATGGCTGTAACTCCTAAGCCTTGTCTGAGTTGGTGGATGTAACAATAAATCCCCCAGCCAATCATAATTAGTAAACAACCAATCCAGATTTGAGTAGACCGGCCCCATCTTCTGGTTGGTCGGAGACAATCTTCACGAACAATTTCTATCTCTTTTTTCAGATCATATTTTTCGTTTATCATATCCTGTTTATTAAATAGTTTTCTTTTTGCTTGATTTATTCAGACATTCGCATATCTCCCATTTTCATTTCCGTTTGATTTAATTCTTTACCTGAAGCGTTCATGTCGGGTTTGGGGTATTTTCTATTTTTCGGAGGCAAGTAATATACCCTTGGTTCTGTTCCTAAATCTTCCAAGTGGCGGTAACCGGCATTATCTTCGAGTAACTGGCTAAACTTAACTGTAACTCCCGAGGCGTTTGTAACGGCATCTTCATTCTGGTCTCCAAAATAAATGGCATCCATTGCGCAACCACTTACACAAGCGGGTAACAAGCCTTTTCGAATCATGTCGGGGCAGAAATCACATTTTTCAACTGTTCCCATTCTGCGTGGCAGACTGAGTTCAGGTGAATATTGCATATTGCCAGTTTCAGCAATCTGATCGGCTTTAGGATGGCTCCAGTTGAAGAAGCGGGTAGAATATGGGCAGGCAACCATACAGGAACGGCAACCAATACAGCGCTCATTATCAATAAGTACTATTCCATCCTGACGTTTGAATGTTGCATTAACCGGACATACTTTAGTACAGGGAGGATTGTCACAATGGAAGCATGGTTTTGGGAAAAAGTATGGTGAAGTGCTTTCCGAATCCTGCATCTTAAATACCTTAATCCATTCGCGGTCAGATTCAATAAAATGCATAGACTGGCAAGCTTCAGTACACGCCTTGCAACCATCACATTTAGCTTCGTCAATTACCATAACAAATTTTTTGTTCGGAATTCCTTTGCGTGCTTCAAGGTTAGAAACCGGTGGAGGATTAAATTCTTTGAGTTCACCACAATTTGCCTGGTAAACTTTGCCATCAGGAGTTAGAACCAAAGTCTTTTTTTTGGGTACACTTTTAGCGGAAAGAAATTTTTCTATCCCAATTGCTCCGGCAGCTAATGTAATGCCTGCTGCGAGACTCGCTTTTTTAATAAAATTCCTCCTTGATTTATTTAGATCATCATTCATAATAGGATGGTTTATTAAATGATAAAATTGTTGGAACTGATAATGTTTTAACAATTGATGTTATAACAAGAACAAATTTATAGATAGAATATTGACCGTTTTATTGACATAAATCATCAATTTAAATGATATTAGGTAGATTTAAAATTGACAAAAATCAGTTACTGTGGATTTAACGATATTTTGGAAGTGCACTTGACTAATATCATAATTTATCAGAAAGGGGATTAGGATTTTTGTTATAAAATTGCATTGACAATCATGGCATTAAATAATAACTATTTCCGTAATACAATTTTACTAATGCCTTTTTTGCTTTTGTTGTTTTCTTTTCATTCAACCAATAAGAAAAAAAGTAATTCACTTGAAAATCCCTGGTATGCCCCTAAATGGGCCGATACTTTAACACATGTAAAAATATACGAACCGGATTTTATTAAAGCCGGACAAAAAATATACCTGGCACATTGTATTGTTTGCCACGGCGAAAAGGGCAGGGGAGATGGGGAGTCGGGCTTTGGTTTGTCAATACCTCCCGGTGATTTAAATGATCCGTTTACATTAAATGAGAGTGACGGTTCTATCTACTGGAAGATTACTAATGGAAGAAAACCAATGCCAGAATACATTACAAAGTTAAAAGATGAAGAACGATGGCAACTCGTTGCTTTTATTCGTGATATTCAAAAAGAAAACCTAGCTAAAAAAGAAAACCGTAAACCGAAAAAGAAATGAAAAAACTACAACATTCACAAAGATTCAGAAACCGGATTAAACTCTGTGCCTTGTTTATTTTATGTGCGGTGTCACCGGCATTAAAAGCCCAGGAAGAACAACGCAAAACAGTAAGTACACATGGTGCTTCAGTTGTAACCAAAAGTGTTATTATCGGATATGCCTATTCAGATTTTTGTATTTCACCCAGAAGTGATGTAAAAACCAATTTTACCCGGATTGGTTTCAGTCCCACAATGATCTGGAAGCTGACCGACAAACTATTTTTTGAAAGTCAGGTTGAATTCAATACCGATAGCGGACGTATTACCACGGTAGTTGAGTACGCAAAACTTTCGTATATTTATAACAAGTATATAACAATTGGCATGGGAAAGATACTTACCCCCTTTGGCACCTATACTGAAAGGTTTGAAGCACCGTTTATAGAAAGATTGCCCAATACACCGCTTGGGTTCAGGCATTTGGAGGATGCACCCAATATAGGTCCTGTAGGTTCCGAAATGGGTATTGATATCAGAGGCGGATTTCAGGTAGGGGATGCGAAAATGAATTACGATTTATATGTAACCAACGGAGCCCGGTTAAATGATGGGTTGCATGAACCCAAACTTGCCGGGGCAATTGAATATGAAAACTTTTTTGACAACAATACAAACAAAGCCATAGGTTGCCGCGTGGGTTATTTGCCCTTTTCAAACTCTTCGCTTGAGATAGGAGGTTCGGTTAATTACAGTAAGGCCGGAGATGCAAAATCTGTTTATAAAGATATTTTGGCTAGGGCTTTTTCAGCAGATATCTCTTACCAGAAAGCCATTATTCCGATGAAAACTTTACTCAATATTAAAGGCCAGATAAATTATTTGGATGTGGATAAGGCAAGCTATCTGAATGAACTGGGAACAGCCTATAGCTTTGACAATACAAGCGATATTTATTATGTGAGGATTTCATTGCGACCCGCTCTGATAAAAAATAAATATCTTAAAAAAGTAGAATTGCTCGGAAGGTATAATTCAGCCAATTTTGCAAAGGAGGCCTTATGGGGCGGACTTACTACACGAACTGATATTGGTTTGGCATATTGGTTAAGTGTAAGTACAGGTTTGCGGGTGGCATATGAATTTACCAATTACGCAGACGGCACCACAGGAGAAATATATTTAGTAAGATTTGTAACCGGATTTTAATTGAGAAAAACGTAATGAAAACATTAAAATATTTTATTCAAACCGCCTTCTTGCTTTCGCTAATACTCATGATTTTTGATAGCTGCAAAACTTCTTTAGCGATTAAAGAGAAAACCGGATCTGTATTATGGAGCGAGAATTGTTCGCGTTGCCATTATTCTCCCGATCCGGAAGAATACAATGATGCCCAGTGGGACGTAATTGCAATGCATATGCGCGTAAGAACCAATTTAACCCAGGAAGAATCCGAAAAAATTACGAGGTTTTTGCAGGACGCGAATTAAGGATTTGTTTGGACAACAAATATTCCCTTAATTTGAGTACTATATGCATTCCTTACTTCTTAAGAATATAAAATCACTTTGTGGAATTGATGAAAGTGGCAGGCTTAAAAAAGCGGGAGCCGAAATGGCCGAACTGGATACTATTGAAAATGCCTGGTTGCTCATCAAAGACGGACTGATTGCCGATTACGGGAGTATGGAAGAAGTCGATAGTCAATGGACCTTAGACCATGGCCTTTCTTCAATCGATTGTAGTGGAAAATTTGTATTGCCCTGTTTTATTGATTCGCATACGCATCTGGTTTTTGCCAACACAAGGGAAGATGAATTTGTAATGCGGATTAAGGGAAAAACATATGAAGAGATTGCAGAAGCCGGAGGCGGGATTTTAAATTCTGCAAGAAAATTACAGGCAATGCATGAAGATGAATTGTTTGAAAATGCATTAAAAAGATTGAATGAAGTAATTGCATACGGAACCGGTGCGATAGAAATTAAAAGTGGTTATGGCTTAACGGTGGATGATGAGTTGAAAATGCTTCGGGTTATTAGAAGGTTAAAGGAAGTTTCTCCAATACCCATAAAGGCCACATTTCTTGGAGCACACGCTTTTCCGGCAGCATACAAGCAAAATCACATGGGTTATATTGATTTAATTATTAATGAAATGTTACCGGATATTGCCAAAGAAAAACTTGCAGATTATATGGATGTGTTTTGTGATCAGGGCTTTTTTAATATTAAAGAAACGGATTTGTTGTTGAAAGCAGCCAAAACCTATGGTTTGAAAGCCAAAATTCATGGGAATGAATTGGGGTATACCGGTGGGGTACAAACTGCAGTAAATAACAATGCATTAAGTGTAGATCATTTGGAATATACCGGCGATGAAGAAATTGCCTGTCTGTTAAACAGCCAAACCATGCCGGTTGCGTTACCCGGATGCTCCTTCTTTTTGGGAATACCTTATGCTCCTTTTCGCAAAATGATTGATGCCGGTTTGGCAGTTTGTTTAGCCAGCGACTACAATCCGGGAAGTACACCAAGCGGTCGAATGGGATTTGTTGTTTCACTGGCCTGTTCGCAAATGAAATTAACGCCTGAAGAAGCCATTAACGCATGTACCATTAATGGTGCCTATGCATTGGAGTTAAGCAAATCACTGGGTTCAATAACAAAAGGAAAACTGGGCAGTGTAATCATCACCAGAGAAATGCCTTCACTTGCCTATATGCCCTATAGTTTTGGCGTAGATATGGTGGAGCAAACGATCATTAAAGGAAAGGCTTTTAGCCATTAGCCAGTGGCCAGCAGCTAATAGCTTGCTATTTCTCCATCACAATCATTCTTTGCAGTTCTTCCCGGGTTTTCATATCCATAAACTTTCCGGTATATTCTGCAGTTATGGTGCTACTGGTTAAGTCCTGAACGCCACGCATGGCAACACACAGGTGATCGGCTTCAATAATTACTGCTACATCTTCGGTATGTAATACCTCTTTGAGCATATTGGCTATTTGTATAGTCATGCGTTCCTGTACCTGGGGTCTTTGAGCAAAATAACGCACAATGCGGTTGAGTTTCGACAATCCTACAACCTGTCCGTTTGGAATATATGCCACATGAGCCTTCCCAATAATGGGAACAAAATGGTGTTCGCAAACACTATGAAAAGAAATATTCTTTTCAATAAGCATGTTTTTATAGTTGTATTTGTTTTCAAATAACTTGGCATGAGGTGCATTTTTTGGATCAAGCCCCTTAAACATCTCCATAACGTACATTTTGGCCACACGTTTGGGTGTACCTTTCAGGCTGTCATCATTCAGGTCGAGACCCAAAATGAGCATAATTTCCTTAAAGTGTTTTTCAATCAGTTCAACCTTTAATTCATCGTCGAGTGCAAAAGCATCTTCGCGAAGTGGTGTTTCCATTGAAAAACCCTCATGTTCATCCCCCCGGTCACCGAGAAGAAGGTTTTTAATTTCCGTTGTATTCAACGAAGTTTCTTTCTGTTTCATAAAGAATCACTTTCAATTTTAAATGCTTTTCCAACCTGTTTCTTAAAAAATTCCAGATTACCACTGCAATATTTTCAGCTGTTGGATTTAATTCCTTAAACGCTTCACAATCCATGTTTAAGTTTTTATGGTCAAACCTGTTCTCAATCTCCTCGTGTATGATTGCACCCAATACCTTCATGTCGATTAAAAAACCACTCACAGGGTCTATTTCGCCGGAAACAGTTACAATTAAATCATAGTTGTGGCCATGATAATTCAGGTTGTTGCAATTTCCGAAAAAGGCCTTGTTTTTTTCGTCATCCCACTCTTTTACATGCAGCCGGTGGGCCGCATTAAAATGAGCTTTTCTTGATACGGCTATTTCCATTGCGGCGGTAAAGGTAATACTCTTAGGTTCAAATTATAAATTTAATACAACTCGGAAAAACAAATTTAATTTGGAAGTTTAAAAATAAGTGTGTTACCTTTGTTTAACAATTATATTAAAAAGTTAAACAAAAATGACTTCAATAGAATTTAAAAATAAGGTTCAAAAGGAATCAAAACCTTTAAAACACTATGCATACAAGCTTACCCGGAATGTTGAAGATTCGAATGATTTGGTTCAGGATACGATGTTAAAAGCGTTTACCTACCAGCATAAGTTTGAGGCGGGCACCAATTTAAAAGGGTGGTTATATACCATTATGAAGAATACCTTCATCAATAACTACCGGAGATTGGTGAAAAAGAACACTTTTATTGACCAGACCGATAATGATTACTTTCTGGATATGGTTTCACCCCTGATTAAAAACGAGGGAGAGCAAAAGTTCATCAGGCAGGATATTGAAAAGGCTATCAATAAGTTACCCCTTAATTTAAGCAAGCCGTTTACCATGAATTTCAAAGGGTTTAAATACCACGAAATAGCCGAAATCCTTCATATTCCCATCGGGACTGTAAAAACCCGGATTTTTGTTGCCAGAAGAGCACTGAGACAGGAACTGTATATTTATGGTAAAATTTATGGTTTAGATTCAATTTAGCTGCGATTAACCTTTATCTGATAAGTTCATTGTTTCCTTTTGGGTTTTTTATATAGATTTTATCTAAAAAGGCGGTTTGATTTTCAAACTGCCTTTTTTTTTGTATGATTGCGTTATAAATACAAATAGAGTTGTAAATTTCGAAAAAATTACCATTTTAATAAGATATACTTCACCTTACATAAATTATTTATCAAATGAAAAAACTAGCATTGTTGAGTTGTTTGTATTTTTTGGGATTCAATGTTTTCGCCCAATTTGGTAATTTTAAAAAAAAGGATGATTTGGAAAAATTTAAAGACACAAAATTAATCGTGGTTTTATTTCCGGATAGTGCTTATACTTTTTCTATTGCTGCGGCTGTAGAAAGGTATTGGACATTTACTGCTTTTGAATTTGCTGAAGACACTTCAATGTACAAATACAAAAAAGGGGATTACGCTTTTATGTATTTCAGCAAATCGAAGGGATCAAAAAACAAGGCAAAACTGGCAAGCTGCGAGGAAGATTTTAACGGGCTGGTGATTACAAAAAAATTTAGCAGAAGGGTGGTGCATGATAATTTACTCGCCTATGCGTATTGCAGCAATCGAATTGATACCAGTGACTGGGAAAGTGAAATGACCCGGGCTGTTCAATTACTGAATAATTATTTTAATTACGCGGTTCAGGCTAAAAGTAACAGCGATATTAATCCCACCCGGATGATGAATAAATATCCGAGCGATAAAAGCTTGCTGCTCGATAAAAAATTATTGATTGAAACCGGACAGTTGGATTTGAAAGGAAGTAAGCTGGATGCCATGACTTTGTTTGACGGGGATGCAGAGGAAGTTGATATTGATGATATTTATAAAGCCATTAAATGGCAGGACAATACCTTGTTGTATTATTATTATTCCAAAGACGAAAAATATTGCAATAAGCTGGTAATAAGCGCAGCCAACAGCGAACTAATGTATTTTGAAAGTTCACGTCCGGATAAATGCAAATGCAATGCAAAAGATTTAAAGGCTTTGAAAGATTTGAAAACACGCGCTAATAAATAGGTTCCTTCGGCAAGCTACCAATGACATCTTTTGTATGTGTTTGAAAAACAAGCACTTCATTTGGATGTCATTACGTTCAAAAATTATGGGTTGACCCATAA